>DATJAP010000017.1:0-77285 GCA_035516155.1 Nitrospirota bacterium
TCGAGTCCAACAAAAATGGTAGAATGTTTCATGACCTGCCTCCTTGGTTGTGGCTCTGTAATTGGGAACCGGATTTCCAATTATAACCCACGTTGCAAGGGGCAGGTCACTTGATTTTCAACTGCCAACCATTATGTCTACGCAGGTTGTCTATCGAAGTGCATTATTGTATTATTCCATCTTTCGCGTCAAAAGCTTCACAGCCATGTCTAGGTCGCGGTGCGATCCGATGAGTACAACAATATCGTCGGGTTGGAGCATGAAATCCGGGGCGGGATTGGTGGTTGCTTCCCCGTTCCGCGCTATGGCGATAACCGTGGCCCCTGAATTTTTCCGGATATCGAGGTCGCGAAGCGTCTTCCTTGCGGCAGGAGAGTCCGATTCGAGCTGGATATTGTCCACCGTCGCACCAGCTAGGAGCGCTGAAACGCGTCCGAGATGCTCCTGATCTAGGGAAAGTCCGCGCAACATCTTGTATCCACCGAACCTTATGAACTGGATCTGATTTGCTATGATATTGCCTGGGATATGATACTCGTGCAGCACCCGCGAAAATATTTCGATAGATGTCTCAAATTCCTCAGGGATAACCTGGTTCGCACCGAGACGGATTAGTTCGTCTACTTCAGCGGCATAGCGGGTTCTGACGAGGATGAAGATCGCCGGGTTGAGCTGGCGCGCTTGGCGAATGGACATTCGTGTTGCCGCATGGTCTGAGATCGCAAAGACAATGACTTTGGCGCAGTCCACTCCCGCCCGTTTTAGCACGTCTTGACGGGTGATATCGCCGTAGATGATCGGTTCTCCTTCTTCCCGTGCTTTGCGAATAGTGTCCGCATTCACTTCAAGAACCACATAGGGTATATGAGTCGCTTTGAGCGTTTTTGCCAGGTTTCTTCCATTCAGCCCGTATCCCGCAATAACCGTGTGGCCAGTAAGGCCGCAGGAGTTGCGCCTGTCCCGGTCATCGCTGGCCCGTCCTGTCCATAGCGCCGTAATCCATGGACCGGCCTGGATCAGGAAAGGGGAAGCGAGCATACTCAGAATCGAGGTATTCACGAACGTCTGGAAAATATCCGTGCCCATCAGACCCCGGTCATGACCCTGTTGGGCAAGGAGAAAGGAAAATTCACCGATCTGTGCAAGACCGAATCCCGCGAGCAGTGAACTGCGGAGCGGATACCGCAGCAGAGCTGCGGTGGTGGCCACCAACCCTGTTTTCAGGACAATCAGAAGGAGCGCCATCGCGACGAGCATCAGCCAGTGAGCGCAGAAGTAGGAGGTGTGCAGCAACATGCCAACAGAGATGAAAAAAATGCTGGCGAAATAATCCCGGAAAGGTGTGATTTCGGCTACGATGTGGTGGCTATACTCCGATTCAGAGATGATGAGCCCGGCGAGAAAAGCGCCGAGGGCAAGCGACAGTCCGAGACTGTAGGTGACCCAGGCCGTGCCGAGGCAGAGGAGCACCACGAGGAGAAAAAACATTTCGCGGTTCCTGAGCCGGATTACCTGGTGGAGGAGGAACGGCACCGCCTGGCGCGCAGCGATATAAACGCCCACAAGACCCAGGACGGCCTTACCCAGTGAAAACAGGATCGAATGGAGAGAAACGGCTCCTGCAGCGCTCGCTTGGCCGAGAACGGGAAGCATAAGCATCATAGGCACAACGGCGATGTCCTGGAATAGGAGGATGCCGGTGCCCAGCCTACCGTGGGCTGTATCAAGTTCGGCGCGATCTGAATACATCTTGAGGACGATGGCCGTGCTGCTCAATGACGCTAGAAATCCGAAGAAGATTGCCTGGGGCATGGGATAACGCAGCGCTGCCGCGATGCTAACGATTGCCGCAATTGTGAGCAGCACCTGTGTTGTGCCGCCAATAAAAAACTGGCGGCTCGATTTCAGGATGTCCTCGATGGAAAATTCGAGTCCCACGGCAAAGAGGAGCAAAACCACGCCGACATCAGCAAGACGCTCGACAACCCGCGTCTCGGTGATCAGAGAAGCTCCGTAAGGTCCGATAAGCACACCCGTAATCAGAAACCCCACAAGAGCCGGAAGTCTTGCCCTATGAAAGAGGTAAGTGATTGGAAGCGACACTGCGAGAAGAATGATCAGCTCGCGCAAAATGGTCATTTCTTGGTCCTGCATGGATGATATGATACCACATTACCGGCTAAAATGAGGGGAAGGGATTCAGAGAATTTGGTCAGGCGCTGACAATTCAATTTGTTGGCATCAAAAGAACGGTTAACGCTGTTTTTGCCACAACGTTTTGGCTGATAGAGGGTATTATCCACTCTTTTGTAGCGTCGAAGGTGTCACCTTGCAGTAATTGGGCTTTCAGATTATCGGACTCCGCCTTGAGCACGTAGTCGCCTACCTGATGCCCATATGTATTGCTGACATGCTTCAAGTCGTCGAAATCTGCTGCTACATAATCATGATGAACTCGGCAGAGAAAACCGCAGCCGTACGATATAAGATATACGAAATGACGGTGACGGACAGTACAAGGACGTCATTCAAAAAATGTGAAGCGGTCATAAATAAAAATCAACGAAATGCCGGCGGAGGAGGGGGGTCACTGTGCTGAAGAACCCCGCCATGCTGCAATTTTAGACTGGTTCAAAATGGCGACCAGAAATACGATGCCGCAGATCAGCCCGCCTAAGGCGAAAGTGTGAGGCGCTTTGAACCAATTGGCGAAAGAGCCCGCAAACATGCTGCCAAAAGGCGTCAGCCCCCCAAAGGCCAGCGTGTAGATGCTCATCACTCTACCGCGGAGCCGGTCTTCAGTGTTCAACTGGACTGTGGTGTTTGCCAAACCGAAAAACGTGACCATGGCCCAGCCCGACAGTGCAAGCAGCAGGGCCGACAAACCGAAAGATCTCTGAAAGCCTATCAGTATCAGGAAAAGCGATAATCCCATGCCGCCGCCAAGCAGCATAAAGGGCTTAGGCCCTGAGCGGCTCAATGCGGCAAGAGACACGGCCCCGATCAACGCGCCGCATCCAAAGGAAGACATGAGGAATCCGAACGCTGTCGCATCGCGATGCAGTTCCTGCCTGGCGAAAACGGGAACCAGGACATTGAAATTAGTGCCGAAGATGCTGATAACGGACACAAGAAGTATTGTAACGAGAACGACAGGCGTATTCCTGATGTACGTTACGGCCTCTCTGATATCTTCCATAATATGATGGGACTTCCGAAATCCACCGGCAGGTTCGTCGAACTGCATGAGAAGAAGGCCCCACAGCACGGCCAGGAAGCTAAGGCCGTTCACGAAAAAACAGAATGCGGTACCAGCCGCGCCGATGAGCAAACCGGCAATAGCCGGTCCCACGGCACGCGCAGCATTGAATATGGAGGAATTGAGAGCAATGGCATTCATGAGGTCTTCCTTACCAACCATCTCGATAATGAACGCTTGCCGGGCCGGCATGTCGATGGTGTTGACGACCCCGAGGAGTGAGGCAAGAATGACGATGTGCCAGAAGCGGACCGTGCCGGTCCAGTCGAGGACAGCAAGAATGAAGGCCAACAGCATCATGGCCGTCTGGGTTCCAATGATGATCCTTCGCTTCGGGATGTAATCAATGAAGGGCCCTGTGAAGAAGGAAAGGAACAGTATGGGCAGGAATTGTAGCGCCGAGATCACACCGAGCTTGAAGGAGGAATGGGTCAGTTCCAGTACGAGCCACGCCTGGCCCACGTTCTGCATCCAGGTCCCGATGAGGGAAACGAGCTGACCCCACCAGAACAAGCGGAAATTCCGGTGGCGGAGAGCAATGAAGAGTGTTTCGAGTATCGAAATGTTCCGCATAATTCCGATTATCTTCCTTCATGCAAAGTATAACACCGACAGGATTTGTATGGAAATGCAATAGAGGGGAAACAAGGCGATGGGGATGCGCGTCCGCGCCGCACCCCGGTGAAGGGAACAGCGCCGTCGTTCGCCATTATTCCTTTTTCTTTGATACAAACATGTAGTCGATGTAACCCATGACCTGAATCTTAGCTTCCTCAGAAACCTGCCGCAGCTTTCTTATTATGTGGATTTCCTCGGTGCTCATGATCCTCGCGAGGTAATTGCATTGCTCCTCGGAAAGCGGATATTTACGTTTCTCCCGTCGTAATTTTGTCTCTGACGGCGCGAGAAAAAAACCCTTTACCTCGAAGGGTACTTTTTCCTGGTGGGCAGTCAGGATCAGGACAGTCTTATCCAGACCGAGCTTATTCGCGATCAAGATGAGGGTTTTGTCCTTCGGAATATGGCCTTTGTTCATCGTGACCCGCAGGAGCTCCGGGCTTAGCCCAAGGGCCTTTGATGCATCCTTTAGATTGCGATACCCCTTGTTTTCAAGTGCCTGCCTGACCATATCGGATAATTTCATAACAGCGCCTTTCTGCGGCATCAGATTGGAAAAGGCCGCTTCGTTCATGGTGTTGCGTAAGCGGATTCTGACAAGCTGTCCCTCAGCCTCTCAATACTCTTTTGTCTCCGACCCGTTGGGTGAGCTTCAAGGAATCGAAATATTCCATGAGAGGCACGGCAAATTTGCGGGAAGTTCTGGCAAGATCGCGGAATTCCGCCATGGTGATCTCTTTTTTTTCTTCGAGATGTCTTTTGAGATCATCCCTCACTTTCTCGAGGATCTCTTTATCGAGATGGAGGGAATCATTGATCCTGACCGTGCGGCCTTCCTCGGCAAGGAGCTTCAGCAGGTCCCTGGCGTCCTTCTCGCTGATACCAAACAGTGCAGGAAGTTCTTCACGGACTGGAGGCTGGGTGCCGCCCTTTCTGATCGCCTTTACGATCTTGTTTTTGACCTCATCCTGGATCGCGCCGTATGCAGCCTTGAACCCCGGGACCTTGAGCTTCGGACCTTCTACTTCGATCAGCTTCTTTTTGACCAATTCGTCGACCACCAGGTTCAGGATCTTGGCGGGAAGTCGCATCCTGAGCATGCCTTTCAGCTCTTCTTTATCAATGCCCGGCTTGAGCGGATTGTCCTTATGATACCGGTTGATAAGATCCAGAATTTTATTTTCGAGCGTCAAAAGCTGCGAAGCATGAACATACAGATTGTCGACCCTGAGTAGTGTCTTTGACTGGGTTAGAGAGGCGAGTGCCGCGAGGATTTCTTGTTTGTCGGCAACAATTGCTCCGATTGACTCGGCCTCTGTCATGCCAGTGAGGCCTTTTCCGGAAACGAAGATTTCGATTATATCCTCGAGGCTTCCCTTCTCCAGGACACCGAGATTCTTGATCGATTGCTCCATGGACGTCTGTTTATGCCTTCGCGTGTGGGGGTTCAAGACCATGCCTCCGCCCAATGTCTCCATGGGAGAATAAAAACGCAGGATATACCGGTCGCCGTGCTGAAGAATCACGGGTTGTTCGAGGCGGAGTTGAGCATAGGCCTCGCCGCCAGGGGAGATTTCGTTCATTCCGAGAAGGGTAATTCTGCCCATAGCTTCCTGGGTCGTATTGTAAAAGCGGATGCGCGCTCCGGTCTTGAGTCCCCGAGGGGCCTGCTTGAGCAAATAGAGTTTCGTATCGAGCGTCTTAGTCGGCGTCAAAAAGCCTGCGCTCACGATAATGTCGCCGCGAGAAATCTGGTCCTTGTCGACGCCCTGGAGATTAACGGCCGTGCGCTGTCCAGCAACAGAGCGCTGAACCACCAGATTATGGGACTGAATGCCGCGAACCTTGGTTCTGATGTTCCGGGGCAGGACTTGCACCTCTTGTTCCGTGCTAATCGTGCCCGAGAGCAGGGTGCCGGTGATGATTGTGCCGAATCCTTTCATGGTGAAAACACGGTCGATCGGGAGGCGCAGGATTCCGTTTGGTGATTTCGGGGAGACCTCTGTGGCCAATCCGTCGAGTACCTGCACGAGGAGGGAAAGGTTCTCACCGGTCTTTGACGAAACCGGGACGAGAGGGGAATTCTCAAGGAATGTGCCTTTTACATATTCACGCACTTCGTCCTGGACCAGGGCAAGCCAGTCCTTTTCAACGAGGTCTGTTTTTGTCAGGACGATCAGTCCCTTTTTGACATGCAGCAAATCGCAGATAGCAAGGTGTTCGCGCGTCTGGGGCATGATGCCCTCGTCGGCGGCTATCACGAGCATGACGATGTCGATTCCGCCAACACCGGCGAGCATGTTTTTGATCAGCCCCTCGTGTCCGGGCACATCAACGATGCCAAGGCGGCTGCCGCTGGGGAGGTCAAGGGAAGCAAAACCTAGGTCAAGGGTGATGCCCCGTTCTTTCTCTTCCTTGAGGCGGTCCGGGTCAATGCCGGTGAGAGCTTTTACCAGGCTGGATTTCCCGTGGTCAATATGTCCGGCAGTGCCGAGGATGATGTATTTCATGAGGCAGAAGATGTTAACAATACAGGGTAGATAGGCGAAGGCATGAAGACAAAGAACAAACGCAGAATATATTCCCAAGCCTACCAGCTAGCATGCTGTTTCCTCGAGAATTCTCCCCATTGCTTCTACGATTTTTCCGATTTCCTCATCATTCAGCGTTCGCGGGTCAAAAATGACCATGCCTTCTTTGATTCGCGTGATGATGTGCGGCTGGCCGAGGCGGAGGCTCATTTCGATCCGGTTCGCGCTCAGACGCCTGTGCCGTATGCAGACAGTTTTTGTCGGGAAATTTCCGGTTGGCAACGCACCGCCGCCGCTCTGGGAGCGGTCATTCTGCATTGATACCGACAGCCCCTCATCGTGTATATTCTGAAAGCCCTTTTCCAAAAGCAAGGCTTTACGTTCAATTTCGCTAAGGGGCTGGGTCAGCATCCAGAGCGTTGGAATTTCCCGCACAGCCTTTTCCTTGTCCAAATACTCATTGAGTGTGGTGTCAAGCGCGGCAAGGGTAAGTTTGTCGATCCGAAGCGCGCGGGCGAGGGGGTTGGACCTAATTGGGTCGAGATAGGATTTCTTGCCAAGGATAAGGCCCGCCTGTGGACCGCCTAGGAGCTTGTCACCGCTAAATGTGATTATGTCGACGCCGGAATCGATAGCCTGCTGCACGGTGGGTTCGCTGCCCGCGCCATAGATTGAAAGGTCAATGAAACTGCCGCTGCCCAGGTCCCACATGACCGGAATACGGTGTTTTCTGCCGAGCAGGGAAAGCTCTTCAGGAGAAACTTCCTCAGTGAAGCCAACGATTTTGTAGTTGCTTGTATGGACTTTCAGGATCAGAGCCGTCTGATCGTTAAGAGCTTTTTCGTAGTCTTTCAGGTGGGTCTTGTTCGTGGTCCCGACTTCACGAAGAATGGCACCGCTTCGCTCCATCACATCGGGCACGCGGAAGGAGCCGCCTATCTCAACCAGTTCGCCCCGGGACACAACGACCTCCCTCCCGCGGGCAAGTGTATTGAGACAGAGAAGAACAGCGGCTGCGTTATTGTTCACAGCCGTTGCAGCTTCAACGCCGGTGAGTCGCCTGAGCGTGCTCTCTACATGAACGTAGCGTTTTCCCCGCTCGCCGGCGAGAATGTCGTATTCAAGATTCGAGTAACTCCGACTCACCTCGGCGATTCTCCGAAGCGCTTTTTCCGACAGAATAGACCGTCCGAGGTTCGTATGGACGACAACGCCGGTTGCATTGATAACGGGTCTGAGGCTTGGTTCGGATAATTCCCGAAGAATAACTTCGGCATCATCGAGGACAGCATTCAGGGAAGGAGCCTTGCGGTCGGCCTCTTTCGCTGCTGACTGAAGGATTGCTTTTCGTCGTCTATCGACGGCAGTCCTGATTGCTTCGAGTACCAGGACCCTTGGGTACGTTTCAAGCCACGCAAGCGTCCTGTCTTCCTTCAAAATATCGTCAATCGAGGGCAACTGCCTGAGCAACTCCTTCATGAAGATTAACATAGCATAGCCGAGCGGGAATTTCAACAATCCATTGCCGTTATTAATCGGCTTTTTTGCCCTTGACATCCGCTTGAGAATATGTCAACTTGACAGCCATATCATCTGGCTACGCTCTCGTCTCTGTCCGGTTTGCTGCCCATAGATGTACGAATAAAAAAATCCAATCGAGGTGCTCATGAACAGGCGAACATTTTTGAAGGAAATCGCGGCTGCCGGCATCGCGCTTGCGGCAGGAGAGCTGTTCGTTCCTTTTGCTGAGGCGATAGACATTACCCGATTCAATTTCGCTCACATCACGGACCTACATCTCGACGTCGACGGAGATAGCACTTGGCAATACCGCGAGAAGAGCGTACCTCTGTTCATTGAGGCACTCCGTCAGATTGTCCGGCTTCCGAAACTCAATTTTGTGGTATTCGGTGGAGATCAGATTCATTACGGCGCCCGGGACAAAGCATCGTTGAGCGTGTTTCAGGAATGGACTTCGCAGCACCTTAGCATGCCCTACTATATCCTGCTTGGTAATACTGAGGTCTCCCCCGTCGCCGGTGTTTCCAAACTAGGCCGCGAGGAATACCTCAAGGCCTGGAGCGGCAACGGGCTCAGGCCGGGAAACTCGTCCTGGGCTTTCAATCCCGTTCCCGGTGTCCGAGCTATTGGGTTTGACGTGACAGTCGATGGGAAGCCTCATGGTCTCGCAAGCGCGGCGGGCCTGAAATGGCTAGAAAATGAACTAAACGAAAACAGGCAGGCGAAACTTATCATGGTATTCACTCACCAGCTACTGATGCCCACAACCGGGAAAGACAGCGGTCCCGAGTGGGGTGTCTGGATGGTCAGGAACAGCGACAAGGTGCGAAGCATCCTCGAGCAGTATCCGAATGTGAGGCTCGTCGTCTCAGGCCATCATCACGCTAGTAAAGTTACAACTGCGGGGAGAATTACCTATGTTTCCGATCCAGCCATCGTGACCTATCCCTGCTCGTTCCGTTCTTTTTCCGTGACCAAGGATGGCGTCCATCTAAAAAATATCGCCTTGGAAGACAACGCAATCGTGAACCGAGCCCTTGAATTGCTCGTTAGTGATCCCTATGCAAAAATATACGATGCCGCCGAGCCGCAGAAAGTGGCTGACTACAGCAGGGGACTGACTGCGGAGGACCGTGAGACGACTATTAATCTATAGCGGATTAGAGGGTCTTTGAATACTTTATTAGCGCAGCCCGCACGGCATTTTTCAGCTTACATAACGGATTAAAAGTTTGCGGTAGGGATAAAGAAAACAACGTTGATTATAGGTCCATCTTTAAAAAACTTGACAACATCCTTAGAAGAGGGAGGAATGTGCAACGAGGGTTTCGACCAGTTATTCGATAACAGTCGCAATTTATTCGAAATCCCTCATAAGGAAATCCTCCTCCTTCATCGAAGTTTAGTACCCCCCCCTTTTACTCGCTTTCGAGCGAGAAATCGATTCTCTTCCGGATCGTATCCACGCGGTCGACGCATACCCTGACAGTATCGCCGATTCGGTAGACGCATTTTTTCCGTTCACCGCGAAGGCAATGCAACTTCTCAATGTAGTGGTAGTAGTCACCAGTCAACGCCGAGACATGGACCAATCCCTCTACGAAGAGATCGCGCAACTGTACGAAAAAACCGAATTGAGCCACGCCGGTAATGATGCCTTCGTACACCTCGCCCAGCTTGTCCTCCATGAATCGGAGTTTCAGCATAGTGATCACGTCGCGTTCGGCTTCCATGGCCTTGCGTTCGCGCTGCGAACAGTGCGCCGCGGCTTCGGGCAGCATCGCGCCAAGTCGATCGGCATATCTCTCATCCTTCAGCATGCCTTTCATGTCCGCCTTCAGAATCCGGTGCACGATGAGATCCGGGTAGCGTCGAATCGGGGAGGTGAAGTGGGTGTAGGTTTCGGATGCAAGGCCGAAGTGGCCGGCGTTCTCGGAGGAATAGCGTGCTTGTTTCATCGTGCGCAGCAGCACGGTGTTGATCAGTGTTTCTTCAGGGGTGCCTTTGGCCCGGGCTAGCGCTTTCTGGAGATGGATCGGCTTGATTTTCTTGCCCGCGGGAAGCAAAATGCCGAGTGTGGCGAGGAATTCCACGAGGTCCGCCATCTTGTCCTCGTCTGGATCTTCATGGATGCGGTAGATGAAAGGTGTTTCCCTCTTCTCGATATGGGTTGCTACAGTTTCGTTCGCGGCGAGCATGAATTCCTCGATGATCTGATGAGCCATGTTGCGTTCCGCTTGGATGATGTCGGTCATCCGGCCCTGGAGGTCGAGGACGATTTCCGGCTCGGGCAAGTCGAAGTCGATACTTCCCCGCTTCGCCCGCTTGGCGCGCAGGATTTCCATCAGTTCCGCCATAAGCTCGAACTCTCGAATCAAGCTGGCGTACCGCGTCCTCTGCGCCGAATTACGGTCCACAAGAATTTCACGAACCGCAGTGTAAGTCATCCGCTCGTTACTGTTAATGACGCTTTCGTAAATATCGTACCGCAAAACGGCACCGACTGGCGATATGTCCATCTCGCAAGTGAGTGTCATCCTATCGACGTTGGGGTTCAGACTGCATATGCCGTTCGAGAGCTGTATGGGGAGCATAGGAATGACTCGATCGGGCAGGTACACGCTCGTTCCCCGCTGATATGCCTCTTCGTCGAGCAGCGTGCCTTCTTTGACATATTGAGCCACGTCGGCGATATGGACATGGAGCCGGTAGCCTGTCTTGATCTTTTCGATCGAGACGGCATCGTCGAAGTCGCGCGCTTTTTCGCCATCGATGGTCACTGTAGGCAAGGCCCTCAGATCGCGTCGACCCCGGCGCATAATGGGTGACACCTGCTGGGGAATCGCTTCCGCTTCACGCAGTGCGGCAGGGGAGAACAGGACGGGAAGCTCATATTGTTCGATGATCAGTTCGGAATCGATGCCCGGCTGGCCGGGTTTGCCAATTATTTTGATAATTTTGCCTTCAGGCGGCCTGCCATGCAGAGGATAGGCTGTGATCTCGGCGGAGACTATGTCACCTGGCTGTGCCTCCCCAGAATGCTCTCTGCTGACGACCAGGTCATGGGTCAATTTTGCATCAAAGGGCATAACGTAGCCGTATACTCCGGTTTTCGTGCCGGGGACATCGTACATTCCAACGACCCTTTTGCGCGAACGCTCAAGAATGCGGATGATCACGCCTTCCCTTTTTCCGGAGATTTTCTTTTTGCCTGTCGGCGGTGTTACCCGCGCTATGACTGTATCGCCATCCATGGCATCGATCCGGCTTTGCGCGGAGATGTAAATGTCGGTCTTGCCTTTCTTTCCCGGCATGACGAACCCGTAGCCCTGGGGATGGGCCTGGAACACTCCAGTTTCGAGGTCCATCTTCTCGGGTAAACCGTACCGGTTTCCGCGGGTCTTGATGATTTCGCCGCTCACCACAAGTTCCTTCAGAACCTGCTTGAGTTCGCGCCGGTCATCCGCCGTGAGTCTGAGGTGGCGCATGATCTCGCGCACTAGCATCGGCTTACCGAGTCGGATTTTGATAAGGTCGGTGATTTGTTTGTGGGTGTAGTTCATAATTATAGTTCGGAGTTTGTAGCTCAAGTGGACTTTTTTTTATTATTCCGGACTCCGGACCCTCGTTACCGGACCGATTCTCAACAGTTTACCTTTCGCTTTCGCGATGACGACCGGACCGCGTTCTATTCTTGCTTCGGCGAGGATCAGCTTTTTTGTTTCCTGGGTGATCATTCCCGTGATGAAGAGCTCTATTCCCGGGGTGGCAGGCGCTTTAAAGGTAACAATGATCTCGGCGGTTACAGCAGGAATCCCGAGGTTGAAGGCTAGCTTGACCATGGCTTCATCGAGAAGGGAGGAGAGGATGCCGCCGTGGACGATTCCTTCGTAGCCCTGATGAATGTCCGAGGGTGTAAACACAGCGCTTATGCTGCGTGCTTCCGCGTTGATCACAAAATCGACGGCAAGACCCCCAGGATTTTTTTTGCCGCACACATAACATCGCTCGTTGTCTCGTAGTTGATTCATAGGCGGCACGGGAAACGAATCAAGCAGCCGGTTTTCTTGCCGGAGTACCGGATTCTCCGTATATCTTCCGCACCGGCGTCCTGCTTGTATCTCCCGCTGCTTGCAAGTATAATATAAAAAATGACTTTTGACAATCAGATAAGAACTTCCAGAGAGCAGCTACGTAAACTTGGCATTGAGAATGATGCGCAGGCTATAAAGAACCTTGAGCTTCTCTCCGCAAAGCTCGGCGTCGAGGGATATGACGCCCTTGCGCCGGTTTTTTTCGCGAGTTTGTCCAAAGCCGCCGATCCCGACATGGCCCTCAATAACCTGGAACGTTTTGTGGATAGTCTCAGCGACGTTGGGCTCTTTGTTTCGTGTTGCCGTGCGAGACGTGACGTTCTCTGGCAGTTTGTCATAATTTTCGGCGCAAGCCGCTTCTTTTCAACCTATCTTATGGCAAACGCCGATAACGTTCTGGTGCTGTTCTCAGATCCCGACTATATTAACTATCCCGTCGGCAAGGCGATACTATCGCAGCGACTTGCGGGGATGATCGACGAGGGGGGAGAAACCAAGGCTTTCTTCCGGTCACTTCGCCTTTTTAGAAAACAGGAGATGCTCAAGATCGGCCTGCGCGACCTGCTCGAAAAGGCTGATCTTCAGGAGACGATAACGGACCTCTCAGATCTTGCCGAGGTGAGCCTCCAGGCGGCATTCGAAAGGGCCAATCGGGAGCTTCTCATGCGATACGGTAAGCCTATGGTTGAAATTCCGGGGGACATGCCGGAAGCAGCGGGCTTTGCGGTCATTGCCATGGGAAAACTCGGCGGACGAGAGCTCAATTTCAGCTCCGACGTGGATCTCATGTACGTTTATACCGCTGACGGTGAGACCGAAGGAATCAGATCTCCCGACGGGACGGTTTCGAACCGGATCACGAATCACCAGTACTTCATCAAGCTGGCGGAAAAAATAAATGCAGCCATCGGTGAGAAGACGGAGGATGGATTCGTGTTCCGCGTGGACCTTCGTCTGCGTCCCGAGGGACAGCGAGGCCCGCTAGCCCAAAGCCTGGGCGGATATGAAATATACTATGAATCATGGGGAAAGGCTTGGGAACGATCGGCGCTTATTAAAGCGAGGCCGGTCGCGGGAGACGAGAGAACCGGTAGAGAATTCATAGAGCGGATCACCCCCTTTGTTTACCGAAAATATCTGGACTACGGTGCTATCGCCGAAATACGCGACATGAAACAAAAGATTAACAGGGATGTGGAACAGAAGGGGAAGACCTACAAGGACGTCAAGCTCGGGTATGGCGGCATTAGGGAGATCGAATTCGTCATCCAGGCACTGCAGCTTATTTATGGCGGCCGAGACCGGTCCCTGCGGGAGAAGCCGGCGCTCAGAGCCCTCCATGCGCTTTCGCAAAAAGGGCTGATAACCTATCAGGAACAAGAGTATCTGTCAAAGGCATATGTTTTTCTGCGCACCATAGAGCACCGCATCCAGATTCTCGACGATCTCCAGACGCAGACAATGCCGTCTGATGCACAGAGTCTGAGATCGCTTGCGCGCCGTTCGGGATACCTTGAAGCCGGCAGGGAAACGGAGCTGCTGTTGAGGGACTATTCAGAGCATACCCAGAGGGTCCGGCGCATCTACGATGATCTGTTCGCCTTCACCGGTGAAGAGACGGCGGGAGGCGTTGTTGCCGGCGACTTCGGTCTATTGCTCGATCCCGACAGGACTGAGCAGGAAGCGCTAGCACTGTTTGAAAAGTACGGATTCCTCGATCCTGGAAAGGCATATCGCAACCTGATGCTGCTTCGGGAAGGCCCGGCGTTTGTGCACCAGACACCCCGGAGCCTTAAACTGTTTCAGGAAATTTTCCCGCAGCTGTTTGCGGCAATTGTCTCTTCCACCGACCCTGACATGGCGCTCAATCATCTGGAGTCGTTTCTTGCCGCGCAGGGGTCATGGGAAACATTTCAGTCCCTTATCAATATCGATGCCTCGGCGATAAAGGTGCTCGTCGCTGTTTTTGCCAGCAGCGAATACCTGTCGCGGCTGCTGGTGAGCCGGCCCCTCTATCTCCAGAACATGCTGGAGTCCCACAAATTTTCCGGTGTCGGGACCATCAAGAGCTATATGGAGGGACTCAATGAGATGCTGGGTCACGAAAGGGGATTGCCGGAGAAACTAGACGCCCTCCGAAGATTCAAACACCTTGAAGAAATCAGGATTGGCATGGCAGACCTTCTGTCAGGGCTGAAGCTTACGGCCGTGTTGCATGAGTTGTCCAAACTGGCCGAGGCCTGTCTTGGTGCGGCGCTTAGACTGGCGGCTGCTGAAACCGGACGGCTGTATGGCATCAGCATCTCTGTCGGAGGACTTGCCGTCATCGGTGTGGGAAAACTCGGTGGGAGAGAATTGACTTACGGATCAGACCTCGATGTGCTCTTTGTATATTCCAATGATCGTGCAGGAGTTCCCCCTGCTGGTCTTTCCACGTTTGAGTACTACAGCAAAATGGCGGAGAAGATGATCGCTTATCTATCAACCATAACGCGTGAAGGTTTCGTCTTTCGCATGGATGCGAGATTGCGCCCTTCGGGTACCAAGGGCCCGCTTGTACAAAGCATCGAGGCCTTTAAATACCATTATACTTCCCAGGCTGAGACTTGGGAACTGCAGACCATGATGCGCGCGCGGTTCGTCGCAGGTGACCGTGCGGTAGGCGCAGCATTCTGCTCAGCGATACAGGAGCTGATCTATCGTGAAGCTGACAGGCCTGCTCTTGCCCGCGATATCCTCGCGATGCGCAGGAGGATGGAAGAGAAACTTGGAAGGCAAAGCGACTCTTATTACAATATAAAGCAGGGAGCGGGCGGAATAGTGGACATCGAGTTCCTGGTGCAGTTTTTCCAGCTTCTTCATGGGAGGCGTCATCGAAGAGTCCGAATTCCAGGAACATACGACGCGCTGTGGGCACTAAAGAAAGAAAAGCTGCTTTCCGATGAAGAACACTCAGTTCTGCGACGAGCCTATTTGTTCCTGCTTCAATTGGAGAGCAGGATGCGGATTATCTCAAATGAGGCGACGAACAGGTTGAGCAAAAATCCAGAGGAACTCCGACTGCTCGCGCGTCGCATGGGGTATGCTGACGGAAAATTATCTGCAGGGCAGCAGCTTCTTAATGATTACGAAATCTTCACCAAACAGATAAGAACCATCTTTAATAATGTGCTTAAAGAATGATGCAAAAAGCTCACCCCCGCAGCGTATACTCTAGCCTGCAGGAGTCCGAGGCAAGGAGCTGTTTGTCGTCGGGATCATTGGTGGCGTTCGTTGGGTTCGCCGTTGCTCTGCTTGTTTCCGGTGAAGCCTTTACCGGCCCGGTGTTTCAGGGTGAGGCAAAATAAGCGCCATCCCGAGATGCGGTGCTGCCGCGATCGCCCCGATCGCCGGAAATTCCTGCAAATCAAAAAAGCCCTCTGATTATCTGGATTAGCGGACTTTTATTCGAGTTTTTTCTTGACAAAAAAGCGTAATAGAATATACTACGGCGTCGTAGCACGGTTTTGAAAACCCGATTTTTGACAGAGCGAGAAATTTTTTAAGATGGAAACGGAACAACTTCTTTTTTTTTGTATTGTATTGTTTGCTGTGGGAGCCCTCAGTGCACTTGTCCCGGTCAAGACTTTCAGATTCATACCTTATCTTTTCTCACTCGCTGGTTCGCTCACCTTCCTTTTTCTAGGACTGATTCTCACTGGAATTACGCCGGTATCCTACCAGGCTTTGTCCTCATCATCGATATTCGAATTTTCCCTTCGAGGAGACGCACTAGCTGGTTTTTTCATTATTACCATCTCCCTGGTCGCATCGGCGGTTTCCGTGTATTCCATTGGCTTCACGCGCAACTCGGTTTACGCGAGTCTTTCCGGTTTTTTTATAAATGTTCTGATATTGAGCCTGTATGCAGTCGTGCTGTCCGCGAACCTCTTCACTTTCCTGATCTCCTGGGAAACGATGGCGATTGCATCCTATTTTCTCGTAACACTCGACCGGAGCGAGGAAGCGTCACGCGCGGGCCTCTTCTACGCCGTCATGACCCATATCGGCACAGCATTTATCATTGCGCTTTTCTTTATACTCTACCGGGCCACCAACAGAATGGATTTTGAAGGAATGAAGGCTGGTATTACTGCCATGCCGACAGCGGTCAAGACGATTATCTTTATTTTCGCTCTTATCGGTTTTGGAACGAAGGCGGGCATCGTTCCACTTCACACCTGGATTCCCCGCGCATACACGGTCGTGCCTCCTCACGTTGCCGCATTGATGTCCGGCCTCATGGTCAAAATGGGCATTTATGGCTTCCTCCGGATATCCTTTGATGTCCTGGGCCAGGGTCCCGAGTGGTGGGGAATCACAGTCATCTCCGTCGGTGCGGTTTCGGCGTTACTGGGGATCCTCTATGGCATCATCGAAAACGATCTGAAACGCTTTCTGGCTTACTCCAGCGTTGAAAATGTCGGTATTATCCTGCTTGGCATTGGTGCCTCCATGATGTTCAAGAGTAACGGACTCGCGGCATTATCATCCCTTGCTCTGACTGCAGCGCTTTTTCATGTGCTGAATCATGCGCTTTTCAAAGGCGTCCTTTTTCTTGGCGCTGGATCGATCATCCACAGCTCGGGCACGGGAAATATGGAGCACATGGGCGGACTGCTAAAGCGCATGCCCGTGACCGGGTTGTTTTTCCTAAGTGGTGCACTCTCCATCTGTGCGCTTCCGCCGTTCAACGGATTTGTGAGTGAATGGCTGACCTACCAGGCACTTCTGCTCGGATATCAATCTCCTTCTATAACGGCCAAAATCGTGTCACCGCTCGGAGGAGCCGCTCTTGCTCTCACCGGCGCTATTGCGGCGGCAGGGTTTGTGAAGGCTTTCGGTATTACCCTTCTCGGTGCGCCGCGAAGTGATAAGTCGCGGGATGCAGAGGAAGTTTCGTTTTCTATGTTGGCCGGCATGGCGATTCTTGCAGTTCCCTGTCTTGTGTTCGGCCTTATCCCCGGCCCGGCGTTATCGCTTCTGATGCCCGCGGTGTATCTTCTGACAGGTGCGTCAACCACGCTGGAGCACCACGGTGTGTTAGGTATCGGCCAGACATCGGCTGCACTGTCACCAATAGGCATGCTTGTTACCATGATCGTCATGATGATCGCGGTCCTGGTGTTCATCAGAATAAGGGGTGGGAAAAGAAAGATTGTTTACGCCGATTCATGGGATTGCGGCATATCGGGGCTCACACCGCGGATGCAGTACACGGCCACAGCCTTTACCAAACCTATCCGGATCATTTACAAGCGTATTTACCTCCCGAGCCGTGACATAAAAGTACAATATTTTCTAAAACCCTTCTTCGTCAAATCCATACGCTACGGAGGCGAGATTACGCCTTTCTTTGAACGTTATGTTTACGAACCAGCTACCCGGTTCATTCAAGCCGTTGCCAGCAAGGCCAAGCTCCTGCAGTCGGGCAGTCTGAATTTGTATCTTGCATATATACTAATAACCCTGATTTTGCTTTTGATTTTTGCAACCTAAAAACAGGGTTAAGGAGCATGAGTTTCTGGAAGGCGTCAATTGAGCGCGATACCATGGGATATCTCCAATTTCTCATAATAATTCTGTTCTCGCCGCTGGTGAATGGAATGATCAAGAAACTGAAGACGAACATGCAGGGCCGTGTCGGCCCCGGCGTGCTGCAGCCCTACTATGACCTCCTTCGGCTCCTGAAGAAGGATATGGTCGTCTCTACAACCACATCCTGGCTTTTCAAAGCCACGCCGTACATTGTGTTTACGGCGACTGCTACGGCCGCCGTCATTGTCCCGGTTCTGTCAACGGAATCGCCCTACAGCATGATGGGAGACGTTATCACTCTGATCTATCTGCTCGCGCTGGGCCGGTTTTTCATGGCCCTTGGGGGACTCGATGCTGGCACGGGTTTCGGGGGCGAGGGGAGCAGCAGGGAAATGACGGTCGCCATTCTGGTGGAGCCCATGATGATGCTTGCGCTCTTTACCGCCGCTATATCGGCCGGCTCCACGAACATTGTGCTTATCGCCACGGTCCATCCCGCAGCTTTTTCACCGTCGCACTTGCTCGCGCTAACCGCTTTTATCGTGGCGATCGTTGCAGAGACGGGCAGGGTGCCGGTTGATAACCCCGACACCCATCTCGAACTCACCATGATTCACGAAGGCATGATTCTTGAATATTCCGGACGGTATCTGGCGCTCATGGAGTGGGCGCATTACATGAAACAGATGATACTGTTTACACTCGCAATCGATATTTTCTTTCCGCTGGGAATTGCACAATCCGGGAATCCAGCGACGCTCGCTGCGGCCGTCGCGGTTTATGCTGCGAAAGTAACCGGGATGACGCTCTTGATGGCGCTTGTTGAGTCATCACGGGCAAAAATGCGGTTCTTTCAGCTGCCGTCTCTCCTGGGCGGAGCGTTTGTTCTTGCGTTTTTGTCGCTCGTAACGCATATCATGATGGGGAAGTAACGTCGTGCAATGCACGACGATTAAACAATTGGAACGGTGAGCCGTGAAATCCTGGATCGAGGCTTTTTCCATTATTGATTTTATCTCCGTCGGCATTCTCCTGACAGCTGTGATCTTAAATGCCTTCAAGAGCATCGAGTCTTACGTGAAATCGTATACTGTCAACTCTTGGCTTCTCGCGGGCCTCATCGCCGTTGTCGCGGTCCTTGTGGGAGAAACCCACCTCTATATAGCGGCTCTCTTGACCTTGGCAACCAAGGGAATTATCATCCCGCTTTTCCTGCGTGGGATCGTGCGCCGGATGAGGGTCACCCATGAGATCCAGCCCTACCTCAGTAACTCTCTTTCCCTGGCCATTTCCGGGGTCCTGGTAGCCGTTGTTTATGCTTCGCTGAAGGAGGGGATTTTTATCACCGGTTTTTCAAAAAACGTGCTCCAGATTTCTATCGCCGTTATTCTCATCAGCCTCTTCGTCATGATTACCCGGAAGAAGGCTTTGACGCAGGCCATCGGCCTTCTGTTCATGGAGAATGGTCTCTTTCTCGCGGGGTTCTCTTTGACATTCGGTATGCCGACGATGATAGAACTCGGTGTGCTTTTCGATATGCTCATGGGTGTCATCATTCTGGGCATTTTTGCCATTCAGATAAAACGGGCTTTTGCTTCTGCTGATCTGGATAAACTGACGGTGTTAAAAGGATAGCTCAGAGTTCAGGGCAGGTGAGGGTTTACGTGCTTTTTATACTGATCATACCACTCATTACCGCTGTTGTTTGTTATAACATAACGAAGCCTCGCGTTGTTGGCTATGTGAGCCTTGGAGGAACGACTGCGCTTGCGGTGGCCGCATCCCCGGCCATTGCTTTGTCACTGTCAGGAACCGTATCGGCGCTGGGCGACACTTTCTCCATGGACGCCCTTTCGGGATACATCATGGCCCTCGTGATTCTCCTGAGCCTTGCTTCAGCTGCCTATTCCATCAGTTACCTTGAGCATGAATACGATGCCGGATTGACCAATGTCCGTGGCGTCAGGACTTATTACGGACTGTTCCATCTTTTTATCTTTACCATGCTCCTGGTAACCATGGCGAACAACCTCGCCATTATGTGGATCGGCATAGAGGCCACCACCATCGTATCGGCCCTTCTCATCGGCCTCGGCTTCCATAAGCGTCCGCTGGCCGTCGAAGCGGCATGGAAATATATCATCCTCTGCACCGTGGGAATCACGTTTGCCCTGCTTGGGACCTTTATCGCCTACTACGCGTCGACAGCGGTAATAGGGACCGAGGGAGCGCTAAACTGGACCACGCTCAGGGATATGGCACACCGCATGAACCCCGAGACCATGAAACTCGCTTTCATCTTCGTTCTCGTGGGATACGGGACCAAAGCCGGGCTGGCACCGGTGCACAACTGGTTGCCTGATGCTCACAGCCAGGCGCCGAGCCCCATCAGCGCGCTACTCTCCGGGATTCTGCTGAACACGGCGTTTTATGGGATTATGCGCTTCGTTTCGATAGTAGAGCCATCGACGGGCAGCGACTTCACTGGTCATCTACTGATTCTCTTCGGGCTGATCTCTATTGCCATTTCAGCCATCTTTATTCTCGTGCAGGAAAACTATAAGCGGCTTCTCGCTTACAGCAGCATCGAACACATGGGAATCATTTCGCTCGGCATTGGCATCGGCGGCCCAGTGGGGATCTATGGGGCGCTGCTGCATGTCCTGAACCATGCGCTGTCCAAACCGCTGATGTTCTTCGCATCGGGCAAGATACAATCCCGGTTCGGGACCACGAATATCGCGAATGTGAATGGAGTCCTGTCGTCTATGCCGCTGCTCGGGACGTTGACCTTTATCGGGGCATTGTCGTTGTCAGGCACACCTCCTTTCAACATATTTGTGAGCGAGTTTACGGTCCTGAAAGCAGGTGTTGACCGCGGGTTATGGCCCGTGGTGGTGCTTTTTCTGATATTCGTGGTAATCGTGTTCTACGGCGTGTTGTTGGGCTTCGGAAAAATGCTTTTCGGCAGGCCCGGTGACGGCGCAGCAGCTCAGGCCGAACATCATCCCGGGAGGGGTGGTGCGAGTGAATGGCTGGCCAACGCCGTGATGATATTCATGGCTGTAATGGTTATCGCGCTGGGTTTTAAAGTCCCCACTGTTATTGATGAAACCATAAGAACCTGTGTGCAGGTTCTTGGAGCAAAGTAATGGAGAGAATTCGTAAAAAAGCGGTGAAAACCTGGGAATACCTGAATGAGTCTTCCTTTGAAGTCAGGATGGACGATTTCAAGGATGTCTGCCGTCATTTGTATGAAGACCTGCATGCAATCCTGCGGGTCATGTTTGCTTGCGATGAGCGTGAGAAAGATGGCTTGTTCAGGATTTATACTGTATTCGACTTGCCCGGTCACGATCGTTTTTTTATCATAGTTCTTCCGGTGCGGGAATCAGATCACCGTTTCCCTTCCTTGACACAGACCATCCCTGCAGCTCACTGGTACGAACGGGAGATCAGCGATCTGTTCGGGCTGTCGCCGCAGGGTCATCCCGATGGACGAAGGCTGGTCTTTCATGAGGCTTTTCCCGCCAATTCCCATCCACTTCGCAAGGATTGGAGCATGTCCGAAACGGATAAACAGGAATGGGGAGGAGGAACAACGATCAAGGTCCCCCATCCGTTCATGGAGGTTTCGGGAGAAGGGATTGTCGAGATTCCGGTTGGACCGGTGCATGCAGGCATCATCGAGCCAGGCCACTTCCGGTTCAGCGCCATCGGGGAGACAATCTTTTATCTCGAGCCGCGGCTGTTCTATACCCATAAAGGCACGGAAAAACATTTCGAGACACTGGCATTCCCTGATGGAGTGAAATTGGCCGAACGGGTATCAGGGACCTCATCCTTTGCTCACGGAGTTGCTTACTGCATGGCCGTCGAGCGCATGCTGGGGATCGCTATCACGGAAAAAGCATCTGCCGTGAGAACACTTGTTCTTGAGCTGGAACGCATTTATAACCATATCGGCGATATTGGAAATATGTGCGCGGGGACGGCGCTTAATCTGGGCTACATGAAAGGCGCCGCTATTAAGGAACGGCTCATGCAATTGAACGAGATCCTCACCGGGAGCAGGTACCTTCGCGGTTTGAACGTCGTCGGTGGTGTAACGAAAGATGTTTTTAAGCAGGCCGATGATATTCTCAAAACACTCGATGTCACAACACGTGGTTACAAGGTACTTATGGAACTCCTGCTCGGATCGGTTTCTCATATCGAACGTCTTGAGAACACGGGGAAACTTTCGAAAGACATCGCACGCAAGCTTGGCGTCACCGGTGTGGCAGGACGGGCCTCTGGTCTCTCGGATGATCTGAGGAAGTCCCATCCCCATCTACTCTACGACCGCTTAATTTTTGAGGCCCATACCCATGAAAAAGGAGACGTGCTCGCGCGCATGATGATCAGAGCCGAGGAAACAGAATGTTCCCTTTCCATAATCCAAGCTCTTCTTGAAAGCGGCTACAAGGGCGACTTAACCGTTCCCTTGAAAACTGCGCCTCCCTTTGCCTCTGCGCTGGGTTACGTGGAAGCGCCGAGAGGGTCCCTATTCTACTGGGTGATGGCAGGCAAGAATGGCAAGCCGCTCCGGGTTAAGCTCCGTTCTCCATCGTACTGCAACTGGCCGGCTGTGCCGTTTGCAGTCCATGGCAACATTGTCCCCGACTTCCCACTTTGCAACAAAAGCTTCAACTTGTCCTACTCGGGGACCGATATGTAGGGAGCATAGAGGGTACACTAACTGCAGGCTGTAAGATATGGAACTGCAATTAAGAATATGATAAAAGAAATTTTAAAAAACGTTTTTTTGAAAAAACAAGCCATCCAGTTTCCTGAAGGATTCAATATATCTCCCGAGCAGACGGTGAAGATTGTTGACTTTCAGAAAAAGGTTGATACAATCTTCCATAGGTCGCTGCGTATCAGGCAGGTTGATGCAGGTTCGTGCAATGCCTGTGAATGGGAATGCACGGCGCTTATGAACCCGATTTACGACATCCAACGGTTCGGCATCGACTTTGTCGCTTCACCGAGACATGCCGATATGCTTCTTGTGACCGGTCCGGTATCCCGCCAGATGGAGCTTGCGTTAAAGAGGACTGCACTTGCGACCCCGGAACCGAGGCTCATCGTGGCTTGCGGCGACTGTGCAAAAGATGGCGGTATATATAAAGGAAGCTACGCGGTCACGAACGGCGTGGCAAACGTCATCCCCGTGGACGCCGTTATTCCCGGATGTCCGCCAACGCCGACAGCAATCATCTTGGCGCTTGCCGAACTCATCGACAAGGTTGCACGATGAACTGATTACGCAGTTATAGTATGTCATGAACTGATTGGTTTCAGCTTGAAGATGCTAGAATGACCAGGGAGGTTAGGGCGTGCTTCTCTCACCTATCAGTATCATTTCATCGTCCTTTGCAGTGCTTTTGCTGGTCCTGGCGCTGACGCCGTTTCTGCGCCTTAACCAGCGCCTCCTCATCAATGTTGGTTTCTTTCTTGCCACTATCGCGTCTTTTTTTGCCGCTGTGGCCGGTTTCTGGTCCTTAGCGGATGGCATGACGACCCAGATCATTCTTCCCATTGGTCTGCCTGATCTTCCGTTTCATTTGAGAATCGACCTCCTATCTGGATATTTTCTCGCTGTGGTGGGACTGCTCGCATTTTTTGTATCTATCTATTCCATCGGATACGTTAAGGGGTTTCTCGGCCAGCGTTCGGTGACGCATCTGTTGGTTTTTTATGTTTTATTTCTCGCCGGGATGCTTCTCGTCGTTCTGGCCGATGACGCCCTTTTCTTCCTGATTGCCTGGGAAATGATGGCTGCATCATCCTATTTTCTCGTGCTTTATGAGGACGAGCGGGTCGAAAACCGCAGGGCGGCGTTCCTCTATCTCGTCGTTGCTCATGTGGGAGCCATCGCAATCCTCCTATCCTTCGGTGTTTTGGCCGGGCTCACCACCGGTTTCTCCGGATTCCAAAACTATACGTTCGACGCCATGCGCGCAGCGCATCTTCCGCCGGAACTGGCAACGCTGGCGTTCCTGCTTGCATTTGTTGGCTTCTCCGCAAAAGCGGGCGTGATTCCGCTGCACATCTGGCTCCCGGAAGCGCACCCCGTTGCTCCTTCGAATGTATCAGCGTTGATGAGCGGCGTGATGCTCAAGACCGCGATCTACGGCATCGTCCGGATTGTGTTCGACCTAATCCACACATTCCCGTGGTGGTGGGGTGCAATGGTGCTCGTCTTCGGCCTTGTTTCAGCGGTCATGGGCGTTCTGTATGCTCTGATGCAGCACGATCTCAAGCGGCTGCTTGCCTATCATTCCGTGGAAAACATCGGCATTATTCTGATAGGTATTGGCCTTGCGATGATCTTTACGTCTTTTAATATGTCGCTCCTCGCTGCCCTGGCATTGATCGCGGGCCTTTATCATACGCTGAACCATGCCATGTTCAAGGGCCTGCTTTTCATGGGAGCGGGTTCAGTACTTCACGCTACCCATGAGCGAAACATGGAGGATATGGGCGGCCTCATCCGATTCATGCCTTGGACCGCTGTTTTTTTTCTGATTGGCTGCATCTCTATCTCGGCCCTACCGCCTTTTAACGGCTTTGTATCGGAATGGCTCACCTATCAGGCATTCCTGCTCTCTCCCGCTCTTCCCAGCCCGCTGTTGAACCTGATGATTCCGCTCGGGGCAGCGCTCCTTGCCCTCACGAGTGCTCTCGCTGCAGCCTGTTTTGTCAAGGCCTTCGGCGTGACGTTTCTAGGACATCACCGCGGACACCATGGCGGCCGCATTCATGAAGCAAAGTGGTCCATGCGGCTGGGCATGCTGCTCGCAGCGCTTGCTTGTTTCGGCCTCGGAATTTTCCCGACCTATATGATCAGATGGATGGATCCTCTCGCTGAGAAGATGGTGGGAGGAAAGATCGCGGCTTCGGCCTCTGGCCTGGGATGGATGTGGCTCACCCCAATTGCTGCCGAACGGGCCTCCTATTCCGCCCCCCTTGCATTCATCGGAATTCTCGCCGTCGTGATCGCGACCTATCTTTTGCTTCATGCGCGGCCGGGCGCCATCCATCGGGCGCCGCTGTGGGATTGCGGGTTTGAAAAGGTCACAAGCAGAATGCAATACACAGCAACTTCCTTTGCCATGCCGCTCCGGAGGATTTTCGGTTTTCTGTTCAGCATCAAGGAGCATGTGCGGCAGTTTCCGCCAGCTCCTCATCCCGCCTTCCCGGACCGGCTTCATTATCATCTCCGCGTACGGGATCGATTCTGGACCTGGATGTACCAGCCTGTGATAGATGTGAGCTTCTGGCTATCCCGGAGAATCGGGAGAATGCAGCAGGGGAGGATCCAGATATACCTCATTTACTCATTTGTGACGATTTTGGTGCTGTTGATATTTACATGATAGCCTAAGGGAGTTTTGCTTGAACATCGATCCGTTTATCGTAGAAGTCTTCCAAGTTGCTGTCCTGCTGATCGTTGCTCCGCTTTTCACGGGCTGGATCAAAATGTTGAAATGCTGGTTCCAAGGACGGACTTCTCCGAGCCTTTTCCAGCCCTGGCGCGACATCCTCAAGCTCTTCACGAAGGACGTGACGCTAGCAGAAAATGCCTCATGGATCTTTCGCTTTACACCGTATCTCGTCTTCGGCGTATCGGTTATAGCGGGCGGTATCATTCCCGTCCTTTCGATGGACCTTCCGCTGTCAGCCACGGCCGATGTCATCGCCCTGGTGGCGCTTTTTTCCATAGCGCGTTTTTTTACTGCCCTGGCTGGCATGGATATCGGCACAGCCTTTGGCGGCATGGGGGCGAGTCGGGAGATGACGATTGCCTCGCTGGCCGAGCCGGCCATGCTTATGGCGGTCTTCGCCGTTTCCCTGGTGGGCAAATCGACATCACTGTCGCAGATGGCTATCGTCATTTCCCAGGGACATTCTCTGCTTCGGCCGTCACTTGCTTTTGCACTCCTTGCCTTTATCCTGATTACCCTGGCGGAGACAGGAAGGATACCAGTTGACAATCCTGCCACCCATCTGGAACTCACGATGATTCACGAGGCCATGATTCTCGAATACTCGGGCAGACACCTCGCCCTCATAGAATGGGCGAGCATGATGAAGCTTTTTCTTTTCGCCGTGCTGGGGATCGCGTCCTTTTTCCCCTGGGGCATCCCCCGGAATGGAGAGTTGTTCGCCGTTGCCGTTGCATTACCTGTCCTGTTGTTCAAACTCGCGGGGATCGGGGTGGTACTCGTGTTAATCGAGACCGGGCTGGCAAAGATGCGGATCTTCCGCATAACCGAGTTTCTGGGAAGCGCGTTTCTCTTCGCAACAATAGGAATGCTGTCGTATTTCATGCTGGAATAAGACGTAGGAAAAGAAGGGTTTCATAAAAGCCGGAGTGGCTGGATTCTTGAGTTCGCCGTTTTTATTGCAAAATCATAAAAGAGGTATGTCATGAACGTGCAGCTTGCATCACATCTTAACAGCCTACTCGCCTCTTTTATTCTCCTGACGGCTTTCGGCCTGGTCGTTCAGCGGAGGATGAACGCTCTGCTGCACCTCTTTGCATGGCAAGGTTTCTTTCTTGCCGTGAGCACAGCCATCGTGGGGTACCTGGGCGGAGCACACGATCTGTACATTTCGTCGATCCTCACCCTTGCGATCAAGGTCGTCCTGTTGCCCTATATTTTGCACAGACTTATCGTCAAGCTGAAAATCCACAAAGAAGTGGAAACCGTAGTGAACATTCCTGCGACCATGCTCATGGGAATCGTGCTGGTGATCTTCTCCTATCATCTGACCGCCCCAATCCGGGAACTCTCGACGTTGGTTACCCGCTCGACCTTGGCAGTGGCACTGGCCACGGTCATGCTGGGCTTTTTGATGATGATCACCCGCAAGCATGCAGTCACGCAGATCATCGGGTTTCTCGCCATGGAGAACGGACTCCTTTTCGCAGCGACCAGCGCCACCTACGGTATGCCCCTGGTGGTAGAACTGGGAGTGGCGCTTGATCTCTTGATTGCGGCCTTTATATTCGGGATGTTCTTCTTCCATATCAGCACCACCTTCGACAGTCTCGATGTGGACCAGATGGCTCGGCTAAAGGAAGAAGATTAATCTGGAAGTTGTTTCTCAGAGGCGTTGGGAATAGCGGAAAATATTTGAATTTCCCTGTTTCCTCTGCACCCTCGTTTTCCTGCTATTCTGCTGCAAAATATTTTTTATGAATTGAGGTTCGGCGTGGCTCTTCTCATCCTATTAGTCGTTCCGCTCGTCGCATCCTTGGCGCTGGCCTTCATCGGTGACCGGAAGTTCGCTCCCGAGGTAAACATCGCAGGTTCCGCCGCAACCTTTGTAACAAGTATCGTATTGGCCCTCCAGGTCTACGACCAGGGACCGATGCTCGCAGGGAACAATTTCTTTTTCGTCGATGCCTTCAGCGTTTACCTGACGGTTCTCACTGCGTTTGTATCCATGACAACGTCCGTTTTCAGCAGGCGGTACATGCGGCGCGAACGGGAACATGGCACCATAGGCCATCGGAGAATTCGCTTCTACCACTCCATGTTCCAGCTCTTCATATTCGCCATGTTACTCTGCCTCCTGACCAACAACGTGGGCATTCTCTGGATTGCCATGGAACTGGCAACGCTCTCCACGGTCCTTCTTGTTTCCCTTTACCGCACACCTGCGGCGATCGAAGCCGCATGGAAATACTTCATCCTCTGTGGCGTCGGCATCGCTCTTGCTCTCTTCGGGACGGTGCTCCTGTATTTCGCCGCGGAAAAAGTACTCGGTCCCGGGGGCGAGGCGCTCCATTGGACAAACCTCGCACAGGTGAGCGACCAGCTGGAGCCGACGATCCTGTCGCTGGCCTTTGTCTTTCTCGTGGTCGGCTATGGCACGAAGGTGGGGCTCGTTCCAATACATAACTGGCTGCCCGACGCCCACAGCGAGGGCCCCACGCCGATTTCGGCCGTCCTCTCCGGCCTTTTGCTCAACATCGCTCTCTATGCGCTTGTCCGGTGCAAGGTGCTGGTCGATGGTTCGACGGGCACCCATCATTCGGGCACTATCATGATGGGTTTTGGCATCATATCGATCCTCGTAGCTTCTTTCTCACTTCTGCGTCAGAAGGACATTAAGCGGCTCTTCGCCTATTCATCCATCGAACACATGGGCATCGCCACCTTTGCCTTCGGTCTCGGAGGACCAGTTGCGACCTTCGGTGCGCTCCTCCACATGCTGGTGCACAGTCTGACCAAGTCGTCCATTTTTTTTACGGTGGGCCACGCATCCCAGATGCACAGGACGCAGGAGATGGAAAAAATCAAGGGGCTCATACGGGGCAATTCGCTCGTAGGATGGGGGCTGGCGCTTGGGGTCATGGCGATCGTGGGGATGCCGCCCTTTGGCGTGTTCACGAGCGAGTTTCTGATACTCACGGCAACAATCAAGGACGCGCCTCTATTCGCGCCCTTTCTTCTTCTTGGGCTCGCTGTTTCCTTTGCCGCACTGTTCCGAAGGGTGCAGCCCATGGTTTTTGGCGAGGTTCCGGCCTATCAGAATCATTTAAAGGCGGCGCATGTCCCGGTGATACTGCATCTTTTCGCGGTCCTCATTCTCGGTTTGTATATGCCAAAATTTTTAGCAGAGTGGTTTCATACAGCGGTCGTACTGCTGAAATGAAAGGAATGAGGATAGGACCAGATTGTTAAAAAAACAAATTAGTCGTCTTAACTAGAGACCATCAGACTTAATGGTAGAGCAATTGATATGATCAGACTCAAGAACCTCATTATGAACTTGCTGGGAGCCGATGCGCGGGAAGACGAAAACCTCGCTCCGTCAACCGTCATGTCACTTGTCGTTCCCCGTCATCGGTTCTCCGAGGCAGCGAAAGCACTTAAGAAGGAATATGCTCTCTTGGCTGCGGAATGGGCTTCCGACGAGACTCTCTTCGGAAGGGGATACGGTATTTACGCCTGTTACCGTCGGGAGCGGGAATACCTGGTAATCAAGACTGAGGCACCGGTAGATGATCCGACGTTTCCCAGTTTGACGAAAAAATTCGTTCCGGCCTATCGATTCGAACGCCAGATGCAGAGTCTCATGGGGGTTGCAGCCGTTGGACATCCCGATGTACGGCCATGGATCAAGCATGAAGACTGGCCCCAAGATGCGTGGCCGCTCAGGAAATCTTTTAATGCTAACAACCGGTTGCCCCGGGTTCACGGCGAATATCGATGGATACGCGCTGAAGGCGAGGGTGTATACGAAATTCCCGTCGGTCCGGTGCACGCGGGCATCATCGAACCAGGACATTTCCGGTTCCAAGCCATGGGGGAAGACGTACTCAACCTCGAAGAGAGGCTCGGTTACGTTCACAAGGGCATTGAGAAACGATTCGAATCGCTCTCCTGGAAAGAAGCTTTCCGCCTTGCCGGCAGGGTATCGGGCGATACGACCGTTGCGCATAGCTTGGCCTATGCCCAAGCGGTCGAGGCAATTACGGGTTGTATTCTACCTGACCGGGCTCTCTGGCTCCGAGCGCTTTTTCTTGAACGGGAGCGTATTGCGAATCATCTGGGCGACCTTGGAGCCATCTGCAATGACGTGGCTTTTGCCTTCCTCCTCTACCATTTCCACCGTCTGAAAGAAATCGTCGTTCGCACGAATCTGAAGCTTTTCGGTCACCGTTTTATGATGGATCAGGTGGTTCCGGGCGGCGTTATCCCGGACATTTCCGCCGATGGAGCGCAGAAAATCCTTCTCGAGATGGATTGGCTAGAGAGAGAATTCGAGCGACTCGTAGCAATATATGACGAAAACTCATCGCTGGAGGACCGGATCAGGGACACAGGCGTCCTGAAGCCTGACCAGGCACGGGACCTCTGCGTTGTAGGATTTGTTGCGCGGGCAAGCGGGCTGAACTTGGACTGCCGCATTCATCATCCTTTTCCGCCCTATGATCGGATCGGCATCACCATCCCCGTGCTCGTATCCGGGGACGTTCATTCCCGGGCATGGGTCCGCGTCGAAGAAATCCGCGATTCCATACGGATCATTCGTGAGATTCTCAGGACGCTGCCCCCTGGGAAAATCCTGGCGCCCTTCGATGCGCCGATGCCAGACCGGTCCGGCTTCGCCGCAGTTGAAGGGTGGCGTGGCGAGATTCTTTACTGGGTACAGTCGGGACCGGCGGGCGAGATCAATCGCTGCATGGTGAGAGACCCCTCGAGCGTGAACTGGCTTGGACTGGAGCAATGCATCCACGGCAACATTGTTCCCGATTTCCCCTTGTGCAACAAGAGCTTCAATCAATCATACTCGGGGAATGATTTGTAAGTACAATATCCCTGGAACATCGAAGAATCAATGACACAGGGCAGGATTCAAAGCACTAATCAAGAAGAAAACACTGCAGAGTCGGATGCAACGACCATTTGAAGTTTGAATCGATGTTTGGGTTTTAAGCTTGGAACAATCAGGAGTCCTATGATATCCATTCTTCGACAGATATTCCATACCGGAATCGTTACAGAGCGTCTTCCCGCCATCACCGATCCGGAGATCGAGAGGATTGGAGTTGCGCTCACCGATGCTGTCAAACGCCGCTTCAAGGGGAGTCTTGCCATCCGACAGGTCGACGCAGGATCCTGCAACGCATGCGAGCTCGAAATCCATGCGATGAATAACGTCATGTATAATTGCGAGCGCTTCGGTATTCATTTCACCGCGTCTCCGCGGTTTGCGGACCTCCTTCTGGTCACCGGCCCTGTTTCGCACAATATGGAAATCGCCCTCAAGAGGACCTATAACGCAACACCAACACCAAAAATCGTACTGGCCGTTGGTGACTGCGGATGTACGGGCGGCATTTTCGGTGAGAGCTACGCCTCCCTCGGCGGGGTTGAGAAAGTAATCCCTGTCGATGCGCGCATTCCCGGATGTCCGCCTACACCGACTGTCCTCCTTCAGGGCATCCTGAAGGCGATCGGTGGATTGGAATGATATACGCGCAAAACCGAATCCGTGCGAATGGTTGCCACATATTTGGCAAAGACAGCTCTATCGCTGCTAAAATAGTATTTCTGCTATAATATGAGGCAATGCCGGTTTGTTGTATAGTGAACCACTAACTGCAGGGACAGGAATGCATTAAAAATCAAGTTGGCGGCTTATCTTTTTTCTCTTGGCACGCCAATTGGCGCCATGGCGTGACCGGCGGGGGTAGCATTTGATCTTTTCCCCCGCGAGTGCCGGCAAGGTGCTGTTCAGCCATGATTTACACCTAAAAGCAAAAGGGCTCAAGCCTACGCGTTGTCATTATCATGTCTTTCAAATGTCCGACAGATCCTGCAAAATGGACATGTCCAAGATAACGAAGGGGGATTTTTACGACAACTGCCATAGCGGACAAAAATCACATTTGATGTGAAGGATTTCAAGAACTGTACGACATGTCACAGATCGTAAGCGTGGACTTCTTCGACCAGGAGATACCAAGATGCCTTCGAGGTACTTTTTCTCGATTGAAATAGTATTGCTTCTCTCCTACTTGTTCCTGCTGAACGGTTGCATGCAACCCGTTCGGATACCGATCGAGACGATCGAGTACGACGCTCGAGACATCCAGGGTTCGCGCATGCTTTTTGTTTTTTTGCCAGGAAGAGGCGATTCCGTTACGGTTTTTCAGAAAGAAGGGCTCATCCAAGCGGTGCGGGAACGGAGGCTTCCGGTTGACGTAATTGCAGTGAATGCACACGTGGGCTACTATATGAATGGAACTGTCTTTACGCGGCTCAGGGAGGATGTGATTCAGCCGTCCAGAGCCAGAGCATACAGCCAGATCTGGCTTATTGGCAATTCTCTCGGAGGCTACGGCTCCTTGACCTACGCCAGAGAACACCCGGATGAAATTACGGGAGTGGTACTCCTGGGGCCTTTTTTGGGAAGTCAGTCGGTCATCCATAGTATCGCGGAAGCAGGCGGACTGGAGAAATGGAATCCTGGCGAAATCAGGATGAATACCGAAGAGCAGTGGGACAAGCATTTGTGGATGTGGGTCAAAGATTGCGGCCAGCAAAAAGAATGCTTTCGGAATATCTATATGGGATACGGACGTGATGACCGGTTCTCCGATGCACAGGCTTTGCTGGCGTCCTCCATGCCATCGGGCCATGTGATCGTTATCGACGGGGGACATAGCTGGAGCACTTGGAAAAAACTGTGGCTGACGTTCCTGGATGACAAGATATTCACTGCTCGGAATGTGTCAGGAGCAACTCCCGCTGAAAGGGCTCACTGATCTTTTGCATCAAACCAAAGTATTGGTTCAGCACGCCCGAAGTTGCTTATTTGTAAGTTCCTTAATTTTGGAAGGTTAAATTTTCCATGTCGCGATTCGGAGCCTACTGGGGACTGGCAGGGGTGATGTTCCTGCTCGGCAGCGCCGTATACCGGCTGACTCCGATTGCAGTTGAAGCCCTTTCGTTCGAGTGGTTCTGGTACCACAGGATCGCCTTTATCCTCATCTTGATCTTCATGGCTTATGCGGAAGGATATCGGGCGTTTCATCTGGCCTTCTCACCGCGCGTGGCGGCACGGGCGCGGTATCTGCTGACACATTCCAATTTCCTGCATATCGTGCTTGCACCGCTGTTCTGCATGGCTTACTTTCACGCTCCGCGCAGACGCCGGATTACCTCCCTGTCGGTTACCGCAGGAATCATTGTGCTGGTCATCCTGGTGCGGCTCCTTCCTCAACCATGGCGGGGCATCATCGACGGCGGGGTGCTGGTGGGTCTGGCATGGGGGCTCGTATCGCTGGCCATATTCGGTTACAAGGCGCTTACGCGCGAGGAATTCGCTTATGCTCCTGAAGTCCCTGAAGAGACGATGTAAGAAATCATAGTCCGCTTCGTCATGCTGACAGGCTTATCAGTATCCCACGAAAGGAGATTCTCGTGGAACAAGAAAGAAAACACTTTCCCGGCAGACTGGTAGTATTTCTTTTCGGTGAAACTGAGAAAAACCTTGAGGCCTCAGACGTAGTGGAGATCAAGACCATCAAGAGCGCACCAAGCTATCCCGACGTCATCCCAAAACAGAAGGTTATTAAAGTCGATAAACGCATCAACGACGGCGTTGAAGTCAACTTTATTGTTAAGGCTTATCTGCCCGATGTCGTGGTCGTCGAAGCTTCTCTAAGTACGGACGATATCCTCGCCAATACAACGCTGGAACTCAAACGATCGCTTATTAACGTCTGCAGAAAGACTCTGGGAGAGTACGGCTGCGATCCACAGTTCGACGAGGAGTACAGTGTCTATTGCATCTCCGATTACAGCGGGGATCCTGAAATCTGCCTTTCCCTGTATGGAGACCGGATCGCCGCGTTTTTGAAGAACGAGAAAATAGAACTCGACGAGGAAGAGGTAAAGTCCACGCTCTCGACCAACCTGAAGTACGGCAAGGACGACATTACGATCGTGGACTGGGACGGCGCGTTTATTTTCGATTCCTCGGGAGATTTCGACAGCAACATCGAGCTCTTTGAAATTGCGAACCTCCAGCTCCTGAAATCGAGAATTCTCGACTTCGACCTCGATGAACGCCTTGAAAAAACACTCCGACTCATATCGGTTCCCAAAGGCCTGCCGATCATACGGGCGCGGGAAGTCAGGAAAGTCATGAAAGAGATCATCGAAATCCGGACGCAGTCCATTCTTGAGTCAGAGGCTGTGGAGCGGAACATCAAACTGATCGGAGACTGGTATTCTGCGAAACTCTACTCCCTGATCTCGAGGAAATTTCATCTCGACAACTGGAAGTCGGAGATCAAGGAAAAGCTCGACACGCTCGAAGACGTGTACACCATGGCAACGGAGAATTTCAGCGTGTCGTACCGCGCAACTCTGGAATTCGTCATCCTGGCTGGCTGGTTTGTGTTATTGCTGCTGTATGTTGGCGAGTTCTTGTTCCTGAAATAAGATAAATCTCGTGACAAACCATTCTCTCTTCTATCCCTATATCCTCTTCTTTGTGCTATAAACAACTTGTTTCAGTCAAAAAGTGGAAAGCTATTACATTGATCAGTCAGGCTATTTTGACTCTATTCCATCCCTCTGCCTTTGCCCGATAGAGCGCATTATCCACCTTCTGTGTGAAGGGGTCATCATTATCTAAATATAACCGCGCAGGTCACAGGCGCACCCTGGCTCGCCTATTGAGCTTCTGAGCTGTCAAGTGCGCTCTTCACAATGCGATGTAAAAGAGTTGAATCAATTGGCTTGCTAACATATTCATAAAGACCCAGACTGAGTGATTTTAAATAGTTTTCGACTGAAACATGACCTGTGAGCATGATTACCGGTACTGATGGAAGGACCTTTGTGACTTCGTTGAAAAATTCATGGCCGTCCATTCCGGGCATTGAGTAGTCTGTAATCACAAGATCAATATTAATCCCTTTCTGGATAGTACATAGGGCCGATAGAGCATCGGTTTCTGAAATTATTTTGTATCCACCCGATTTCAAGGTAAGCTCAAGATAATTCAGTATATCGCGATCATCATCGACTAATAGTATCGTTTTCATATCCCCAACACACCTTCATGACGAAATTAAGGAAAGAATTTTAAATATTATAAATTCGTAATCGTTCGTATCAAATTTCAAATGCCATAGAAAATCGACTTTCGCCGGTCTTTGCCAGATCTTCTGTCTTTCCCACTCCTCCGGTCTGTCCCTTTGTAATTTGGATTATTGAATTTTCTTCGATCCTCACCCGACCTGCGTTTCATACAATCCTCGTCGAAGTTTAATCGCTGTTAAGAAATACGTCGTACAGCAGCTCGGCCGAAGAACAGGCATGACTGGTTGTTAAATGAAAGATTCCCCGACTGAGATAGGGAAACCTTTACAGATTTGATCAAATGCCAATTAAATTTGCGCCTTGTAATCAGATTTTGTTCGCTGGACATATGCAAAATAGTCATAATTTTTTTTATAGGTTTCGCTTCTCTAAACGAAACTACCCTGAGGTCGCTCGACGCACATTGTTTTCGCAACTATCCAGCACATGCAATAATTATCCTTTTTAACGGCACGACAATCTTTTCCCATCCCCGCCGCGATTCTCAAATTCCCCGCATTTCATTAAACTTGCCAAGACTTCCTTGTTCACTATTTTCCCAATTATTAAATACAGCTGACAACTAAGCGATTACGCCCTGAACGCTTTGCCTGGTAAAGCTCCTCCTCCGCATGACACACGCAGTTATTTTACTGTCTGCGTAGCTGACATCCGCTATCCCAATGCTGACAATTCTAGGGGGCACTGTCGTCTGTCAGGGTGATTATTAAACACAAATTTATGAGATGCAATCCTCACAAGAAAGATAGCATAATTATATAAGAAACGCTCACGAATTTGTAACAAATTGTTTTATTGCCACTATACTGATTATAATATCCTGGTCAAGCGAAAAGTACTCCGAATTTAAAGCGTCTATGTTTGTCTCGCCGACAGGCAAATTGGCGTGGGAGGAGATAACAACAAAGTTATGAAGTTAATAGGAATAGAACCTGTTAGAGGCAGTGGAAGATGTAACAAACTACCGCATTTTCCGGTAGAAGTGTATTGCATGCTGATTGCCTGCCGCATTGCCAAGAACCCTTCATAGTGGAAAATTGGTGCTATACTATACTCATCGAAAAGCACTCTCTTGAGACAGAATGACTCTGCGCAATAAACCTGAAGGTTTGATACCTTATGTGGGATTACACTGAAAAGGTCAAAGATTTCTTCCTTCACCCGAAGAACGCCGGGGAGATCGAGAATCCCGACGCCGTCGGAGAAGTAGGCAGCATTCTCTGCGGCGATGCCCTCAAGCTGACCCTCAGGATCGATAAAGCCACAGGCAGGATCATCGACGCGAAATTCCAGACCTTCGGATGCGCTTCGGCCATTGCCAGCTCGTCGGTCCTCACCGAACTGATCAAGGGTAGAACCGTAGACGATGCGCTCAAAGTTACCAACCAGGACATCGCTGAGTATCTCGGAGGCCTTCCGAAAGAAAAGATGCATTGCTCGGTCATGGGCAGGGAGGCCCTCGAGGCGGCAATCGCGAACTACCGGGGAGAGGAGAAGCATGCTGAGGTGGAGGGCAAGGTCATCTGCAAATGTTTCGAGGTGACCGAAGAAAAGATCCGGAAGGTGGCCCTTGAGAATCGCCTCACCACGGTTGAAGAGGTAACCAACTTTACGAAGGCCGGTGGCGGATGCGGCTCCTGCGTCCCTGACATAGAGGCGATCCTGAAGGACCTTTGGTCCTCGCCAATAATTCAAAAAATGCCTCAGGCCCCGAAGTCCATGACCAACCTCCGGAAGATCGCGCTGATTCAGGAGGTTCTGGAAGAGGAGATCCGTCCGCGGCTCCAGGCCGACGGCGGCGATATTGAACTCAAGGACATCGTCGGCAACCGGGTGATCGTCTCGTTTCGTGCCCTATGCGTGGGTTGTCCCATGGGGGATATCACAATTCAGGGAATCCAGGAGAAGCTGCGGGAACTGGTGAGTGACGACATCATCGTAGAGGAAGAATGAACCCTGTCTATCTTGACAATAATGCAACGACGGCGGTCGCACCCGAGGTCCTTGAGAAGATGCTCCCGTACTACCGCGAAAACTACGGAAATCCGTCGAGCATGCACACCTTCGGCGGCCAGGTCCATCATGAGATCGAGAAAGCCCGCGCGCAGGTTGCTGCCCTCATCAACGCCGAGCCCGAGGAAATCGTTTTTACGAGTTGCGGGAGCGAGAGCGATAATACGGCCATCATGAGCGCGGTCGAGTCCTTTCCCCACAAACGGCACGTCGTGACTACCCGAGTGGAACACCCCGCTGTCCTGAACTTCGTCCGCTATCTCTCCAGAAAAGGCCTTCGGACAACCTTTCTCCCTGTTGACAGATTGGGCAGGCTCGATCATGATGTGTTCCTGAAAGCGCTCGATGATGATACGGCAATCGTCTCAATCATGTTTGCGAACAACGAAACCGGCGTAATATTCCCGATTGCCGAAATGGGAGAGATCCTTAAGGAAAAGGAGATACTCTTCCATACCGACGCTGTCCAGGCCGGGGGCAAGCTTCCTCTCGACGTAAAAAAGCTGGCAGTGGATATGCTCTCCCTGTCGGGTCACAAAGTGCATGCGCCAAAGGGTGTCGGCGCACTTTATATCAGGAAGGGAACGCGATTCCATCCCTATCTCATCGGAGGCCACCAGGAACAGGGAAGAAGAGCAGGAACGGAGAACGTTGCCTCCATCATCGGCATGGGCATGGCCTGCGAGCTTGCACGGGACCATATAAACGTCGAAGCCGCACGCCTTGCAGGGCTGAGGGACAAGCTGGAACAAGCGCTGCTTCACACCTGCCCGGACGCGCGGGTGAACGGCGATGTCACGAACCGCCTGCCAAACACAACAAACATCAGTTTCGAGTATGTTGAGGGAGAAGCAATCCTCCTTCGGCTTGATGAGTACGGCATCTGCGCATCGTCAGGCTCCGCTTGCTCCTCAGGCTCTCTGGAGCCGAGCCATGTGCTCCGGGCCATGGGAATCCCCTTCACCGCCATCCACGGCTCCATCCGTTTCTCGCTCAGCCGTTATACGAGCGAAGCCGAGATAGACCGGGTCATCGAACTTCTGCCGGGCATCATCGGGGAGCTGCGACAACTGTCACCTTACGGCCGTGATAAAATCATGAGCAAGACCTGCGGTTGACCGTATTGAGCACAAAAAAAGAGCAGGTCGGCCCGGTCATACTCTGTAAGCCCAACCTGCTGAAAAATGCTGCTCCGCAGGAGCGTCTATGCCTGCTTCTCTTCTTTTTTCGCTTCCACCGTGTCCCCATCCTTCTCGGACATGGCTTTCTTGAATCCCCTGATGCTTTTCCCGAGCCCTTCGCCGATCTCCGGCAGCTTCCCCGGGCCGAAGATGACCAGCACGATCACCAGGATAAGAAGCAGATGCATTGGCTGAAAAAGACCTCTCCCCATATTATGTCCTCCTCCTATTCAGGCTACTTTTTCGTCCCGCCCGAAGACGGGGACTTTTTTTTCAACGACATCAAGATAAACAATATGATGAGAAATATCCAGACAAATTTCAGGGTCAAAAGCGTGAACGACAAGTAGATAAATTGCTTTATCGACTTTAACGCCAGCCCTGCGATAAGAATAAGACCGAAGATAAAAAGTATTTTATCAAATTTCATAGCATTCTAAGAAGTGGCCGTATTTTATATCAATTCTTGTTGTTCCGCAATCTCTTTTTGCTCAGGTGGAACGACCATCAAACTTTTACCAGAAACTGGGTCCGCGACGTAAATCACGATATATTCGGTAAGGGTAATTTACCATCCCAATCGTCAATACCGTCTTTTTCCATAACGATCTAAGTGTTTCTTCTTCCATGCCTTCCAATTTAAAATTGACAGCATGCTTTAATGCCAGTATAATACCGCTAGATAAGGAGGAATTATCCTATGTTTGAAGGGCTGTTTCAACCAATGCATCTGATATTAATTTTGCTTATCGTCCTCATCATTTTCGGCCCCGGTAAACTGCCTGAACTCGGCGAAGGGCTTGGAAAGAGCATCAAGGCTTTTAAAAAGGCCATGAATGAGAATCAGACCGACAAGCCGAAGATTGAGGATAAGGAAGAAAAAAAAGCGTAGTTTTCCGTTGCAACTCTCGCCAGAGCGTAACGACAACATGCAAACGGTTCGGGACCCAATCCTAGGCCGTTTTTTGATTGTAGTGTTTTCATCTTGTTTTTTTCGTCCAAGCAGCCTAGGCCACGCAAAAGAATGTCATTGATATCATCGCATAGTGATGAATTTCAGCCAGTTTGAAATGAATATGTTGAGACTGCCGCGGCAATCAAAGCGGCAGTTTTTTTGTCTCATCGATGACGGGACCCGGCTCAGTCCCGCTCAATGATTGGAGACGATCGCTGAATTTTTCAAGCCTCTTATCCGCATCATCATATTTCGTTTTCATGTTCGTCAGATGTTTCCCCAGCAGCTCGAAATCTGATTTAAACTTATCGAAATCTCCTGAAAGTCTTTCAAGACCTCTCAGGATTTCCTGCGCTTGCTCCTCGATATGCATGCCTTTGAGGCCCAATAAAATAGTTTGAAGATAGGCGTAAAAACTATTGGGTGAGACAGGGATGACCCTTTTCGTAAAGGCATAATTCAGCAGGCCTTTGTCCGTGTCGATTGCTTCGTCTTTGATGATGAGTTCGTAATATACGTTTTCGGCAGGGATGTACATAAGTGCGAAGTCGAAAGTGCCTTCATCGGGAAGGATATACTTTCCGGCAATGGCGTCGATGTGTTTTTTTACATCACCGATGAACCTTTTCCTTGCAATTCTGCGTTCTTCCTCGGTTGCCGTCTCAACAACGCGCTTGAAATTTTCGAGTGGAAATTTGGCATCCACGGGAACAACGCTGCTACCGAGCTTGATGACGGCGTCCACGGCCTCGCCGCTTTTGAAACGATGCTGGAGGGCGTAATGCGAAAGCGGGAATATCTGGGCCAGAAGGTCACCGAGAAAAAGCTCGCCCAAGCCACCACGCAGTTTGGGCGAACGAAGGATTTCTTGGAGGCTTGCGATATCTTTGCCCACGAGGAAAATCTTTTGGGTCGCCTCCCCGAGGCTGCCGAGACCTTTGCTGACTTCCTGCACTACACGCGCTGCATTATCGAGACGGCTGTTGAGATCGCCCGTAGACTTCTGGAGTTGCTCCGTCACTTGGCCAAGACGGCTGTTCATCTGTGATGCCACCTGGCCGAGCTGGGTGTTCACGAGGTTCGTGACCTGGACCAGCTGGGTGCTTACCTGATTCGAGAACTGGCCGAGCTGCTGATTTACAGTCTCCTGGTTCCGCTGCATTGCTTCGGTCAGCTGGCCGCGTAGCGACTGAACTTCCTGCTGGAGCAGGTTGACGGTCGGGTCGACCGTCTTTTTCTGGGACTGGAGAACGAGCCAGAGCAGGATGAGGACGAAGGATGCAAGAAGTATGAGGATGGCGGCGGTCATAATAATAAAGTTGAGTGTGCAGGGTTCATGGTTCAAAGTATAAAAAAAAGAAACGATATCTTGTGAAGGTTCATGTCATGAAGTTCTGAATGGAAAACTTTGAAATGTCACTTGATCACCAGCATTCTGTCCAGCGCACGTTTTGCCTTTATGCGGATGTCCTCGGGCACTTTGATCACGTACTGCATTTTCTCCATGGCCGTGAGCACGCTTTCGAGCCTTGTCCGTTTCATGTTTGGGCAGACCATCTCCTTGTTCAGGATATAGAACTTTTTATCGGGGCTTTCCTTTTTCATGCGATGGAGAATGCCTTCCTCGGTTCCGATGATAAACTCCTTATGGTTCGATTCCTTGCAGAAGCGGAGCATACCGGAGGTGCTTGCGATTTGGTCAGCCATGTCCTGCACTTCTGGCGGGCATTCCGGATGAACCACGAGAACAGCGTCGGGATGATCGGCTTTAGCTTTTTTCACGTCTTCCACATCGAGGTGTGCATGATGCACGTTGCAGAAACCGTCCCAGGAAATGATATTCTTCTTCGTCCGCTTGGCGGCATAGGAGGAGAGGTTCCGGTCAGGGATGCAGATGACCGTATCCTCCTTGAGCGATTCAATGACCTTGACGACATTCGATGATGTACAGCATATATCGCTCTCGGCCTTCACCGCCGCGGAAGTGTTCACGTAGGCGACAACGGGAACGCCGGGATATTGCTTTTTCAAATCAATAAGCGTGAAGTCATCGGCGAATTTAAAAGCAATGCCGAGGACATCGCTGTAAAGCTCCCGCTTTGTCTTTCGAGGGCCTTTAACCGTTACCATGTCTGCCATGGGGCATCCTGCGCCGATCTCGGGCAGCAGGACAGTCTTATCAGGCGATAGGATTGAGGCACTCTCAGCCATGAAATGTACGCCACAGAATACGATCACGTCATAGTCCGTTTTTGCCGCTGCGCGGGAAAGTTCGAGGGAGTCACCGGTAATGTCAGCGATGTCCTGCACCTCGGGTCGCTGGTAATTATGTGCGAGAATGATGGCGTTCAGGTCTTTTTTTAGCGTAAGGATTTTATCGCGAAGGGCGTTGATATCGGTTTTCTCGGTCATGGCTGTGTGATAATACCGACAATCGCGGCTGATTGTCAAATAGAAAGTGAAAAAGAAAGGATTCAGGGAAGGGATAAACGGCTGAGAGATGGCAGATTTTCGTTCTGCAACATGCTTACCCGGCTTTTCTATTGCGCGGGCAGGTGATTTCGGGTATTCTAACCCCCATGACAGAGAATAAAAAATTCAAATCAGGATTCATTTCCATTATCGGCAGGCCGAATGTAGGGAAATCCACACTACTCAACGCCCTTCTGGGCGAGAAGATAGCCATTATTTCCGACAAGCCACAGACCACACGGAACCGGATTATCGGCATTGTGAACCAGTCTGGAGCGCAGATGGTATTCATGGACACGCCAGGCATCCATAAACCAATGCATAAGATGAACGAGTTCATGGTAAACACAGCACTCAGGACGTATAACGAAGTGGATGTGATCCTCATGCTTGTTGAAGCGACCGAACGGCCCGGAGGGGGGGACAGATTCATCATCGAAACGCTTCAGAAGATAAAAACACCGGTGTTTTTGGTCATCAACAAGGTCGATCTTGTAAAAAAAGAGACGTTGCTGCCGCTCATGCAAGAATGCAGCAAGCTCTATCCCTTCGCGGAGATCATTCCTATCTCAGCTCTCCAGAACGATCTCGGCGGTCTGATCGAGGCGATTACCAGAAAGTTGCCCCAGGGACCGCGGTATTTTCCCGATGACCAGCTTACGGACCAGCCCGAACGTTTTATCGTATCTGAAATCGTCCGCGAGAAGATATTCGAACTCACGAAGGAGGAAATACCCTATTCCACGGCCGTGGTCATCGAGGATATGAAGGAAGAGCCCGACATCACGCGCATTCATGCCGTTATTTACGTGGAGCGGGATTCACAAAAGGGGATCGTGATCGGCAGGGGCGGGACCTTGCTGAAGCAGATCGGTACGCTGGCGAGGCATGATGCAGAAAAGCTGCTCGGGACCAAGATCTTCCTGAAGCTCTACGTCAAGGTAAAAAAGGGCTGGCGCGAGGACGTGGGCATGCTCAAAAATATCGGAATTCTCCAGGAGGGAGATTAGCAATGCATGAACTGATCATCTGGCTGGTGTTGACCATCGGCGCGCTGGGGTATCCTGGAATCTTTCTTCTCATGGCCATGGAAAGTTCTGTCATTCCTCTTCCGAGCGAACTCATAATGCCACCCGCAGGCTACCTTGCCCAACAGGGCCAGATGAACATGGCAATCGTGATTCTCTGCGGAGCGGCCGGGAGTCTTGCAGGAGCCTATGTCAATTATTTTGCAGCGCATTATCTGGGCAGGCCATTGGTCCTCAAGTACGGAAAGTATGTATGGATCACGGAAGAGAAGTTCGCCAAAGTGGAACAGTATTTCGAAGATCACGGCGAGATATCGACCTTCATCGGGAGGCTTCTGCCCGTGGTGCGACATCTTATCTCGCTGCCTGCGGGCCTTGCGGGCATGAATCGCCTCAAGTTCTCGCTCTATACCGTGCTCGGCGCCGGACTTTGGGTTACGGTTTTATCTTGTATCGGGTATATCATTGGTGCCAATCAGGAACTGATCATGAAATACTCCCATCAGGCATTGATCGGCGTTGTCGTCGGAAGCATCGTAATCATATATTTCTATGTGAGGGCGCATAAAAAGAAGAAAGCCGTAAACACGGATATCACAAGCTAAATGCTGAGTCTACTATTACCCTTGGCCGTTCAGGTGTCACCGGGCGAATATCGTCGCATGGTGATTTATGCTCGTTGCAGTAGTTATGCCCGGTGTGTTCCGTTCGGTGCGTTTGTCCGGGTTGGGACATGCGATGAAATCAAAAACTGAAGCAATCATCATAAGCAGCATGAACCTGGGAGATGCGGACAAACTTGTCTCCTTTTTTTCGCTCGACCGCGGCATGCTAAAGGGCGTCGCGAAAAATGCGCGAAAATCTTTCAAACGCTTCGGTGCGGGACTCGAGAGCTTCACCCTTGTACGGCTTCATCTGTACGAACGGGAAAACCAGGAGCTTGTTCGGCTCGAGTCCTCAGAGATTATCGAACAGCACGCATCCATCGGCTGCGATCTGGGCCGTGCAGCAGTAGGAGCGGTTATGCTTGAACTGGTACGTGAGATGTCTCCCTTGGGCGAGCGCAACACTCCTGCTTTTCTGCTTCTCTCACACGTCCTTCACCTTTTGGATGAGGGAGAAGAACCGCTCTTCCTCCTCAGCGTTTTCATGATTAAATTCCTGTCGCTCCTGGGTTATCAGCCTAAACTTGATCATTGCATTTCCTGCGGAACCCAGCCGAAAGGGGAGGCTATGTTTTTCGGCATGAAAGGCGGTATTCTTTGCCCCTCCTGCATGGGCTCTTCAGAAGAACCGGAGATCCGGTTGTCCGCCGGGGCCGTGGGATTTTATTACCATGTCCTAAGGATGGATATGGATAGGGTTTCCCGGCTGAAACCGTCTTATAACATTATCCGGGAGCTTGATCGTGCCTTCGCTGCTCATACCTTTTATATCCTCGGCAAACGCCTCAAATCGACGGATTTCTTAAAAACAGTCTGTACCATATGAACTAGACGGTCTCTGTTAAGAGGATCGTTATGGCAGGAAAACGAACGTGTGCGTTGAGGGATTCACTGCGGCAGGGGACGCGGAGGGGGGAATATTCAGCGATGCTTAAGGAACGGTTTCTCCCGAGGGTTTGCAGCCAGCATGACCAGCGTGAAAAACACACATCCGTAGGAAAAAAGATCGCCATAACGGGTGTAAATAGTTTTCTTCGAACCAGGAACAAGTCTGTGCGTTAGATAAGCTTCCGTAAAAATTCCCGAAGTTTCAAGGATCCTTCCCTGCGCATCAATAAATCCCGATATGCCCGTGTTTGCTGCGCGCGCAACGGGAACGCGGTTTTCCACGGCACGGAAGACGGCCATGGAAAAGTGCTGATACGGGGCGGCGGTTTTGCCGAACCAGGCATCATTCGTGATGGTTGTCACAACGGAGGCACCCCGGTCCACGAATGTTCTTACAAGATTGGGGAAAATGATTTCGTAGCAGATGACAGTGCAGAGTCTTGCTTCCTTTCGCGCGACCGAATCGCCGTAGGGAACGGTCATCACCGTGTAGGTATGGCCGGTTTCAGTATCGCCGACTGCCTGCGTAATTTTATTGATGAAGAAGAGGATTTTTTTCAGCGGCACGTACTCGCCGAAGGGGACAAGGTGGATCTTGCTGTATTCCGCAGCAATCTGCCCCCCTCCTGATAAGAGAAACGCAGTATTCCGGCTGATGATGTGATGGTTCGGCAGAATTTCATCCGTGGGGCTTCCGAAGAGAAGCGGGATCTTGTTCTGCTTTACGAAAGTGACGAGATTCTCTGTAAGGGGCGCGTCATTTCCGGATATCCCGTCGAAATTGAATGGCGTGGCCGTTTCCGGCCAAATGACAAGGTCAGGACGCTCTTTGAGCGCTTCCAGGGTCAGTCGCTTGTATACGGCAACAACATCTGACTGGTACACTGGGTCCCACTTTTTGTCCTGCTCGATGTTTCCCTGCACGACTGAGATGTTGATGCCGTCGGACTGCTCCGCCGACTGCAGTTTGACGAACCCGTATCCCAAGGTGAGTGCCAATGCGAAAATTGCGGCGACGATTGCGGTCCAGTTTTTCCTGTTTCCCATAAACTCCGCCGCGGACACATTCACCAGCACGATCAGGAATGAAACGCCGTATACCCCGGTGATGTCGGCGATCTGAATGACCGAAAGCACGCTGTACTGTGTGTAGCCGAGCAAAGCCCACGGGAAACCACTGAAGATGTATGTTCTAGCAAGTTCTAGGGCAGTCCAGAGAATCGGAGCCGAGATGAAGAACAGCGCTGGATTACTGCTCCTGAGATGCACGGACGTTGCACCGAAGAGCGCAGGGTACAACGCCAGGAAAGAGCAGAGAAGAAGCGTGATCAGTGATGCCGGGATAAGCGGAATGCTTCCATAAAAATGAATGGAGTTGGTTACCCAATAGACCGTTCCGGCGAAATAAACAATGCCTGTAATCCCGCCGAGCCAGAACCCGGTTTTTACAGTTTGCCCCCTGAGGGCGAAGAGCAACGGGACAAGGGCAAACCATGCGACAAAATGCAGATTGAAGGTGGGGAAGGACGCGGCCAGGAGCAGTCCGGAGGTAATAGCCAGCGGCGTGGATCGGAGGTTCATTCTATTGAGTCGCCTTTTGCTCCTGCATCCACTTCAAGAGGCCTTCCTTCATGCCATTATTGATGCTCTGCTCGGCAGGGGATAGAGAAAGAGGCGTGGAATTCTGCGCTGGACGAGGTTTGTGTGCCGCGCTTTTCTGTGATCTAGCTGCTGTTTTTGCAGATGCCGGACCGGCCGGCACCGATTGGCGTTTCTGCTCCTCCTGAACAGCAAGGGCAAGGGAAGAGACTGCATGACGATAGAGTATCTCCCGCTTCTGGCCTTCCACAACAATAACATAACTGTCGAAAGCCTTTACTTTTCCCGAAACGCGGATTTTGTTCTGGAGTGTCACAGTTACGGGGGTTTGTTCGGCAAGGTAAGCGTTTAGCATGCGGTCGAGAAGATTTGTTTCCATGGTAGCCACCTCGTGATCTGAAAAAAATGTTCCAGTCTACCGATTTATCGTGGTAATTGCGTGTTTATAATACAAGTGTTGCCTGCCGCCTTCCGAGAGCAGAAGCGTAAAACTATCATATCCTTCAATATGTGCTTTTATCCGTTGACCGTTCACCAGGTAGAGAGTAAGGAGCTGGTTTTCCCTGATGGCTTTATCGAGAAACTCCTGTTGTATGTTGGGACGGTTGGCGACGGTATCCTGCAAGGTCGTCGATGGTTCGGAACAGCTTTGAGGCGGTTGGAGCGCTGATCGGAAAAGGACTGGTTGAGGAGCGGAAAAATAGGAAATTTCCTGTTTGAGAAGCGTGATGAGCGCGCCGTTTACTTCAAAATTGATTTCGTACCGACCGACGTCATGAATCAACCCTTCATATTCGGTTTTGTTCATCTGCCCGATACGAAGCCTGATCCCGTTTACTAATGCCTTTGACAGGAACTGCGATTCGATGGTTTGTTTTGATTCTTCCTTCTGCACTTCCATTGGAAAAATCATATCTGAATTTAGGCACTTTTGCAAGAAATATTTCTCGCGGCTACTCGGAGCACTAAGGAAGTCCCCATGACGACATGCGGCTTTTTCCTTATTGACTTTTCACGACGTATGTCCTATTATCCAACGCTATGTATGAGCTTATGGTTGAATCAAAATTTGCCGCAGCCCATCAGCTGCGGGGGTATAAAGGTAAGTGCGAAAAGCTCCACGGACATAACTGGCGCGTAACCATAGCCGTGACTGCTGAACGTCTGGATGAAGTGGGGCTTGCTGTCGATTTTCACGTCCTCAAGAAATCACTTCGTGAAGTGCTTGACCAGCTGGAGCATACGTTCTTGAACGAAATCTTTCCTTTCACCCAGATCAACCCCTCATCGGAAAACTTGGCAAAGTGGATTTACGACACCATGACGAAGAAAACCAACGATGACAACATAGAAGTCGCGAGCGTAACCGTCTGGGAGTCGGACACGGCATCAGCGAGCTATTTCGAATAAAACCCTTAAACTGTTCACTGCAGTACTCAAAGTTCCCAGAGGAGGCAGGATGGACAAGAGAACTGCTGAAAAAATACTCTCCTTTGCAAATTCATACAAGACCGACGCAGCTGAGGTTTTTCTCCGTTCTTACTCTTCGACTACCATTGAAATAAAGGATCAGAAAGTTGATGCATTCGAACGGGCGCGGGACATTGGCGCTGGCTTGCGCCTCATTGTGCAGGGGCGGCTGGGGTTTGCTTTCACAACCGATCTTTCGGACCGTGCTCTCGCCACGCTTGCTCGTGCGGCATTTACGAACATGCAAAATACCGTTCCGGACCCGTATCACTCCATCCCTCAGAAAACGGCAGTTCCGTATCATCCCGTCTTGATCTATGATTCCGATATCGTCTCGTTGACGGAAAAGGAAAAGATCGACCGAGTAATGGCCATGGAACGCGAGGCATTCGCTGTCGACAAGCGAATAAAACACATCCGGAAGGCATTCGCCTCATTTTCAGATGCTGAAACGCTGATCATGAACAGCCTGGGTGCGGAAGTCTCCTATAAAAGCACAGCCTGTTCATCAAGTATTGAAGTAGTTGCCGAGGATGGGGGAGAATCCCAGGCGGGCTCGGACTTCGATGTGAACCGCTTTTACCGAAAACTCGAGATCGAGGAAGTTGGTCGACGGGCTGCCCAGAAGGCCCTCGACCTACTCGGTGCAAAACACATTGCATCAGTTAAGGCGCCGGTAATCCTTGAAGCGACAGTAGCGCAGGAGTTCCTTTCTATGATGGCGAGCGGCTTCTCGGCGGAAAGCGTGCAGAAAAAGAGGTCGCTTTTCATCGGCAAACTGGGAGCAGATGTTGCGTCAACTGCCATTACCGTGCTCGACGATGGACTGCGGGAGGGTGGACTTGGCACAGCCCCGTGTGATGACGAGACGGTGCCGATGCAAAGGAAAACCATCATTGAAAAAGGCAGGCTTGCCCTGTTTCTTTACAATACCTACACGGCGAACAAGGATAAAACCGTATCAACGGGCAATGGCATGCGCGGCGGTTTCAAAGGCCTGCCTGGCGTCGGTTTGACGAACCTCTACATCGAAGCGGGACGGGATTCTCCAGACGACCTTATTGCATCAATCGACAACGGTTTGTATGTTACCGAAGTCATGGGGATGCATACCGCCAACCCTATTTCTGGTGATTTTTCAGTTGGCGCCACGGGCTTTTGGATCGAGAAGGGGAAAAAGGCCTATCCCGTGCGCGAGATTGCGATCGCCGGCAACATCCTTGACCTGATGAAGCATGTTGATGCCGTGGGCAGCGATCTCCGTTTCTCGGGCAGGATCGGCAGCCCTTCGCTCCGCATAAAGGAACTCTCGATCGGCGGGAAATGACTCGCCGCACCAGAGGGGCAACATCAGGGTCCTCTTCAAGCCGAAATACATGTCAGCCGTCCTCTTAATAATGGTATACTAAAAATATCTCCGGTCTCCCTTGTTTTTGAGGCATGAAACCGGGTTAAATTCCTGAAAGAAATTAATTTATAATCAAATTCGCCTTTTCCGGAGAGGAACCTTATTGCCCATCAATGACTGCCATGACATCGCCATCAGACGCCATCAAGAAGGAAATAGCAAGCCTCAGCCGGGAAATCAACGAGCACAATTACCGTTATTATGTACTCGATGCCCCCGTCATTTCCGATGAAGAATATGACCGTCTCTTCAGGCGGTTGAAGGAGCTTGAAGATCGGCATCATTACATCCTTCCCGATTCGCCAACGCAGCGGGTTGGCGCCCCACCGTTAGACAAATTCGAAAAAGTACAGCACATCGAACCAATGCTCTCGCTTGATAATGCCTTCTCTCATGACGAGCTGCGCGGGTTTGACCAGCGGGTGAAGCGCTTTCTGAAGTCGGACCAGGACGTAGAATACACTGTTGAGCCGAAGTATGACGGCCTTGCTATGGAACTTACCTATAAGAAGGGATTGTTTGTCAGGGCATCCACACGTGGAGACGGATATGAAGGGGAGGACGTTACGAACAACGTTAAGACCATCAGAGCCATACCAATGAAAATAGAAAGCGTTTCCGTGCCCGAGGAGATCGATATCCGTGGCGAAGTGTTCATGGACATAGAAGAATTCGAGAAGCTCAACAGGGATCGGGAAAAAGACGAAGAAGCGTCATTTGCGAATCCCCGGAACGCCGCAGCGGGTTCTGTCCGTCAACTCGATTCATCGATTACAGAAAAACGAAAACTCCATATGGCCTGTTACGGAGTCGGAGCCATGAAGGGGATCGAGTTCAAGAGCCAGCAGGATTTCATTGCATGGCTTAGGAAGGCCCATTTCCCAACGCCGTTCGTATTCGATATCGCTACCGGCATAGAGAAGGCCATAGAGTCGATCCGGAAAATTGAAGCACAAAGACCGGACTTTCCTTTTGAAACTGACGGAGCGGTCGTAAAGGTGAATGATACTCGACTCCAGAAAATGCTTGGTTACAAGACCCGTGAACCGCGCTGGGCCATTGCGTACAAGTTTCCGGCTCATCAGGGAACAACGGTCATCGATAATATCATTGCCAGCGTCGGAAGGACCGGCGCGATCACGCCGGTGGCGATGTTGAAGCCCGTACGCATCGGAGGCGTGACTGTGTCGCGGTCAACACTGCATAACTGGGACGAGATAGAACGCAAGGATATGCGCATTGGTGATACGGTGATCGTAGAGCGGGCTGGTGACGTGATCCCTCATGTCGTCATGGTCATCAAGGAAAAGCGGGAAGGCACAGAAACAAAATACGCACCCCCACGGCAATGTCCGGTATGCGGTTCACAGGTCGTCCGGGAGGAAGGCGAGGTTGCATACCGGTGCATTAATTTAAACTGCGAAGCACAGGTTGTTGAGCGAATCATGCATTATGCATCCCGCGGTGCAATGGATATCGAGGGGCTCGGTGAAAAAAATGTTGAGCTTCTGTTTAATCAGGGTCTCATTAAGCATTTTGTGGATCTATATAAACTCAAGAAGGCACAGTTGCTGAATCTTCCGCGTTTTGCCGAAAAATCCGCCCAGAATCTGATCGGGGCCATCGAGAAGAGCAAAAAGACAACCCTTTCACGGTTTCTCTATGCTCTCGGAATTCCTCACGTCGGCGAGTACGCGGCCAAGCAGCTGGCAAAGAACTTTAAGAACCTCGAAGAATTATATAAAGTCTCCCCGGAGCGTATTCTGGAGATTAAACAGATGGGGGAGAAACTCGCTAAATCTATTTCCGGATTTTTCAGCGAAAAAGAAAATCTTAGAACATTTGATGCGCTGAAAAAACTTGATATCACGATCTCGAATCCCGATTACGAGGCAAGCCGCTTGAAAGAGAAGGGACCGCTCGACGGGCTCACCATTGTTGTAACAGGGACTCTATCACGTCCAAGAAACGAGATTGAGGAACTCATCGAACGTCTTGGCGGCCACGCCGCAGGATCAGTGTCGAAAAAAACAAGCTATGTCCTTGCCGGCGAAGATGCCGGCAGTAAACTGGAGAAGGCGAAGAAGCTCGGTGTCAAAGTAATCAATGAGAAGGAATTCTATAAAATGACCGAACAATAAAGATCTTCGTTCTGTTCGCTCCTCAAACACACGGTAAAAAAAGATTTATGAAACTCGGATTCCATGTTTCCATTTCTGGCGGTTTCTCTCTCGCAGTCCAGCGGGCCTTCGAGCTCGGCTGCACCTGCATGCAGATCTTCAGCCGCAATCCCCGCGGCTGGACTGTCAAGCCTCTTGACCAGAACGATATCGCGGAGTTTAGGAAACTTCGAGAACAATGGAACGTCGGGCCGGTCTTCGTGCACACGAACTATCTAATTAACCTTGCTTCGCAAAAATCCGATTTGTATGAAAAATCGATTGAGCAGCTGGTGATTGACCTCGAACGCACAGAGCAGCTGGGCGCAGAATACCTGGTCACCCACCTCGGCTCTGCAAGCGGCAAGGATGCGGCATGGATGATCGAGCGCGTGTCGTCGGCATTGAATATGGCTATGCGGCTTCATCCACCGGAAGCGACAATTCTCCTGGAAAACACGGCAGGCGAAAAAGGTGACATCGGTTACGAGCTTGAACAGGTCCAGGAAGTGATTACACGTCTCGAGGATGCAAGGAACATCGGCGTCTGTTACGACACCTGCCACGGTTTTGCGGCCGGATATGATATCCGGACGAAAAAAGATGTCGATGCCCTTGCAAGGAAGATCGAAGCAACCGTGGGCTTGAAACAATTGAAAGGCATGCATTTGAACGATTGTCTTCGTGAATTTGGTTCCCATGTCGATCGTCACTGGCACATCGGGGAAGGGAAGGTGGGCCTCAACGGTTTTAAAATCCTGCTGAATCATCCGGCATTCAGGGATGTGCCGAAGATCATGGAAACACCAAAGGAATCGGAAGAAGACGATCCGAAAAACATGAAAACGGTGAAGTCGCTTATCAGCGGGAAATCATAGACCTGTATCATGAAGATGGGAACAACCGGCATCGATTATTTTGTATTTCTTATGATCTTGCTGAGGCAGCGTTGGCTGGACAAGGAGTTCGATAAGGAGGCTTTGCAGGTAGTATTCGGAGGCCCCTCAAATCGCCGAATCACAGTTGTCTTTATGCGGCTATCGAAAGTGAGCGGGGGATGTTTCGCTGGTCGTTCAGCGTATCTTATGGCAGGCGGGGTCCTTTGGTTTACTCCTTGAAATGGTCGTTAATGAACCGTTCCGATCGCATAAAATCGGCCTCGCATTATTGAGCGCAGCTATTGATCATGATGGTCTGCAAGACGCAGACGTTTTGGATCCTGCCTTGTGACAGGAGGCGGCACGCCGATCCAATGAAAAAAAACAACATCGCGAAAAGGGTTTTTAAGAAGGCGTTGTGAGGTATTTTTTGGCAAGGGGCAGGAAGACCATCATTTTCATAATGTTCATAGTGGTCTTTCCGACTGCTGCCGCACATGCCAGCGGCGATGACATCTTGGGATTGTGGAACAACCAGGAAAAGGACGCACGAATTGAAATATACCATTGCGGCGAGAAATACTGCGGCAAGATGTTTTCATTAAAGGAACCGAACTGTCCCGAGGGATCCACAGAGGGAGTGTCTGGCACCCTGAAGCTAGACCATAACAATCCTGATCCAGCCCTCAGGAAAACACCGATAATCGGGCTTAAGATCATGCAGGATTTTGTCTATGATGGCGATAATAAATGGGTATCTGGAAAAGTCTATGACCCGACGAGTGGAAAAACTTACAGCGGCAAGATGACGCTGGTCTCGCCAAACCAGCTCAACCTTCGAGGTTTTATCGGCATATCGCTCATCGACAGAACAGCCATCTGGACGAGGTAAGATAATAGTTTAGAGTTCTAAGCTCACGGAAAAAGCACATCATATGGTTGAAGGGATGAATAAGGCGATGCAATCCAGATTGAATCAGGCGCGGGAGTCCTTGGAGGAAGCCAAAGACTTGTTAATGCTGGACGCTGACGTGAAATTTGTGATGAATAGCCTGTATTACGCTTTCTTATACGCTCTCTGGGGATTGCTGGAGTCGCAAGGGATATCAGCACCAGCGCATAGCACGGCTATTTCCCTCTTCGAGCGGGAGTTCGTGTTGACAGGAAAGATCGAGAAAAGGTTTCACGACGCACTTCGAGAAGCTTTTGATCTTCGGCCGGCTTGCGATTGCGAAGGTAAAAGAAAGGTAATCGTAGAAGACGTAGAGCGATTATTGCCGATTGCCGATAAGTTTCTCCATACCGTTGGTCGGTTCGCCGGATAGAGTTGTTCACGTCACCCAACAAGCCGGAGTTGAGCGGAGATGGCTTATCCTCGAATGGCGCGTTCCAGCCATTGTTCGTCCAAATTCCCTTCTGGATTTTTCCCCCTATCTCTGGTATATTACTAAAACTATAAGTTTGTCACTGAGTTGCCCCCTGGGTCGAAGTATGAATGTGGTAGAACAGAAAATTAAGAATATCTCGGTGCGGCGCTATAATGCCTTTGGACCGCATATGAAAGCCCTGTACGGCCTGCCTATCTATAAGGTGAATGTGGACGCGGGGTTCACGTGCCCGAATCGCGACGGTTCTATCGCCCTGGGGGGGTGCATTTATTGCAATAACGACAGTTTTAGGCCTTCAGCATGTTCCAGCACAGCGTCCCTGCGCGACCAAATCAGCAAGGGAATCCCTTATCTTCGTTCCCGCTACGGAGCTGAGAAGTTCATCGTATACTTTCAACCCTATACGAACACCTACGCGTCCGTCGACATCCTTGAACGGCTCTACCGTGAAGCGCTTGATAACCCCGGAGTGGTGGGACTGGCCATAGGCACCCGCCCGGATTGCGTGGACGAAGAAAAAATCGCGCTTCTCGAGACACTCGCAAAGGATTCCTTTATTCTTGTGGAGTACGGGCTTCAGTCCATTTACGACCGGACACTCAAGTTCATTAACCGGGGCCACGATTTCGCCTGTTTCCGGAATGCTCTAGCAATGACCGCGGGGAGGGGCATCAGGGTCGGGGCTCACATTATCCTTGGGTTTCCGACCGAAACGCGGTCGGAAATGCTGGGCATGGCAGACGAGCTGTCAACGCTTCCGATAGAATTTCTGAAGATCCATCAGCTGCAGGTCGTGCGGGACACGGCACTGGCGGATCTGTATATATCAAAACCTTTTCCGACATTCGGATATGAGGAGTACATAGCCATGCTTGCCGATTTTTTTGAACGGCTGGATCCGAGGATCGTCCTCCAGCGTCTTTTCGCAGCCGCACCAGACGATATCTTGATCGCGCCTGTATGGAACAGGACGCGAAACGAATTTCTGAACGATCTTGACGCTTACCTGGAGAGTCGCGGGAGCTATCAGGGGAAATGCCGCTCTCAGGGCGTAGAATCGTGATTTTCGCAAATGGAGATGGCGCATTTGCAAGAAGTCGTCTTTTTCGTTTAAGGGGATGGCTTCATGACCATCCAAAACGATTTGTTGAACCGGTGCCGTGCCGATGCCGGTTTTTCCCTTGTCGAATCTTCTATTCAGTGAAGGTGATATCATGATTGATCTCCATACACATTCTCTGTTCAGCGACGGTGTACTGGTACCGTCCGAACTGGTGCGGCGCGCTATCACAAAAGGATACGAAGTCATCGCGATCACGGATCATGGCGATGCGTCGAACCTTGATTTCACAATTCCTCGCGTCGCTGCGGCGTGCAAAATTCTGAGCAAACAATGGAAGATCGTTGCCCTTCCCGGCATCGAGCTTACGCATATTCCGCCAAAAACATTCGGCGAACTTACCGAACGGGCCCGTTCGCTTGGGGCGGCGATTGTTGTTGCGCACGGTGAGACACTGGTTGAACCTGTGCATCCCGGGACGAACCGTGCTGCGATCGAGGCGAAGGTGGACATTCTTGCCCATCCGGGGCTTATCACGAAGGAAGAGGCCTCGCTGGCTGCCCGCAACGGCGTACACCTTGAGATATCATCACGGAAAGGGCATAGCCTGTCGAATGGCCATGTGGCCAGGATCGCCGCGGAAACAGGCGCGAAACTCGTGATCGACACAGATACCCATGAGCCAGGAGACCTCATCACCGACGAGTTTGCCCACACCGTTCTTCTCGGCGCCGGGATGAACGATGAACGGATAAACGCTGTTCTGCGAAACTCGCGGGAACTGGCTCTCCGGGCGAGCTCTGCGATCGGGAAGTAATAGAATGATCGCTTGCAGGGGAACTGTCGAAGGCACATTCCATAGGGGAAAATAGAGTTGTAATTCAACGAAGAGGGGGAAATTGTAGAGATGGCGAAAATAAAAAAGAGGGGAGATGCGGCATCTACACAACCTGAACAGGAGATCATGACGTTTGCACGTATGTGTTCTGATTTCATTGCGAAGTATCGCCTGCAATTCACCGTCGTTGCAGCCATCGCTGCCACGCTTCTGGTGCTTTATGCGGGATTCACGTTAATGAAATCATACCAGGAGCAGCAAGCCTCGCCGCTGGCGGATGCCGCTTACAGTTATTATAATCCCGCGAATGGTGCGATTGCCGACTACGGAAGAGCTCTGGAGCTTTACCGTAATATCCAGAAAAAGTATCCTAACGCGGTGAGCGGGGCAATCGCCCAGTACTATATCGGAAACTGCCTGGTAAATTTGGGACGGCCCGAGGAGGCGCTGAAAGAATACGACGCCTTTATTAAACAATATTCGGGCAGGACGATTCTTGCTGGTATTGTTTACCAGCGGATGGGATACGTGTACGAGGGGATGGGCAAGTCAGATGAGGCACGGAAATCATTCGAGCAGGCGGAATCGCTGTTGGGCACAGGCGTAGCCACGGTCGAGCTTGCAAGACTCTATGAATTGGCAGGGAATCAGCCGGAGGCGGAGAAAAAATATAAAGAGGTATCTGACAAGCTTATGGGTACGACCTGGGCCATGGAGGCTTCCAGCAAAGTCCAAAAGATCGCTCCGATGCCTGCACCGTCATCAGACAAAGGGGAAAAGTAGTTGAGATCGCAGTCCCCGGACTATTATGTTATCGGGGCCGCCGCTCATTGGTTGTCAACTTTCAGACAGGTATCAGAGAAGGTAACGGATCAATAGATCCATCGTTAACCCTAACGTCATTTTCAAAAGTCCCTTTCTGAATCATTTAACATCCTTTCTTACCTATTTGTCTGCATCAAGAACAGCTAAGTTGGCAAAGCAACCGGATGACGAATGTGTCCTCATGGATTTCGGGTATATGCTGCTCATGGGAAATAAGGAAGAAGTGCGGAACACAATAGCAGTGATTCTCCTGTCGAGTTCGCACCGAAGGTTATGTGCACGATTGAACTCTTCCGGCATGTTTACCTGAACGGAGACCCCTTTGAAGCCGTGATCATTGTTCTCGCTGTATCTGGCGGGATGGGAAGATGTAAAGCACTAGTCGGGATTCTTGACATCCATCCGGACGCGAAAGCGATTATGTCAAAGGGGGATTCGCATGACCCGATCATGGCCGACTACCAGGCATACGGGCTTAAAGGCATGGTGACAAAGTCCTATCGAATCAGTGATGTTGGAGAGACCTTCCATAAATTGCTACGCGGACATAATTTGCGGTGCCTCCGGAATAGCTGATCGTCCTTTGGCCTGTCTCGATGGTTCTCAGCACCGGTCATTTGAAAACAAAAAGGGACGGGATTTTCTCCGTCCCCTCGTTGTTCGATTGTCTGTTGTCCCATTCAAAGCTGGTCAACATCCACAACAAGTTTGATTTTCTGCCCGACCCTGACCGTGCCGATTCCTTTGTTCCATTCCCTGATATCGGCAACGGTCACATTGTGTTTTCTAGCGATTTTGACGAGCGTCTCGCCGCGACGAACGCGGTAGAGTATCTGTTGTTGCCTGCTATCCTGACTGGGCGTCAGATAGCTCGTATCCTGCACCTTCCCGTTTAGGTCGATGGGAATAAGGAGATGTTTACCGGGTCTAATGCGGTTCCTTTTAAGCCCGTTGATATCCCGGATGGCCTCAATCGTGGTATTGTACCGTTTGGCGAGGCTGGAAAGCGTTTCACCCCTTCCGACCTCATGCCGTTCCCATTTGATCTTTTGTTCTGGAGGAACAGCCGCATAATTCGCGAGGAACACTTCTTTCTTCCCGGCCGGGATTCTGAGATCATATTTATCGATGTGCGGTGGCGTCACCCAGCGCCTCAGTTCGGGATTCAATTCCTTGATTTCCTCATACGTGCACTCCGCACAACGGGCGATGAGACGGAGATCGGCGCTTTCCTCGATTGTGACAACATCGAAATTGAACGGTTCGTAGTTCGTGACTGTGAAACCGTAAGATTCGGGGTTTTTTGCAATGATTGTAGCGGCCATGTACTTAGGTACGTAATTTTTTGTCTCTTTCCGAATATAGCGTGAGGCCTTGAGATCCCAGAAATCATCGGAACGGGTCCTGAGAACGGCCCGCTGAACCTTGCCCGCTCCGGCGTTGTACGAAGCAAGCGCGAGAGGCCATGAGCCGAAGAGATTATGCAAATCCTTCAGATGTTCAGCTGCCGCGTATGTTGATTTGATGGGATCCTTGCGCTCGTCGATCCACCAATCGATTTTCAGACCGTAGAGTTTTCCGGTTGCTGGCATGAATTGCCAAGGACCGACGGCCTTTGCCCATGACACTGCGTAGGGATTGAAACCGCTTTCGATCATGGAGACATAGACGAGGTCCTCGGGCAGGTTCTTCTCGCGGAAAATATTTTTCATCACGGGGATATAGCGCGCGGAACGATCAAGCCAGCGCTGAAACACTTCCCGTCCCCTCGTCTTGAAGTATTCGAGGTGGTTCTCCACGCTGTCGTTGAGCATCAGGGGGATCAGGTAGGGCTTCTCCTCAGGAGAAGTATTATCGTCGGTTTCGTCGAGCTGTGCAACGTCTTCCGAAGGCGGTTTTAACTGGGTGGGGATGCTTGGGGCTACTGCTTGACTCGACTGAGGCAAGGGATCTGCTGTGGCGGGCGCGAAAGGGAGAACACATGGAAGAATAAAAACAAATATAATCAATATGTTGCTGAGCTTCATCTAACCTCCTCATTAAGTATTAAGAATATCGCATTCACACCCGTTTGTCAAGAAGTAAAGCCTCCCTTATCGGCAGTTTGTTTCTACCTCTTCTTATCGGTTTTTTCGAGAATTTTCTTAAATCAGCGTCAGGACCTAAAGTTGTTAATGGGCTATTGAGTCTCTTGTAATTCAGGGGATAGTTCTGTATTATTGCTCCATGATTTATGCCAATTTAAACGAGGTGTTTGCATCGATACAGGGTGAGGGGGTACGTATCGGAGAGCGTCACATCTTTGTTCGCTTTCAGGGTTGTGATATGAGGTGTTGTTTTTGCGACACTCCGGCTTCGATAGCTTCTGTCGATAACCCCGTTGGACAGGTCTTATGCAGCATTCAGGTTTCACGGGAATTGTCCAGTACCCGTGAACAAATTCCCAATCCTGTTTCAGTTTCTCAGCTCGCCGAACTCTGTTCGCGTTTGGTCGTGCCCGGTCCAGGGCGACCCATTCTCAGTCTTACCGGTGGAGAACCGCTGCTGCAGCAGGAGTTCCTGGCGTACTGGCTGCCGCAGGTGAGGAAGGATTTCCGCATTTATCTTGAGACGAACGGCGTCCACGTCGATGCCATGAAAAAAATCAGCAGTGCCATCGATGTTGTGAGCATGGACTTTAAGCTTCCGTCGGCAACGGGGCTTCGCGCGTTCTGGGATGAGCACAGGCGGTTTCTTCTCGCCGCGGCGGGAACGGATCTTTTTGTGAAGGCTGTCGTAACCCGTGTCACGCATAGTGAGGACATCCTGGTTTCCGCGCGGATTATAGCTGACATCAATAAGTCCATTCCCTTTGTTATCCAGCCGGCGAGTGGCTACCTGAAACCCAACCCTCAAATGCTGGTCGAATTTCAGAATGCGGCTCTCGGGACCATCGAAGATGTCCGAGTCATTCCCCAGACCCATAAGATTTTGGGTGTGCCGTGATAACGGGTTGATAAAAGTAGGGGAAAGGAATGCTTCCATCTCTTGCTTCTGCCGGGCTCGCCATGGGAGGGGACTGACGTGCAACGGAAAGGCAACGGCGATTCAATCGGGATATCAAGAAATCCATATTTATTCACGTGGGCACAAGGGACAGACCATGGATTATTATCTTCTTACGAAAATCGCAGAAGAACTTTCCCTGAGCCTTGCCGGAGCGAGGCTAGAGCGAGTTTTTCAGGGAACGGATCGTGATATCTATTTCCTGTTTAGAAAAGACCGTAAAGCCTTTATACTGCTTCTTTCACCGCAACGCTCTTTGCCGCGGATACATCTCGTAAGCAGGAAACCGCAGTCCGTGAGTGATCCCCATCCTTTTGTGCTCTACCTCAGGAGCCGCCTGGTCGGAGCGCGTCTGATACATATAGGTCTCCTGAACGAGGACCGCATCATTGTAATGCTCTTTGAAAGAAATTCCGATAACTTTCGCCTTATCCTGGAACTGACCGGATCATCATCGAACCTTTTCTTTACCGACAACAAACACAATATTCTTGCCTCGTATTATTCCGTAACCCCTTCGGAACAGGGAGCGCGCATGCTCCTGTCCGGCAGGCGGTACGTTCCGCCTCAGAAAAAAATGCGTGATAATTCCCCGAAATTGGAACTCGAAATCGATGCTTCAAGTTCTCTCAACGAATGGGCTGAACAGCATTATCTGAATTTCATTCAACAGAGGAAATCTGCGACTATAAGATCGGAACTGCGTTCTCACATACTGAAGGCGACCAAAAAAGCGGAACGCAAACGCGATGCACTTATCGCTGACCTGGAGGCACTGGGGCAGGCAGAGGAGTACCGGCATAAAGGGGAACTGATCCTGTCGCATCTTCAAAAGCTGAAGCAGGGAATCGAGGATGCTGTCCTAACAGGATATGATGGAATCGCTGTTCTCATTCCCATGGATCCAAGACGGACGCCGACGAAAAACGCCGAGCTGTATTTTAAAAAATACAAAAAGGCGAAAACAGGAATGCCCCTCATCACGGAGCGCCTGGGTGAAACAGAGGAACGAATCTCCTGGCTGCGTGCCATGTCGATCCAAGTTGAGAATGCGGCTGATATAGATTCTCTGAACCTCCTGCGTTCCGCACTTGTAGAACGCAGCCCCACCGAGAAGGGAAGGGGGACGAGGAAACAGGCCTCTTCTGCGGCGCTGAATGGGATCAGGGTGTTTATTTTTCAAGGATGGGAAATTCTCGTCGGCAGGAACGCCAACGGGAACGACCGTCTCACCACCAGACTCGCGAGAGCCGACGATCTCTGGCTTCATGCGGAAGGTCAGCCGGGATCCCATGTGCTCATCAGGAATCCGCGCAAAACGGAAATTCCGCTTGACATCCTCGTCAAGGCCGCGTCACTGGCGGCGTTTTACAGCAAGGGACGGAGCGCCAGTAAGGTTTCTGTTACTTATGCGGAGGCTCGGTTTGTGAGAAAACCGAAGGGGGCAAAACCCGGCCTCGTAACGCTTTCCCGGCGCAAAACGATCATGGTGGAACCGGCCGGTGATGCACAGGGGTGATTAATCCCCTTCGACGGTCACGGGCTGGCGATGATTCCTTCGCTTAAAGCTCTTCTTACTTCCCCTTGCTTTCTTGCCACAGCGTTTCCATTTCGTCGAGTGTCATATCGTTCAGTGATTTTCCCGCATCAGACGCATGTTCCTCGATGTATCGGAATCTATGTATGAACTTGCTGATGGTTTTTCTGAGCGCATCCTCCGGATTGACACCAAGGAACCGAGAGATGTTCACGAGCATGAAAAAAATGTCGCCGAGTTCCTCTTCGATGCCCGCGGAATCTTCTTTTTTCAACGACTCCTTGAACTCTGCGATTTCCTCATCGAGTTTGGGCAGCGCTTCATCGATGTGACTCCAGTCGAATCCCACGCGCGCGACTCGCTCCTGCAGGCTATGGGCGCGGAGAAGTGAAGGAAGATGTCGTGGCACGCCCTCAAGAATTGATTTCCGTTCTGTGAAACCTTTTTCTTTCTTCTTGATTTCTTCCCAGTTCGCCAGGACCTCTTTGTCCGAGCTCACCCGGGTATCGCCGAATACATGAGGATGGCGGCGGATCATTTTCTCGTTGATGGATGTGATAACATCGCTGATCGTGAATCGGCCCTGTTCCTCGGCTATGCGCGCATGGAAAATGATCTGGAACAGGAGGTCGCCGAGTTCTTCCTTAATCTTTTCAGGTGAGCCCTCGTCAAGAGCATCAATAACCTCGTAGCATTCCTCGACCAGAAAGGGCTTGAGCGAATCAGGAGTCTGTTTGAGGTCCCAAGGGCAACCATCGGGCCCGCGGAGCTTTGCCATGAGGGCGACAAGATTGGAAAAATTATCAGCCATAAGAACCTCATTACACCGTTTTGCATTGATCCTTGCTTTTTCCAAAATCCTGTCGTACCTTACACAAAGAACACTATGTTTGCAAGCTTTTTTCTTGAAATAAGAACGCGTTATGTGGTATGGTGTGGAAATATAATCATCATTGATCTTGAAAGGAGACAGGCTATGCATCGGCGGAAGATCGCTTTGCTTTTGATCCTTGCGGCGTTTATCCTGCTTACTGGCATGGGGGGGACGGGAGGGTTTGAACGGGCGCCCCGCGTTGAAAAGAACTTTGACGTCACGATAATTGACACGATCGGCAACAAAATCGATGGCGGAAAGTTCAGTTGGGAGGGCCGGATCCAATTTGCAGGCTATATGGGCATGGCGCAGGTGACGATGCCTTTCGAGCGGATTAAAACAATATCCGTGGGTGAAACGCGGGAGCGCAAAGTGAGAGTTACCGCCATGCTTATTGATGGCACCGAAACGAGTTTTGATATCGATGCGAAGTCGCGCTGCTTTGGAGAGGCATCGTTCGGGAGTTTTATGCTCGAAATGGATGAGATAAAGACAATAACCTTCAAACGTTCTTAAGGGCCGCGCAAATTGACCTCGCTGTTTAGTATGCAGAATAAACGTTTGGTCCCGTGAGAAGGAAACTTCTGCTGCTACCGATCATGACGGCCATACGGCCTTATCAACGACATTGCCATGATCTCGAAACATCCATATCTCTGATTTCCTGAAACTGGGTACCTCTGCTGCCTTCTTAACTCTTGAAATCATGTTGTATCGTTGATCATTGGCTCTTCCATTAGAATGAAAACCGCCCTGAGTTCAATAGGATGAAAACAAAAGGCGCCGTGCAATCAAATACACCGGCGTCGGAGGCGTCGCTGCCATTGTGGAGTGGACGGGTTTCGGCATGCTGGTCGGCGCAGTGCACGTCTATTACCTGACTGCCGTGGTCCCGAGCCTTATCGCAGCTACGGCTACAAACTATGTCCTGAGCGCCAGGTTTGTTTTCGTTCGCGGTCGCCATTCGCCCTTTAAAGAAGTTTTGCTGCTCTACCTGGTATGCGCCGACAGGGCTGCTCTCCAACTTGATCCTTATGTGGCTTTTTGTGGAGCTCCTGAGGATGCACAAAGTAACCAAGATAGATTGTTGCCCTTCCGTCTATTTTTTCATGGGGTTGAAAAAATCGAGTTGTCCATGGTGTCAGGCAAATCAGTTTAATCGTCTCGGTGCTAATGTCCGCAGGCTCGCCCTTTGTTTATGTTTTAACGCCCTACGATCTGCGCAGGCAACTGAATCCCGCGTTGCGACATCTTTTTCGCAAATGTGGCCTTGTTTCACATTCTGCTTTTTTTGACTGTCAAAGCACCGGGAAAAGTTTCTATGGTTAATTAACAACGGGAACCGGGCAGTAAGACATACGCTTTACGGAAAAGAGACACGCACATTTATGACTGCCGAAATAAAGGATGTAGCTCTTCAATGATCAATAAGCAACAGGACAACTATCTGATCAATACCCCCGCGGGCATCAGAACCATGCTTCAAGAGGAAAATGAAGTGATCAGGGTTGCGCACTTTGGCGGAGCCGGGGGCAGCGAGATCGTGCAGCGACGCACAGGTCTCATAGACCGAACGCTCCGCGAAGCGCACGCCCGTCTTTCAGCCGCCGGAACCATGCCCTCGCTGGTCGCCATCGGCGGCTATGGAAGGGGAGAATTGAATCCCCATTCAGACATTGACATTATGCTTCTGTGCAAGGACGAATCGGACCGGAAACGATCCCCGCAATTGCTTTACTTACTTTGGGATGCGGGACTCGATGTCGGCTATAGCGTACGAACTGTAAAGGAATGTGCAGCCCTCGCCCGGCAAGACATCAAGATTCGCACCTCCCTGCTCGAGTCACGTTTTGTCGCCGGTGATCCTGGCCTCTATGATGCCTTTTCCGAAACGATGCGCAGTGAAGTGTTCTATTGGAAGGCTGCCGAATTCATCCATGAAAAAATCGCGGAAAGGAATGCGACACGAAGAAAACTTGGCGGTTCTGTCTATCTGAGGGAGCCGAATATCAAGGAGGGTGAAGGGGGGCTGAGGGACTTTCACACAGCTCTCTGGGTCTCCTTCGTACATTTTCGAATATCCTCGCTCGCCGAACTGGTTGCGCGCAATGTTATAACCGAGGGCCAGTACGCTGTATTCCAACGCTCAAGAAATTTCCTCTGGCGCGTTCGAAACGAGGTTCACTACCTTTCAGGCCGTAAGAATGATCATTTGACCTTTGACTTACAGGAGCGCGCAGCGTCGGATTTTCACTATCGGGACTCCGTTCACCTTTTTGCTGTAGAACGGTTCATGAAAGCCTATTTTCTTCATGCGCGGAACGTCAGGGAGTTTACCAGCATCGTTACTGAAGCCGTTCTGCCGAAACCATCCCGCCGCTGGTTCGAACGCAAATTGTTGATCGGACCTTTCAGCCTGATCGGTAAAACGCTTGTCCCCCCCGCGGATGACATTTGCCGCGACGACATGTCGCTTGTTCTTTCCGCTTTTGAAATTGCCCAAACCCGACATGCGGTGCTGTCCGATCATTTGAAGTCGTTAATTCGGGGATGCAAGATTGACGATCAAGCAAGGGTTTCCCCCTCGGCGGCGAAGACATTCCTGGCCATTCTCAACAACCCCGACGGCCTGTCTGAAACGCTCAGCCTCATGAAGGAGCTGCGTTTTTTGGGCAGGTATCTTCCGGAATTCCGTGCGATCCAGGCGCTTGCACGGCATGATTACTACCATCTCTATACCGTGGATGAACATATCCTTCTTGCTATCAGGAGCCTCCAGAAGTTGTGGACGGGAAATTATCCCGGTCTCGTAACGCTCTCTGACGCCATGCGGACGCTGAAAAAACGATGGATTCTGTTTCTTGCCGTTCTTCTCCATGACCTTGGAAAGGCTTTCCGTCACGACCATGAAAGGGCGGGAGCGATGTTGACCGAAACTATTCTCACGAGGCTCGGCATTGAAGGCGAAGACCGCCAAAGGGTCCTATTTCTCGTTAAAAATCATCTTGTCATGTCTACCTTGTCCCAGCGCCGCGAATTGACGGACCGCAAGGTGATGACAGATTTCATCCGCCTTGTCCAGGACCGGGAAAATCTTTCCCTCCTCTACCTCCTTACCTATGCCGACATCTCCGCGGTAAACCCGACCGCCTGGACGCAGTGGAAGGCTGTGCTTCTCCAAGATCTCTATCTAAGAACGCTTGATTGCATCGAAAAAAGCACTCTTGCCGGGGAAGAAGATAAAGAGCGGCTCGCTGCCCAGATTGCCAGGATCAGGACCGCGGCTGCGGATAAGTTTACGCTCAGAGAAGTCGATGACTTTATCTCTGTCATGTCAGACCAATATTTTCTCTATACATCCACCCGGAAAGTCATCTACCACATGGAAATGATGAGGCGGCTACGAGACGAACAGCTCGTGATCGATCATCGTCATTATCCCGAAAGAGGCTACACGGAACTTGTTGTTTGCGCCTACGACGCCTATGGGATGTTTTATCGTACGGCAGGTGCGATCGCGTCCAAAAATCTGAACATTCTTCGCGCCCAGGTCTACACATCGAAAAGCGGAGTCATGCTAGATACATTTCAGATCACCGATGCCGACGGGAAGCTCTGCGACTATGAGCCGGCATGGGAGAGCGTGCTGGGTGAACTCCGGATGACCCTCAAGAACAAGTCACGACCGGCGGAACCAAGTCTATATGGCCGACGACTTCAACCAGCAGCCGCGATAACCCCGGTCGTCGACTTCGACAATGATACCTCGGAGAGCTTCACGATTATCGATATATCGGCCCGCGACAGGGTAGGGCTGCTTTACTCAGTGACAAAAGCCCTCTATGAGCTCAGCCTGGACATCGGTTCGGCAAAAATCGTGACTGAAGGATCGCGGGTCATGGATTCCTTTTACGTGACCGATTACCTGCACGGGAAAATCACTGAGGAACGCAGGCTGGAGAAAATCAAAGAGACGCTTATGGCTGTTCTGGGAGAAGGGGAGCCCAGATCACACCCGGAATAAGTTGAGGAGAAAGACGACGGACCAACCAAGGTCGAGATACGATGATACCCTCCCGCTCGCCATCGCCGCCTGGGTGACGTCTTAAACAATGAAAAGGGTGTTTCTTATCATACTTGTCCTCGGCCTCACGGGCTGCCTTCGCCGCACTTGAGATCTACATACAGTCAGATGACTTCGCTGCTGAAATCCGGACCTTGAGCTTAAGCCATGCCGGACCTGCCAGTGACAATAATCGGCATCTGTCATTATTTTGCGATCCTTGCGAGTGATTCCTCACAACACCACCCGGTCGCAATCGGCCATCAATGAGCTTCATCCCAGTTTCTACCGACACCCATATCGACTTTAATGGGTATCGAGAGCGCAAGCGCGCCTTCCATTCTTTCCTTGACCAACTGTTTCATGATCTGAATCTCGTCATCCGGCACCTCGAATACCAGTTCATCATGAACTTGGAGGATCATTTGTGACCGCAATTTCTGCTGTTTCAACTCGGACTGGATGTGGATCATGGCCAACTTGATCAGGTCCGCCGCGGTACCCTGGATAGGGGTATTTACGGCAGTGCGCTCGCCGAAGCTTCGTACCGACGCCGTTGAAGATGCCATCTCGGGGATGAACCTCCGTCTACCAAATAGCGTAGTTACATATCCCTTTGTCTTCGCATCGTTTATGGTACGATCAATGAACTCGCGGACGAGCGGATATCGCGAAAAATAGCTGTCGATGTAGCGTTTTGCCTCGTTGTTCGAAACGCCGATGTCCTGCGCGAGCCCGAAAGCGGAAATGCCGTAGATGATTCCAAAATTAACAGCCTTGGCCTTGCGCCGCATTTCAGGCGTTATTTCATTGGGTGAAAGTCCGAAAATCTCGGATGCGGTACGTGTGTGGACGTCCTCGCCCTCCTGGAATGTCCTGATGAGGGCCGGATCTCTGCTCATATGGGCAAGTATGCGCAGTTCGATCTGTGAATAATCGGCCGAGAGCAGGCTCGCACCGGGCTCCGCGATAAAGGCCCTCCTGATTTCACGGCCCACCTCGGTGCGAATGGGAATGTTCTGGAGGTTTGGATCACTGCTTGAAAGCCGACCGGTTGCCGTCACCGTCTGATTGAGCGAGGTGTGGAGTCTGCCCGTTCGGGGATTGATCATGGCCGGTAAAGCATCGACATAGGTGGACTTGAGTTTTGCGAGTGTCCGGTATTTCAGGATTTCGGCCGGGAGGGGATGGAGATGGGCGAGCTCCTCGAGAACATCCACATTCGTTGAGAATCCCGTTTTTGTTTTCTTTAGAGGTGCAAGCTGGAGTTTGCCGAACAGGATTTCCGCGAGTTGTTTGGGAGAATTGATGTTGAAAGTCATGCCTGCCAGCTCATAAATGGTTTTTTCAATACTGCTGATCTCCCGCTCGAGCTTGAGCGACATGGCATTGAGAACAACGGGGTCGATCTTCACCCCGGCGCGCTCCATTTCCGCGAGTACTTCCATAAGAGGCATCTCGAGTTCATGGAACAGCTTATCGAGATTCTGCTCCTGCAGTATCGGAGCCAATTTTTGTTTGAGCCGCAAGGCGATGTCCGCATCTTCCCCGGAGTAATCTGTCGCCGTCTTTACATCAACGGCGGCGAAGCTGATCTGTTTTTTGCCCGTCCCGGTGACTTCAGCGTAAGTAATGGTTTTGTAGTTGAGATACTCGAGCGCGATCGCATCCAGACTGTGGGAAGCTTTTCCGGGGTTGAGCAGGTACGAGGCGATCATGGTATCAAAAGAAATGCCTTGCACGGCGATGCCATAGCTACCGAGCACGAGCAGGTCGTATTTAATATTTTGCCCGATTTTTTTTATCGTGGGATTTTCCATGATGGGCTTGATCGCCGTCAGTGCATAATCTGTGGTTAACTGGTTCGGTGCACCAGGATACTCGTGGCCGAGGGGAAGATAGTATGCCTTTTGAGATGCCATGGAAAAGGAGATGCCGACGAGGGTGGCTTGTAGCGGATCAAGAGATGTCGTTTCAGTGTCGAAACAGAATTCCTCGGCGGTGGACAGGGCACGGAGCAGATCCTGAAAAGCGGATTCTTCCAGAATTGTCACATACTCTGCTTTCTGCTCAGGTTCCCGGGCAACATACTTCAGGAGCGCTGTAAACTCGAGCTCTTTCAAGATTCCGAGAAGTGCAGCACTGTCTGGCAGCTTCATTTTAAGGCGTTCATAATCCACGTCTAAAGGAACATCCGTTCTCAGCAGGGCAAGTTCACGACTCAGGAGGGCAAGATGCCCAAATTGTCTAAGAGACTCCCTGAGTTTCGACCTTTTAATTGTTTCTGCATTTGCGAGCAGCTTTTCGATTGTCCCATACTCCTTGATGAGCGCCTGTGCGGTTTTTTCACCGATGCCGGGCACCCCGGGGATATTGTCAGACGCATCTCCCATGAGTCCCATGATTTCCACCACGCGGTCCGGTGGTACGCCGAATCGCTCTTCCACATCCTTTGATTCATATACTTTTTCTTTAAGCGTGTCGTAAACCCTGATATGGGGGCCTATAAGCTGAAGAATGTCCTTATCGCCCGTGACAATCGTTATATCCATCCCCCTCGCTTCGGCCTTGCGGGCCAGCGTAGCGATGACATCGTCGGCTTCCTGGCCTTCCTGGATGAATACGGGGATGCGGAACGCCTCTACGAGCCGGTGAATATAGGGAATTTGCGGGACGAGATCCCTGGGCATGGGAGGACGATGCGCTTTGTAATCCTTGAATTCCTGATGTCTCCGTGTGGGTCCTTTGGGATCAAATACGATGGCAAGCAATCCCGGCTTTTTTTCCCTAACAACTTTGAGCAACATGTTGGCGAAACCGAAGACGGCATTCGTTGGCAGACCCGATGAGGTGGAGAGTCCCCGAACAGCATAAAAAGCTCGGTATATGTAAGAATTCCCGTCTATGATGTATAGAATATTTGTTCTGTTATCCGGAATATTTTCCATAGGTTGGGAGTATATCGCATCCAGATTCAAAACACAACGGGAGAAAGAACGTTTAAGAAGATAGTATCTGAAAACATGAGAATTTTTCAACGGCAGCGAGCGGGGCAGAGAAGATCATCAGAGCACGGCATTCCTTTGCCATGTTCTTGACTTGGCGTGGCAAACAATTCTGGTCAGTCGACGGACCGCCATTCCGACTTGGGCGAGGGTTGAAACTGCTGTTGTTGAAGCCATCGACCGCGTTTGAGAAAACCAAACCATCCCTCCAAAAAATTAAAAACTTCCTCGTTTTTTCGATTCGTTCTGTAACTTTTCCTAGTTTGGATTCCCCGGTGATGAAAAAACGATTTACGCTAATACATAGCGTACGCAGGTCCTTAAAATGAGTATGCCTTTGCCCCTTCTCTTCAAGCTATATCATGGATTCTGCAGATGTCCTAACGGTTATTAAAAAAGGAAAACCCCGAAAGATTTTCTTGACAGCTAAAGCCTGAATAAGGTATAAACTACCGTCAATTTATCCTGCGCCTTCGCCTCTCAGGCCGACGTAGCTCAGTGGTAGAGCAGCTGATTCGTAATCAGCTGGTCGGAGGTTCAACTCCTCTCGTCGGCTCCATTTTTTCAAGTATTTCCATGTATTGCAGCTTTTCGAAAAAAAATCGCTCCGCAAAATACCGCATTTTACCCCCTAAGTGCGCCCAAAACACGCCCATTACTTGACCTTTTTAGTCAGGTTTAAAAGATTTATGGTGGCGTTCAGGCGATCGGAAGAAATATGACCATAGAAACGTTTGGTGATGTCAACCGACGAGTGATCCATAAGCTCTGAAACGTCCTCCAGACGGGCTCCCTTATTTAGCAAATGTGTAGCAAACGCATGGCGCATCGCGTGACTGGAAATCTTAATTCCGGCCTTCCTAGCAATCATGGCAAACTTGTCTGAATAGGTATCAATGCTTTCCCATGGAACGAGTTTGTGCATCCCAGGTGTCAGGTGGGCTATGTAAGGGACCAGTCCATCGGGAAATTTAATTGATTTTAACTTTCCTGTTTTTTTTCTTCGGTAGGTAATGCGATCTTCGGAGATGACGATGGTGGAGAATACCTCTGCACGCCCGAGGCCGCAATAATACTGGACAGCCATGGCCGTAACCATGCAGGGTTCGATTTCCTTGGCCTGGGCTAAAAGATTTCGGATATCATCTTCGGTCACAGGGATATTCTTCCGGAGATCGACCCGATAGGTCTTGAGCGTTTCAAGCGTTGGAGTCTTCTTGTCCATTGGTTTTATGCCTTCAGAAAGGGGAGGCAAATATCCCCACCTCATCGCTGCCTTCAGCGCGATACGGAGATGACGGATCCAGTTATTGACTGTGTTGGGTTTTACTTGCTTTTTTGAACGTTCTGACTCGAGGTTGAACAGGTAGGAACGAAACTTGTCGAGCACCTTTGCTTTGAGGCCTACCATAGGACGGTTACCATAAAAATCCAAAAGTTTCTGTAGGGCAAGGGCATCGGCTCGTTGGGTGTTTTTATTTTTGTCCCTTCGGAACTCCTTATACTCGGCGATGAAGGATTCAAGAAGTATTAATTCGTCCGACGAGTGGATATGCAAGCGTTCAGCCAGGGATTTTTTCTCGTAAGCTTTAAACGCAGCTCGCGCGAGTTTTTCGTCAGTGGTCCGGAGGGATTTCTTAACTCCGCGGTACTCAATGTACCAATGGCTATGTCGTTTGAAAAGACGCATGTGTTAAACTCTATCTTTTTTGGGAAAGGTTTGCAAGAATATTTTCAACCCTTTTTTTGTCCTGTAAAAAATACTCGTCTATCGAAGCACGATCAATAAGCCATTTTCCGCCATCGAGTGTTGCATAAATATCACCGTTCTCAATATGCTTGAGAATTTTTTTTTCGCCAATGCCGGCATAGAAGCAGGCAACCTGAATCGGCAGCCATCTCGGGGCAACGCCATAGAGCAGGATACGGTCAATCATTTCCTGAAGAATTCCAGCGCTGCTTATTGCTTCTCGTATTTTATCCGATTCAGTCATACTGGTTTTGCACTTGCTGGTTTTTACACCTGCCCTTCATAAAATAGAATTAATATCGTATCAGTATTTTTGAGGCCATTTATTACACTTTCTTCAATCCAGTACCATCTCCTTGCAAAAAGGGTCTGCTCTTTTTTCTACGCTGTACCTCAACTTTTGCCAACCCTTTAGTACGTAGGGCTAGAATATTTGATAGTGATGATGAATCAACCTTTCCCCAAGAGATAATATAAACATTTTTCAACGCTCTGGTTATTCCCGAAAAGATTCGATGTTCAACATCAACTATTTTTTCAAATAAGACCTCTCGTAAGCTTGCCATAATCACGACGTCGAATTCACGCCCGTCGGCCTCGTCATATGTCATTATTTCTGGAGGGTTGTTTTTATTGTAATTAGTCAACCAGTTGAGGCATACCTTCCGGAACCACTGGCGAAATTCATTTGCTTTATTGACTGTTGGAAATATAATGCCAATCCGTTGTCCGTAACTTTTATCAATTATCTCCATTATTCTAATCACTTCTTGCTCACGATTAAGGGCATAAAATATTGATGGTACATCGCATGAAGCGGACTGGGTATTGCTTTGCGAAATGTATTTGTCTCTATCGTTCGAGACATTTATAAATTGGGCAGCAAAATTAGCAATTTCGTGGCATGTAAAATGTGCACGTAACTCGAATACGTCTGAAGTCCCCAGTTGTTGCATTATTTCGGCAGTACCGCGATCGAGGTCGTTAATGCCCTCGTAAGCCATACAAGCTGTAACATGCCTCGATATCATTCCCAAAAATTTTAAATCATTATGACTGACGTTTTGGACCTCATCAATCAATACAAAATCGTAAATAGCATTTTGGTCTTGTCGGGCTTGATTCAAATGCGGAAGCACGCAAACGGTAAGGTCAACATATCCATTCACATTCAGGTTTGTTTGACAGCTTTCACTTTTTAAATGATTACGATTGTAATCATCAAGTAAATCTTTTATCGTTAATACAGAAGTCTTTGGCAACATAAATGCATCTAATATCGAGCTAACATAATCTCGGAGATCTGAGTTAGCAACGATAATCGCAAATCGTTCCGGGGGAATATTGTATTGATTCATAAGATACTGTGCTCTGAAGAATAAAATGAGTTTTTTCCCGGAGCGCGGAAAACCGGAAATTAGAATGTTCTGATCTATGGGGAGCCCGATTGCCTGTTTCTGCAACTCAGTCATTTCTGAATAGTCACGCAACCATGGGTACTTTGATAGCTTTTTTTTATCGGCGTTTAATTTAGGTGTATATGTCTCCGACGTATCAACGCATGTTTGCCCTTGTGTACTTTTGCTGAATATCAGTCTTATTTTATTAAAAAAATCGAACATGTTCATACCTTCTAAATTGTGTGTAACGACTCATGTTATCGCTACAAATTGATCCGTGACTTATACCTGCCGCGCACCCAATACCACTCTGTGCCGGACATGCCATGCGTTATAAATTCGTCGTACAGACCCAAACCTGTTTCGTACATCCTCACAGAATTAATGACATATTTACACATTTCCTCCATGCGGCGAGTTGAATCGCAAAGTATGAGCACCAGGCCTTCCCAATCCTTTATTTTTTCCACCCAGTAGGATTCAGCACGTGATCCTCCATCGTATTCTAAATAGAGTGGTATCGGTGTTTTGTTCATGCGATCTATTTGCATTTGAAGATCTGGATAGTATGTACCCTTACCCGTGCCTCTTATCTGCCGCATCGTAGAGTCATCAAACATATATGCTAGCTTCAATAAACCCTGCCTCATCTCACGTTCCAGGGTCCGGATTATGTCCGCGATCATCAATTCATGGTGCAATCGGTGCTTTGTCGGTTTGATTACGCGAATGTGTTCTCTTGGAATTCCGTGTGCCTTGGTGATTTCCACTGCACCTAATTCAGTAAGAGTAAAATATTTACTTTTTTTACCGTGTATCCCATAAAATACAATTTCATAAATGCGACCCTGTTTGACAAGTTTTTTTAATCGTTTATCCGCAAATTGCCTGGAAAGGGGCGCGTCTTTAACACTTTTGAAAAAGCTGCGGAGCGTTGATATATGTGCGGGGCCGGCGCACAGATATCGCATGATCTTTAAATCTCGTTCCCGTTGATGAATTAGATTTTCATCGTATGAACTCATTTAAAGCATCTCCAATTCCAGCTTAAGAGCGATTTGATGTGACTAAAATATCATAGAGGAAAGCAAAAGGGGGAGACATCAAGGAAGATCTTGATATGCTCACTCTGAGGATTTCCTTTATGTCACAGATTTAGTGGAATGAGATAGAGAGGCGAACTGACAGGTTATACTGTTTTTAGTTAAAATTGAAAAGAGTGGCTCCCCCGTGGCATAATCCACGGTAGAGAGAGAAAAAAGAAAGGAGCCACTCAATGAAGGATACCACAAGGAAGAGGAGGCAATACGAGGAATTGAAGAGGCATACGGAAGGCAGGAGATCATCGAACAGATGTATTATGTCTTCGCAAAAGGTAAACAAGGTTTTGACGAATACATGAAGGAAATGGGCAGAATGATGGCGGAGACGATCATGTACATCGAGCGGGAGGAGATTGCCGGCCCCGACTACCAGCCCAACAGTCCCGATCTGCGGAAGTGGGCAAGCCAGGGTAGTTCCGTCTATATCGGAGATCAGAAGATCCCAGTGGCCCACCCTCGCCTTCGTGGACTGGCGGGTGAGATTGCGCTGCAGAGTTATCAGAAGTTGAAACAACCGGAAGGCTTCTCAGAAGAATTGCTCGGAAAGGCGCTTCGGGGCATATCATGCCGGAAGTATGCGGAGACGGTTGTCGATACGGCGCGAGCATTTGGCGTGTCCGTCAGCACGGTGTCGAGCCATATCGTGGCGGCAACAGCAAAACAGCTTCAGGAGTTTAAGGAACGGTCACTCACGTCATTCGTTCCCTTCGCGGTCTTTATAGACACTGTTCACTGCAGCGGAGAGGCATTCATCGTGGCGCTGGGGCTTGATATTGCAGGAAAGAAGCAGACGTTGGGGTTCTGACAGGGGGCGACGGAGAACCATGAACTGTGCGAAGAACTATTTTCCGATCTGGAGCGGCGGGGTCTGCCGCTTTCACGACGAATCATCTGGGTCACCGATGGCGGCAAGGGCGTTATCAAGGCTCTCCGGGATCGCTTCGGCAAGAAACTCATCCATCAGCGGTGCACGATCCACAAGGACCGGAATATACAACATCATTTGCCAAAGAAATACCGAAAAGGCGCACACTGGCGATTCCGAACAGCCCTGGAGCAGAATAACTACGCGGACGCTTGTCAGATGCTTCTGGACATGGAGAAATGGCTTCGGAGCATCAATGTGTCGGCGGCTGATTCGCTCATGGAGGCGATAGAAAACATCCTCACCCTTCACCGGTTGAAGTCCCCGCTCTCTTGAGGAAGACGTTGCATTCGACCAATCCATCGAGAGCATGTTCTCCACGGTGAGGGATGCGGAAGGCAATATAAAGCGCTACCGCGACAGCAAGATGATGCAGCGCTGGCTCGCTTCCGTCCTCTTATATGCTGAAAAAGGATTCAGGAAGATCAAGGGCCACGCCTTCATCGCGGACGTGATGAAACGGATCGAAGCGGAAGAATTAGATGACCTATCAGTCAAAAAGGCTGCGTAAGGGGGAATGGTTAGGTATGGCTCGGCCTCAGAAAACTCAAATATGGCGATCCTACGAATCCGATATTGTAAGCAGCGATGCTTTGCATCGTTGAATAGATGAAAAACCTTTGTCAAAGGGAGGCCACTCAGATAATATCAACTAAAACCTTGATATCGTCCGAAATGAAATGTGAAGTGCGTAGGGTAGTGTCCTATTTAGAAAGGGTTCTGTGTGATCGTTGCTACTTGTGGGGCTTCGGATAATCTTTCGGCCATCTGGTTGCTGATTCATAATGATCTAAAAGATACTGCTTTTTTTCTTCTAGCTTAGACCTCTTATGTAAAGAACCATTACCGTCGTTAACGAATTCCTTCTTCCAGTTTTTATATTGCGTCCTCACGTAACTTGGCTTAAGTGCCTTTTCAATTAGACCTTTCAACGGATCCTTATCGTCCATGTTCATTAATCGATCACAAACCATGTCTGCAGCTAATTCAATTGAACATCCATAAACATTTTTTAATAAATGTACTTCCTTCATGATAAGCCGCAAACGTACGTTTATCCCGGTTTTAAACTTGAGGGATCTTTTGCCAACTCCTCCTGTAATACCAAGTCGGTCCTTCAAGTCTTTCTCTCGTATACCTCTTTTAGCTGCTCTAAGAGCATTAGCAATGTGATGCATTATTTCTGGAGGTGGATAGACATTACAAAAATCGAAACCGATAAAAAGATCTGTTTTTGTTCTATTACTTAGACTAGACAAATCGCTATTGAGCGTAGAAAAATTTAGAAGCATGTCCCAGTAAAGGTCATCAGGCATGACCGCAAAGGGAAAGAGTTTTTGCCTAATTTCAGAAAACTTGCCTTCCTTCAACAGTTTGCGCAAGCGTTTGTCTTGAGCAAACACTCTATCAGGATATAGTGAATAAAAGGTACGCCTACTCAAGCAATTTGGGCCATCATGGTCAATTACAAGTTCAGGACCTATGTCCACTTTCGCCGCTTTGCTTTTCTTATTCTTTTTAAATTTGACTGACATTGATTTACGTTCTCCTGTATTTCTATGTCTTCGAATTCATATGCCGGCCGCTTCTCGCATATTTCTCGTGGAAATACATTTTAAATTGCTAATCTCTGGTCGGCAATTTACACTTTTTCACTAAAACAGTAATAAGCGACTGTTTGATTATCATATGCATTGCGTTGGCAATACAACCGTCAAGCTCAGTTATTACCAGCCTCTCTTCTTCTTTGGTCGGATCCAGTTTGAATGTGTAGGTTCGAAGAGTATTAGCGCTAGAATTATTTTTTTTCTTTGACATATCCATTGTTTTGCTCATATTCTTACGGGTTCCTTTAACTGTCTTATCGGCAAATCGGCACGATATATTTAGTAGGATGCTGAAAAAATCACTCCAAAAGCAAAAAATAGCTGAATTCGTTAAATATTTTGAACTGACCCCCTCCGTTTAGACAATTTATGTTGGACTATCAGGCAGGATTCCCGGCCCGGGACGAGCAGAAAGGATCTTGTCATGATGAAACAGATTTGAAGCCGATTCAGCCCGGGAAGCTGCCTAGGAAGAACGGATTCGCCAAGTAGAGCAGGCACTTGGAAAAGCCCACCTGGAGGTTGAGTTTTTAAAAAAAGCTCTGCATCAGAGCTTCGAACAGTCCCGGAAAAAAGGAAGTTCATTACCGACAACCGAGACCTTATCGAAACCATCACGAGGGGGTGCGAACTCATGAACCTCCCTCGTACCAGTTATTACTACAAGCCGAAAACCCCGGGCGATATCTTTTGAGGACCAGGCCATTATTGCCCGGATCGAAGAGCTCGCCGAGGACTTTGCCACGTACGGCTACCGAAAAAGAACGGCTCAGCTCCGCCGGGACGGCATTGTGGTAAACCGCAAGAAAGTCCAACGGATCATGCGGGAAAAGGGCCTTTTTGCAAAGAAGACCCAGCGGTTCGTCAAAACCACGGACAGCAATTATCCCGTATACCCGAACCTGCTCAAAGGCCTGAACGTGACAGGTGTTAATCAGGTCTGGGTTGCTGATATCACCTATAGTACGCCCAGCCAACATAGCCCGCCCACATGGGGATGAAGTTGCTTGAGCATGTTTGGAATGCATCGCTCGTAATCTAATGTAATTGTGAGCATGCCCTCCTTCCGCTACGGGAAGGAGTGAGCCGAAGCGGCGGTGACTTGCCGAACACTGGCAAGGTGACGAAGTCCGTAGGAAACGGGACTTGCGGCGAAGCGGTTACGCCAAGATGAGTCTCTAGGCTGAGCACGGGACGGTTGAGGAACACGAACCTATTGAAACGCATCTGAGGGTTGCAATGTCACCCCTGCCTACACCGCTTAACAGGCAGGATGCGGACTAGCACCAGCCACACGTATGGGTTGGGCTACAAATGCTGACTGGATATGTACGCTGGTTAGCAGGGAGCCACGGGAAGCGCGTAGCTATACTGAGGCATCCGCAACGACTTGCGGTACGCAAGGATAAAGACTGCGATAGGCAACCTCGCCCGTGCGTTGAGTCCAACATGTGAACTGGGGAAGGCACAGATGTTAAGGGAGTGTGTCCCCGACGATGTGTAAGTTGACGGAGCCCCGTGGTAGTCTGAGGCCGGGAAAGCCGGTCACACGGCGAAGGGGGGCAGTTCAAGTGGTTTGCTCGGCTGATTAACTGACCGTAGTGAGGTGAAGACCTTTGATAATCAGTGAAATGCAAAGCAAACTGGCGAAGTGGTCTACGAAGGAGAAAGAACGTAAGTTCGATCGACTTCTAAGACTCATTGCCGATACGTCCTGGCTTGCCGAAGCGGCTCGTATCACGCTGGCTTCCAGCGGAGCAAGAACGCCGGGTGTAGACGGTGTCGATAGGCAAATGATGGAGATAAACCTCCAGCGTGAACTGACGACAATGCATGACGAACTGTTGGCGGGCTCATATCAGCCACTACCAGCAAGGCGCGTCTACATCCCGAAAGCGAATGGCAAACTCAGGCCGTTAGGGATCCCAAGTTTACGGGACCGGATTGTGCAAAGGGCTATGCTGATGGCATTGGAGCCGATTTGGGAGAGTGATTTCCATTCGGCGTCATATAGCTTCAGACCGGCCCTGAGCGTGCACCACGCGATGCGAACGGTGAAACTGCAATTGCAAGACGGTGGTGGGACAGCAGGACGCTGGGTCATAGAGGGAGACCTCGCCAGCTACTTTGACACGGTTCATCATCGTCTTCTAATGAAGGGAATCCGCAAACGTATCGCCGACCAGCGCTTTCTTGCTTTGCTCTGGAAGTTTATAAAGGCGGGCTGTGTTGATCGTGGTCTGTTCCGTGCTGCGAGTGAGGGCGTTCCGCAGGGATGAGTAATTTCTCCTTTACTATCCAACATCATGCTGCATGAGTTTGATGCGTGGATAGAGGCGAACTATCTGAACAAGAAAGTACGGAAGGACCGGTGGGCGTGGAATTTCGGGATTCTCAAACAGCGGCCAATTGCTGTCCGAGAGTCCAGACAGTGGAAGCCAGCAATATCCTACTGTCGTTATGCTGATGATTTTCTATTGGTGGTTAAAGGTACTAAGGCGCATGCAGAAACGGTACGCGCAGCCTGTCGAGATTTCCTCGAAGACAAGCTCAAGCTCACACTGAATATGGAAAAGACCCATATCACCCATGTGGCAAGCCGGTAGCTTAGGGTGTTGATATTTTCCGCAGAAAGTTGGCTAATAATTAATCAACATCACTGGATGCGGGTAAAAAACAGACGGATGCTATTGTGGCTAAAAACCTTGACAGGAAAAAGGAGAAGAGATAGGATTAAAATACTAGAACGTATCAAGTGGGGTAAAACCCGGAGAAAAGCAGCCGGTAATTTTTTGGTGGACATAAGCAAGTACCTTCTCACAGCGGGTTTAATTGCGAGGGTGGTCCAGAAACCCCAATTT
>DATJAP010000018.1:0-98821 GCA_035516155.1 Nitrospirota bacterium
GTCCCCCTTTTCGTTCAGTCTTGCCAGTGGTAATGCAGATCGCATGCCAAAATATAACTGCTTGAATTCATGTAAAACCGGCCCTGTTCCTGTTTGGCAGATATGAGAAAGTCAGCCGTGCATTATCAGGAATGCAAAGAATGGCTGTGTACTATGCTCTGTTGGAAGGGAGGATGATCGATGGATGTCAGGCTGGCGCACTGGCCATCCTCGCATTCTTATCTCATCGCAGAAAATGGCACGAAATCAAGTAATAAATAATGTTATACTGATACAACGAAACGAGCCTTTTATGAGATAGGATGCAGTTTCTAGAACGCTTAACCTTTTTAATAACGGCGGTACGCTAAGCCCCTTACTTCTGTCCGCCTACTCATAATTTCAGCCATGTTATTATTAACATCATGTGTGTATTTTCCAACGTCGACGCCGGAGGAACTCAGAGACACCGACTATGGCTACAAACCGGACAATTACGAAAAAATCGTTAGAGATCATGCTTCAACGATATTACCAGAGCCTTCTTCAGCTCAATACTCTTATGTTAAAGGACCTGCAAAAACGTGGGTATTCAAACATACCCATTATGAGTACAGCTGGGGCATCTGCCACATTATCAGGGCGAAGAATAGCTACGGAAATATGGGAAGCAAACTTTACTTTGCCTTAATTAATATGTGATCGATTGGAGTAAGGAGAATATATGTTAAGATTAGCCTTATTGATTTGTGCGTTCTTCGTAATGGTTGGATGTACTACTGCGGGCCCTTTTGTAACCAACATATCTAACGGATCGAATAACTTAAAGTAGAAAAATGCAGCGATCGAACTTAAGCCCTTGCAGGAACTGTTAAAAACATGGAGTGTATGGCCTCATAGGTGCGAATAAATTGAAAGTGGACAGTTGGTCAGATCATCAGAGAATAAAGTATTAAAGTTGTCGGGGGTTCTGATGGTAGAGCGAGGCAATGGCGTAGTGGCTAAAGGAAGGAGCCCTCACCGCATGCCTTAAATGCGATTCCGCAACTCGTCAAAAATTATTTGCTACAAAAAAGTCAATACTGCAGAGAAGCACGAAAAAAGCAAACGTAGTCCTCTTTTGTGATCAGAAAGTCACTGCGAACAGTAATTCCGGATAGGTCTCGGAGCAAGACGAGTACACGGTCCTGTCGCAATTAAGATGAACCTCCTGCGCCAGGCCTGCACCGAAATAGGCGTTTCCTCCCGTTAAAAAATACACACCTGCCCGAGCGCCGATCGTATTCTGACCAGGGTAATCCTCGATCAGGGTGCGGCGGTAGAAAGCACCCAGATAGGGTTGGACTATCCCATTCCACCTCAGAACAACACGCGCCTGCGGGCTCACCTGTTCAATACGCGGAGAATTTCCCAACCATTCTTCGACATCAAGCCCCACCTCAATACCGTCTGCAACGAAATAACCCCCACCGATGCCCAAGATCGAATAATTTTGGTTAAACGCAGTACCACCGCCGAGCTCAATAGAAAACCGAGCACTGCCCGCTGTGAAGGGATACGCTGGCGTATCTGATTCGGCATAGACTGTCGTTGACAGCATGATAAGCGTCATAAAGGCGAAGAACGGCAGTCCGCGCAATGCATTATTCCCTTGAGTTAAAATGTTCATTCAGCCCCATGTTTTCCGTGCGAAAGACAAAGCTTCCGCAAAACGTAGCCTTAAAAGAGGAAGTACAATTGAATAAAAGCTTCGAACGGAATTCTACACTTTCTTGGCAAACCTGAATCTCGGGGATAACCTACAAGTACGTAATCGCAGACATTTGAAACTGCCACAAAACGTTGCCAGTATGATGACTTCATAAATTTATTTTCGAACAACAACGATATTTCATTTCTTTCGTCGTTGACATTAGACGGCCTACCAACTATGTATGTGGAAAAGAGATAATTGTGGAACGCCCATTTTTTCTGCTTATTATTTGACTTATATCAACAACGGTCATCCTGCCAGCCTGTGGAGGAGGAGTGGCTACAGCATTACCGGCTTTACAAACTGCCGGGGAGAGGCAGACCATGCTTTCTATCTGATAAAAACCAAATTCAAGCGGCACCATACGGTGATGTTCGTGATTCGCTACGGAGCTTTCGTAAACAGCAAGGCGACAATATGCTATGAGACAAGTCAAATATTCTCACCGAAGCTGAACCTCCAGGCAGACGGTTGTTATCGGGAGCCCTTGCGCACTATGACAAAATCATGAACATCAACAAAAACATCAAACCACGCTTCATCTGAAATAGTATCAATGGAAGCTCCAATGATATGGATGCCATTGTCCGAATAGCAGTACCTGACTTCGATCCCGAATGATAGCTCACGGGATACGAGCAGGGATATTGCGATGACGCACTCCGTGCGGTCACCCTTGCTGAATGGCACGGGACACTCGAACAGGATACCGCTGCGGCTGAAGTTGCCGAGAACAGCGGGTACAAATTTATCGACGCTCTTCACCCACAGTTGGATATATCGCTGACAGTCCTCGGGCACTTTGTATCGTTCTTCCCGCCGTTCGTTGTTGTATCCTTTTTGTGAATCAACGGCAGCCGAATCTCTTTGCTTGGTCATAACTCCTTCACCTCATGGTTTAATCTTCAGGTCAAGCATTCCCACTATTTTAGAAGACAATGAGGCCATATTCAAGCTAAACTGACTTCGAGGAGATATCGGCAGGGTTTCCCGCCCCGGGAATATCCCAGCCTCATTCATTGTCATTCGGAAAACACCCTCTTCTCGCTGAATAAGACGTCACCGCTGCATTCATGATTAACGCAAGGTCCGTGAACAGCACATATATATTTCTTCTCGGTTGGTAACTCTGCCGACTCTGATCGCGGACAACCTTTGAGACACTCTTTGCATGTATCGTCAGTCTCCTGCAAGCACTGGACGCGCCGTATCCGCTTCATCACTCTGGAGGACAATTCATCTCTCTTGATGCTTTATCAGCAGCATGTCTTGATTGACATTCGGAATAGGTTCCCGCAGAACTCACGGGAGGCAGACACAGCTGAGAACTGAGCATCATGACCATCATGGTGAATCGCATAACTCCTCCTTCTGACCGATATTCGTTCATGGTTTCTTAATCCTGCGGGAAGCTTATTACCATAAAATATCAGCAGGCCGGGCGGTGGTACCGTGAACGCTGTGGTTCCCGGAGCAGGGGTACAGCTATTTTACAATAAAATCTTGGGATTTCCAACAAACATCATCGCAAATGTCATCGCAAATTGGGAAGAAAAATTGCTGTGACTGCAGACCATAATTTTGATCAACCTGATCCATTGCTCCTCTTACTCCGGGAAATCCCTGCAAAAATACCATAATACTAGGAGGGTGCACGAAATTTATCGGTAATAACCAGGAGAAAATTCAAATAAAAAAGCGAAAAGAGGCGCCGTCCGCTTCGCTTTTAAACAGGTTGCCGTTTGTAAACTACTGGCCCTGGGGGCCACCCATCCCGTCCTGCGGACCGCCCATCGTCCCGCGATGTTGCTGCTTATCACCCTGCCTTTCTCTTATCTCGGCCATATACTTCTTCCTGCAAGCTCTGAGATCATCATTGTTCTTTGCCGCCTGTACACAGGTTTTTGCTTCCTGAAGGCTGGTGATCCGATCGTCGAACATCTTCAAAATGCGGGCCTGTTTTTGTTCAAAAGTGGCAGCCGGCTCATTCGGCTGTTCGTTTTGAGCCGCGAATGACGTTAGCGTAAACATGAACGACAGTATTGCTGTAGCGATTAGCACTCTTTTCATATTTTCTCCTTTTTTGTTATGAGGGGATTATTAAAACCTTTCAGCACATTGACAATAAACCCGGATACGTCGAGAAAAACTTCTGCCTATCCAACCTCCTTTCCTAGCCCGGCATAGTGTTAAAATCTTATGCGGCAGAGGACGCAAAGGATTCGGAGCATTCTTGAATTATAATATATACATGGAACGAGTTTTCAACTCGTTTCCCTCTGCGTTTGCCGACTAACACAACAGAAATTTAGACACGATTGGGGGGGAAGGGTTTAACGAGAGCACGTGAATAATGTCGGATGGATGAGATGGTCCATCTGCCGTCACCGAGCAAAAAAGTCTGCGCCTTCATTCACGACCGGCATATTCTGTCCCGATATGCAGCTGGAAGGCACTCTTGGATAGCGTAGAGAAACTCTTACGGTTGCCCCTTCTTGAGACGTTCGCGGACAAAGGCGATGTGACCTCGAAGCACATAGAACTGATCAGCAAAGGACGCGGGTACTTTCATTCTGTTGACCGCCTGCTCGATGCGGTTGAGGCGGTCTAGCAATTCCACCCGTTCCCCGGCCTCCCGCGGTGAGATCGTGTCGCGTTCAATGGCAAGCAGCGCGCGGTACCAGCGATAAATGATCAGACGAATCCGCCAGCGGTAAAGCGCGGGAATACTGCGCAGCGCCGGGATCAATACTACGACCATCGGAACGACCACCACGAGGATGCGGTTCGCCAGGCTTGCCATCCAGAAGGGAAGAGAACGGTAGAGGAAGCTTTTACCGGATTTGTAGAAACGGAGTGCGTCCGGGCTTATGCGGAACTCATGCTCTAGCGGAGTGGGAAATTCACCCTGGCGTCTGAATAATCCGGCACCCCCGTGCACTTCACGGGCCGCTTCAAGCAGTAAATCGGATAGTGCAGGATGGAGGCCCGCCCGGGCAACAAGCTCTACTGTGGGACCCACAAGGCTGATGTCGCGGGAGGGTATGTCTTTTTCGAAGTCGATGACTCCCCGGGGCAGGTCGAGCTTGTTCAAATACACCATGCGCCGTACATAGGCATCGGCTTGGGAAAAGCTGTAGAGCCTGATCCCCGGTGTCCGTAGAAGGGAACGCATGACCTCCGGAGGGGACGATTCTCCCATCAGGAAAACGGCATCGAGCTTTCCGGCGACCAGAGCTTTTGACGCATCTTCCGCATCAAGGTTCTCCAGTGTGGTCGATCCGTCGGGCTCGATGCCATTCGCGGCAAGGAGAGACAGCGCCAGGGCATGCGATCCGCTACCCACAGATCCGATGGCAATCCGTTTTCCGCTTAATTGAGAAAGCAAATCAAATGGAGCGGCGCTTCGATAGAAAAGGAGGATCGGCGACGAGTAGAGACTGCCGAGCGTTTGGAGGTCGTCAATCTTCATACCTGCAGCAACCCCCCCTTGAACAAAGCCGATGTCCACGCGGGAGGAGGGATCGCTCAGCCTTTTCAGGTTTTCAGACGATCCCTCGGACGACAGGATTTTCAATCTTATTCCGCTGCGAGCCAATATTTTCTGATATCTCTCGGCATTTCGGAAGAAGATGCTGCCTTCAGGACCGCTGGTGATGGTGATGACACTAGGCGGAGCCTGATGAAATGACCAATAAATCGCCGAAATCGCGACACCAACAACCAGAATGCTGGCGCAGAGTGCAACTGTGCGACTAAGCCCGAAGATTTCTGCGAATAGCGTTTGGAGTTTGCTAAACCCGAGTTTGCGATCGAGGGCCATGATTTCAACCTCATCCTTTGCGGCACTGTGACGCCTGCCGGATCTGCTATAGGATAGTTATTAATCGTCTTAAGATGAATTGAATAGAAGAGCAGATTACCCTTTGCTGCCCTCTCCGAGTGATTTTGTCAGCCGTAGAGTTTCCCCTTCAACGTGGTGAATCATGCCTGCTATTTTAATTGTACTCCTCGGCCAATCCCAGCACAACCTCAGGGAACTTTGTCCCTCTCCCAAAATTCGGAAATGTCTTTCAGGATACTATCGGACACAAGCTCCTTCACGCCGTCCTCAAGCCATTCTGCCGGCATGGATCGTGTGTAACCGGGTTGTACAAAACGGTTGTCCATTAAAACGATGAGGCCGCGGTCAGTCTCAGAACGGATCACTCTGCCCGCGGCTTGAACCGCCTTAGCCATCGCAGGGAAGGTGTAGGCATAATCGAAGCCGGCTCCGTAACGCTGCTGATAGTAATCGCGCATCAGCTCGCGCGCAAGATCGAAATTCGGGAGCGGAGGGCCGATCACGAATGCGCCGATCACCATCTCGCCCGGGAAGTCAACACCCTCGGAAAACGTACCCCCTTGTACTGCAAATACGACTGTCGGATCAAACTGTCCTCGAAGATGTGACAGAATAGCCTCGACCTGGGAGGCCTTCATATCACGCTCCTGCTTTATAACAACGAAGCCACCCGCTGGCTGAAATGCGTCATGCACTCTTTCCAGAAACTCAAAACTCGGAAAGAACGCAAAATAATTCCCCCGCCGCAAAGCGACTATTTTTTGAATGACATCGGCGATCTTGGGATAATTGCGCTCACGATTCGCATATTTGGTCGAAATTTGAGGGATGATCAGAAGCTTGCGGAGTTTTTTTGAAAAGGGGCTGGGAATTTCGGCTGTTTTCATCGTTCCCGGGTCCAGCCCGGAAAGTTTCGCGTAATAATCAAATGGCTTCAAGGTTGCCGAGAATCCCACAGTTTGCTCGTACCCATCATAGCAGTCTTTCAGCATTGCGGAAGCATCGCAACAGGTAATTTTTACGATGCCGCCAGTCGAATGGGGATGGAACGTGACAAAGAACTCCCGGACATCAGGTTCTCCGACATGTGCGAGGGCTTCGGTGAATTCGGACCAGTAAAAGGAAAGCCTCAGAATGACATCGCGGGGCTGGATCACGGCGTCGGCATCGAGATAACGGGAAAGGAAAGCGCGGAGCTTCGAATCCTGCTCAAGAAAGGCATCCGCAGGCGGGTTGATCTGGACCGGCTCGGAACATGCTTCCGGCCGGCAGGAGATAATCGCCTGGATACAACCGTTGAGCAGTTCTTCGGACTCGATTCGAAAACGGGGAAAGACCTTGCCGATCTCGTCGCGCATCGATTCAAGGGTGATACTTGAGACCGAAGGCGAATAGTAGTCCATGGCGCGGAAGGGAAGGTTGTGAACTTCATCGATCACCAGATTGGGTTTTCCCGATTGGTCGATCGTGATCATCGGCAACCGCCTCAAAGCAGACCTCGGAGCAAAAACGTAGTTGTAATCGCAGATCACCGTGTCCGCTTCCCGCGCGCCGTCAAACTGCAGCTGAAAAGGACAGACCTCGTACCTTTCGCCCAACTCACGAAAGACGCGCGCCTTCAGCTTTCTCTTCTTCGCGAGCATGTCCAGGATGCCGTGTTTGCTGACTTTAGTGTAATAATTGCGGCTGTATTCACAATAGTCGGGGTTGCAGAGCGGTTCGTTCTTGAAGCAGATCTTGCCTTTTGCCGTAATGGAGAGGGATTTGACGTTTGCGCCCCTTTCCTGAAAACGTTTTACCACGTCCTCGGCAACCGAGTGCTGGCTGTTTTTCGGCGTGACATAGACGACTGTCTGTCCGCGGCTTAATGCCTCTTTAAGGACGGGATAGAGGATTCCCACGGTCTTTCCAAGCCCGGTTGGGGCTTGAATCAGCATCCTGCTCTTTGACCGCATCCCCTGTTCAAGGGTGTGCATAAGCCCAGACTGGCCTGGACGGAGGCTTTCAAATGGGAAGGCAAAAGCAGCAGCTATTTTTTTGCGTCGGCCAGCGCGCTTCTCGGCCTTTCTGACTTCCTCGGCAAGTTCGCTGAGTCGCTTTTCCAGCCAATTCTGGTAAACCCCGAGATCGAGTGTCTGTTCGAGATCCTCCGATGCTCCATTGCGGGATGATACAAGATGAAAGGACAGGTTGGGAACAATTTTGTGTTCGATCCAGTAGAAGTAGCCATAGGTCTGGAGTTGCAGGCAATAGGGGTGTTCCATAGGATCAACGGAAAGCTTGTCTGCAAGCTCCCGGATATTAAAACCTGTTTTAATTTCCTCGATCCTCGGGATCTTGTGCCAGAAAATCCCATCGATCCTCCCCTCGATCAGGAAGCGATACCCTTCTCGGTCGAAAGAACCGCTGATTAGAACTTCAGATTCGTAAGAAGGATCGGACTTGGCTCTTCTGCTCTGCACACGGGTGTGAATTTCCTGGCCCTCTATGGCCGTGCGTCCAAAGCCCGAATGAGCTTCAATGCTGCCGGTCCTGGGAACCGGCAGCGCAAAATCGCGGATCGCGATTGTGATGAGTTTCATGGTGCCGTCCGTTCTGTATCTCTTGCGAAAAAAATATTGTTCAGCCTCAAACCTGCATTCTTGGGTCAAGCTTGTCCCGCAGAAAGTCGCCGAGGATGTTAAAGCTGATTACCGTGATACTGATGGCAAGGCCGGGAAAAATCACCATCCACGGCGCCGAGGTGATATAAGCGCGGCTCAGGCTGATCATCGATCCCCAGGTGGGGGTAGGGGGCTGGACGCCGAGTCCGAGAAATGAAAGCGCGGCTTCGAGGAGAATGAAACCGCCCACGCGCAGGCTTCCTGCAACGAGTAGGAGAGGAAGGGCGTTCGGCAGGATGTGTTTGTACAGGATCCTCGCCGATGATGCGCCCATTGCGCGGGACGCTTCTACGTAGGTCTGCTCCTTGAGTGAGAAGGTTATGCCCCGGACCAGTCGTGCGAAGCCGGCCCATCCCACGAGTGTGATCGCAAGCATGGCAGAAGTGAGCCCCGGGGACATGACCGCACTGATGCCGATAGCGAGCAAAAGACTAGGAAAAGCGAGGAAGATGTCGAATATCTGTGACAGGACCGTGTCCACCCTGCCTCCGAAATAACCAGCGATGAGTCCGAAAAAAATTCCAATGCCGAGCGAAAAAAGGGAAGCCAGCACACCGACGGAAAGTGATATGCGTGCACCGTAAATGAGCCGGGCGAGGATGTCCCGTCCCGCGCTGTCCGTGCCGAGAAGATGGTGCCTGCCGGGAGGCTGTTTCAGGTTGTCCAGGTCCATGGCAAGAGGGTCATGACTTACGAAAGCCGGACCGATAAGAGCGGCGAGCACCAGTGTAATGAGAAGAAGAACAGCGATAAATGCCGATCTATTGCCAATCAGGTCTTTGAGGGAAAGAGTATTCAACATGATTCGTCAGCGCCACGGACTCCTACCGTTCCTCCTTCATGCGCACCCGCGGATCAAGGAACGAATACGAGATATCCACGAGAAGGTTTAGGGTCACGAACAGGATTGCACCGAAGAGGACCACACCCATGATCACCGGATAGTCCCGTTTAATGATTCCGTCGAGCGCGTAGCGACCGAGCCCGTCCCAGCCGAAGATTGTTTCCGTGAGCACCGCGCCGTTCAAATAGGAACCGAGATCGAGGCCGATGAGAGTAACAACGGGGATTAGGGAATTCTTTAATGCGTGTTTCATCACGACAACATCTTCCGAAAGCCCTTTGGCCCGGGCCGCTGCGATGTAGGATTGGGACAGCGACTCAAGCATGGACGAGCGGGTCACGCGCGCGATGTAGGACAGGGAAAAAGTGCCAAGGGTGACCGCGGGCAGTACGATATAACTCAGATTGCCATTGCCCATCCCAGCCGGCGGAAGCCACTGCAAATAGAAAGCGAAGATGAGCATGAGGGCGAGCCCCAGCCAGAACACGGGAATGGAAATGCCGCCTACTGAGAGGAGCGTCAAAAGTCGGTCCCACGCAGTGCCGCGGTGCGTTGCTGAAAAGATACCGATAGCGATGCCGAAGAACGATGCAAAAAGCATCGCTGCGAGGGCCAGTTTGAGGGTGTTCGGGAATTTTTGCAGTAGGTCGTCGGCGACTTTTTGTTGAGTATACAATGATCGTCCGAGTTCGCCGGTTGCAATCAGCTTTAGATAGCCGAAATATTGGTGTGCCAAGGGTTTATCGTGGCCCAGTTCGGCGCGAATTCGGGCAACGGTTTCCGGCGAAGCCCGCTCCCCGACCATACTTGTTACTGGGTCACCGGGCAGGGAATGCATCAGGAAGAAAGTAATGAGAGTAATGCCGAGGAGGGTCGGGATGAAAAGGAGGAGTCTTTTAAAGATATAGAACGCCATGGCTGGATAAATCTTACACAATTCCTGGAAAAACCGCAACGGGTAAAACCCAGAATCCACCGGATAACTGTCTGGGCAGTCGCCGCGACGTTTATGATCGCAGTATACAACCAGCGGGGGAAGGCAGTACATCATGTTCAATTGAGCGGAAATCCTGTTTTCTGCAAAGAGATCCGGACCTACGAGGCTGAAAATGCACTGGACCTCGATGTTGCAGCGACAGCCTCTGTTTCGCGCTCTTGCGTCCCGCAGCCGAGGCCTGGTACCGTTCGCGCTGTTTGCATCAGAAGTCGCTATCGGACAGGCACGGCATGGTCAGCTTCGGTATGGGCAACAAGGACCCCCTGAAGGGGAGGACCGATCCGTCGAGGGCCGGCGGAGAATTTTCATGCATAAGCTGCCAAAATCCGTATTTAACTTTTTGTCAAAACCTTTTTGCAAATGAAGCGCCCAATACCGTCGGTTTTTTGCGTCTTCTATTATAAGAGGTAAGCGGCAAAAAATGAACTCTTGACAGCGCATTCCCCCCCTGCAAGACGTGAATTGCCAGGATGAGGGTCAAACGGACGGGTCGTTTAGTTTTTGTGTGGATTTTCTTTGTCAGAGATTAAAACCGGAATATCATCGTTTTACATATACAGCGTAGATTTGATCACTTATATGATAAGATCAATTTTATGAGTTTATCAAGCGGAGTTCGATTCAAGGCTTGTCCAACAGAAAAAGCAGAAAGAGAAGCCCTCGCAATGGATAGGTTGTCAATGGTTGGTTGATAACGCCAAGGTCTTCGAGGCTCGATACTTTTACACGTTTTGGCATCACCCCCAGGCAGCTCGCCGTGGGCATCCGTGTCCACTGATGCTCATGGCTCACTAGCGTTGCCTGGGACGCTAAAATATTCAATGCGGAGACCAAGCGCGCTCAGCTACCGTCTTCGCGAAAACGGCACGTAGTACCGTGTTCCCTGCTTCATGTTCAGAATTTGCTTGAGCAGATCGTCTATGTCTTCCCTGCGATGGACGAAATCAATATCCGATGTATTGATGACCAGGAGGGGGGTGTCGTTGTAGCGAAAAAAGAAGTTATTGTACGCCTCATTCACGGCTGCGATATAATCATGGCTGATTTCCTTTTCAAAAGACCTTCCGCGCTGCTTGATGCGGCGCAGCAGCGTATCGGTGTCGGCCTGAAGAAAAATCACGAGATCAGGTTTTATAATTTTGGGCTCCAGGATTTTGTATACCTGCTCGTACAGGGGAAGCTCATGCTCGTCGAGCGTAAGATAGGCAAAAATGCGGTCCTTGTCGAACAGATAATCACTGATCGTTATTCGCGTAAAGAGGTCAGGCTGGAACATTTCCTGCTGCTGACTGAATCGGCTGAGGAGAAAGAACATTTGTGTCTGGAACCGGTATCGCGCGGTATTTTTATAAAAATCGGACAGGAATGGGTTCTCTTCAGCCCGCTCGAGAACCAGTCGTGCGCCAAGCTCCTCGGCGAGCAGGGAAGTCAGACTCGTTTTTCCCACACCGATGGGGCCTTCGGTCACGAGATACTTTGTATGGAGAACGGCGTCCGTTTTTCTGTTCATCGGGCATGCCTTATGAATTGCATTTCCTTACCCGGTGGGGATCCCGGAGTTCGCGCAACAACTGATCAACGGCTTTCAATAATCCCGGATGAACCGTTTGAGGCGCAATTTCACAAAGCGGCACCAGCACGAATCCACGCGTCGCCATCAGCGGGTGAGGTATGGAGAGTTCGGCCGTGTCAATGACTTTGTCACCGTACAATAAAATGTCGAGATCAATAGTGCGGGGACCCCAGTGGACCAGCCTGCTCCGGCCCAGGGTATCTTCCACCACGTGACATGCCGCCAGCAACGCTAGCGGTGACAAGTCGGTTTCCAGCTCGACCACGGCGTTTATAAAGTCTTCCTGGTTCGGATACCCGACCGGTTCAGTGCAGTAAAAGGAGGAAACACGCTTCACCCGGCCGCTTTTTTTCAGCAGGTCGATCGCCTGCCGGCAGGCAGCCATTTTGTCTCCCAAGTTTGAGCCGAGGGCGATGTATGCGATAGCTGACATAAATGCTTTCAAGCGCCTATTTGCGCGAATTAACACCGACGATCTGATGGTATTGCTGCGTACTTCTGCGGACGATCCATGGTTGCGGTATTTAAAACTCGAATTGAAGGCTGGCCATCCTCATTTTAAACTCATCGAGAACGCGCTGTTCGTTTGTTTTCCCTTTTGATTCAAATGTTGCTGAAAACCGGATATAAGGCCCTGCGTCATCCCAGGGGACGGTGCTGATGAGCTTTTCGGCAATAAGAAATTCTGAGAATTCCTCGGCACTTGCGAAATGCTTTCGCCCCTTGACGCCAAGAGGCATTTTTACATAGAGATAAAACGTACCGGCCGGTGTTTTTGCGTTGAACCCCAGCTCCGCAAGAGCGCCTGCCATGGCACTGAGTCTGCGCTCATATTTGGCTGTAATCTTTGCTGTGATCTCGGGATGATCGAGGGCGTATACGCCCGCTTTCTGTATTGCCTTGAACTGACCCGAATCATAGTTGTCTTTGACATTCCCGTAGCCGGCGATGATTCGCTCGTTGCCCGCGACGAATGCTAGACGCCAGCCCGTCATATTGTATGCCTTGGAAAGCGAATGAATTTCCACGCCCACATCCTTTGCTCCTGGAACGGAAAGGAAAGACAGAGGCTTGGAACCATAGGTGAGCGCCGCATAGGCAGCGTCATGCACAACGATGATATTGTTCTCCTTTGCGAATTTCACCACCTTTGAGAAGAACTCTGCTGTCGCTCCCGCACCAGTTGGATTATTCGGATAATTGATGTAGAGGAGCTTGGCGCGCTTCCGGATATCGATAGGAATACCATCGAGGTTCGGCAGAAAATTATTCTCTTCCCGGAGGGGCAGGTTAACCACTTCGCCGCCGTACCAGCGTGTATGCGTTCCCATGATCGGATAGCCTGGAACGGTCATGAGCGTGACATCTCCGGGATTGATGAAGACCGCAGGGAACATGGCGAGGACCGGTTTGCTCCCGATGCCGTGCAGCACTTCTGTATCGGGGTTCAGGCCGCTAACGCTGTAGACCTTCTGCATATAGCGGGCGGCGGCCTCCCTGAATTCCGGGATGCCGTTGTCCGCATAGCCGCGGTTCTCGGGTTTTTCCGCCTCTTTCTGAAGAGATCGGACCACGCCGGGGAAGGCCATCTCATCAGGTTCGCCTACTCCAAAGTCGATGAGTTCGACCCCCGGGTTTGCCGCGAGTGCGGCTCGCTTCGCACGCTTGATTTTCTCGAATTTATAGATCTTCTGCTCTCTGCCGAACATGTCCCCTCCGATACGCTCGGCAAAGAGGGATTGGATATAGATTTCGTTCGATGTCTGCACTGCCTGTCTCTCCTCCTGTTACCTCGATAATCAAATACCGCCGGACGCCTCAGCAACCCTATTTTTTAAACTGCCGAGCCCTTCTATCCGCACTTCGATCTCGTCGCCGGGCTTCATTGAACCAATGCCTGCCGGTGTTCCGGTTATGATGAGGTCTCCGGGAGCGAGGGTCATGATCTTAGAAATGAAGCTCACGAGATAGCTCACCGGGAAAATGAGTTGCGAGGTTCGCGACGATTGCCGCAGTTCGCCGTTCAGATATGATTCGATGAGCAGGTCTTTTGCGTCAAGCTCGGTCTCTATCCAGGGTCCGACTGGGCAAAATGTATTAAAAGACTTTGCGCGTGTCCACTGGCCATCCTTTCTCTGAAGATCGCGGGCCGTTATATCATTGGCGCAGGTATAGCCTAGGATATGGTCCATTGCCCGATCAGGGCTGATGCCGGCAATCCGATCCTTGATGACCACTCCGAGCTCGGCTTCGTAGTCCACCTGTTCGCTCATCGCTGGATAGATGATGGTACCGCCGGGGCCGATCACGGATGTAGGAGGCTTGAGAAAAACGACCGGCTCGCTAGGGACGGCGAGCCTCATTTCTGCAGCGTGATCGCGGTAGTTCAGCCCAACAGCGATGATTTTACCCGGCGTGCACGGGGCCAGGAGTTTCACTCGGGAAACACCATGACTTCTTCCGGCGGTTTTGAGGGTGCCGTAAAAATCGCCCTCCAGCTCGGCGATCTCCTCGCCGGCCAGAATACCGGATGCCGGTTTTCCTACGCTCTCAAACCGTACCAATTTCACCGGGAGCTCCGGACCTATGGTTTTTTATCGATCCACTCGAGCAGCTTGTCTTCCGGAGGAGCTCCGGACATCACAGTCCCGTCATCGCGCACTAACGTTGGCGTCCCGTTGAAATTAAGCGACCGGGCAAGTGCGATATTCCGTTCCATCGCCTCGGTAGTGCAGTTCGCGGGCGGCTCAGGCACCGGTTTTCCCGAGAAAGCATCATCGAGCATCTCCACCGATTTCGAGCACAGGATGGCCTGAACTTTTTTTGGAGAATCCTTGTGCATCGGTAGGGGGTGCAGAATTTCGACAAATGCAATGTCGGGCCTCTTGGCGATGATCTTCTCAATACTCTCGTGGAGCTTCCGGCAATAAGGACAGTCGGGGTCGCTGAAAACGATCACTTTTTTTGTGGCGGTCTTTGAGCCCACGGTAATGGAGTCGCCGAGAGGAATTTTCGAAAAATCAACTTTCCGAGGAGTCTGCTGGGCCTGCATTTGCTTGAGATAGGCATCGAGCGAAATAAGCTGGACCAGGTATTTTCTAGAGCAATCGAGATATATAAACCCCCGCTGCCCTCCTTTTTCAACGTCGATCTGCCACACACCCTTGACTGGCGACTCTTTGACATCCACGGCATTACCGTCGGGGATGACTTTCTTGACGATGGCATCAGCCTCTTTCTTATCAAGTTGGGGGCACTCGGCGACGTTTTTATCGCTCTTGCCCGCAGCCTGTGATGCCGGCGCGAAAAAAAACATCAGCAACACTGCAGCGAGAATTGTAACACTCTGAAATCTTCTCATTGAGAACTCCCTTCTGAACGCTGAATGATTACTTCCTTGAACGAAAAACTGCTACTTCAAACCCAGAACATCCTGCATATCGTATAATCCGGGCTTTTTTCCCACGACCCATCTCGCCGCGCGTACGGCTCCGCGGGCGAACATGTCTCGGGTATGGGCGCGGTGAGTGAGTTCTATCCGCTCCCCCATCCCGATGAAATATGCCGTATGCTCGCCGACGATGTCGCCGCCGCGAATCGTCTGCATGCCGATCTCGTCCTTCGTCCGCTCCCCCGTGATCCCTTCACGATGATAATTAGCCACCTGGCGATAGTCGCGGCCGAGGGCCTTTGCAACGACCTCGCCCATGCGCACGGCGGTACCGGACGGAGCATCCTTTTTCAGCCGATGATGAGCTTCGACTATTTCGACATCGAAATCCGGTCCCAGTATCTTCGCAAGATCGGCGAGGATTTTAAAGCAGACATTCACGCCGACGCTCATGTTCGGCGAGAGCACACAGGGTGCCTTCTGCACCAATTTCCCGATTTCTTCAAGCTGCTCTTTGGAAAAGCCCGTCGATCCGATGACCATCGCCTTGCCCTCGGCTGAACAGGTGCGAATGTGCTGGAGGCTCACGTCGGGAAACGTGAAGTCGATAAGCACATCGCCGGCCGCGAGGGCGGCGGAAAGATCGTCGACAATCCTGATGCCGGTCGCGGTTATTCCCGCAGGACCGCCGGCGTCCTGGCCTACCATTGGATGGCCCTTTTTTTCCAGAGCCCGGCCGAGTGCAATGCCCTCTGAAGAGGAGAGAATGTTGATGATGCGCGATCCCATGCGGCCGGCCGCGCCCGTCACGATAGCCTTGATCATAAAAAACTCCTTTTGCACCACACATTTTACGAACGAACGCCGGTCAACGTCTCAAATCGCGGAATCCGGATGATACCGTCTACATCCGCGGTAACGGTCGCGTTCTCTGGTCATATTATCCCGTAATCCTTCAATGCCTTCTTCAGCTTTTCCTTGTTTGCATCCGCCATGGAGCAGAGCGGGAGCCGGAATTCTTCGGCAATTTTGCCCATCAGGGCGAGTGCAGTCTTGACCGGGATCGGGTTGGTCTCGATGAACATCGGTCCATGAAGCGGCTCGAGCTTGTAGTGAAGTTTAAGCGCCTCCTCCCGCTTCCCGGCAAAAAAGGCGTCAAACAAGGCGGCGCAATCGGCAGGGGCGATATTGGCCGTCACCGAGATGGCGCCGACGCCTCCCAGGCAGAGAAGCGGCAGCGTGGTAAAATCATCGCCGGAAATCACGTCGAAGTCCCGACCGCACAGCCGGATTATCTCGCTCACTTGCTTCATGTCGCCCGTGGCTTCCTTGATGCCGACGATATTTTTCTTTTCCCGAAGGCGGGCCACCGTCGCGGGAAGCATATTGACGCTCGTTCTTCCCGGGACGTTGTAGAGAAGGATCGGGATATCCACGGAGTCCGCCACGGTTTTGAAGTGCTGGTAGAGTCCTTCCTGTGTGGGCTTGTTGTAATATGGCGTGATGAGCAGCACGCCGTCGGCGCCGGCCTTTTTTGCGTATTTCGTCAGCTCCAGCGTCTCGGACGTTGAGTTTGAACCGGCACCCGCGATCACGGGCACTCTTTTGTTCACCGCCCTGACCGTAAATTCGACAACCTGATGATGTTCCTCGTGGGAGAGTGTGGCTGACTCGCCGGTAGTGCCACAGGGCACCAGTACGTCAGTGCCGTTCTTGATATGAAACTCGATCAAATTGCCGAGCGCTTTTTCATCGATCTTCCCGTTCCTGAACGGAGTTACTATTGCAACCATGGAACCTTTGAACATGACAGCCTCCTCTAAAACAGTGGATGAGTTACGAGCATCGAGTTTCGAGTTGCAACCACGTAACTCGTAATACGAAACCTGAAACTACATATAAACCTCTCCCTCGCAGATCACCTCAGCTGTTCCCGCAAGGTGGATATTGACGAATCCAACCGTTGTCCGCTCGAAAGAAACTACAAGTTTTTCGCCGCCCCAAGTCAGCACTTCTACGGGAGAGACAACCACACCCAACGCACCGGTGATAAGCGCTGCAGCAACGGAACCGGTGCCGCAGGCAAGCGTTTCACCCTCTACGCCGCGTTCGTACGTCCGTATCCGTATCTTGTGCCTCCCCTGGATCTGGATGAAATCCACGTTGGTGCCGGCAGGCTTGAACAAATCGTGATAACGGGTAGTCCTCCCGATACGGTCGACATCCTCGCTTCCGAGGTCCTTTGAAAGATAAACGAGGTGCGGCACGCCGGTATTGATATAGTGACCCATGCGCAAACCGCTGTCGAGCGGAACCGCAATGTTCATGCGCAGGCCCGAGGCGCCTGTGAGCTGGACTTCAACGACGTTTTTTCGCACCTCGGCGTGGATGATTCCCGCGAGCGTTTCGAAGGACAGGTTCTTTTTTGCTATTTTTTTAAGATAAGCAAAACGGGCGGCACAGCGTGAACCATTGCCGCACATCTCCGCCTCACTCCCGTCAGCATTGAAAAATCGCCACTTGAAGTCAGCTTTCTGGGAGGGGACTATCACGATTAAACCATCTGCACCGACTGAATAGCGCCGGTGACAGAGGGTAATCGCGAGCTTTTTGAGACTCTTCCCTTTCAGGATTCTCCGGCGGTTATCGATCAACAGAAAATCGTTTCCGCTTCCCTGCATTTTGTAAAAAGGTATCTTTTTCATAGGAAGACCGCCTTGGCACCGTGATTAAGGCATACCCCTCCGGCGCTATCCTTCCAGCCACCGCGGGATCTTTTCACCTTTGACGAGGTCGTTGTAGGTCTCGCGCTCTCGGACAATGAAATACTCGTTCCCCCTCACCAAAACTTCCGCAGCGCGCGGCCGGGAATTATAATTTGAAGACATGGAAAACCCATATGCGCCTGCGCTCATCACGGCAAGAAGCTCGCCCTGCTTTACCAGGGGCAACTCACGGTCTTTTGCGAGGAAATCCCCTGATTCACAGATCGGGCCGACGACATCGAATACCGCCTTCTCCGCGGAAGCGGGCTCGACAACCGGTCGGATATCATGATAGGCTTCGTAAAGGCTGGGACGGATTAAGTCGTTCATCCCCGCGTCCACGACCAGAAACTTCTTTTCCTCGATGTCCTTATGATATATGACGCTGGTAACGAGGATGCCCGCATTGCCGACGATCGCCCTGCCCGGTTCCATCACCAGCGTGCAGCCGCATTCCTGGAGCAGTGGCTGCACCGCCTGCGCAAGCTCCCGGGGGAGAGGGGGCGTTTCATCCTTGTATGTGATGCCGAGTCCGCCGCCGATGTCGATATACTGGATGCCTATACCGGCGGCCCGAAGTTCTTTTATGAACCCGATCATTTTTTCCAAGGCGTCCACGAAGGGCTGGACCTCGGTGATCTGGGAGCCGATGTGCTGATGGACGCCAATAATTTCGACGTTCGGAAGAGATTGAGCCATCCGGTAGTACTCGAGCGCCTGTTCAATGGGGATCCCGAACTTGTTTTCCTTAAGGCCGGTTGATATATACTCATGGGTTTTGGGGTCAATGTTGGGGTTGACGCGGAGCGCAATTCTAGCCTTTGATTGCATCTCGCCGGCGGCTCGATCCAGCGCCAGAAGCTCATCGCCGGACTCGACGTTGAACATGAGAATTCCGATCTTGAGCGCATATTCGATCTCGTCCCTCCGCTTGCCCACGCCGGCGTATACGATCTTCTTGGGGTCTATCCCGGCCCGAAGCGCGCGAAACAGCTCTCCACCGGATACGATGTCCGCGCCCGCGCCCTCCCTCCCGAGCGCCCGGAGCACTGCGCTGTTTGAATTGGACTTCACTGCATAGCAGATGATGTGTGGAACCTTGTCGAAGGCCCGGTTAAAGGCCTGAAAGTGATTTGTCAGCGTATTGCTGCTGTACAGGTAGAACGGCGTTCCTACCCTCCGGGCGACGGCGTTTACCGATACGCCTTCGCAGTGAAGTTGGCCGTTCTTGTATTGAAAGTCATGCATGGTCGATCCTGATCCGTAGGCAATGGAATGCGAAAAACAAGATATCATTCCAGTCCGGCTTTTCGACTTTAACGGTGATGCAACGAAAATTTTTCAACATGTGCTTTCTTCTCGACTGACGGCGCGCTTTCGTTCCCCTCTTGGTCCACGGCGGTGACGGTATAATAATAGGTGACGCCGCTCTCGACCGTGTCGTCGGAAAACGCTGTGCGGTCGATAATCTTGTCCGTCAGCCGCTTAAATTTCTTTCTAATCCCAGTCGAGCGGTATACATAATATCCCGCAAGATCTGCTTCCTTGTTATCATTCCAGGTCAGGAAAACCCGGTTCACTCCCGGGACCACTGTCAACCCCGTCGGGCTGTGAGGTGGCGTCAACTTCCTCGGGGTTGCCGAGATTTCTGTCGAATCCGGACTCTCGTTCCACGGTGGAACCGGGTTCGCCACGGATCGTACGATGTAATAATAAGTATGAGCATTCACGACCCCCGAGTCTTTGTAGGTCGGGTCCCTCAACGGCTCTTTATTTAGTGGGGTCATATCATATTGGCCTCTGTCTGTGCCACGGTAAATATTATATCCGATAAATCCTTCGGCAGGTTTGCCGTCGAGCCATGTCTTCACCGGCTCCCAGGTGAGATCAACAGAACTATCAGCGCCGACCGCCACGACTCCTTGCGGAATCGCCAGAGGGAGAAGCGGAACCAGACGGATTTCTTCTGATTGACGACTGATGCCGCCGCGGGCGCTCAGTGCCCTGATCCTGTAGCCATAGGTCTGACCGTATTTTACGTGCGTGTCGCTCCAGGTTACCACGTTGTTGACCACCATAGCCGGCGCGGCGTTCGACATGTCGATTTCAGCGTACGGTCGGTAGCGGCCCATCCTGTTATCCCGCCCGAGCTCTGCGCGGTAGATGCGGAACTGCACAATATCGGCGGCTTTCATGCTCTTGCCTTCAACATTCCGGGACGGTATGGGCCAGGATAAATACGCGATAGCATCCCGCGTTTCAGCTTTGATGTCCTTAACCGCTTCGGGCCTGGGGCTTTCTGGGATGATGGGGTCTGTTTTTCTGCCGCAGGCGGCAGTGATGGCCAGCATCAGCACAAGGCTGACCGCGATTCGGAGCCAGGAACGCGCGTTCATTTCAGCTTCTTTTTGAGCGCCGCAAGCCGTTTATACAGATTCCGGGGGGCGGTGCCTCCGAGCGAGGTCCTTCTGCCGACGGAAGACTCGACGGATATGGCGGTATACACATCCTCGCCGATTTGCGGCGAGAGCTTTTTATATTCTGCCAGCGGTATGTCGGTAAGCCCGCAGCCTAACTCGGTCGCGTGCAGAACCGCCCGGCCGACGGTTTCGTGAGCCTGACGGAAAGGTATGCCTTTTTTTACCAAGTAGTCGGCCAGGTCCGTGGCGGTGATGAACCCGTCCTCCGCGGCCCTGTGCATCGTTTCCTTGTGCACCGTGAGGCTCTTCAGCATCTCGGTAAAGACTGAGAGGGAAAGGGAGACCGTATCAGCCGCATCAAAGAGCTGCTCCTTGTCCTCCTGCATGTCGCGGTTGTATGCCAGCGGCAGTCCCTTCATGAGCGTCAGGAGGGCAGTCAGACTTCCGTAGACCCTTCCGGTCTTTCCGCGCACAAGCTCCGCCACATCCGGATTTTTTTTCTGCGGCATGATGGACGAGCCGGTCGTGAATGCGTCGGAGATGGTGATGAACCCGAATTCCGAGGAGGACCAGATAACGAGCTCTTCAGAGAGGCGCGAGAGGTGCATCATGATCTGGGCGCAGGCCGCAACGAATTCAATCGCGAAATCACGATCCGACACCGCATCCATGCTGTTCTCGCAGAGGCCACCGAAGCCGAGCTGTTTTGCAACATAGGCACGGTCGATGGGCAACACGGTGCCGGCGAGCGCTCCCGCACCCAAGGGGAGCATGTTCGTCCGGCGGAAACAGTCCTCAAGCCGCCCGCGGTCCCGCTCGAACATCTCATAATAGGCCAGCAGGTGGTGCCCAAAAAGTACGGGCTGCGCCCGCTGCAGATGGGTATAACCGGGCAGTACCACATCCTGGTTCCGGCTGGCCGAGTCCACGATGACCTTCTGAAGCGACTTCAGAAGGTCATGGATAGCGGAAATCTCGTCGCGCAGGTACATGCGTATATCGAGGGCCACCTGGTCGTTCCGGCTTCGCGCAGTGTGCAGCTTGCCACCTACAGGGCCGATTTTTTCAATCAGCCGACTCTCGATGTTCATATGGATGTCCTCGAGCTCCACGCGGAAGGAAAAGGTCTCCTTGGCGATTTCGCTCAGGATTTCTTTCAATCCCCGCACGATCCGGGAAGCTTCTTTCTTCGTGATGATGCCTGTTCTGGCCAGCATCATCGCATGTGCCATGCTACCGGCGATGTCATAGGGATAGAGGCGCCAGTCGTAGGCGATGGAAGAGGTGAACTCCTCCACGAGCGCGTTGGTCGCCTCGGTAAATCGTCCGCCCCATGGCTTTGCTTTCGCAGCGGCATTCCTGCCTTTTTTCGTTGTATTGGTCTTCTTCGCCATTTTAAGTAATTGCTCCACGTTCCGTGTTGACCGCTGACTCTTCCGTGGTTAAACTATTTCACCGCCTTGCTCTCGAAGCGAAGCCGCAGCGCGTTTAACCGGATGAAGCCTTCGGCGTCCTTCTGATTATACACCCGGTCGGCCTCAAAGGTGGCGAGCTCGGGATTATAGAGCGATATCGGAGATTTCCGACCCACGGTATCACAGTTCCCCTTGTATAATTTCAGCCGCGCCGTGCCGGTTACGTTTTTCTGTGACTCATCAATCGAAGCCTGGAGCATCATTCGCTCGGGCGAGAACCAGTACCCGTAATACACGAGTTCAGCATAGCGTGAGATCAGGCTGTCTCTTAAGTGCATTACCTCGCGGTCCATTGTTATTGACTCGACGGCCCGGTGAGCCGCATGCAAAAGCGTACCACCGGGTGTTTCGTACACACCGCGGGATTTCATGCCGACATATCTGTTTTCGACAAGGTCAACGCGCCCTACGCCATGGGTCCCAGCAATGCGGTTCGCCTCAGCTAGGAGTGCAGCAGGGCTGAAGCCTTTCCCGCCGATGGCAACGGGATTGCCCGCCTCATAGGCGATCTCGACATACTCGGCTTTATCAGGCGCCTTCTCGACGGGAACTGCCATGGTGTACATGTCGTCCGTCGATTCCCTCCAGGGATCTTCGAGGATGCCGCCTTCGTAGCTGATATGCAACAGATTCCGGTCCGTGGAATAGGGCTTGGATTTGGTCGCTATTACCGGGATCCCGTGTTTCCCGGCATAAACGATGAGCTCCTCACGGCCCTTCAGAGTCCATTCGCGCCAGGGAGCGATGATCTTTACGTCTGGCTTGAGTGCAAAATAGGTGAGTTCGAACCGCACCTGGTCATTGCCTTTGCCCGTTGCGCCATGGCAAACTGCATCGGCGCCTTCCTTCATCGCGATCTCGATCTGTCGCTTCGCAATAAGCGGCCGGGCGATCGACGTCCCCAGGAGATAACGCCCTTCGTACACCGCGTTCGCCCGGAGCATGGGGAATACAAAGTCCCTGACGAATTCCTCGCGAAGATCGTCGATATAGATCTTGCTTGCACCGGTCTTTATCGCCTTTTCGCGGAGCGGTTCGAGTTCTTCGCCCTGGCCGATGTCGGCGGTAAAAGCGATGACATCACAGCCGTAGGTTTCCTTGAGCCAAGTAATGATTACCGACGTATCCAACCCGCCGGAATAGGCAACGACGATTTTCTTGATTGTTTGCGCCAATTAAAAGCTCCAGAGTAAGGGCCGGGCAGGGGACAAAGGTCACGGAATATACGTTGCTTGATCCTGTTACTATGCCTCCGGACCCTGTTAGGTACCTTCTGTGATTTTGACCTTCATCTCAACGCGGTCGTTGGGGTTGTCGTTCTGGTCGCGGGGCTGAGACACGATCTTATCCACGACATCCATTCCACTTACGACTTCGCCGAAGACGGTATACTGCCTGTCGAGGAAGGGCGAGTCCTTCACGCAGATGAAAAACTGCGATCCGGCGCTGTCGGGATTCGTCGCGCGCGCCATGGAAAGGGTTCCGCGCTTATGTGGCTTGTCGTTGAATTCAGCTTTAATGGTGTACCCCGGACCGCCCATGCCGTGGATCCTCCTGTCCGGATTCTTCGAGTTGGGATCGCCGCCTTGTATCATGAAGCCGGGAATCACGCGGTGGAATGTGGTCCCATCGTAAAATCCCTTTTTTGCAAGGGTGATGAAATTCTGCACATGCCCTGGTGCAACGTCGGGGAAGAACTTCAGGGTTATGCTGCCGAACTTGGTTTCTATGACGGCGCTCGTTTCCGACATTTTTTTAATCTCCTGTTTGGTGAATTTTTTCGGGGATTGCTGGGCGAACGATTGCAGCGCGCCGAACATCCCGATCGATAGAATTATAAGACTAATGACAACTCGTTTCATAAAAGAGGACCCTCCTCGTGACGGAAAAGATTGAATTTTCCCATCGTGTGCTAAGATGTACAGTTTTACCAGAAAGCCGGTAATATGTCAAACGAAACCAGAGGCTTGCATCTATTATAGACCTGCTTCGGAGGCCTTCACAGTCGCTTCCTGCCAGACCGGTGGAGGCCAGAAAAAAGCGGAGGAGCCATTGACCGTGAGGGAGTCCTGCTGTTATACTTAATAAAACCGAGAGGAAACCTGCGCTAGGTTTTAAATCCTGCAGAGGAGAGAGATTTCTCAGAAATCCGTTTGCAACGCAGGTTGAAGTCCGGCGTGTGAATCGTTAATCCAGTGCGATTCGGGAATCAATATCAGCATGAGCGGACTTCGCATTTCAACCGACGAGACATCACCGACTGCAGGCAGCCTCTGCTCGGCTCAGGCGATAGCCGCATGGGCATCGAAGCAGAGGGAAAAATGAACCCGCTCCGGTCAGCGGCGCTTGTCGGTTGAGTTCAGAGGACTTGACGGGGACAGGTATCATCGTATTTAACAGCTTATTATTTTCAATGCCGAAGACCCCGAACCAAGTGTAGGGGAATTTATAGCGCATTGGGGAATGGGACGGTCGGGTCGTGAAGTGAAACCGTTTCATTTCTGCGCTCCTGATAGGGCAGGCAAACAACGCTTTCTACGCGAGGGTATTCCTGGCGCTATTTTTGCCGTATAATACGGAAGACGCATTTTCCATCACGAAGGGAGAACCATGGTACAGAAAGCAAGCAGTACACTGACGGACCTATTGAATCAGGCGATCGCGCGCGAGATACAGGTCAGCGTGCAATATATGTGGCAGCACGTCATGGCAAAGGGGCGCGAATCCGCTGAGATCGCCGATGTGTTTGAGGATGTTGCAATTACGGAGATGAAGCACGCAGAAAAGATTGCCGAGCGGCTTTTCTACTTCGATGTCGTCCCCACGACCAAGCCGACTCCCCTCACGGTAGGCGGCACAATGACGGAGATGCTTGATGCCGACGCAAAGGCCGAGGAGGAAGCAATCGACTTGTACAAGAGAATCATCAAACAAGCGGTGTCGGAGGGGGATACAACTACGAGGCTTCTTTTCGAGGAGATTCTCGCGGAGGAAGAAAGCCATCACGATACCTTCACGACCCTGCTTGGGAAGTAGAAAGCACGGTCGTATCCTCCTGGCTACGCGTTATCGATCCATCATCATGAGCGTTGCCATGCGGCCAGCTCCTTTTCCGCCTATGCGCATTGTAACCCGAATCTCTGAAATGCAGTCTCTGGCCGATTCAATCAGGAACGAGGGCAGATCCATCGGGTTTGTTCCCACTATGGGTTTCCTGCATGAAGGGCACCTCTCTCTTATGCGGCGAGCGCGGCAGGAGTGCGAGGTTGTCGCGGTAAGTATCTTTGTGAACCCCACCCAGTTCGGACCGGCCGAGGATTTTGACCGCTATCCGCGTGATGAGGACGGTGACCGCCGGAAATGCGAGTCAGCGGGCATTGATATCCTGTTCATACCTGCCGCCACGGAAATGTACCCATCAAAACCGACGGTTTTTGTGACGGTGGAAAGAATATCCGACATCCTGGAAGGCGCGATCCGACCCGGCCACTTTCGTGGTGTTGTCACGGTTGTTTCCAAGCTGTTCAACATTGTAAAACCACACAAAGCTTTTTTCGGGCAGAAGGATTACCAGCAGTGCGCCGTGATCAAACGCATGGTGGCAGGATTGAACATGGATGTGGAGGTTGTCGTACTCCCCACGGTGCGCGAGGAGGACGGTCTTGCCATGAGCTCGCGCAATAGTTACCTGAATCCAGAAGAACGGCGCGCGGCAGCGGTTATCTATCGCGCCCTCTCATCAGCTGAGCAACTGGTCAAGGCCGGTGTGGAGGAGCCGGAGAAGGTGAAGAATAAGGTACTTGCCGTTCTGCGCGAGGAGCGGGGGATCGTGATTGATTATGTTGAAGTAGCTGATCAGGAAAGCTTCGAGCCGCTCACGAGCATGAAAGAGAATGCAGTGATTCTGGTTGCCGTCCGTCTCGGCCAGACAAGACTGATTGACAATCAGGAACTGTAGTTTGTAGTTTTCGCCGCCTGAGGGCCTGCTCGAATCTCACGCTATTTCGTGCATAGGGCATTAACATCGCCCTACACAATCACAACCTCATACTGCTCCTGGTGAAGATTGGGGTCTGCCTTGATCACGATCTTCTTCAGAAATTCCTTTTCCAATTCCTCAACACCCTGCCGTTCCTCATCATACAGCATGTCGGCGACCACCGAATTGACGGTGACCAGCGCTTTTTTTTCCTCCGCGTTCGTGAATGCTCTGCGCAGTTCGCGTAGCACCTCGTAGCAAACGGTGCGGCTCGATTTGACGTATCCGCGGCCGTCGCAGTATGGACAAGGTTCGCACAGGGTGCGGCCGAGGCTTTCCCTGATTCGCTTGCGTGTCATTTCGATGAGGCCGATGGGAGAGATATGAGAGATTGTCGTCTTCGCCTTGTCGCTCGAGAGCGCCTCTTGGAGAGCCGAGTAGACCTTGCGGCGGTTGTCTTCCCGTTCCATGTCGATGAAGTCCAGAATGATGATGCCGCCAATGTTTCTCAAACGAAGCTGATAGGCAATCTCACGCACGGCCTCCAGGTTAGTCTTCAAAATCGTGTCCTCGAGCGTCCGTTTGCCCACGTACCTACCCGTGTTCACGTCGATCGCCGTAAGCGCCTCGGTCTGATCCACGATGATGTAGCCGCCCGACTTGAGCCATACTTTTCTGCCCAGGGCCCGCGATATTTCTATTTCCACTCCGTAATGATCGAAGATAGGATCGTCGCCGTCGAAGGGTTTTACGCGCCGGCTGAGTTGGGGAATGTAGGAATCGATAAACTCTTTGACCCTCTGGTATTCATCGGGAGAATCGATGATCATCCTGTCCACATCGCGGGTGAAAACGTCGCGGATGACGCGGAAAACCAGATCGAGCTCGTTATGCATCAGCGCCGGCGCCGAGGTTCGTTCCTTTTTTTTGTGAATGTTCTCCCAGAGCCTACCGAGGAACTCGATGTCCGCGGTAAATTCCTCCTCGCTCCGTCCCTGGCTGGCGGTGCGTATGATGTAGCCCGTATTCGGCTTCCGGAGACGGCTCACGATCTCGCGGAGGCGCTTCCGCTCTTCGCCGTTCTCGATGCGGCGGGAAACACCGATGTGATTCACGCCCGGCATCATGACGAGGTATCGACCCGGGATACTGATGTAGGTTGTGACCCGGGCGCCTTTGGTGCTTATTGGCTCTTTCGAGACCTGGACAAGAATCTCCTGCCCTTCCTGGAGCAAGTCCTCGATTTGGTTGGAGTGTGAACGTTTGCGCTTTGTTTCAACTTCGAGTTCCAGTCCCTCGTCATCCATCATGGGCGTGTATTCCGAAGTGCTGTCGAAAACATCGCCGACATAGAGAAAGGCTGATTTTTCGAGGCCGATATCGATGAAGGCTGCCTGCATGCCGGGCAGGACCTTCATGACCCGTCCTTTATATACATTGCCTGCAATACCGCGGTCTTTCTTTCGGTCGATGTAAATTTCAGTGACAAGTCCATTCTCGAGAAGAGCTACACGGGTTTCTTCGCGGCCGGCGTTAACGATGATCTCAGATGACATGCGGTCTCCTTGGAGTTATGAAGCTATATTCAGAATGGAATCCCCGTCAAACAAGAGAGAAATTTCCTGACGCTACTATCTCGGATCTCATGAATGATACGAATGTTATAAAAAAATCAATTATTTCTTTAATTTTATTCTATAATTCGCGTAATTCCCTTCAAGATCCCCCTCATATCCGGTTGGTGTTTTCGAAGATCTGTTACCATTTTATAATAAGTCGGCCCCTTTATACAAGGACAAAAAAGAGCTTTTTTCTTTTAGGCGGAACTGGAAAGGGTCAATTTAATTGTCACAGGCCATGAAAATCCCTGGAGAAGTTTTTGGCATAAGAATTGCTGTAAACAAATATGAGAAAGGACGGGGACCATGAGTTACTCCATAAAAAAACTCCTGAATAACGCTAAAACGGCTGTTGAGCTCGGGTACCGCATTGTTCGCGGCATCGATTACCAGGCCTTGAATCAGTATATACTCAATATAAATAAATATAAGGAGGTTGATGCGATTCTTCATGAAGTATCCCGATGTTTGAAGGACATTCTGAATTACGAACTTTTCGGATTTGCACTTATGAAAGGGAGTTCCACGGACCTGTGGATTGATCCCCGAGTGTGGAGTGAAGAATTTTCCGCTTTTGTGCAGCGTGATTTTTGTAGTCAAAAAATTGACTATACTATGCGGTGGTTTGAGAAAATAACCTCGGAAGAGCGTCATAATAATGACATTATAAATGTAAATAACATTATTTCTTATAAAGTTATTGAGGGAAATTATTCTGCCAGGTTATATATTTCGCCGAAAAGAAAGATGCTCTATCACCACAATGTAATCATCAGCACCATCATCAATTCCATCAGCATAGCCCTCGAAAAGAACCTAAATATTCAGCAGCTTGAGAATGCGGCAGCGATCGATCCTTTGACGAGTTGCTACAACCGCCGCGCCCTCAGCACGTTCTTCGAAAACGCCTCGGCCTATGCCCGCAGATACAAAAACGATCTGTCGGTCATCATGTTCGATATGGATAATTTCAAGGAGATTAACGATGTACACGGCCATTTGGCCGGCGATGCGGTGCTCAGAGAAATAGCGGCGCTGATACCCTCTCTGGTGCGGAAGTCGGATTATTTCGTGCGATATGGCGGTGAGGAATTTCTGCTGGTTCTTCCCGATACGTCGCTCTATCATGCTGTACAACTTGCAGATAAACTTCGCCAGGCGGTTTCGGAGCATCCTATCAAAGTCGGGGATACGAATTTAATTGTATCGGCGAGTTTCGGCGTAGGGAGCCTGGAAAATAAGCAGGATTGCGAAAGCCTTCTGCAGGAGGCCGATGAACGTCTGTATAAAGCCAAAGCAATGGGAAAAAACATCGTTGTCCCGAGCCTGCTGCCCTGTTTCGCGGACAGGGAATTTGTTGCCGGAAATTTTGCCCCGAAATGCGCTCTTGCTCAGATAGCTTGATTAAGTTATGAATTCTTGCCCTTCGGCTAATCCCATGTTCTTCCCGTGGCACAACTGCAGATCTTAGGATAAGGTTTTCTTCCCAAGATGTGTTTTTTTACCTATCGATGCCGATCTCTGTCGTCAAAAACACTGATCCGCAGTCGACTACATACTTGCAATTATCTTCGTTCAAACCCGTTTATGGCAAGTGAATGCCGATTTCAAGCTCAACGAAGGGAAAAAATCTCCCAAGGCATAATTTTCTCTCACGTCGCCTGTTATGTAACATCCATGGGATCGCGCCATGCGCTTCCGTCGCGATAAAACATTCCGGTCCGCCTGATCCTGATCAATGTTGCCTGTTCCGCTTCCAATGAAAAGAGCTGGGCAACGACGTCCTGCACGCGGGGCTTAACCTGATGGTGGTCGATGAGTGTGATTTCAACTTCACGAGGATTGTCCGCCAATTTCACAATTGCCGATTCAATGCACGGCCGGATGTCTTTCTGCTTTCCCTCCCGTGAAACGATCACCGATGTGCGCGACAGGAATGAGACCAGCCTGTCCTGAAGATTATCCACGCTGGTAGCGGGAACATCAATTTCATAACGGTAACGGCTGATGCTGCCTGAAAGTGACGGTGTTTTCGAAGGGATCATCCGAGACTCCAGAATCCGCAATCCGTCGGGCAGGGTGCTGTTTAGCGCTTTTGTGGTCTCCAACAGATTGATGAATGCCGAAGTTTCCATATCAAGATATTCCGAGGTGCTCTCCATTCCCACGGAAATTGCGGGGCCAAACGCGATCTTCGGATGGGGGTTAAAACCATGCGAAAAGGCAATCGGTACGCTGGCCCGCGCTGCAGCCCTCTGAAAGAGGTTCATGAGGTCGAGGTGGGACAGAAAACGAAGACGGCCCGTTTTTGAAAATTTCACGCGAATGCGGTGGCGAGGCTTGACCTCCGCCGGATGGACCCGGCCTGCGCTGCCTGCACTGCCGGTATAGGCCATCTGTTGAATTTTCTGTATTGTTTTCGTTGGCATACCGAGCTGCGGTGTCCCGCCCTCCAGACACCCGATGCCGCAGGCCTCGCATTGGACGCGACAGTTTTCCGTAACGGTCTCCTCCACTGCACGACGGTATTCCTGCTGAAGAAATTTTTTCGTGACTCCGGTATGAATGAAATCCCAAGACAACGGTTCATCCTGGTCAAACTTCCGGCATGCATATGCGGCCGGGTCCATGCTGCACGCGCGGAACGCCTGCTCCCATTTCTTAAAATCAAAACACTCGGACCAGCCGTCGAACCGGCAGCCGAGGCGCACGGCTTCCTCGATGACCCTGCCGACACTGCTGTCGCCCCGGGCAAATGCACCCTCGATCAGACTGGTTTCCGGGTTGTGGGGCTTCAGCACAATGCCTTTCATCCGAAGGCCTTTTGCAAGATAGGCCTGCTTCGCCTCGATCATCTCACGCGTTGCCTGGCCGAACCACTGGAAGGGGGTGTGTGGCTTCGGAACAAACGTCGAGACCGTGATGTTGATCTGGACATGGCGTTTGGTAGCGGTTTTTCCGAGCGTGAGAAGATCCAGCGTCAGCCTGATAATGCCATCGAGGTCCTCCTCGGTTTCCGTGGGGAGGCCGATCATGAAATAGAGTTTCAGGACGTTCCATCCGTTCGCGAAAATCGTCCTCGCCGCGCTCATCAGGTCTCCATCGGTAACGGGCTTGTTGATCACACGCCTCAGCCGCTCAGTCCCCGCCTCAGGCGCGAGCGTGAAACCCGTTTTGCGCACGTCGGCTACGGTGCGGATCATATCGGGTGTGAGCGTGCCGATGCGGAGCGACGGGAGCGAAAGGGAAATCCGGTCGTCCCGATAGGTATCGACAAGGTCCCTCATCAACGTCTGGATCCCGGAGTAGTCGCCGGAACTGAGGGCAGCGAGCGACAGTTCGTCGTAGCCGGTGCAGCGGATCGACTCGCCCAGAAGGTCCTTGACCCTCCCGGGACTTCGCTCCCTGTAGGGGCGGTAAATGATGCCGGCTTGGCAGAATCGGCACCCGCGAATGCATCCGCGCGCAACCTCAACGGTGACGCGGTCATGAATGGGCTTCATGAGCGGTACGAGGGGCTTGTTGGGATAGGACGCTGATTCGAGATCCTTGATGAAGCGCCTGCGGACGCTCTTACCGCCAAGCGACGGAACATAAAAGCCGGAGCGCTGCGAGAGTGCTTCTAGATATTCAGCCCTGCCAGGGTGCTGTTGGCGAAGCTCAATGATGGTGTGCAGATCTTCTTCCGCTTCGCCGATAAAAAAAACGTCTATGAATTCTGAGAGCGGCCCGGGATTGACTGCGCAGGGACCGCCGGCCATGACCACCGGATGTCCCTCAAACCGATTTTTCCTGTGCAGGGGGATGCCGGCAAGCTCAAGACCGGCCAGAATATTAGAATAGGATAGCTCGTACTGGAGCGTGACCCCGATGATGTCAAACTCGGAGAGGGGGAGGTTCGACTCAAGGCTTCGGAGCGTTCTGCCCGAAGCGCGAAGTCGAGTCTCGTAATCCAGCCAGGGGGAAAAGACACGCTCGCAGGCTGTGTCGGTCCTGCTGTTTAAAATGTCGTAGAGGATGCGCAGCCCGATATGCGACATGCCGATTTCGTAGGCATCGGGAAAGAAGAGACAGACCTTGGTTTTGATCCGGGAGAGATCCTTGTGAACCGCATTGATCTCGTTGTTGATATATCTGCTCGGCTTCGAAATGAGGGGGAGAAAATCTTCGTACAAGTGAGCTCCATTGAGGACGTAAAGAGCCTGGAGTGTCGGGCGATTGTCGCGGCGATGCGTATGCTCTTGCGCAACGCCCTTCGAACATTTATTAGTAAAACAGCATAAACCGTCTTGCCTGGATATTCAAGAGCAATCCGAGTGCGAGAAAGGTCGTGATAATGGATGTCCCTCCATAGCTCACGAGAGGAAGCGGAACACCGACGACAGGCACGATGCCCACTGCCATGCCGATATTGATGAAGACATAGAGCGATATCATGGAGACGATTCCTCCGGCCATGAGAACCCCGAGGCGGTCCTTGGCATTCTTTGCCGTGTCCACGCCGACTAGGAGCAGAGCCAGGTACAGCACGATCAGCACACTTGATCCGACCAGCCCCGTTTCCTCGGCGATGACGGCAAAGATAAAATCGGTATGCCGCTCGGGCAGGAATGCCATCTGGCTCTGTGTTCCCTTGCGGTATCCTTTGCCCGTGATCTGGCCCGATCCTACGGCTATCTTTGCCTGGTTTGCATGATAGCCGCTTCCCAGCGGATCGGAGCTTGGGTCGATAAATGCCTTGATCCTGTTCTGCTGGTAGGGCTTTAGGGACCCCCAGATCTTGTGCCGGACAGGCGAAACGAGAAAAACCAGCGACCCGATGAGAGCCATGGTAAGCAAAACGATCAAGACCGATCGCAGATGGATGCCCGCCAGGATGACGATCAGCGACGTCGTAAGCAAGAGCATGAGCGCCGTACCAAGATCGGGCTGCTTGAGGACCAACACCAGCGGGACGAGGACCATGGCCACGGGGACGGCCAGTTCTTTTAACTCATAGCCGCCGCGCCTCGGGTCCTCGGCGAAGAACCGCGCGAGAGCAAGCGTAAGTGACAGCTTTGCAAATTCCGACGGCTGGAACACGAAGGGGCCGATGGCGAGCCAGCGCTGCGCTCCCATGCCGGTTTTCCCAAAGATCATAACGAGGAGCAAAAGAAAGATTGAGCCAGCGTAGAAAATATATGCGAATCGGCCTATGGAATGATAATCGGGGATGAGCATGAGGAACATGATGATGACACCGAAGGAGATCCAGACAACTTGCTTGAAAAAAAGGGGCGACGGCCCGCGCACGGTGTAGGTAGCGCTGTACACCGCGGCGAGCCCTAATGCCGAAATCGTGAGCACGAGACCGACCATGCCCCAGGGTAAATTAGTGAACCATCTTTGACGCAACATTCTTCAAATACTCCTCAATGACACGCTTTGCCACCGGCGCTGCCGCGCTGCCGCCGTGCCCGCCGTGCTCGACGAGAACGGCGACTGCGATTTTCGGGTTCTCCACCGGCGCGTATGCGATGAACCATGCATGGTCCCTGTTTTCTTCAGCCAGCTTCCGGCCCGCGACTTTTTGTGCGATGACCTGGGCTGTTCCCGATTTCCCGGCCACCGTCGCAATCGGTGTCTCGGCGGCGTGGCCGGTGCCTCCGGGCTCGACTACGACGCCGGCGAGGGCCTGACGCACCACGTCTAGCGCAGCGGGATCAATGGTCACTTTGCTCTTTATGACGGAAGGAAACGTTTTGACCTCCCCGGTCTCCCGGTTTCGCGTTTCCATCAGCAACCGGGGGCGATAGAAAGATCCGCCGTTTGCTATGACGCTCATCAGCTGGCATGCCTGGATCGGGCTTACGAGGACATATCCTTGACCAATGGAATTAATGAATGTGTCACCGCCGTACCAATCTTCGCCGGTCCGTTTCTTTTTCCATGCTGTTGTCGGGATCAGGCCCGGTTTCTCGTCGGGCAAGGGAATGCCCGTGAGGCTTCCATATCCGAGTTTTTTTGCATACGCGGCAACGCGATCCCATCCGATCCGCTCTCCCATGGTATAGAAGTAGACGTCGCAAGATTCGACAAGGGCCCGGTGAAGCGAGATCGAACCATGGCCGTCCCGTTTCCAGCATCGGAACGAGTGTCTGCCGCTCGAGAGAGATCCTCGGCAGATGACCTTGTCATCGGGCTTGATCACGCCGTACTCAAGACCCGCAAGCGCAACGATTATCTTGAAGGTCGAACCAGGAGGATAGACGCTTTGAATCGCGCGATTGTACAGAGGGTGGGCGGGGTCGTTGGAAAAGCGGACCCAGTCTTTCGGAGAAATCCCGCGCGGGAACAAGTTGGGATCGTAGTTAGGGTGGCTGGCAATGGCCAGAATTTCACCGCTGTTGGGATCCATGGCCACCACGGCGCCCGACCGATCCCCCAACCCCTCCTCGGCAGCTTTTTGAGCGTCGAGGTCGATCGTGAGGTATAGGTCTATGCCGGGCTGGGGTTCTTCGATTCCCAAGTCCTTCACTTTTCTCCCCGCCGCATTCACCTGGATCATGCGTCGTCCCGGTGTTCCGCGAAGATACTTGTCGTATAGTTTTTCAAGGCCTGCCTGGCCCGTGAGCAGGCCGAGATCGGACTGGTCCTGCTTTCGCTCGGCTTGCGTGACTTTGCCGATATAACCTAGCTGATGCGATGCAAGACCTTCATAGGGGTAATGCCTGAGGTGCTCTGGCTCGACGATTGTCCCCGGAAGATCCTCCTGGTGCGACTCGACGAGGGCAACTTCGTTCCATGGCGCTTCCTCCCTGATCTTGACAGGTTCATAATTGGTCCGAACGGGCGCCGCGTCGTCGAGCGCCGTACGGATGGAAGTCTCGTTGATTTTCACAATGGAGGATATTTTCCGGATCGTGCTGTCTAGATCCTGCGCGTCTTCCGGAACGAGCGAAATGTCGAAGGTGAGTACATTTTCCACCAAGGGCCTGCCGTAACGATCATAGATGATACCCCGCGGTGGCCGGATTTTTACCGGCCTGATGCGGTTGCTCTCCGCCTGCTCGTAGTAGTAGTCGCCCTTGACGGCCTGAAGGTACCAGAGTCGCGCGAACAGCAAAAGCGTAAAGATGGCGATGAATATCGCGAGCAGAGGGAGCCTTTTCTGAATGTCCGCCGGATTGTCGTGCTGGTGCAGCATTTATAACTCCTTCAGGATATCCCTTCGTTTCAGCAGGCGAAGGATGTCTCGCCTGTTGGCAAGGCGAAGCAAAAGAAAGCAGAGCACGCTTGTATAGATCGCCTGGGGAACCAGGCGGCCCGCGATCATGGTGAAAAAGGGGACCTCTCCGTAGATCGCCTGCAGGAAGATCGAGATAACAATGCCCTCGAGCAGGCTAAAGACGGTCAGAAAGAGCACGATCACCGGATTGGAAATATCGAGCACACGCGAACCGAGTAATCCCGCGCCAAGACCTACAAGTCCCCGCGTCAATCCCGAGAACCCGAAAAGACTCGCGGAGCCGATATCCTGCACCAAGCCGATGCTAATCCCCGCCAGCGCCGCCTCGACAGGGCCGGTTAGCAGTCCGATGATGAACAGGACGGCTAGGGCAAGGTCTGGCTTGATGCCGAAGACGGAGAGGGGATCGAGGAGGGTCGATTGAAACGGAATGATAAGCATCAGGATAAAGGCATATACGTACGGTTTCATTTCGTGAGTACCAGCGCTTCTTCCAGGCGGGAAAACTGGACGGCGGGCTTGACCACGACGGTCTGGAATACCTCGGCCTCCCGTTTAACTACCTTGGCGACCGTTCCGACGGCAAGGCCTTTCGGATAAATGCCGTCGAGTCCCGAGGTGACCACGAGGTCGCCTTCCTGAATGTCGGCATAGTAGGAAACGTATTTAAGGGCGCAGTTAACCAGCTTGCCTTCGAGCAGGCCCTCTTCCCGGTTTCGTTGAACCATAACGGCGACCGTACTCCCGGGGTCGGTCAGGAGAAAAACTTTTGAGGTGCCGGGCAGAACCGTCTCGACCCTGCCGACCACGCCGTCGGCCGTAATGACGGCCATGTCCTTCTGAATCTGGTCGTTGGAACCTTTATTGATAGTGACAGTGCTCGAGGCGGGTGAGAGCTCTTTGCCGATGACTTGAACCGCGATTGTGGAGGGTGGCTGCAATTTCTTGAAGTTCAGCATCTCCCTGAGCCGGTTATTCTCGAGAAGGAGTTCGCTCGTCTCCCCGTTTTTGATTCTCAGGCGGCCGATCTCCTCCTGGAGTTGCTGGTTCTCCTGCTCGGTGTTGACAAGAAAAATGTACTCTCTGCCGATCGACACGACGGTGTTGAACGGCCAGATTATAATGCGTTCGAGGAATCCTGAAACAGCGAGGACCGGTCTTTCCAGGAACGTGTACCGTCCCTTCTTGACCTGCACGGTGACAAGCCAGAACAGGGTTGTGAAGAGAAGGAGAAGAATGATGCTTTTTTTGTTTTTTACAATAAACCCATTCATCCCGCAGGCCGTTTCCGCACTACATCATGACCTTTTTCAGGATCTGCTCATCATCGAGGACCTTGCCGGCTCCGAGCGCTACGCAGGTGAGCGGGTCCTCGGCGATGATGATCGGGAGCGATGTTTCCTCGCGCAAAAACACGTCCAGTCCTTTGAGCAGCGCGCCGCCCCCCGCAAGCACGATTCCCTTGTCCACGATGTCGGCCGAAAGCTCCGGCGGCGTATTTTCAAGGGCCAGCTTGATGCCGTTCAGGATCTGGCTGACCGGCTCCGCAAGCGACTCGCGCACCTCATCGTCATCGAGGATGAGCGTCTTGGGGATGCCTGATACGAGATCACGGCCCTTGATCTCCATGGTGTGACGGTCACTGTCTGTTTTATAGGCAGATCCCAGCTCCATCTTGATCGATTCTGCCATCATCTCACCGATGAGCAGATTGTATTTCCGCTTGATGTAGTTGATGATAGCTTCATCCATCTTGTCGCCACCCACGCGGATGGCTTTGCTGTAAACAACGCCGTCCATGGATATGACGGCGATGTCCGTGGTGCCGCCGCCGATGTCGACAATCATGTTCCCCGAGGGCTCCGATATGGGCAGGCCCGTTCCAATAGCCGCGGCCACGGGCTCTTCAATCAGGTAGACATCGCGTCCGCCCGAGGAAACCGCGGCGTCCTTGACGGCGCGCTGCTCCACCTGGGTGATGCCGGATGGAACTCCGATAACAATCCGGGGCCGCATGAAGGATTTCCGGTTGTGCACGCGCTGGATGAAGTATTTGAGCATTTCCCCAGTATAGTCAAAGTCTGAAATGACCCCATCCTTGATGGGGCGGATTGTTTTGACGTCGCCGGGCGTCCGACCGAGCATCCGCTTCGCCTCGGAGCCGACGGCAAGCACCTTCCCCGATTTGGATGATATGGCGACTACGGAAGGCTCATTGCACACGATCCCTTTGCCCTTCACATACACCAGCGTGTTCGCGGTACCGAGATCGATGGCCATGTCGTTCGAGAACCAGCCCATGATAGAATTAATGATCATTGTCTCCAGAAACTCCTTTCAAAGAAACCTTCACCCCCCGCACCGGCGGAGCATACGAGTATGATTGAGAAGACACCCACCAGCGCCGTCTGTGCTGCCGGATGACCGGTTCCGTGATGTTGTTCTTCAGGGCTGTCGCGTATCAAGCGTTGACGCCGCACCGGATGGATTTGCGACGGGATGGTGCTGCGGTTCCTCCGATGTCCGCGTTGCAAGAGGGGACTGCTGGACCACAACTGTTCGCGCAATCAGATCGCCGACGCGCATGCCTCGCTCATCGCCGATAGCGGCAAGGCACTCGGCGCCGACAACGAGTGGGCCAAGGACCCATCCTGCATAGGGAATCAAAAAGAGAAGATAGGCTGCGGCGTAAGTAACATTTCTGATGATGGATTCCCGGTATGAAACGGAAGGGCCGGAGGGCTCCGACGTTGTTACGCGGATGCCGATCAGCTTTTTCCCGATGCTCTGATGTTCATACAGGCCGTCGCGAATAAGGATATATCCCGTGGCGGACAGAAAGCCAAGAACGTCCGGCAGCCGGGACAAGCCGACGATAAGCAGGAAATCCACAAAGCCTGCAACCGCTCTGGTTGTTAAGTCTACCCGTTGCAAGAAGCCTCCTGACCTAATCCGACTTATAGTAGCAGAATACCTTAGCGAATTCAAGAGCAAAAAGGCGGCTGGCAGGACCGGGAAGAGGATTTGCCGCAGAATGACCACGTCGTCTTCAGGACGCGTCTGGACTATTTCCGGCAGAGCGGCTATACTTGAGAAAACCGTTTGCGCCACAGGTAGAAAGCCTCGGGACTGCATGGAAACAGAATCGAACACAGAGAGATCGGTGAGTGTCGCAGAGCGCTGGGAACGGGTCGTGCAGCCCGAATCTTCAATGAATGCGAGCAGATCACCGACGGGGAACGGGACCAATTGTGATGTTGAGGATTTTTCCCCTCTGGATAAATGAGTAGGAGCTTTTCACTTCGAAAAGGTGTATAATTTGTCAGTTGATTCTTCGGAAGAGAAGCGGCGTTTCCTGGTGCAGAGAGACAGCCATCCCGACCGCCATTCCGCAGGGAGCGCACGTCTGTCCCCCCAGAGGGAAAAAGGAGAAGAGTTATGTTGGAGAAACGTTCAGCGGGTGATAATATGTCGGCTTACTGTACAAAGTGCAAACTGTCTCTTGATCACGTCGTCGTGGCCGTTGACGGAGACACGATCGTCAAGGTAAAGTGCAAAACGTGCGGAAGCACGCACAAGTTCAAAGATCCCGCGGACGTTAAGAAACCTCGGACCGTGAAAAAGAAAGAGGACGCCGTGAAAGCTGCGGAAACCCTCTGGGAAGCCTGTCTGTCCGAGGCCAAGGGCAAGGAACGCACGTATGATATGGGGGGCAAGTACCGTATCGGCGACGTCGTTCTCCACAATACCTTCGGGAAAGGCGTCGTGAGAAAGATCTATATAAACAAATGCGACGTCATCTTCAAGGATAAAGAACGCCTGATGGCTTCGTCGAACTGACGAAGCTGTTTATTGCCGCGGACGTCGCGGGCCCGGAAGCGGCTGGTCGTGAAGGTGGACGGCCTCTCTCTGATGCTCACGGCGCCTGTGGGGTAAACATTCTGTAGATCGTTCACTCCTCTCTTATGTTCAAAACTCCCATTCTCATCACCTGTCCCAAAGGGATACCGCCTTTTCTTAAACAGGAGGTCCTTTCCCTAGGGTTCCCGGTTTTGTCCGAGAACATTGCGGGTGTTGAAACTGAAGGCACGCTTGATGACTGTCTGCGCCTGAACCTGTTTGTGCGTACCGGACACCGCGTGCTTTTTTTACTCAGGCAGTTTAGGGCAGCCAATGCCGATAGGCTGTACCGGCAGTTGACCGCTCTCAGGTGGGAGGATTTAATCCCCGATGATGGCTATGTCTGCGTCACCTCGAGCGTGGAAAACGCCAGCATCAGGGACCCCCGCTATGCAACGCTGAAATGCAAGGACGCCATCGTCGACCGAATCAAGGAAAAGACCGGGAAGCGTCCCGACTCGGGATCGGAGCGGAACTGGACGGTCGTCCATCTCTACTGGAAGGACGAGCAGTGCGCTGTGTACCTCGATACTTCGGGCGAACCGCTGTCGCGGCGCGGTTACCGGAAGATCCCTCTCAACGCGCCCATGCAGGAGACGCTGGCTGCAGCGGTCGTGCAGGCAATGGGGTGGGACGGCAGCAGCGCCTTTATCAACCCTATGTGCGGCAGCGGTACTCTTGCCATCGAAGCGGCGCTCGCCGGCCTTAACAGGGCGCCGGGACTGCTGCGGGGTAACTTCGGATTCATGCACCTAAAAGGTTATGACGAAAAGGTGTGGAGCGGGTTACGCGAGAAAGCCAGACAGGTATCGAGAAAATCCCTTTCCAGCAGGATTATCGCAACGGATTTCGATCCGACAGCCGTGGAGGCTGCCTGGAAGAACGCAACCACCGCTGGCGTGGAGCATCTTATCGAATTTAGTGTGTGCGATTTCTCCGATACCCCGGTTCCGGAAAGCGACGGCGTGATCGTCATGAACCCGGCATACGGAGAACGGATGGGTGAGTGTGCGAAGCTTGAAGAGACTTATAAGAATATCGGTGATTTTTTAAAGCAACAATGCGGAGGGTATACGGGTTACGTTTTCACGGGAAACCCGGCCCTTGCGAAAAAGGTGAGCCTGAAGCCAAAGCGGGCCTGGCAGTTTTTTAATAGTAATATTGAATGTAGGCTGCTTGAATACGATCTCTATAAAGGCAGTAGGAAGATCAAGAAGCCGAAATCAACGGCTGCCTGAGACTGCGTGTTGTTATTTTTCTCTATATAATATCTCGTCCTCTCCCGGACGTCGGCATTGATGCATGTCAGAGGATGCCTCCAGCCTCCCCTTCTATAACGGCACATCTGCCGCCTCATCATGATCGCTTACTTTTTCACATCCACCAATAACAGCTCGGCATCGTTTTCAGCAGCTACATCAATTGCTGTTTCTTCGGTGATCATGGCCGCGCCGAGGGTCGGCACTCTCGTGCTGTTTACAGTTATCGGTCCTCCCTCCAGCACGTAAAGATAGATGCCGCGACCAGTCTCAAGATCATAATGCTCGGTCTTCCCTGCATGCAGAAAACTGGAGAAAACCCTAGCATCGGAAACGATCGGCAGGCTGCCTTCATTCCGGTTTGATACAAGCGGAAGGAACCGGTCAGTTCTACTCGCTTTCTCGATTGCATTCTGTTCAACAGCGGGTTCGAGGCCTTGGCGGGAGGGGTAGAACCACATCTGGATAAACCACATTGGCTGGTCCGGACGGTTGTTGATCTCCGAATGCCACATGCCGCGGCCCACCGTCGTATGCTGTACCCCTCCTTGCTTGAGAACGCCGCCTCTGCCGCGCTCGTCCGCATGCCTGAATTCCCCGGCGGCAACATAGGTGACGACCTCGTTGTCTTTATGGGGTTGGAGCGGCCAGACCGCGCCCGGTTTCAGCGTATCATCATTAAAGACGCGGAGCTCGCCAAAATCCTTAAATCGCGGGTCATAGTAATCGCCGAAGGCGAAATGCCACCTGCCGTGGAAGCTGCCGTTCTCAATCTCACCGTCGATCTGATAAATTTTATTGGGATCACGAACTTGAACCATGGACGTCCGCCTTTCCTTAAAACAGGAGCTCTATCCTTTTTTTATATTATACACCAGTTAGTATTAGTTCTTGCGGCTTGAGTCTGAAAGGTTGTTTTGCTCTTAGTCTTACCCTCATGGTCGCGGAAAAAGAGATTGTCCTGATCGATATTGGGAGCTATTCAGGGTCAGGTCTTTAATCTTGGTGTTGGCTTCTTGAACCCTCGTCCTCGCATTCGTAGGCTTGAAGCGCCAAGAGGGTGTCAAGCGGAAAGGGTTGCTTTGTTTATGTGCAGGTTTTCTTCGCCAGAGATTATAGCCGAAGTATCCTCGCCCTACTATATAAATGATGAGCGAGCATTTAGTCACTTATATATGAAATGTTTAATTTTATGAGCGTATCAAGCCATATTAAATTCAGGGTTTATCCAATAGAAAAGCAGAAAGAGACGTTCTCGAAATGGATGGGTTGCCAAAGTTGATTTTTTGGTGATGTGTCTCGTCAAAAACGGTGGCAAACCTCTTTGGGTTACATTCCCCGAAGCGAATACGAGTCAATGTTTGAAACCCGGACTAGGAAAATCCCTGTCGGATTACTCTATTTGACTGTCTATCCAAGGGTGTAGATCCAACTGCCTTACTGAACAGCGGTCTCTGCGAGCGCAATCGAGACAAGTATTATAAAGATAACCATATCAGCGCACATATGCGTTACCCAGGGCGCAAGCATGCCCTGGCTGCGTCGTCGCAGCCAGCCAAGCATGAATCCATAGGCAATAGTCATCGCTACCCCCGCGGCTCCTTTCGGGAAACCCTGCAGATAATGCATTGCGCCGAAGCTACCCGCCTGGACAAGGAGGGAGATAAAACCCGGGCCGAAGGCGCTGTCGAGCGCCTGCATGATTATTCCTCGATAGGCGAATTCCTCTATTGCGGCATTGCTAGCTGCAAAGGCAATGCCGGCAACGGGAAAAAGCCAGAGTGGCATGGCCGGTACGTTATGCAGTTGAACAGACAAGTCGGGTTTGAGTTTTACATACCACAGGACGAGAGCAATGCCCGCCGCTACAGAAATTATTGCGGCAGCGATGACAGTAGTTTTATCGGGAGCGCCTCTGCGGACCCAGAGGGCCGATGTTCTGAGAGCCGGCACCATCAAAACGATGATCCCGTAGCAAAGAATCGGAATGAGGAGGGAGAATGGCCATGAGCGCAGAGATGGATTAAGATAGGGCGCGACGATAAAAGCTTCCGTGAAGATTGAAAGATGCAATGCCTGAAGGTTTCGCGAGAGCAGCGCGGCCGCAATAAGCGGGAGCGAAGTTATTACCATCCAGACGCTGATAGTCCGCGAAAAAGGAATTATCGTGAGAAGGAAGACGTCAATGACGATAATGGCTACACCGAAGGCGCCCGAACGGGGAGGGGGCTGGATCGGAGGGTCAGTGGCAATCATGGAAAGGAGCGAACGCATACGCTAGAACGAGGGGCGCGTTGTTTCTTTTTGGCGATAGAGCTTCCGGAGCTCTTTTTTCATGATTTTACCGGTCGCGGTCCTCGGAAGGTCCTCGGTGAAGATGAATCGGCGCGGGATTTTGTAGTGCGCAACGTGCTCGCTGAGATATCCGCGGAGCGCCTTGGGGGTGACCTGATAGCCCTTCTTCAGCACCACGTACATGATGGCCAGTTCCTTGCCCTCTTCTATTTCGTGGGGTACGCCGATCATCGAACAATCCTTGACGGCTTCATGCCGATAGAGCACTTCCTCCACCTCATAGGGATAAACGTTGAGTCCATCAACGATGATCATGTCCTTTTTCCGGTCAATGATCCTGATGTGGCCCGACTGATCGATGGACGCCACGTCGCCCGTGTACAGCCAGCCATTCTTGAGGGTTTTCGCCGTGTCCTCCGGGTTGTTCAGATACCCCTGCATCACGTTCGGGCCCTTTACGAGCAATTCTCCCGCAATGCCGGGAGGAAGCTGGCAGCCACTGTCATCGACAATCTTGACTTCTATGCCCGGCAGCGGGAGTCCCACCGTGCCTGGTTTCCTTTTTTCTTTTTCCAAGGGGTTAATGGACACCACGGGAGAGGCTTCGGTCAAACCATAGCCTTCGAGAAGCGGCACTTTGAAAGCGCTCTCGAACTCATGGATCACTTTTACCGGCAGCGGCGCGGCTCCGGAAACACAGAGCCGGAGATTGAGCAGGAGCTTCACGAAGAAAGGCATGTTCTTCTCCGCGAGAATCTTATAGACCGTGGGGATGGCGACGAACAGCGTGATTCTGTCGACAATAAGGCTTTTGATGACACGGGAGAAGGGCCTCACCGAAGGAAGAAGCGATATCATCGCGCCGGTAATGAGCGGGAGGACAACACAGACTGTGTAGGTGAATGAATGAAACAGGGGCAGAAACACAACGAAGCGGTCCTTGTGCGTTACGTGGATGACTTCCGTGGCGGCTATGGCGTTCGTCAGGATGTTTCGGTGCGTTAGGAGCGCGCCCTTGGGCCGCCCCGTCGTCCCCGATGTATAGAGGATGGTCGAGATATTATCAGCCGTGTGTGGTGGCAATTGGAATGCCTCCCCGGAGTGTTGCGCATGCGCCAATTCGCTAAGGATCAGAAAGGAGCGGCCGTCGGCGCGAGACAGTTTCTGAGCCGTGCCCGCGCAGTTGGCATCATAAAGACAGATCGTCACTTCGGCGTCTTTCAAGATGAAATCGATTTCCTCTGCGGTCAGAAGATTGTTGAGCGGCAGCACGATGCCGCCTCCCCGTATGATGCCGAAATAAGCCGCGATGTAGTGCGGGCAGTTATGGCAGAGAAGACCTACCCGGCTGCCCTGCTTCATGCCGCGCCGGACAAGCTCAAACGCGAATACCGTGGCTAGACGGTCTATTTCTTTGTAGGAGAATTTTTTGCCGTTGAACTTGATGAAAGTGGAGCGGGACGAGAGATCTGCGCGCCTCTGCAGAACCTGATCGAGGGGTATCATCTCTTTTAGCATGCACAGGAGTATACCATAGTTGCATGAGAGGAAAAACAAAAAAACACATTGGCCCCAGAGCGCGAAAGCGGGAAATATAGAGGTCCTCCGACCCTCGTCCTGTGAATCGTCGCCATCCTTGACAAAGAGCTAGAGGTGGTCTATCTTTTTTTTAGAAGGAAACAAACGATTTTTTTGCTGTTATGGCGTTCTGCCAGGGAAAAAGTATTGCATTAAACCGTTTTTCGGGAAAGGAGCCTGAATATGGAGAGAACAGGGATCATAAAAATGAAAGGAAAACCGCTTACCCTTCTCGGTCCTGATATCAAGGTGGGAGACAGTGCGCCTGATTTCTCGGTGCTTGACGCTGCGCTCGCCGAAGTCAGGATGGGGGATTTTGCGGGAAAGACGAAAATCATCAGCGTAACACCATCGCTCGACACCCCGGTGTGCGACCTGCAACTTAGGCGGTTCAACAGCGAAGCGGCGTCTCTGCCCCAGGACATCGTGATGTTGAACATCAGCATGGACCTTCCTTTTGCGATTGCTCGTTTCTGCACGACTGCTGGGATCGATAAGGCGAAGGCGTTGTCCGACCACCGGGATGCGGCTTTCGGTGCGGCATATGGTGTGCTTATCAAGGAACTGCGTCTTCTGGCGCGGTCCATTTTTATTATTGATAAGAACAATATCATCAGGTACAAGGAGATCGTTCCGGAGCAGTCGAGCCATCCTGACTATGAGATAGCATTGCGGGTGCTGCAAGAGATCACGGCGACGGAAAAGGCCGCATGAGTGAGGGCAGGGGAATTGTGAAAAAAGAAAGGCAGGTCCCCTGTTATGGAGACTTGCCTTTTTATAGGTTAGGCGTTTAGAGTTTTACGACATTTGCCGCTTTGGGGCCCTTGGGGCTGTCAACAATGTCGAATGTCACGTTCTGACCTTCAGCCAGCGACTTGAAGCCGCTGTCCTGGATGTCGGAAAAGTGGACAAAAACATCTCCGCCGTCTTCTTTGGTAATGAATCCAAATCCCTTGGAATCATTGAACCACTTTACGGTTCCTTTTGCCATTCAGGTTCAACCTCCTTCTGTGGATTTTGAAGATTGCGGAAATGTCACAAAAAAAGCCGCAAAGCGTAAATCTTTGCGACTTCATTACAACAAAGACTTCCGAACTTCGGGTGTAATATTCTCATAGAGAGCGGAGGATGTCAAGAATTAATTTAACAACCTAAAGTCTGAAGAGGGGCATCTCTCCCCGTCGCGGCAAGCTCGCCATCTTTACATCTTCAGTGCGTTTCTCGTATACTTGGCACAAAGAAGTAGATCAAGGTAGCATGAGGGCACAGGAATGAAATCAACAGGAACAACAACGACAAAAGGCAAGACAAAAAAAAAGACGCTCTCGATCGCGCATACCGTCTGGAAACTGACGCCTCTATTTAAGGGCGATGATGATCCGTTGATGGAAGTTCAAAGAACCGTCATCGAGCGGAAAAGCTATGCGTTCATCAATGCGTGGAAGGACCGTTCGGATTATCTGAAGGACCCGGCGATCCTCCGACAGGCCCTTGATCAGTACGAATCATGGAAACGTCAGTACGGGTCCGATGGAAATGAGGGGTTCTATTTCTGGCTTCGTACGCAGCAGGACCAGAACGATCCCAAACTCAAGGCAAGATTCAACAAGATCGAGGATTTCAGCAAGAAGATCGAAAATGATAGCCAGTTTTTTTATCTCCGCATCGCGAGGATCAAGCCAGAGATGCAGCAGAAGTTTCTGGCCTATGACGGCCTTGCGAAGTATCGGCATTTCTTGGAGCGGATGTTTGCCGAATCCCGCTATCATCTGAGCGAAGCTGAAGAAAAAATATTAAATCTCAAGTCCGCAACTTCTTATGCGAACTGGACGAAAATGACATCGGGGTTTCTTTCAAAAGAGGAGCGCCCCGTCATCACTGACAACGGTATCAGGAGGGTAAAGCCGTTCGCGGAGATCATCTCCTTGATGAATAGCAAGGACAAGCTCGTGCGTGATACGGCGGCGAGGGTCTTCAACGACATCTTGCAGAAGAACGCCGATGTCGCCGAGGCAGAGCTGAACTCGGTGCTTGCGAACAAGAAGACCGATGACGAGCTCCGCGGCACGCCCCGGCCCGATGCGCTCAGGCATCTCGCAGACGATATTGACAGTGAGGTTGTGGATACGCTCATTGGCTCCGTGGCTGCGCGCTTCGACATCCCCTCCCGGTTTTACGCACTGAAGGCAAAGCTAATCGGGGTCAAGCGCCTCGAGTACCACGAACGGAACGTGGAATACGGCGTCGTTTCCAGGCGCTACCCCTATGCGAAGGCCGTAAACCTTGTCTACGGCGTGATGAACAAACTCGACAAGCAGTTCAGCGACATCTTTGCCCGGTTCATCAACAACGGACAAATCGATGCCTTTCCCCGCAAGGGAAAGGACAGCGGAGCTTTCTGCATCCATCACCTTATGATCCAGCCTACTTTTATCCTGCTGAACCATGCAGGCAAACTGCATGATGTTCTGACCATTGCCCACGAACTGGGGCACGGCATCAACAACGAACTGATTCGGGAGAAGCAGCACGCTCTTGACTTTGGTACGCCGACATCGACAGCCGAGGTGGCAAGCACTTTCATGGAAGACTTCGTGCTCGAAGAGATTCTCCGTTCGGCAAACGATGAACTACGGTTGGCGATCATGATGCAGAAGCTGAACGATGACGTCTCTTCGATCTTCAGGCAGGTGGCCTGCTACAGGTTTGAGCAGGAGCTGCATGCGGAATTCCGTTCTAAGGGGTATCTTTCGAAGGGCGATATCGGGAAGCTATTTCAGATACACATGGCATCCTATATGGGCAACGCCGTCGAGCAATCGGCGGGTTCGGAGAACTGGTGGATCTATTGGAGCCATATCCGGTATTTTTTCTACGTCTATTCCTACGCAAGCGGCCTCTTGATATCCAAATCGCTCCAGAATTCAGTGAAAAAGAATCCGAGGTTCATCGTCAACGTAAAAGAGTTCCTTTCCGCAGGTCTTTCGGATTCTCCAAAAAATATTTTCAAAAAGATGGGGATCGATATTGCGGACAGGCACTTCTGGAGCATTGGACTGGATGAAGTGGAAAAATTGCTGGATGAAACCGAGATGCTGTCAAAGAGACTGGGGAAGGTAAGGAAATAGGACTGAAAAGGGAAGTGATGATTGAGTGGGCGATATGAAATGGCGGGGCGGACGGGGCTCGAACCCGCGACCTCCGGCGTGACAGGCCGGCGTTCTAACCAGCTGAACTACCACCCCAATCAAAATAGTATAGTGCAGAGTTCCTAGTTCAAGGTAATAACCACGGGTTCTTTTCTCACTCTGTACTCTGAACTATTTTTTATGGTAGGCGGAACAGGGATCGAACCTGTGACCCCAGCCTTGTAAGGGCTGTGCTCTCCCAGCTGAGCTATCCGCCCGGTTCTTCTACCAAAGTTGAGACACGTAATATCATATATTCCGCCAAAAATGTCAAGCGAAATTTATCCGGCTTTGTGCGTCAGTAACGTGATTGGCCCTATTTCTTCAGCGCCGGCCCCAGCAGGAGCAGGATTACACCGTCAGCCAGAACCGCGAGGTTAAGCACTGCGCTGACAGCATGCAGCCGTGTAAACCGCTTTCGGGCCGGAGAATCGGGGGATTCCCGCTCAAAGGATGTGATTTCCCGTTTCAGCTTGACCGCATCGGGATAGAGCTTTAAGGAGACGTAAATATTGATTACCAGAGCGGCAATCAGGAGAAAAAAGGAAAGCCGCGAAGTGGAATCCGATGTGCCCCCAGAAACAGCGAAAAAAACAATGAACGCCAGGACAGACAGCACAAGAACATAGGAGAAATAGCCGGGAAAGAGCTTGCCCACGATTGCTCCCGCCTCGTCCCTTCCAAAGGACTTGAAGATCGACGGAGTAACGATAAAGGTGAATATGGCAATGCCCCCCACCCAGAGGCTGAGGATAAGATCATACAGCAAAAACCAGGTTAGTTTCATGGGAGTGGATATCCTTTCTTGAGTGAACTTATAACGAGAGTCTACACTGAGCAAAACGGCCTGAAAAAAAGTGCCACAGAATTACCAGAGAGCACAGAGAACAGTTTAATAAATTTTTTGAAAATCTCTTTTCTATAATTGCGTTTTTCTTTGCGATCTCTCCGGCCTCTGAGGCCATAATCTTTACCGGTATCCGTTTGTCCGGGAGTGGGGAGACCGGGGATTCCTGCTTTGCAGAAAGGGCGATCTGCAGCCCCTTGCTGCCGATTAGCTTAAGGATCCATACTTGCTGAAACGGGATTACTCCCTGAACGACATTTTCAACTCATAAATCCCGCCGTCGTTCCGCTTCTCGATATTGAAGCCCATCTTCTCGAATAACTGGAGCATCTGGCGATTCTCCATCAGTACCGCCGCGGTAAACCCGAGGAGACCGCTCTTTTTTGCGAGGTAGGTTATATAGGAGAGCAGCACGGCGCCGATACCTTTCCCTTGGTAATCGTCGCGAACGACAAAGGCCACTTCAGCGGAGTGGGCATTCGTATCGATCAGGTACTGGGCCATGCCCACGATCAGCTCCTTATCCTCCTGCTCGAGCACGGCGAGGATCACCATCTCCTTGGTATAATCGATCACCACAAAAGGCTGGAGTCGGTCATGATGCATATCGACCCGGGTGGAAATGAAACGGCGATACAGGGAGTCGTTCGACAGGGAATAGAAAAAATCCTTCAGAAGATGCTCGTCGGAGAGCTTTACCGGGCGAAGCAGCAGGGTGAGACCTGTCCGCGTGGTCTTGTACGCTTCCAGTTCCTCGGGATAGACGCCGTGAGTCCCTGAAATAAAGGCCTGGTCCCGGTAGATCAGGTTACGCTCCTTGGCCTGCGCGATGAGCTGCTCGCGGAACTTGGGGTGCGCGATGGCTATAAGGTCCATGGCCCGCTCGCGGATGTTTTTGCCGTGGAGGTAGGCAATGCCATACTCCGTGACCACATAGTGGATGTCGCCACGCGAGAGCGTAACGCCGGCGCCCTCTTTCAGAAACGGGACGATGCGCGAGACTTCTTCGTTCTCGGCGGTGGATTGGAGCGCCAGGATGGTCTTGCCGCCCTGGGATAGGATTGCACCGCGCATGAAGTCGGCTTGGCCGCCGATGCCGCTGTAGAACAGTTTGCCCAAAGACTCCGCTGTGGCTTGGCCCGAGAGATCGATCTCGAGTGCACTGTTGATGGCCGTCATGTTCTTCTGCCGCGCAAGCACCGTCGGGTTATTGGTGTAGTTTACAGGCCGGAACTCAATGGCCGGATTATCGTGGAGATAGTCGTAGGTTTCGTGCCTGCCCATGCTGAAGGCGGCCACGGTTTTACCGCGGTTCAATTCCTTGCGGGAATTGTCGACAACGCGTGCTTTCATGAGCTCCACGATGCCGTCGGTCAGGAGTTCCGTGTGCACGCCCAGATGCTCCTTGTTCTTGAGATGGGCAAGGATCGCGTTCGGGATGCTTCCGTAGCCGACTTGAATGGTATCGCCGTCCTGGACGATGCGCGCAACATGGTTCCCGATTTTCTGGGCAATTTCATCCGAAACGATATCTTCAAATTCGAGCAGTGGTTCATCGCAGGGAATGGCGAAGTCGACATCCTTGATGTTGATGAAAGTGTCCCCCAGCACGCGCGGCATGCGTGAATTGATCTGGGCGATGACCAGGGAGGCATTTTCGGCTGCGGCTTTTACGATGTCCACGCTGATGCCGAGGCTCATGAACCCGTGCTCGTCGGGAAGGGACGTCTGAATCAGGGCCACATCCACGGGTACGAGCTTTTTCTGGAACAGGCCAGGCACCTGGGACAGAAAGATGGGCGTATAGTCGGCAAGCCCCTGGTTTACCGCTTCGCGGGTGTTGTTGCCGATAAAGAATGAGTTGTGTCGGAAATTATCCTTGAATTTTTCGTCTGCATAGGGCGCCACACCCAGGGTCCATACCTGAAGCAGCTCAGCGTCGAAAAAGGCCTTCGGGTGAGAGCGGACGTAGTTGATGAGCGCCTTCACCAAATATTGCGGCTCGCCGCATCCGGTGCCGATAAAAATGCGGTTTCCCGGATGGATGGCGCTGAAAATCCTTTCCTCGGTTGGAAATTTTTCCGGATAAAGCGCCTTAATTCCTTCTATTTTATGGTGTTGTTCCTGCATAGATGTACATTGGTCTTATCCTATTGTACAATGGAGTCTAGCGGAAAGGAAGTAGTTTTTTATTTTGAAGAAGGAGGCAGCAGAAAACGATTAAACCTCGGTGTCGCAAGAGTGTTTCAGCGGCATGCCTCCGCAAGCATGCGTGGCAGGTATGAGGATACGCTATGCCGGGCCGGGAGGCTGGGTTCTTCAGCAAATTGACCTGTTCCCGCACTTGACCGCCCACTGTTTCTCATCTAAACTATCACTAGCATGCTCGATTCTTTTTTCAATCCTGGGTCCATAGCGGTCGTCGGCGCGTCCGCTGATACAAAGAAAGTCGGACACGCCGTCCTCAACAACCTCCGCCGGTTCAAATTCAAGGGCAACCTTTACCCTATCAATCCTTCAGGCAGCGAGATCCTCGGGCTCAAAGCCTATCCGAAAATTGAGGACATCGGCCGCGATGTTGATCTTGCCATTATCATCATTCCGGCCCGTTTCGTGCCTGAGTCGCTACGGGAGTGCGCAGCAAGCGGCATTAAATCCGTCATTGTTCTCTCAGCAGGATTTAAAGAAGCGGGAAAAGACGGAACGCTCCTGGAAGAGGAAATTAAGAAAATTGGGAAAGAACAGCGTATGCGCATCCTCGGGCCGAACTGTCTCGGTCTCATTAATACCGTAAATGACATGAATGCCACCTTCGCCGCCGATATGCTGCCGAAGGGGAAGATCGGTTTTTTTTCCCAGTCTGGCGCCATGGGCATCGCCATCATGGACTGGGCAATCGGAAATGATGTCGGCTTCTCAAAATTCATCAGCCTCGGGAACAAGGTTGACCTTTCGGAAATCGACTTCATCGAGTACTTCATGGACGACCCCGATACCAGTCTTATACTGGGATACCTCGAGGACGTTGTGGACGGCCGGCGCTTCATGGACATTGCGCAGAAAGCCACCAAGGTCAAGCCCATCGTACTTCTTAAGTCCGGCGGCACCGAGGCGGGCGCGCGCGCCGCATCTTCGCACACCGGCGCGCTGGCTGGATCGGACACCGCGTTTGAAGCTGCCTTCAAACAAACAGGCATCATGCGGGCCCAGGGCGTGCAGGACCTCTTCGACACCGCGTTGGCATTTGCAGAAGGGAAAATCCCGGCGGGCAAAGGACTGCTGGTGATTACGAATGCAGGCGGCCCGGGTATTATAGCAGCGGACACTGCAGAACAGCTCGGTGTCGATCTTCCGCATATGACAAGAGAGAGCATAGAAACCATGGCCCGAAAGCTTCCCCCGAACGCTACGGTCTTCAATCCTGTGGACGTGATCGGCGACGCCACATCGGAACGCTATGCAGCCGTGCTTGAACAGGCGGCGAAAGATCCAAACATCGATGGCATGCTCGTGATCCTAACTCCCCAGGCCATGACCGACATAGAGAAGACGGCTGATGTGGTCATTGCCACGGCACAGTCTACGGATAAACCGGTCATTACCTCGTTCATGGGGGAGAAGCGCGTCCGGCCGGCCATCGACAAATTGAAGAACGCATCGATTCCGAATTTTTCCTACCCGGAACTGGCCGTCAAGGCTTTTAAACGCCTGTCCGACCAGGGGTCGTGGAAGAACTACAAAGCCGAGGAATTGATAACCAGCTGGTACAATTTTGACGCCGCAGCTGAAATGATTGCCTCCATCCTCAAGCGCGGTTCGTACGAGGTGGGTGAGGAAGAAGCCATGGAGATCCTCACCTATTACGGCTTCCAGTTTCCGAAGCGAGCCCTTGCCCGGACTTCGCGGGAGGCGGTCCATCACGCCTCGCGGATTGGCTTTCCGGTAGTGATGAAGATATCCTCGCCCGACATTCTGCACAAAACCGATGTGGGCGGTGTGCAGGTAAACATCAAAACCCCGCAGGAGGCAGAAGAGGCCTTTACGGAGATCACGACGAACGCCCGGAGGACTATGCGCGACGCGTTCCTCAAAGGCGTTATGATCTACGAGATGGTGAAAGGTGGAAAGGAGGTCATCCTGGGAGTGACCTTTGACCGAACTTTCGGACATATGATCATGTTCGGCCTCGGCGGCATCTACGTGGAGGTCCTGAAGGACGTCTCATTCAGAATCATCCCGGTGGCCCGGAGGGATGCTGTGGCGATGGTAAACGAGATCCGGACCGCCGGACTGCTTCGGGGCACGCGCGGCGAGCATCCCGCGGACATCGACGCTATCGCGAGCAATATTGTCAACCTCTCGTGCCTCATTGCCGACTTCCCCGAGATCCAGGAGCTGGATATCAATCCGCTCATGGTAATGGAGAAAGGCGCCATGGCGCTTGATGCGAGGATGATTTTTAAAAGATAGGGTGAGGAAGGACGAGGCAATGGGCAGAACGAACATCCCTGCGCGTATGCAATCATCGGCGACAAGCCTTGTCAGAGTTTGGATTATTAATGGTATGATAATAATATTTACACTTTTCAGCACGTCATTCCTGCGTAAGCAGGAATCCAGCGTAATAAGAAAAAGGCACTGGGTTCCGGGTCAAGCCCGGAATGACCGTTGTAAGGACGCGCGGACTAGATACGGGGGCTTTCCATTCTGTTATGAGACGTATCATAATTGGCGTGCCCGCGAAGGGTTCCTTCGCATCCTGCTGCTGGCATCATGGAATGCTCTGATTTTACTAACCCTTATCCACTGATCCTTGATCCAATGAATTAAGGAGGGACCATGGTTCCCATTTTCATCGCATCCAATACTGGCTTTTCGGGGCGAACATTCATCTCCCTCGGCCTTGCCATGAAGCTCATCGAGCAGGGCTTCAAGGTCGGGTACCTGAAACCTCTCGGCTCGGTGCCCATAAAGAAGGGCAAGGTTGTTTACGACGCCGATGCCTTGTTCATCAAGGAGACCTTGGGGCTTGAGGAGCCACTGGAGGTGATCTCTCCCTTTGTCCAGACCTATGAAAGCCAGATTCTGCTCTTCGAGGACGGGATTAGGGGTGTAAGAAAGATTATCCTGGATGCATTCAAGTCCTTCAAGAAAAAAGATTTCGTGATCATCGGGGGGGCGAGCGATCTCTTCGAGGGTGCGCTACTCGGGGCGAACGCCCTTTCCCTCGTGAACGACATGAAAGCGAGTCTTTTGATGGTTGAACCTTGGCGCGGAGAGGCATCGGCGGATGTTCTTTTCGGCGCATCCCAACTGCTGGGCGACCGGTTCGGGGGCGGCATCATCAATAAAGTCTCGGTCAGCGCCGTCAATCACGTGAAGGAAACCGTGCGTCCCTTCCTGGAAAAGAAGGGCGTAAAGATCTTCGGCGTCTTTGCGAAGGACCGGGCGCTTGAGGCCGTCTCTATCCGGCAGCTGAACGATATTCTGAACGGTAAAGTAATCTGCTGCGAAGACCGGCTCGATGAGTTCGTGGAAAACTTCTCCGTGGGCGCCATGGATGTTGACAGCGCGCTGGCCTATTTTCGCAGAATGCAGAACAAGGCGGTGATCACTGGCGCGCACCGGTCCGATATCCAGCTAGCGGCAATGGAAACCTCGACGCGGTGTATTATTCTGACCGGCGGGCTGACGTCCAATGATGTAGTTATCGGTAAGGCCCAGGCTAAGGGCATCCCGATCATCTCTGTTGCGGATGACACCTTCACTACAATCGATAAGATCGAAGTGCGGTTGGGGAAAACGAGCATCCGCGAGAAGCGCAAGGTTGAGCGAGTGAAGGAAATGATGGATATCGAATTCGATATGAAGCGGTTTTTAAAGAGCATGAAATAGTATCCCATAAGGGAAACAGAAAGTGCAGGTCGCAGTGCCTGTAAGAGGCAAATGTTTAGGGTTTGCATTAGTCAACCATTCATGGATAAAAAGCACATATCCAGACTCATCAACAAGCAGCGGGAATTCTTTTCTGCCGGAAAGGCCAGAGACCCGGCGTTTCGCATCGGACAGCTTAACGCCTTGCGAAAAACCGTTGTCGATAACGAGCAGAAAATCTTTGATGCGCTTCAGCGGGACCTTGGCAAACCCGCTTTTGAGTCCCACGGCGGCGAAACGGGGATCGTGATCCATGAGATCGATTACGCACTCAGACATCTTAAAACCTGGGTTAAGCCAAAAAGGGTGAGTTTGCCGCTGGCCTATTTCCCGAGCAAAAGCTATATCATCCCCGAACCCTACGGCGTCGCCCTTATCATGGGGCCCTGGAATTTTCCCTTTCAACTTATGCTCGCCCCCCTCGTCGGTGCCATTGCATCGGGCAACTGCGCTCTCCTCAAGCCGTCCCTAGCCGCGCCTGAATGTTCGCGTCTTATGACCGAGATCATTACTGAGTGTTTTGATCCCGCGTACATTTCCCTGATTGAGGGCGGCGCAGAAACTGCTCAGATGCTGCTCGAAGAGCGGTTCGATTATATTTTCTTCACCGGCGGTTCGGCAGCAGGCAGGATCGTGATGACGGCAGCGGCAAAGAATCTTACTCCCGTGACCCTTGAGCTCGGGGGCAAGAATCCCTGCATCGTGGACGCCGATACCCATCTCGAATATACAGCCAGAAGAATTGTATGGGGCAAGTTTTTCAGCGCGGGCCAGAGCTGTGTCGCCGTTGATTATCTACTCGTCGACAAGCAGATCAAAGAACAACTTGTTGCCCGGATCGTGCAGTTCACGCGGGACTGTTACGGCCCGGATCCTTCCTCTTGTCCGGACTATGGTCGGATCGTAAATGAAACACATTTTGACCATCTCTCCGGACTCCTCGGTTGCGGTTCCCTCGTAATGGGCGGCCAGATGGACCGTGCAATGCGATATATTGCGCCGACTATTATAGAGGGGATTACGGGCGTTGAGCCGATCATGCAAGACGAAATCTTCGGACCGCTGCTGCCCATTATCGAATACAAAGACTTGTCCCGTGCGCTTGAGTTTGTCCACAACAGACCAAAGCCACTTGCGCTCTATTTCTTCTCCCGGAACAAACAACTCCAGGATCGTGTCCTGCGGGAGACCTCGTCGGGCGGCGGATGCATCAACGATACGGTCATTCACGAAACAAGCACTCGTCTTCCCTTCGGCGGCGAGGGTGCGAGCGGGATCGGAAAATACCATGGAAAGGCGAGTTTTGACACCTTTACCCATGAGCGAAGCATCGTCAAAAGCAGTTTCCTGATGGATAATCCACTGCGCTACCCTCCCTATAAGAATCATCTTAAATGGCTAAAAAATTTTTTTTAATGCTTTGGGCCGCGATGGCGGAGGACGGGCTTGCTTTGGTTATGAACCGGTGATGAAAGAGCGTGCAGTAATGATTCACGGAATGCTGATCAGGCTTACTGCCTTCAGTATCAGGCTTGCACCAAGAAAGCTTCTGGCTGCCATCGTGCAACGCCTGCATGAGAGCATGCCGTGATGACCCTTGTCGGACCGCCCTTTGAAAATGGGGAGAGGAACCGTGGGCACAAAAGGCAAATGTACTCCACGACTTTGGCGAACACTGCATTTTGATCAACGAAAAGAGGGACGAATGACCGGTCTCTCAGTTCATCGTCCTTCCCTTCTTGACACCCTTCTTCAATAATGATAATTTCTACAATGCTCGTTTACCTTGATGGCCATTTTGTAGAAAAGGAACAGGCACTAATTTCGGTTTTCGACCACGGTTTTCTCTACGGCGACGGCATTTACGAAACCATGCGCGCTTATGAGGGCAGACTTTTTCTCCTCAAGAAGCATCTGGCCCGGTTAAAGCATTCCGCAGATGCCATATCGATGAGGCTCCCCCTGCCACTCGAAAAAATCGGCGAGGCGCTGAATGAATCGCTGATTGTCAACAAGCTCCAGGATGCCTATGTCCGCCTGCATATTTCACGCGGCCCTGGGGATATCGGCCTCGATCCGGTCTTGTGCGCAGCACCGACGACCGTCATTATAGCCAAACCATTTCATGACTATCCCTCGGTATATTACGAGCAGGGCGTCAAGGTGGCAATTGTGAAAACGCGGAGGAACCATCCCCTTGCGCTTGACCCTTCGATCAAGGGCACGAACTTCCTGAATAACATTCTGGCGAAGATCGAGTCCCTGAAAGCCGGCGCCTATGAAGGGATCATGCTCAACTGGCGAGGCCATGTGGCCGAGGGCACGATCAGCAACATATTCATGATGAAGAGAGGGGTCCTCTACACTCCCAATATTGATACGGGCATTCTTGAGGGTGTTACGCGCGATTTTGTATTGCGCCTCGCGAAGAGGAAAAGGGTCCCTGTTAAGGAGACGGCTATTTTGCCCCGAAGTTTACTTGCCGCTGACGAGTGTTTCATCACAAACACGACCATGGAAATCATGCCCGTTACCACCATCGACAGGAAATCGGTGGGCGACGGCAGGCCGGGGCCCATCACGGCCCTTCTGCATCAGTCGTACAGAAAAGAGGTCCATGCATGTTTCAAAATGCAGGCCAACTAGCCCAGCTTATCGACCACACTTTGGTACGCCCTGATGCAACACTTGATGATCTTTTCGCGGTCTGCGAAGATGCAAAAAAGTACGGTTTTTCCTCGGTGGTGGTGAACGGTTGCCACGTGGTGCGGGCCCGGGAAATTTTGAAGGGCACGCTGGTGAAAGTCTGTGCGGTCGCAGGCTTCCCTCTTGGAGCCAACACCACGACGGTGAAGATAGTTGAGGCCATGGAAGCCATGAAGAACGGCGCCAGCGAAATTGATTTCGTCATCAACATTGGCATGGTAAAGTCGGGAAGGTTCGATGCGGTGGAAGTGGACATCAAGAACATTATCGCCATGACGCCGAACACAGTGCATAAGGTCATTCTAGAAACCGGCCGCCTGACCGAAGACGAGATCGTCCGTCTCTGCGAGATCGCGATGCGTTCCGGCGCGGAGTTTGTGAAGACGTCAACGGGTTTCGGACCCCGCGGCGCTACCGTAGCTGATGTCCGGCTTATTAAAACTATCGTCGGCTCCGTATGCCGGATCAAGGCATCGGGCGGAATCAGGGATCTTGTCGCACTTACATCCCTTGTCGAAGCAGGAGCCGAGCGTATCGGTACGAGCGCGGGCCCCACGATCATGGAACAATACTACCGCCTGGAATAGCCCTGGTTCAAACATGCCGGCACCAGGAATGGCTCTCGCCCGGGATGCTTCAGAGCTCACAGAGAAAACGCAACGAATAATAAATGAGTTTTTGAGAACGTCTTTATTCTCTCTCTGAGTTCTCTGCCAACTTTGTGGAGCATTTTCCCCCTCGCTTTGATTCTCGGTAAGCGAAGACAGCAGTTGTTGCGGACCGCCTTTACGAAATTTGCGTCGAGGTAGCGTTGCCGTCAGGATATCCTGTTTTATCCCCATCCAGCATGGCCCTTATCTTCGTGAGAAGTTCATAGGGTGTGGCCGGCTTTGTGAGGAAATGACTTTCATCGGCAAGGATGTCCTTTTGCTGCAATATATTCGCCGTGTAGCCGCTTGTATAAAGAATCTTGACCATGGGGTTTATTTTTTTCATTTCCTGCCCGGCTTGCTTACCGCTTTTTTTAGGCATCACGACATCTAGGATCACAAGGTGTACAAAATCTTTATTCTCCTTGAACTTTTTTGTGCCGTCCTCGCCGTCAACCGCCTCTATGACATAGTACCCGAATTTCTCGAGAACTTCCTTCGTGAGCGTTCTGACCGAATCGCTGTCCTCTATAATTAGTATAGTTTCGGCCCCCCCCTGTGGCACTGTAGTTTCAACGGCTTTTACGTCCAGCGCTGATGAACCGGTTATGGGCAGGTATATTTTGAAGGTCGTGCCCTGTTCCGGTTCACTGTATACCGATATTTCGCCGTTGTGCTGCTTGATGATGCCATAGACGATGGAGAGTCCCAGTCCCGTCCCTTTTCCAACTTCTTTTGTCGTGAAAAAAGGTTCGAATATTTTTTCGCGTGTACTGACATCCATGCCAATGCCATTGTCCGAGACTGATATCAGGGCATACAACGCCGGCTTGCCGAGCCCGTAGGCATTGAAAGAGCCGTCGTTCAGACGAACGACGGCTGTACTGATAGACAATAATCCTCCGTTGGGCATGGCATCCCGGGCATTCGCGCATAAATTCATCAGGACCTGTTCCATCTGGCCGGAATCAGCGGTTACGATAATGTCACTGTTCGCAAGTTTAACCTCGAAATCGATGTCTTCGCCGATGACCCTGTGCAAAAAGATTTTCAGGCTGTTTATCAGAGTATTCAAATTTATCGGTCGGGGGCTGATTATCTGCTTCCGGCTGAAAGCAAGTAGCTGACGGGTCAAATCGGCAGACTTTTCCGCAGTGGCAAGAATCTGCTCGACCGAAGGTTTCAGCGGGCTGTCAGGTTCCACATCCATGCTCAGAAGTGTCGCGTAGCCGATGATCGCCGTCAACATATTGTTAAAATCATGTGAAATGCCTCCCGCCAGCTGACCCAACGAAATGCCAAGTATTGAATGCTTTCTTCAGGAGGGGAGGCATAATATTACAAAGTATAACTGAAGTTTCAAATAATATAAAGCAGAAAAAAGATGTCCTCAGTCGTCAATGCCGCTGATCCGCTTTTCAATCCATAGGAGCGTCTGACTCTATAATTCTTTTTCACAGATTAATAGATATCGGGATTGAATGGTGTCGAGTTATGAGGATTAATGCGAGACCGCTGTGCTAATTCATGTATCATCGGAACTAGCGTCAAAAAGGGATGAGAAATGAATTTCTTGAAGCGAACGTAGATTTTTTTCTGGAAGATACTTGCGGATTCCAGGGGCAGTTTTCATTGATATGCTGATTCGAAAACGATGCGGAGGGGATTTTATATTCATAGTCGCAAAGATTGCTGATGAACCGCGTTGCTGTCGGCCTGCAAGAAACAACGGGAAGGTTTTGGGGTGATTCGTGTGCCGATTCTATTATAATGAGGCCCTTAACAAGTCATGAAGTTTCCTTCAACAATAAGACCGGTAAGCCATTCCCAAACATAAAAAAACCGGCGCTTTTAATCTGCGCCGGTCTTGAACTTTGTCGCATATAAATGCGTTTTTTACATTACCGCGTTCTGGAACCGATGCTCCTGCTGGCTGGCTTCCCTTTCTTGAGAGGAACCTACTGCAATCCAAGTTTGCGGGTTGTTCAGAAGTTTGCTGACCATCTGCGCGTTCAGGCCGTGGCCAGACTTGTGCGCAACGATGTGACCGACAATGGGCATGCCGACAAGCGACAAATCGCCGATGAGGTCGAGGATTTTATGCCGCACAAACTCATCCTCGTAACGGAGCCCGTCTTCATTCAGAACCGCATCGTCGCCGAGCGCTACTGCATTATCCAGGGAAGCGCCCTTGGCAAGTCCGTTTGCCTGCAGTGCCTTGACATCGCTCATAAAACCGAAGGTGCGGGCATCGGACACCTCTCGCAGAAAGGCTTCTTCGGACGGCTGATACTGCAGACTCTGCTCTTTGAGCATCGGATGGTTGAAATCAATGAAATAGGAGATGCTCGTTGTCTCCGCAGGCCAGATGGCAAGCTGTTTGTTGCCCTCGCGCACGAAAATAGGCTTGATGACTTTCAACACCGGTTGAAGGATTTCCTGGGATTGAATGCCAGCATCGACAATGAGCCGTACAAAAAGCCGTGCGCTGCCGTCCATAATCGGAACTTCTTCGGTGTCGATCTCAACGTATACGTTGTCGATGTTGAGACTCGCAAAGGTCGAAAGAAGATGCTCGACTGTTTTTACGGACACCCCGTTCTGGCTCAGCGTGGTTGCATAGCTCGTTGATACTGTATTGGCTGCGGTAGCCTTGACTTCCACATTGCCCACATCGGTTCGGATGAAAACGACGCCAGTGCCTGCCGGAGCAGGTTTGAGGGCCATCGTCGCGGGTTTTCCGGTATGGAGACCGATGCCTGTACATGTGATGCTTTTCTTGATCGTGCGTTGAAATCTGATCATGATTAAAATCCCCTTTTCGTAATAGTTAAAGAATGCAATAGATGTGCCATGAGAATTAAATAATAAAGCTACAATAAATCAGCATGTTATAATTTTCTTTCGTAGTGTGTGTGGTAAAAAAGACTCTCCAGTCTGATAATCATGTTGTTATACTGCCACAGTCAGATTTCGGGGTGATTTTTATACGTCTTTCCGGGTTGTTCAATTTTTATCATCGTTGATTCCAATTCTGTCTGCCCTAATGGCAGCTCGGATGCATTGGCTGGTCATCATAAGTTTTCCAGAAAATGTTTCTCTTGGTTTTTCATTGACATATATTGACATATCATGTATAGGTATGATAAATTTTTCTTACCTTTAGCAAGTGGGTGAAATTCAAAGGGTGAGGGGTGAACATGGTGCCGAAGCTCGAAGACTTATACAAACAGGGCACAGAAGCGTTTGATAAAGGTGATTATGACGCAGCAGAGTGTTTTTTTTACGATATGCTACGCCAGAACCCTCGCTTTGCGGATATTCAGAACAAACTCGGAATCATCTACAATCAGACGAACCGCCTAGGTCTTGCCATGGAAGCATTTGAAAAAGCGCTGGCGATCAATCCCGGTTACACGGAGGCGTCGCTCAATCTGGCCATCACATACAGCGATCTCGGGAAATACGAAAAAGCGCGCGAGGTCTTTGAGCGGGCGGCACACTTCATCGAGAAGGCAGGAAAATCCGTAACCGCCACGCCGGGCATCGACCCCTTTGTAAGAGGCAAACTGGCCGATGAGCACCTGCGACTGGGTAACATGTACTGTGAGCTCAGGCTTCTCGATGAAGCGATCGAGGAATATCAGAAGGCTCTTCGCCTCTCACCGAACTTTTCGGACATCATCACCCATCTTGGCATCGCCTACCGCGACAAAGGCATGTACGATGAAGCGATCAGGGAATTCAATCACGCCAAGGAGTGTAATCCCCGCTATATACCTGCGCGTTTGCACCTTGGCATCACATACTACTCGCAGGGATTTTACGGTCTTGCCGAGGAGGAGTGGCGGGAAGCGCTGGTGTTCGACCCCGACAATTCCGCCGTCAGGACTTATCTGAATTTCGTAAAACCACGGAATTCCTGAGCGGAGTTTCTTGTTGGACCTTCTCGAAATACAGGGCCTTATCACCCATTTTTTCACGCGATCCGGAGTTATCAATGCGGTCGATAACCTGAGCCTCCATCTCCGGAAAGGCCGCGTTCTCGGCCTGGTCGGTGAATCTGGGTGCGGAAAAACCGTTACCGCCCTCTCGATACTCAACCTGGTACCCTATCCCGGGAAAATTGTTGCGGGCAAAATACTGTTCGAAGGTCGAGATATTCTCGCGCTTTCATTGGATGAGCTGAGAGCGATCCGTGGCGCGCGGATCTCCATGATCTTCCAGGAGCCCATGACAGCCCTCAACCCTGTCTTTACTGTGGGAAACCAGATCGCCGAAGTCCTGACCGCACATCAGCACATTAAAAAAAAAGAGGCATGGGATAGGGCCGTTGAACTCCTTCGCTCTGTCGGCATCCCATCCCCGGAAAAACGCGTCTATGAATACCCTCACCAGCTCTCAGGCGGCATGCGCCAGCGCGTCATGATCGCCATGGCCATCGCGTGCAAGCCAGCGCTAATCCTAGCTGATGAACCGACGACTGCGCTCGATGTAACGATCCAGGCACATATTCTCGAACTGCTTGCCAGGATTCAGGCGGAAATGGGCATGGCCATGATCCTGGTCACCCATGATCTCGGCCTGATTGCTGAGCGTTCCCACGAGGTGGCTGTGATGTACGCGGGTAGGATCGTCGAGCAGGCTGAGACGGGTGAACTCTTCTCGAACCCGCAGCACCCCTATACACGCGGACTCTTGGCTTCAATCCCTAAGGCGGGAGAAGAGGGGCATCACCGGTTGCGCACAATCGCCGGGAGTGTTCCCCGATTGATCGATCTGCCGAAAGAGTGTTCGTTTGCTCCGCGCTGTGACATCAAAACCGCTCAATGCAAATCAGCGCCGGATCTAATAGAAGTTAAGCCGGGTCATCTGGTAAGATGTTGGGAGGCGAAGTGAGAATTCCGGGACAAGTAGGAAGGGGTAATGATAATGGCGATTAGCAGGGGGCAAAGGAAGGCGAGTTTCCACAATGGAAACCTTAAATCTTGAAAGTTAAATGTCCGACATAATACTCTCCCTCAATAATATATATAAGAAATTTCCGGTGAAATCGGAATTCGGCAAGAAACTGGAGGCCACGGCAGTGGATGGCGTGACGCTTTCTATTGCGCGAGGAGAGGCTCTGGGTCTTGTGGGCGAGAGCGGGTGCGGCAAATCCACGCTCGGCAGGCTGTCGCTCAGACTGCTCCAACCAACATCGGGCAACGTGCTTTTCGAGGGCAGGGATCTCGGCGCGATTGGGAAAGAGGAACTCCGGGCGCTCCGAAAGAGCATGCAGATCATTTTCCAAGACCCTTTCGCATCGCTCAATCCCCGCATGCGCATCCAGGAAATTATCACCGAACCGCTTGTGATCCACAGGCTTGCGAAGAAGCATGAACTTGAAGAACGAGGAGTGGCCCTCCTCGGAAAGGTGGGTCTGCCGGCTGATGCACTTCGACGCTATCCTCACGAATTTTCCGGCGGTCAGCGGCAGCGGATCGGCATTGCGCGGTCCCTTGCGAGCAATCCATCGTTCATCGTGGCCGACGAACCAGTGTCCGCCCTCGACGTTTCGGTGCAGGCGCAGATCATCAACCTCCTCGAAGACCTGCGGGAGGAAATGAGGCTTTCGTTTCTGTTCATTGCCCACGATCTGAACATCGTTCGCCATTTTTCGGATCGCGTTGTCGTGATGTATCTCGGCAAGATAGTGGAGATTGCGCCTGCTGAGGACATCTACCGCAATCCGTCCCATCCCTATACTGAGGCGCTATTGGCCGATATTCCGGTGGCGGATCCCACAGCCAAGAAAAAGCATATCCTCCTCAAAGGCGACATTCCCAGCCCTACTCATATCCCGCCCGGCTGCCGGTTCCATACCCGGTGCATATACCGTTTCGAACCCTGCGATAAAATTGTTCCGCGCACGACCGATCTCGGAAACGGGCATTTCGTGGACTGTCATCTGCGGGGATAGGTAGCAGTGTGTTAACCAAATTTTTTAAAAATTCTCTGGATAATAAAAAGCAGACCTGCGTAACGGGATCGGTATTTCACATTTTATCATCCATGCTGTCAAACCTCGGCCTTCAGGCTGGGGAGGTTTTCAGGATAATGACTTGTTTAGGTGAGAAGAGGGATTTGATCTGCTATGCGAAGAAGACGAAGAAGTACGTGGCTTCATGTCCGCATCATGCTGGTAGGACTCGACCGTGCCGAGTTTCCAGGTGTAAACTCTTCCACAGTGCTCGCAGGATGCGCCTGATAGCGCTTCTTTACACGTGGGACAATAAATTACATAATGCTGCGAGAGTAAGTGTTCATGCTCTGCAAGGTTGAGATTCTTCTCGCAGCAGGCAAAATCCTTGGCAAGGTTCGACCCGCAGATGCAATGGCCGTCACGGGGCCAGGGAAGCATCTCTTCAAGCAGGTAGACGGCACGTCCCAGGATTTCCAGAAGTTCGTCTTCTCCAGTATTTCCAAAGAAGGTTTCTGTGAGCTTTTCACGGATATCAATCATCAGGGGGTTTTGCTTCAGAAACCGCAGAATGGTGCGAATGCGCTTCTCTCCTTCACCGACTCGGGAAAGCTTGCGGAGGTTCTTGTTCGTTTTGTAATGCTCTTGGAAATATAACAGCATCCAGATCTGGGTCATGTCGTAAAAGAATTCGAGAAGGGGATAATAGCCGTACTTTTTCCGTATGGATTTCTCGACTTCACCTCGCTTGTCCGGGATAGCGGGGAAAACCGCAACGAGCAGTCCCTCTTCGAAGTCTTCGAAGAAAAAGGGTGTGCCGGAAAAATGTCGGCACCCGCAATGAGTGCACTGAATAATATTGAACTGCCATTTCAGGAGTGCCTGCTTAGCCTGGGGGGTCTTGGAAGTATCGATCCAGGTGATGACTTTGGTCTCGAATTGCTGTCCGCAGTCACCACATTCAAAGGACTCACGGCTGTAGGCCTCCGCCTGATTGCTGAGTAAATTAATCATGGACTTATTATAACCTACTTTTATGAAAGTTACTTTGAAAAAATTTCGCTTTTTGTGGTACAATGCGAACCCGATTCGACTAAGACGGCTGCAGGACGTATCAAGTTGTTGTTAATCGGAAAGGGACCGCAGATTAATGCATTCCTGGTTAATTTTACGCCAATGTCTTCATTTTTAATTTGAGGGGGCAATTAATGCCGATAGAAGAAGGTACAGTTTTAACCACCGCGTTGCATTCTGAGGTCGAAAACAGATTTCTAACCTACGCCCTGTCAACCATTGTTTCGCGTTCTCTCCCCGATGTCCGCGACGGCCTCAAGCCAGTCCACCGGAGAATTCTTTTTGCTATGTGGGAGATGGGTCTCGGGCCGACCGCGAAGTTCAGGAAGAGCGCCGCCGTGGTAGGCGAGGTACTGGGGAAGTTTCATCCCCACGGTGATCAGGCTGCCTACGATGCCATGGTCAGGATGGCACAGAACTTCTCGCTCCGCTATCCCCTTGTCGAAGGCTCGGGAAATTTCGGTAGCCTCGACGGTGACTCGGCGGCTGCCATGCGGTACACTGAAGCGCGGCTCTCACCAATAGCTGAAGAGCTGCTGGTGGAAATTGACAAGGACACCGTCGGGTTCCGGCCGAACTACGACAACTCACTTAAGGAGCCGATCGTGCTCCCTGCGAGGTTCCCGCAGCTTCTCGTAAACGGGACTTCCGGGATCGCTGTGGGAATGAGTTGCTCCTTTCCGCCGCATAACATCGCAGAGGTGATTGACGGACTTGCAGCCCTGATCGACGATTCGAACATCGAGGTCAAGGACCTGCTCAAGCATATCAAAGGCCCCGACTTTCCCACGAGCGGCCAGATCCTGAACTCCAAGAAGGAACTCCGGGAGATTTACGAGTCCGGGTCGGGCGGCATTAGGATCCGTGGCGAGTATACCGTTGAGGACATGCCGCGAGGAAAACAGGCAATCGTGTTCACTTCCATTCCTTATATGGTGAACAAAGCGAAGCTACTCGAGAAGCTCATCGGCTTGATGGAAGACAAAAAGTTGCCCCAGGTATCGGCTGTGCGCGATGAGTCCACCGATGTGGTGCGGGTCGTGCTCGAGCTCAAGGCCGAGGCCAACGCCGAGATCGTGACCGCCTACCTGTTCAAGCACACGGATCTCGAGTCCACGTTCCCGATCAACTTCACGGCTCTGAAGCCGAACATGGAGCCCGAGCGCCTGTCGCTCAAGGAGATCATGCGGTACTTCCTCGACTTTCGCCATGAGCTCGTGACAAAGCGGCTGAACTTCGACCTGCGTCTGCTCAAGGCGAGGCTGCACATCCTTACGGCTTTTGAAGCCCTCTATGACGACCTTGATATGGCAATCAAGATCATCCGCAAGGCCAAATCGCGTGAGGACGCATCAGAGAAGCTCAAGAAACATTTCAAGTTTGACGACGAGCAGACGAAGGCAATTCTCGAGATGCAACTCTACAAGCTGGTCGGGCTCGAGATTGACCGCATCCTCAAGGAGAAGGCCGAAAAGACGAAGCAGAGAAAAGACATTGAGAACGTCCTGGCGAGCCAGAAAAAGATATGGAGCCTCATTAAGTCCGAACTTCTGGAGATGAAGGGGAAATATGGAGACAAACGAAAGTCGGTCATGAAGGCAGCCGAGGACGTCGAGTTCTCGCAGGAAGACTTCATTGTCCATGAAGACACTACCGTCATCCTGACGAGGATGGGGTGGATCAGGCGCGTTAAAACTGTGGGAGAGAACCTCCGGTTCAAGGAAGGCGACGACCTGCTCGCGCTCCTGCCCGCAAACACGAGGGACAATATCGCCGTCTTTTCCTCGGCAGGCAAGGTCTATGTCCTGAAGGCCTTCGATCTGCCGTCGGGCTCTGGCTTCGGAGAGCCGGTCCAACACTTATTCAAATTTGGTGACGGTGAACGGCCGGTGACGGCGATGAACCTTTCGACTGTCTTTGCCGGCGCTCCGGGAGCAGAGGAAGCGGAAAGCCAGACCGAGCTGGCGCTTGTGCCGAGAGAGGTTACGGCGCTGAGCGTGTCGGCCCACGGCGTGGGATTTGCCTTCGATCTTTCGCAATTCAACGTGGTGACTACCCGGGCAGGGAAAAAATTCGCCAGTGTGAAGGCCGGCGACAGCATCATGGGAGTCGATATCCTTGATTTACCGAATGTCCTGTTCCTTACGACAGAAGGCAAGGCTATTGTGGTGGCTGCCAAGGATATTCCGGTGCTTAGCGGCGCGGGCAAAGGGGTGAAGCTCGTAAATGTGAAGAGCGGCGAGGTTACGCTCTTCCGGCCCGTTCGAAAAGGCGAGCAAGTGAAGGTGATTGATGAGAAGGGCAAGGAGAAGGTGATCGATTTGAAGAAGTATGGAGTGATGACGCGCGGTTCGGTCGGACTGAAAGCCTTCAAGGCGATGAAGTTCGAGTAGGGATTGAAGCGCTTTTTTACTGGCGGTCCCTCAGGAGGTCGCGAGAACACGGTAAAGGAACAATGCGGATGAATTTATACGGCGTCTATGTTTTATTGCCGATTCACAAGAGAACGTCATTCCAGCGAAAGCTGAAATCCAGTCTTTTAAACATGATGTACACCGGATGAAGATCGGCATGATGAAAGAATAAATTTTAATACGGACTCTCTTTATTTGTCCCTGCAAACGGAGTCTGTAGCTTAAAGGCAGTGAATTATGAAAAGCTATCGTAAAGAACTCTGGTTCAACATCCCCTCCCGCAGGGGGTTCGTCAACATTACGTCGCAGATCGAGGAATGCTTACAAGAGAGCGGAATTCAGGAAGGTCTCGTCCTCGTGAACGCCATGCACATTACCGCATCGGTGTTTATCAACGATGACGAACGTGGCCTACTCGGCGATTTCGAGGAGTGGCTCGAAAAGCTTGCGCCGCACGAGCCGGTTTCTCACTACTGGCACAACACCGGCGAGGACAACGCGGACGCCCACCTCAAGCGTTCGGTCATGGGACGCGAAGCGGTTATCGCGATCACGAAGGGCAAACTTGACTTCGGTCCCTGGGAGCAGATTTTCTACGGAGAGTTCGATGGAAGACGTAAGAAGCGGGTGCTGGTGAAGCTTATCGGGGAGTAGTAAAAGTTGTGGGCCTAAATCGTCAAGGGTACCTGATGAATACGAGCGTCGCCGCGATTTTTTCCCGGATCGACGCGATACTCTCGGTAAGGGAATGCAGTAGGGCTCTAGAACCATGCTTGCTTAATACGCTGTGTGACGCGGCTTCGATCTCTTTTAAGGGGGAAGGCTCGGGCGCGGGCAGACACGCGGCAAAGGAGATCATACCAGTCCGGGTCGTGGGCGTCAGAATGTCCCGTATTGCCGAGCTTTTACCTCCCCGTTCGATGTGCAGGAGTAGACTCGGTCCCCAGTTCCCAAACTTTGAATATTTGCATATCATATATAGAAAAGATGATTTCCCCAAAAGTCGACAGATATTTTCCGAACTTGAAAAGTCCATTTTCCTTCTTCCCATTTTCCTTTTTTTTGATATACTCTCATCTCAAGAGAGCCCACCTACGAAGTATTTTTCTCATTAAACCGGAAGTCTCCCTTTACACGACCGTTGCTTCCGGTATGTTGAAAAAATAGATTCGGGGCAGGGTCCCACCGGGGCCTTCACCCTGCAGAAGAGCGAGGAACTACTCCATGGAAAGCACTACACCGGGTTCGGCCAAGGGATATCAAAAACAGGTCAAAAAAGAGCCCCCGCCGAAGCCGAAAGCAAACCGGACAACCGATTATTCCTCGCCCATGGCCAAGAAATGGCCGCTGTTTCTGAATGCGCTGGAGAGCGGGAACGTCGACGACGTGAAACAAATAATCGAAGATGGCCTCAACGTCAATGTGCTCCGGGACGGAGTCACGCCACTGATGATTGCCGCTTCAAAAGGACAGACCGAGATTGCGGAGGTGATTCTTCAGGCGGGTGTAAACATAAATGCCAAAAGCGACGATGGCGAGACTGCGCTGCACAAGGCGGCATTTGATCAAGAGAAAACCGATGTCGTGCAACTGCTCATGGAATCCGGCATTGACATCGATGCAAAAAACAAGGCCGGAAAGACCGCGTTCAATCTGGCTGAAGAGAAGAAGCATCGTGACATCGTGCGCGCCATCAAGCAGCACCAGGCGAAGCTCCGGAGTGATGCCCAGGACTGGGATGATTTCCTGAACTCTGCCGAGGGGAAACCCTTTAAACAGTCGCGTCTCTACGACTCGATGGCAACTGTTTTCAGGTTCTGGTGGCTGCCCACCGCCGTCCTGTGTGGAACCGGCCTGCTGCTCGGCTTTTTGTTCAATGCTGTAATCATTGCGGGAATTACTGGTATCGTTTTGGGGTCTGCCGCCGGTTTTTCCCTTTTTTTATGGGAAAAGAAGCTCCGCACCTATCTTGTTGAGCTGGGGCCGCTGCCGGAACTGGATATCGAGACGATACGCCAAAAAAGAATGGCGGGCGAACCGATATTAATCAGAACACAACAGGAGACATCATCAGCGGATAGACCATCCGATGAGTTGAAGCCTGCCGACATCCACCACCTCAGCCCGAATGATTCACCTTCCATGCAAGCAGATGACTGGGAATCTCCTGAAGAGGACGGCATTGAAAAAGCCGCGCACTTGAAAAAGAAGAGATTGCTTAAAATCATATATTTTGCTGTTCCTGTGCTTGTTCTCGCGGTTCTCCTCGGTGCCGGCCTCTACAAAAAAAATTCTCTCGTGCAATGGTATTTCACAAAGAAACTCGAAAATAAAGGTATCCCGTTTTCCGATCAGGCTTTCCTGGCCGAAGCCTCGAAGAACAACGAGGCAATCATGGATTTATTCATCAGGGCAGGCGTAAATTTAAGCGCAAAAAATGAGAAGGGACAGACAGTGCTGATCATTGCTGCCGAAAAAGGATACGCGAACACAATTGTGAAACTTGCGAAGCTGAATCCCTCTTTGCTGAAAGACGCGGACAACAGCGGCAATACGGCACTGATGATGGCCGTCCGTGAGGGCCGCGAAGACATCGTAAGGCTGCTCCGTGAGAACGGTTCGGACGTTAATTACATCGTCCCTTCCCGCGAAGGCGCCGCTTCCGCTTTGCAGGCAGCGCTCGACACTACCGATTTTAAAGACGACCATATGAGAATCATGCAGTACCTCCTGCAAAACGGCGCCAACGTGAAAAGCCGGAATGCGTCGGGGCGCTTTCCGCTTTTGTTTGCCGTTGATCACGGCCTGACCGAGGCCGCAAAAATACTCATTGAACACGGTGCAGATGTCAATGATGCGGACCAGGAGGGAAATTTTTCACTCATGTCCGCAGCGTGCAATGGATATCCCTGGCTGGCTGCTCTGCTCGTGGAAAAAGGCGCAAACATGCAGATGGCATTGTCTGACGGTAGTACCCCGCTCATGTGCGCCGTACAGGGTGGACACGTGGACATGGCCAAGGCGCTTCTGGAAAAGGGGGCAAATGTCAATGCAAAAACCACGAGCGGCATGAGCGCCTTGAACATAGCCGCAGGAGCAGGGAATATTGACCTTGTGAAAATGCTTCTCGCACAGGGCGCCGAAGCCGGCGCTGGATATATTCCCGATTCCTTCATTATTTTGAAAGGGAAAATCGTCGCCCTCAGCGCCAATAAGAATAAGATAAGCGACATGTTGAAGCGGATTGCCAGGACGGCCTCCCGGGACGGCTATCGGATCAACGTTGATCCGGGTATTGATCAAAAAGGAACAATGAAAGCCAAAGCTCCCTGGAACGCGGTCCTGATAGACGTGGCCGCAAAGAATCATCTCTTCCTGCTCGTGAGAGGGAAGGAGGTTTTCGTACTACCCTCTAGAAAGCGACAGGTATAGTACGAATCGAATCAGCGGGCGGGATTTTTTGTCCCATCGCTATCGTATGATGTTTGAGCCATCCTCCAAAATCAGCAGCGCAGGCTGAAGCCTGCAGCAACAAAAACATAACTGTTATTGCAACAGCACCCTTTAGGGGGTGGCTGGCATCACTAAATTTTGTCGCAAGCCCGCTTACCTGAATTCGCTCGGTTTTCCTGCCATGTTCAAGCATACCCCACATGAACGCCGGAGGCGAAGATGGTATACTTATAGAGGGAAGGAGGGGCACGGGAATGCCGGAAAAGATACTTGAATCCTTTCAGGTTAAACGACTCGACATTCTTGATGATAAAGGGAATGTTGATGTGTCCCTTGCGCCTGCGCTCACTGATGACGAGCTGAAGAGGATATACGAGACTCTCGTGCTCGCGAGGACCTTTGACCAGCGCGCGCTCAATCTGCAGCGGGAAGGGCGGCTTGGAACATATCCTTCCATCAGGGGGCAGGAGGCGTCCCAGGTGGGCAGCGCGCTTGCTGCAGATAAACCGGACTGGCTTTTTACCTCCTTCCGTGAAAGCGGTGTGTATGTCGCAATGGGTTATCCTCTGGACCAGATCTTTCAGTACTGGGCAGGCGATGAGCGGGGCATGAAAATCCCCGGCAACCTGAATATTTTTCCCCTTTCCATCCCCGTGGGTACCCAGATCGCCCATGCTGTAGGCGCAGCGATGGCGGCGAAGTACCGCAAGGACCGGGCTGGCGTTCTCGTGTACTTTGGTGACGGTGGCAGCTCTCGGGGGGATTTCCACGAAGGACTGAACATGGCTGGCGTGTTCAAGGCGCCTGTCGTGTTCCTCTGCCAGAACAATCAATGGGCCATATCGGTGCCGAGAGAGCGGCAGACCGCAGCTCAGACCATTGCCCAGAAGGCTGTTGGCTATGGCTTCGAAGGCATCCAGGTGGACGGCAACGACGTGTTTGCCGTATACAAGGCTACGAAGGACGCGCTTCGAAAGGCAAAAGAGGGCAAGGGGCCAACCTTGATCGAATGCTTCACCTACCGGATTGCGGACCATACGACATCCGATGACGCATCGCGCTATCGGCCGAAGGAGGAACTCGAGCTGTGGAAAGCGCGGGATCCCATCCTTCGCTTACGGTTGTTCATGGAGAAAAAGGGTCTCTGGACAGAAGCATATCAGAAAGAGGTGGACGCACGCTCGAAGGCCGCCATCGACGAGGCCCAGAAGAAAGCTGATGCCGCTGCACCGCCTGATCCACGGGATATGTTCACGTACACCTACAGCAGCCTCTCGCAGCGACAGACACGGGAGATCAAGGATTTCTGATATGGCGACGATGAATATGGTCCAGGCGTTGAACCTGGCACTTCGGGAAGAGATGGACCGGGATAGGGACGTGGTCGTTCTCGGCGAGGATGTGGGGAAGGACGGTGGTGTGTTCCGCGTGACAGACGGGCTGTTTGACCGATTCGGGCCCGAACGGGTGATCGATACTCCCCTCGCGGAGATCGGGATCGTGGGCGCCGCCATCGGAATGGCGGCCTACGGACTGAAGCCTGTGGTAGAAATCCAATTCATGGGGTTCATTTATTCAGCTGTGGACCAGCTGTTCTCCCATGCGGCGCGTATTCGGGCTCGTTCGCGCGGAAGATTCACCTCCTCGCTCGTCATCCGGACCCCGTACGGCGGGGGTGTCAAGGCGCTGGAACATCATTCGGAAAGCACGGAAGCGCTCTTTTGCCACATGCCGGGCGTGAAAGTGGTAGTGCCGGCCTCTCCGCGCCTCGCGAAAGGATTGCTGCTATCCGCCATCAGGGACCCAGACCCCGTTGTATTTCTCGAACCGACCCGGCTCTATCGTCTTATCAAGGAAGACGTTCCCGAGATCGACTACACAACCCCTCTGGGAAAAGCGAGGGTCGTCCAGGAGGGAAAGGACGTCACCGTGATTGCCTGGGGCAGCATGCTCCAGAGGACGATGAAGGCCGTGGAGGGATTCAACGCCGAGGTGATCGACCTTATGACTCTCTGCCCCTTTGACGAAGAAACCGTCCTGCAATCGGCGAAAAAGACGGGACGGGTGGTGATCGTCCATGAAGCTGTCGCAACCTGCGGGCTGGGAGCGGAGCTTTCCGCAACGATCGCCGAACATGCCATGCTTCACCTGAAAGCGCCAATCGTTAGGGTTACGTCCTATGACGTTGTGCTCCCCCTCCCGAAGCTGGAGGATCACTACCTGCCGAGCATTGAAAGAATTCGAAGAGGGATCGAGACCGTGCTGCAGTATTGAACCCGGAGAAGAGGTTTAATCAAGCGTTCGCTTCGCGGTCGCAGGGCGCGGGTTTTTTAAAACCTCGTGGCGTTGAGAAGTAACCTTTTTGCTTTTAACGTCATTCCGGCGTGTTCGGAATCATGACGCCTGAGAACGTTTTGAAGAAGTACGATTCCGAACACGCCGGAATGACGGCTTCTTTACGAATGAATCAATTTTAAGATTGTTCGTGGGCTTTTCTTTTGTCCTTCTTATTGCGTAAACCGTGTTCATCTGTTGTTATAAATACTTTAAAGGACGGTGACTATGTCGTTCGAATTTTTATTGCCCGATCTGGGCGAGGGTATTACCGAGGCGGAAATCAGAAAATGGCTGGTCAAGATCGGTGATGCTGTGGAGGAGCACCAGTCCGTTGTGGAGGTGGAGACGGACAAGGCGGTCGTGGAGGTTCCGTCTCCGAAAAAGGGCACAGTCCTGAAGATCGCCAAAGAGGAAGGCGAGATGGCCAAAGTCGGCGAAGCGCTGATCATCCTCGGCGAAGCTGGGGAGGAGATCGGAGAACTGAAGCCGACGGGGGAAAAGCCGAAAAAAGAAGAACGCGAGAAATCAGTGTCCGTGGTCGGCGTGCTTCCCGAGGAAGAGGAGGAAGAGAGACCGCGGACCGCAGCGCGTGTAGCCCCTTCTCCGCAAAGAGAAGGGGCAGCGGTCCTTGCCACGCCTGCCGTGCGAGCGGCCGCAAAGGAACAGGGCGTGATCCTCGAAAAGATAAAGGGAACGGGCGTGGGCGGCAGCATTACGCTCGATGACGTTCTCAAGGCGAAGACAGAAGGGGCCAAAGCTGAAGAGCAGGCCGGCGAAGCCGAGCGGATCGCCATCCGGGGACTCAGAAAGACAATTGCGAAAAACCTTATGTTCGCGCAGAAAACGATGGCCTCTGTAACAGAAACGGAAGAGGCGGATATCTCCGAGCTCTGGGATTTGCGGGAGCGGGAGAAGAAGCCTCTTCAGGAAAAGGGGGTTCATCTGACCTTCATGCCCTTTTTCATCAAAGCTGTTCAGCATACGCTCCGAGAATTCGGCACGTTCAACGCTTCGGTCGATGAGGATCATGAAGAAATCATGGTGAAGAAGTATTACAACATCGGCGTAGCCGTGGACACGGCAGAGGGGCTTATCGTACCGGTTGTCAGGAATGTGGAGAAAAAATCGGTCCGCGAACTGGCCGCTGAACTTCAGAGTTTAAGCGAACTTGCACGGGACCGGAAGATCAAGCTCGAAGACCTGAAAGGAAACACTTTTACGATCACGAATTACGGTGCATTCGGCGCCGCCTTCGCCACCCCTATTATCAATTATCCTGACGTGGCGATTCTCGGTACCGGAAAAATTGCGGACAAACCCTGCGTCAAGGGGGGGCAAGTCGTCATAAGGAAGATTTTACCCCTCTCGCTCACCTTCGACCACCGGGTGAATGATGGGGCCGGAGCGGCGAAGTTTCTGACGCGGCTTGTCGGTTTTCTTGAAGACCCGGCATCGTTGTTTATGGGAAGCGTCTAGATTTTTGGCCGATTCCCTTTAAGGGATCAACAGCAGCTGCTGCTTCCTGTATCGCCGCACCCGCAGCTCGGTTCTCTGCCCGTGAGCATGCCGGTGATGATGGCTGCGGCGCAGCCTACACCGGCGTTTACGCTCAGTGCGCTGAAATCGCAATTTCTGGCACAGGCGCCGCATTCCATGCATTGGTCTTTGTCCGTGATTGCAGCGCGCTTGTCTTGCATAACGAATACGGCACGCGGGCAGATCTCAACGCAGCTACCGCATCCAACACATTTGTCCGGATCATACCGGAGCGTGCTCACGTTCGCGAGATATTTCATAGCAATCCCCATTCCCTGATCTTGAACAGGATCACCAGAACCAGCGATATGCCTGCTGTTCCGATATAGATCGGGATACTGACCTTCAATTCTTTTTTGACACCCGTCATGCCTGTAAAGGTTGTAGATCCGGTGAACTGGAGTGCGAGGTAAGAACTCATGACAGGGAAGAAGAGCCAGGCAGCGATGCGCAGTGGAACATTGTGTAAAATTTCTTGGTCCATCAACGGCATGACTGCAAGCATGGACAATATTCCAACGATCCAGCCTTTGATTGCAAAGGACCGAAAGGGGACAAAGGGCAGCAGTACGGGTGTTATGAGCGCTCCGGACAGGACCGAGAGCAGGGTAAGCAGCAGAAACGGTAGACTGTTGGACCATGCCTGTCTGAACAGAATTCCTGAGGGCTGGAGGCCGAAGATCAGGAGAATGCCTGCAGCGAGCCAGGGAAACTTTTGCATGGCGGGGTTGATCTCCATGGGCGTGAGGATCAGGCGGTCAAGCATGGGGAATTGTACGGTGCTCATCTCTTTCGTTTTTTTGTAACCTGCCTTGACATAGGCGGGAATGTCTCTCGCCTTTACCGGGCCGAAAACGGCGCGGAAGCCCGTTTTCTTCTGGACTTCGCTTGCCGTGACACCGACGGCGCCGAGCTGCGGCAATATCAGCTTTCGATGGTTGACCACAACATCGAGCTTCGTATCAGCAATACGGCTGATTAGTTCTTCCGTTCCGAACGTCCCCTTGCCCGCTGCGCACCAGACATTGATGCTCTTCGTATCGAGCACCAGGATCCACACACTCATGCCCTTAAGTTCGCGCCGAAGGAGGTCGAAGGTTAGTTTGTAGTTTGCCGTGACGAAAATGTCCGAATCCGCCGTTGGATCGCCAATTGCATAGAGCCCCGGCACAACGAAATAATTCATTCGGAACGCACCAGTCCTGCTTTTAATCATGCCCCATCTGTCCGCGCTCGACCAGTCTGATGAGGCGCGGAAAATCGGGCCAACAGGAGTCGACACCGTGCCTGTGGACCATTTCGGCGATTCCTTTTTTGCAAACTTCAGCGTCTGTAATGGTTGCATGAGGAGATCTTGCGCTGTTGACGTCAGATGAAAGAACTGATAGTTATTTCCCTTTATATCCTCTAAATCAAATCACTATGTATAAACCGATTTATCAGAATTTGTCAAGGCGAAAATTCATATCGGCATACTGGAAGATAATGCCTTGTGCCAATACCGTTTTCTTATAAAACTATATCAAATTCTAACAGTTTAACCTATTGAATTCATGATATTAAAAATTAGGTGTTTGAACCATGGCGGTATCCCCTTCCTGCCAGGACGGATTTAATCAAGTATCGAACACAACTAAGCACACCGAAGAAAATGCTTAATATTGATTCCATCAATGCTTTCTGATAAACTTTTTATCAACAGGAAGAGCTTGTATCAAGCACGCATATATACAACCAAACGATGACGATAAGGGAATAGATGCAGGATTGATCTTGTATCGTCTTCAATCCCTAGTTGTTATGAAAGGCAAAAGTCATGAATATCGAGATCACCATGAAAGAATACCGAGATCTGCTCGACATCTTGCACATCGCCGACGTGATCATGTCCGGACACCGGAGAGAAGAGGACCTGCGTAGCGTGCGGCACCGCGCGCTTATCCAGAAACTTTATGCCCTCGCAGGAGAAGAGGGTACTGAACGGCTGATCAGCTATAATGAGAGTTCGCATGCCTATGAGCCGACCGCGGATTATGAAGAAAGCAGCGTGGCGCATGTCCTGATCGATGAGTTTGGAGACCACCTGTTTTGGGATGAACTGATCTCCCGACTGTCAGTGCGGGACGCAGGGCGGAATGTGGGAGGACGCGACCGCCTCAACGCAATGAGCGACAGTGAACGTCAGGCAGTGGAAAACCCGATCCGGCAGCGATATATCGAGGAATTCTCAAAGAATGGTATCTCAAACATCGCCATCATCGAGCGGTTCACCTTGGGCGGAGGGGTGCCGGCCAAGACGTCGGACTGACCATGTCGTACCTGCCTGAATAAAGGAAGGCTTCGTCCAGCAGATAAGCCCACTCCACGCCTCTCCACGGAAGCTTGACAGCGTCATGAAGACCATTTTTCTCCCTTCACATGCTGGATTCAACAGCTGAAAGCCTGCAACTTCGGTATCGACACTCCGGCCGGAGGGACCTTCTGGGACACGGCACGGGTTGACGAGATCAGATTCCAGTGATACGTTGTATAATAGAAATAGGATGGTGTTCGCCCTTTTTAAAAAGGTGCATAGGAGGTGCAGATATGATAGCCATTCTGGGTGCAACGGGCAATGTGGGCGGCAAGATAGCCACAATCCTGTCAAAGAAGAACGAACCAATCCGCGTGATCTCACGGTCGGCAGACCGTCTCAGGCCGTTGACGAGTAAGACCGTCACGGCATTCGCAGGGGATGCCATGGAAACCGAGTTCCTCGTAAAGGCCTTGACGGACATTGATGCAGTGTTTGCGTTGATACCACCGAACCCGACGGCGCCGGCGTTCATGCGCTATGCCGACACGGTCGGTCAGAGCATAATGCGGGCGCTGGAGATCACCAAAGTGAAGTATGTAGTCTTCCTCTCGAGCATCGGTGCGGAGCTTGCAGGTGAAGCGACAGGGCCGATCAAAGGCCTGCATAACATGGAGGAGCGGCTGAAGAGGATCAAGCGGCTGCATGTCAGGCACATGCGGGCCGGCTACTTCATGGAGAATCTGCTCGGGAACATCGAGCTGATCAGGTCAAAAGGCATCACTGGAAGCGCGATCCGGGGCGACGTTAAACTTCCCATGATCGCAACGACTGACATCGCAGAGTATGCGGCGGAGCGTCTGACGAAACGGGACTTCAGCGGCTCATCAGTCCATTATCTCCTTGGAGAACGGGATCTCACCTTGATCGAGGCATCAGGCATCATCGGGAGCAAGATCTCGAAATCCGGTCTACCGTATGTCGCGTTCCCCTATGATGAAGCAGAAAACGCTATGGTAGCAATGGGACTCTCGCCCGACATGAGCAGGACCTACGTCGAAATGGCTCGTGCATTCAATGAGGGAAAGATAAAGGCCGAGAAGCGCACGAAGGAGAACACGACGCAGACCTCGATCGAGTTATTCTGCGACGAGGTGTTCGTGCCGGCGTTCACGCAAAAGAAAGTTGCGTAGAAGGTCCCTTCCGCATAAGTCAGCTGCATAGGGGACTCTTCTGCGGTAAATGATGAAGCGAGGAGGGCGGATTGATCAATGCGACAAGCCCCCCGGGGGGATTGCTGACAATGCCGCCCTTGTGACTATATTATTCATTCTTATCTGTGTGAAGGGGCCGAAGGTTCCAAGCCCTCATATATTCCGGAGCACCACGAGGAAGGAGAGGAGGTCCCTTATCTTTCCCCCCTGCCCCCCATCCACGCGATACCCGTCGTACATCCTCTGCTTCCTCTGTCAACTATTAACTAATTTCGATGAACATGCAGTTTGAGCTTTAGGGACGTATACCGAAATAGAGAAGCGGAATTGGCAAACAAATGCACTTACTCTGGACACGCGTCATATTACCTCAAACAAGAGGAAATGTCCCCAGCGCACTGCACCACATCATAAAGGGCGCGTGATAATCCATTTCAGCCACCTCCCTATCTCTACCTTATTTTCAATTGCCGTGTTATAATAGGAAAATTTACTTATGAAGTCTGACCTTATCATAGAGGGCGCGCGGCAGAATAACCTCAAGAACGTAAACCTGAGGATTCCGCACGATGCCGTGACGGTGGTCACCGGCTTATCTGGATCAGGCAAGTCGTCCCTCGCCTTTGACACGGTTTTTGCCGAAGGGCAGTGGCGGTACATCGAGTCGCTGTCCACATATGCGCAGACGTTCCTGAAAAAGCTCGACCGCCCAAACGTCGATGAACTCAGGAACGTGCGACCTGCTATCGCGCTCGAGCAGAGGAACCCGGTCAGGACGTCACGCTCGACGGTTGGGACTGTATCCGAGATATACGACTATCTTCGGCTGCTTTTTGCCAAGATCGGGAAAATCGTCTGCCCGAAATGCGGAAATGAAGTGAAACGCTCTTATCCTTCCTCGGTTGCCGATGATCTTCTGCGCCACTATGGAGAAAAGAGAATCTACATCCTGTTTCGGGTTCACGTTCCTGCAGGGGGACTAGGCGCTCTCTCGATGGAACTCCAGAGCAGGGGCTACGGCAGGATCAAGCTTGGAGGAGAAATCGTCGAGATTGCGACTATCGATTCGGAGAGAAGTGATCTGGCGGAGCTTCTTGTGCTTCTGGACCGTGTCGTCGTCAGCTCAGGTTCCCGAGGACGGATAGTTGAAGCCGTGGAGACTGCGTTCCGGGAGGGGAATGGCGAGGTCCTTGTCGAAGTGTTGGGGGACAAGACAACAGTCTTCAGCCAGGCACTTAAATGCACTGGCTGCGGTATGTTCTTCGAGCCTCCACAGCCACTTCTTTTTTCGTTTAATCATCCCTTCGGCGCCTGCAAGGAGTGCAACGGCTTCGGTAACATCCTGCACTATGATAAGAACCTGATCGTCCCAGACATGCACTTGAGTCTCAAGGAAGGTGTTATTGAGCCTTGGACTAAGCCGTCCTATAAATGGTGGATGCGCCAGATGATCTCGGGTGCGAAGAAAGCGCAGATCGACATTAATATCCCCTTCCGGGAGCTTCCGAAAGGCCAGCAGGACACGCTATTCAAGGGAACTGAAGACTTTTACGGCATTGACGATTTTTTCGAACATTTGCAGCGGAAGCGATACAAACTCCATGTGCGGGTGTTCCTGAGCAGGTACCGCAGTGCTGCGACCTGTCAGGCTTGCAAGGGGACGAGACTCAAGCCCGAGGCACTCACTGTTAAGGTCGGCGGACTTGACATTGCCGAGATATCAGCCATGCCCGTTGCGGAACTCTCGAAATGGTTTCACGATCTGTCTCTGAGCGAGTACGATCACCAGGCAGCGAACGAGATCCTGCGCCGGATACAGATGAAATTTTCGTTCTTCCTTCGCTTGGGACTGGGCTATCTCACGATCGACCGGCAGACGCGGACGCTTTCTGGGGGCGAGGCCCAGCGCGTGAACCTTTCGAACCAGCTTGCGCTCAAACTGACGGGGACCTTGTATGTGCTTGACGAGCCGAGCATTGGACTGCACCCGCGAGACACGGAACGACTTGCAGAAATCATCCGGGAGCTGTCAGCAAGGGACAATACAGTGCTCATGGTCGAGCACGATCAGGCGCTCATCCGGTCGGCCGATCATGTGGTGGAGATGGGGCTGGGAGCAGGGGAGCGGGGAGGCCGTGTTGTGTTCGCAGGAACCGCGCATGACTTCCTAAAGAGTGCCTGTCTGACGGCAAAGTATCTCTCGGGTGAAGAAACGATCCCCGTCCCGGTCAGGAGGCGAAAGCAGGAGCGAAAGTTCCTGGATATCCGGTCGGCTTCGGAAAACAACCTGAAAGGGATCGATGTGCGCATTCCGCTTAGAATCCTGACTTGCATTACTGGTGTTTCGGGCTCGGGCAAATCCACACTCATACAGGACACATTATACCCGGCTCTCGCACGTGCGTTCGCTCTCGGTTCCGAAATACCTGGAACATATGGAAAACTTATGGGGGTCGAGCATATCAAGGGCGTCAGGCTTATCGATCAGGAGCCGATCGGCAAGACGCCGCGCTCCAATCCGGTCACGTATGTGAAGGCCTTCGACCTTATCCGGAAGATATTTGCAGGCCTTCCTGACGCGAAACGGAAAAAGTTCGGTCCCGGTCATTTTTCCTTCAATGTGGCAGGCGGGAGATGTGCGGCGTGCGATGGGGCCGGCGTGCAGAAGATCGAGATGTATTTTTTCGAAGACATCTTTGTCACCTGCGAGCAGTGCGGAGGCAAGCGATACAAACCAGAGATTCTCAGGGTCCTCTACAAGGGAAGAAACATCGCCGATGTGCTCCGGATGACGGTGAGCGAGGCCATCACGTTCTTCGAGGGACATCAGCAGGTCCAAACCAAGCTCCGTTCACTTGCGGATGTCGGACTCGGCTATCTCCGACTTGGGCAGCCTGCTACAACACTTTCAGGTGGTGAAAGCCAGCGGCTTAAGATATCCCATGAGCTAGGCGACTGGAAACTGTATGATATGGTGTACATCCTCGACGAGCCGACGACCGGACTCCATATGGACGATGTCAAAAGACTGCTCCACGTGTTGGACGCGCTTGTGAACGCGGGGAACACTGTGATCGTCGTAGAACATAACCTTGACGTGATCAAGAACGCGGACTGGGTCATCGACCTTGGGCCTGAGGGTGGGGAGGAGGGGGGACGCATTGTTGCGAAAGGCACGCCGGAAGAAGTGGCAGAGGTCGAAGAATCGTATACCGGAAGATATCTCAGGGACTATTTGGGAACGATGCCCGAATAATCGGGATTTCGATTATTCGGAACATTATCCTCTCCGCAATGCCAATTCCTCCTTATTCGCAGATGTATCGGCCGGCTGCACCTCCGCTCCATCGGCGATACCGAAACCGGGATTCAGGTCTAGTTTCGGTCCTTCCTTAAGCCCTGAACTGATTCGGACCGTTTTCCCGTCGCTATCTTGTTTTGAGATACCCTTCGATTTTCGTAAAGATCATAATATATAATGATTAGGAGAGAACTTCATAGCTCCGTCAAGTGAACTTAAGTATGATGAGATTGCTAGAAAGTAGCTTGATAAGTTTAAGAAAAATGCTGTTTTTAAGCACAGAAGATGGTTCTTTTGTTTGTGTATTAACATGATAAGATTAGTATGAAAACATTTAAGAAGGGAGGATAATCCCGTATGACCAATGTATTAAAGGAAAAGGTCGCTCTCGTGACCGGGGCAAGTCGCGGGATAGGACGGGCAATCGCTCTTGCACTCGCTGAGGCCGGGGCTGATGTAGCGGTGAACTATATCGCTCATGAGCATGAGGCCCTCGACGTGCGCAAGGCCATAGAGGCTTCCGGCCACCGGTCTATTGCTGTACAGGCTGATGTGTCACAGGCTGCCGAAGTCAAACGCATTGTACATACCATAGAACATGATCTGGGTGAGATTGACATCCTTGTGAACAATGCAGGCATTGCGCGGCCCCGTACAATGGATACGATTACTCAACAGGACTGGGAGGAACTCCTGACAACGAATCTTTCCGCATCTTTTTTTGTCGCCCAAGCCGTCCTCCCCCCCATGCGACGGAAGAGATGGGGACGCATAATCAACATTTCTTCAGTTGCTGCTCAGGTGGGAGGCGTCGTAGGACCTCACTACGCTGCTTCGAAAGCTGGCCTCATCGGGCTCACGCATTACTATGCGGCACAGCTCGCAAAAGAAGGAATAACCGTGAATACTATAGCCCCTGGTCCAATCCGTACTGACATGTCGGGAGCTCTACCTCAGTTATCGGAGAGCGTCATTCCCGTGGGACGCTTCGGTACCCCCGAAGAGATCGCGTGCGTAGCCGTGATGCTTGCCCATAACGGATTCATTACCGGTCAGACCATAAACGTGAACGGAGGCAGATACTTCGACTAATCCGTAGAGACTGCGGAGCCGGAACAGAGAGCCCCGCAGGTTTTATTCTCGAACATAGGGGCAATTATCGGATAAGACCCTCATTTCATGTTTCGAGCTTTGTCTTGCTAACGTTTGTCCTTCGTTCGTCCGCTTGTTGCGTGTTTCCCGATGCGGTCCCTTTTGCCTGCGCTATGCGCAGCACTTCTGTTTGCAAGCCGCCTTGTTGTTTGGAATGCACGGCTAACGCCGAGCAGGGCAATAATCACGCTCACCCATCCGATCCAATCGCCCAACACAGCATAGACAGTGCGTCCCTGCATTAGCGGTATCCTGCCAACGAGGGATGCCTTTGTCCATTGGCCGGTGCGGCGGTCGATCCGGCCAACCGGGTCCACGATGGCTGATATGCCGGTATTGGTAGACCGAACGAGAGCACGCCGATGTTCAATTGACCGGAAGCTTGCGAGAACCAGGTGTTCCATGGGTTGGACCGTGTTGCCGTACCAAGAATCGTTTGTCAGGTTAAACATTGCCTCGGGTATGCGATGATACCGACCTCCCTGCATAAGCATGCGAATGTGCTCGGGAAAAATATCCTCGTAGCAGATGTTCACGGACAGGACGTGACCATTGAACTGGAGTGGTTCTGTATTCTTTCCCTTCCAGAAGCGGCCCGAATAGGGCGACCACGAATACAATCGGGGAAAGGTGTCTCCGAAGGGGATATACTCACCGAAAGGGACAAGCACCATCTTATCATACGTGCCAATAATGCGGCCTGTCCCATCCACCAAAACAGCGCTATTGTACATGCGGCGCTCACCCCGCCCTTCTGTGAGAATGACGGCACCGAAGAGCAGCGGAGTGCGAAGATCACCCAACAGACTAGTTGGCAGTACTTCCTCGCGGGATGCGAGATTCAAGAATAGGACGCTCTCCGGCCAGACAATGATGTCGAGCGGCTGCGACTTGACCAATTCGCGGGACATCTCCTGGTGTTCACGGAGAAATAGGCCCTCGTCAAAATGCTTCTCACCTGCCCCGCGGTTTGTCTGCACCAGGCCGACTGCCAGCGATGCGGCTGAGGATGCGTTCCTGTCCACTATGCTGATGCGTACCGCGCCGTATACCAGTACCATCCCGATAACGACAGAAAAAATAACAGCCGGCATCCACGGATAGGGATGTTTGCGGCGAATCCGTTCGATCACTGCATAGATTGTGGAGTTCGTGTAAACGACCAGAAAGGTGACTCCCAGGATTCCCGCGAAATCCGCGATCTGTGTCACTAAGGAAAGTTTATACTGACTTGCACCGAAATAGTTGGGAAACAGCTGTGGCCAGAATTTTTCAGTAGCGGTCCATACGACCGGTGAAACCCATGCCGCACTCCAGCCGGCTCCGCCGCAGATCAACCGGGTAGCCCAGGCCCAGATCGCGAAGACAACACCGTTTGCCGCGGCGAGGAGCAGCAATACCATTACTGCAAGCGGCCATGATGCATCCGCAAACTGCCGGAGCATCGTGACGATCCAGTAGAACCCGCCCCCGTGCCCCACGATGCCCGCGACCCACCCAATGAGGAACGCACGGCCCGGCGTCTGCCCGCTGATTGCCCAGAGTATCGGCACCAAGCATATCCACTCGAGGTAGAAATGGTCAAAGCCGGCATAGCCGAGGAACGCCAGCACTCCTCCTGTAACGGCGGCGATCCAGGGCAGCAGCGCATGCATCAGGCGTGGGTTTTTGCTGACCACGTCGACATTTTTCATGTTCGCATCTTACCCGATTTTCAATGAAAGGTCGAGAGGTGTCCCGACGTAGTTATTTCTAATTTATTTATGGTCACGTGAAGCCAGCAAGGAACGGACAAGTCCGTCTATCCCCTGCAGGAGGATGTCGCGGTTCCTCTCTGTAACCTCGTAGAGATGAACATCTCCTCGGTGTTTGACTTCCTCGATAAAGCCGCCGGCTTTCAGTGCAATGGTCGCGATGATTGGCGATGGCATTTTCAGGAGTGATGCGACAAAATCTCGGAATTTTGGGGAAAGGCACTCCATCTTGCCGATTTCGTCGATAATGACGAGGCGTGGTCGTAGGTCAAGCAGGGAAAGTGTCCCGAGGAATTGTTCAAACCCGGGTAGATCAATGCCGTATTTCCCAATGTGGTGCGGGCCCTGAATGTCCACATGGGCAAGTGTGTAGGACATCTTCCGGTCGAGGCTCATAAGCTTGAAACCTGTTCTTGTGCCCCGCGATCGCATCTCCTCAGTGTAGAATCCTGCAGGATTGTATTCCCGAAGCTGATCAACAAGCTTCTTTATAAGCGTGGTCTTGCCGCTTCCCGGGAGACCTGTAATAAGAATGTTCTTCGACGGGTTTGGCATTGTTATGTTTTGCATATCCCCTTCGCGATATGATCGAACTTTTTGACCCCTCTAAGGCCGTGTCCGCTCGACCGCGCAGACATGGCCTGCGGCCTCGAACAGTGTATGGTCGCCCCTGGGTGCAGATCCCCTTGGTCCTTGGATTGCAAGAAGACTTTGTCGGGCCATTTCGGAACATGCGGGGTTGGTAAAGACTCCCTTCTCTCCTGCCCCTCCGCGCCCATCCGCAGTAGTTGATACTGATCCTTTCTCTCAAGGCTCATCGAGAATTCCTCTGCCTTGTTTACAAATATAAGCTTAGCAAAAAGGGTGCGACTAAGGCCACCTGTTTGAAAGTTCTCCGTCAAGAGAAGAGGCCGCCTCGATCGAGACAGAAACGAGAAGAGACCTGTTCATTCGGCTATAATAATAGTGAAAAGACGAAACTGTGGTATTGTCCTCCAAAAGGAGCAGCCTATGTTGCGTCGACAATTTTTGTTTGTTGCAGTTTCTCTCGCCCTTCTCGGTTCAGCTGCTGCGGCGAGGACAGGTGAGGTCTCAATAAAAGAATGGGACGCGTTGACGTCTGGTTCCTTTCCTCATGATCCTGCCGTTGGGACCGACGGTTCGCTCTGGTATACTGGATTAGCGTCCAACACTCTCGGGAGACTCGATCCCTTGACAGGCATGATCAAGGAGTACCGCTTGAAGACACCTGATTCCGGACCGCATGGGCTCGCATCGGATAGGAAAGGCAATATCTGGTTCACGGCCAATTTCAAAGCATATATCGGAAGACTGAACCCCCAAACTGGCGAAATTACCGAGTATCCCATGCCTGACCGCTCAGCACGGGACCCTCACTCGTTGGCGTTTGACGCCTTAGGCATCCTCTGGTTTACTGTCCAGGAAGGCAACTTTGTCGGCCGGCTCGATCCTCAAACAGGGATGATTACCCTCAGACCTTCCCCAACACCTGATTCCAGACCTTACGGAATCGCCATTGACCCCACGGGGGTTCCCTTCTATTGTGAGTTGGGGACCAACAAGATCGGAAAGATCGATCCTGCAAGCATGAAGATCACTGAATACGCACTGCCGAAGGGTGCGAGGCCGCGGCGATTGGCAATCGGTCGTGATGATATTATTTTCTATACCGATTATCAGCGAGGATACCTGGGTGCACTTGATCCGAAGAACGGCAAGGTTCAGGAGTGGCCGTCGCCGGGAGGACGTGGTTCCAGACCTTACGGCATTGCAGTGACAGCGGAGGGCGAGGTATGGTACAGCGAATCGGGTTTAGAGCCGAACACGATCGTCCGCTTCAACCCGGCAACAAAGCATTTTGAAAAATGGGACGTTCCGTCAGGCGGCGTCATTCGGAACATGTCGGTAACTCCCGATGGGAATATCTATATCGCGTGCAGCGGCGTGAACAAGATCGGTATTGTACGTGCCGCACATTGAATTTCAACAACTGATTGAATCGATGCGGAGGTTAGCGGACTCGACCGAGCGGTGTGTTCAGGTATGACCCCGTTGCCTCGGATTCAACATGCTTGAACTTGTAGTTCCCTGTAGCTTGCTACAGGGTCATCGTGAGGTGCCACGCACATTGTTTGCGTGGAGATTCATTCGAAGAAACAGCACAAAGGAAGTGATCGATGATGAGCTTTGCAGAGATACTGGAATGGACCACGGGTTGGGCGTGGCCTCTGATGATTGGTATTGTCGTCCTGATGGCCTGGGGCGTAGAGCGGATCATGACCTGGGATAAGCAGAACCTGTCTGAGGAACAATCGTCCGCTCCGATTACGGGCAAGCATTGTGTTTGTCAATGCCAATAGCAGCGTGAACATCACAGGCATCAGTCAAAGTCAGGGATACGCTGATAGGCAGCCGTTTCGAGTTCCGGGCTCCGGGTTACGGATGGGCGAAATCACTCGTGCGGTCCGGCCTCTGACGGTGTAACAGCGATGTCAAGACGCTCCTGCACGCGGAGCACGGATACGCTGACCGGCCGGCCGATGGGCCAGTCCGCGAGAAATTTCTGGAGTTGGTCCACGGTCGCGACCTCCGTTCATGGCCACGATTAGGTCGCCTTTCCGAATTCCTCCCATGGCAGCCGGTCCATTGCGCGTTATCGAGAGGACTTCCACAGCAGAGGCTTGCGTCAGGGCGAAAAAGCGCGCTGTCCTCCGGGTGAGAGGGCGTTGCTGTGCAGCGATGCCCAAATGTCCCCGTCGAATCCTGCCGAGCGTAATAAGCTGGGGCACGACCCATTTTGCGGTATCGGAGGGGATGGCGAAGCCGATGCCCTGCGCACCCATGATGATTGCCGTATTCAGTCCCACGATCCTGCCTCTCGAATCCACGAGCGGACCTCCTGAGTTTCCGGGGTTGAGGGGGGCTGTGTGTTGGATGATGTTCTCGATGAGTCGTCCCCCCCTACTCCGCAGCGCCCTACCGAGGGCGCTCACCACACCGGTTGATACGGTGGACTGGAACCCGAAGGGATTGCCGATGGCGATCACGAGTTGCCCGACACGAAGCGATGCGGATTCTCCAAACGTTGCGAAGGGGAGGTTCGCGGCATCGGCGCGAATGACAGCAAGATCGGTGGCGGGATCGGTGCCAACCATGGTCGCTGCCAGCGTTGTGCCATTCGTCAGAGACACGATCAGTCGTTTCGAGCCGTGTACAACATGATCATTCGTCAGGACATACCCGTCCGGCGCGAAGATGACGCCTGATCCGTCTCCACCCTCGTCGGGGCCGGCGTTTTTCGACTCCGGTCCTGATGAGATGCCCACAACAGCAGGACCAACGGCATCCACCACAGTTGTGACTGCCCGGGAATAGGCATCCAGGAGCTCAACATTGGATTTCTCGGCGGTGCCCACCTCGCAGGGGTCAGGTGCATTTTCTTCCCGTGCTCCGCTATGGACCAGCATGTATGTTTTTTGGGTCGCTTCGTTCATATCAGTTTTCCTTGAATGAATACCCTATTATATAAACTCTACCACAAATAATCTTGCGAATTCCAACGTCTCACCACCTGTTCTTCTTCGACAGCATATCCGCACCTCGCAAGGGTTCCGGGATCCGGTACCTTCCCACACAGCCCAACGCGATTGTGATCGCGCCCTGAAGATCGATCCTATGCCCTGGCGACAGGAACAGGGGCCGCACCCTGTCTCTCGTTCTCAGAACAGCGCCAACAATTCTCCCATTGAATTGCAGCTCTGTCCAATTTCCTTTTAGCTCCCCCGGCTCACGATACTCGCCGATGAGCCTTGTTTTTGCGCAGCCGATTGTCGGGACATCAAGCAGGACCCCGAAATGGGAAGCGCTTCCGATGCCGCGCGGGTGTGCGATTCCCTGTCCGTCGATCAGAATGACGTCGGGTTTCTTTTTCAATTTCTTGAGAGCAGCGATTATTGCCGGCCCTTCACGAAACAGCAGATAACCGGGGACGTAGGGGAATACCAGGCGTTTCTCCGCCGCAGCGTGCTCCACAAGCATCAGTTGCGGATAGCAATACAGACAGGCCGCTGCAAATACCCGGTCTTCCGAAAAAGCAGCATCAACGCCTGCGACATATTCAGGCGGCCTGTGCAGGGGTTCGATCAGAACAAGCCTTCTGTCGTGCTCTTGCATTTGCCGGGCGTGGTCTATTGTCTTTGGCCATATGATGTCTGGAGCTCTCATAAACATTCAGAGATAATTATACTCTTATTCCCGGTGCTCCAAGCGCTGCCAGCAGAGAGACACCTTCGATTACAACCTTCGTATTAAAATATACGAGGACAAGACTAAGGTATATCGTTGACGCCTCGAGCCCCGGGTGCTACGCTTAAAATAGAAGATCGTTATTGTCCTATTTTGCATGCAGAAGAATTGCGGAGGGTTTTCCATGGCAGGGGCAACGATATGGAAAGGAAATATCCATTTTGGGAATTGGGACGTGCCCGTGAAACTGCATTCTGCGGTCAGGGAAGAACGGATCCAGTTTCACCTCTTGCACAAACATGATCAGGTACAATTGCGCCAACAGATGATCTGTGCTTATGAAAAACAGCCGGTGCCGGCAGAAGAGCAGACCAAAGGTTTTGAAGTAGAGGACGGGAAATATATCATCCTTGATGTGGAGGAGCTCGAACAAGCGGTTCCTGAAGGCAGCCGGATGATCGAGGTCCACGAATTCGTCAAAACAGAACAAATCGCCCCCATCTTCCTTGATCGTGTCTATTACCTGGAACCGGATAAAACGGGTATTCAAGCGAAAGTATATAGCGTGCTTGTCAGAGCGATGAGGGAGATGGATGTGCAAGGCATCTGCACCTGGACCATGAGAAAGCGGTCCTATCTCGGAGCCCTGCAGGCGAGCCGGAAGGTTCTTCGCCTGAATACGCTGCGATATGCCGATGAAGTGATCCCGGCGCAATCCCTCGGACTGCAGAATGTTGCCTTGTCGGAAAAGGAACTGAAAATCGGGAGCGACTTGATCAATCAGATGACCGGTGCCTTTGAACCGCGGAAATTCGAGAACGAACATCAGAAGAAGCTACAGGATATGATCGAGAAAAAAGCCCGCGGAGAGAACATTGAAATCCTGGCGCCCAGGCGCCTGAAACCCACTGAATCAGACCAGCTGCTTCAGGTTCTTGAAGTCAGTCTGAAGAAAGTCGCCTGAGGGAGAAGGCCCGCGATCCGATCCGGGTGGCGTTAATATCATCAAAAGCAGAGGGGAAATGACATGGCCGTGCAGGGAATATGGAGCGGGACGATCAGTTTCAGCCTGGTTGCGATTCCGGTGCGCTTGGTCAAGGCCATCGAGCCGGGCCATGTCTCCTTTCGCCTGCTCCACAGCAAGGATTACTCTCGCCTCTCGCGAAGAATGTTCTGTCCGGAAGAAAAAACCATGGTTACCCCGGATGAAATCATTAGGGGATACGAAATTGCGCCCAATAAATTCATTCCGATGACGGACGAGGAGCTGGAATCCGTGTCGCCGGAACGGAGCCGCACGGTCGAGATTGTTGAGTTCATCGATATGAAGGAGGTGGACCCGATATATTATGATCACCCTTATTATCTCGTTCCTTCGAAAGGGGGCGAAAAAGCATATCAGCTGCTCGTCGAGGTGATGCGCCGGACAAACAAGGCCGGGCTCGCAAAATTCGTGTTGGCTGAACGTGAGTATCTGGTGGCAATCAAAAGCAGGGACGGAGCACTGGAGCTGACCACACTTCATTACAGCGACGAAATACTTCCTGATGAAGACATTTCGCCGAAGAAAGAAACGATCGAGGCTGAAGAGGAAAGCCGGATAACAAACAGCATTGAGCAAATGATCGAAGACTTTAACGCTGCAAAGTATGCCGATGGGCGCCGAAAAAAGCTCATGGATCTCCTTGAAGCGAAGTCGAAAGATCACGCTCCAGTGGAGGCTCCTGCGGTGGAGGAAGGAGAGGAAAAAGGTCCGGCCGATCTCGTCGCGGCGTTGGAAGAGAGCATGCGGAAAGTGAAGGAGAGCAGGTGAACCGAACATACGTCGATATGGGAGGAAGGAGGCTCCTTTTAACAAATCTCGGAAAGGACCTGTACCCCTCCTATGGTTTCACAAAGTCCCGTATCTTGGAATACTATCGCGGGATTGCATTCTTCATCCTGCCCCATTTGAGAGACCGGGCAGTGACTTTGAAGCGCTATCCCGAGGGGGTAGACAAGGATTTTTTTTTCGAGAAGCGTTGTCCCGGGCACCGTCCGGAGTGGGTAAGCACTGCGGAGATCCTCCAGGAGGGCGGAGAGCCGATGACATACTGCCTGATCAATGATCTGGAAACGCTGATATGGGTGGAGAACCTTGCGTCTCTTGAAATCCATGTGCCTCTGGCCAGGGCCGGATCCCCTCAGACGCCCGATTCCATGGTCTTTGACCTAGATCCCGGCGATCCGGCGAACATTCTCGACTGTGCCCGGGTGGCGTTGATACTTCGCGACCTGCTTTCCCGGATGGGGCTTGTGAGCTATGTTAAAACCTCAGGCAGAAAAGGACTTCACGTATATGTGCCCTTGAACAACAAAGGGACAACCTTTGAAGATACGAAAACATTTTCAAGAGCGGTGGCAGGAATCATGCAGAAACATTATCCTGATCTGGTGACTGCAAAAATGGCAAGGCAAGAGCGGAAAGCAAAAATTTTTATCAACTGGTCTCAGAACGATGCCTCAAAAACCATGATCTGCGTTTATTCTCTCCGTGCCCGGGAAAAACCGTTCGTTTCGTTTCCTCTTAAATGGAGGGAACTGGAGAATTTAAACGGGCAGGGTGACCCGGCAAAATTGCAGGTCGTGCATTCGGAGGCTGTGAGCAGGGCTGAAAGGATAGGAGACCTTTTTCAAGAGATGCTCGTGAAAGAACAGAAGCTTCCTCATCTGTGAAGGAATGCCGTCGAGAATGATAGCTTCTATTCTATAAATGAATAAAAATGAATCGTTGGGGCCGCTGCCACTGACCCGCGTTACCTTTTCTGAGTACCCATCAAAGGCAACCCAAAGAAGGGCATCTCGTCAAAGTTCTTTCTGTGGTACGGAGGAGGCCTCGATACATTGCGAAAAAACACGCCCTTCGGGCGTACGCGATCTGAAATGCTTTCCCCTCGGCTTTGGTCGAACACCCCCAATTCACGAAGGGGTGAAAGGAATATCAGCAATGCCATGAAATTAAGGGAATACGCATCGAAACGAGAATTCGAAAAAACGCCTGAACCGAAACCGAGGGTTCGCCACGAGGGGAGCCGCCTCACGTTTGTTGTTCATAAACACGCGGCCCGTGCCCTTCATTACGATCTCAGGCTGGAACTGGAAGGGGTGCTGAAGAGCTGGGCTGTGCCGAAGGGGCCCTCGCTCGATCCTTCCCTGAAAAGGCTGGCTGTCATGGTTGAAGACCACCCGCTTGACTACAAAGAGTTTGAAGGCATCATCCCGGAGGGCAATTATGGCGCAGGAAGCGTCATCATCTGGGACAGGGGTATTTATCATCATCCTTCCACGCGAGACGAAAAGGAAAGCGAGAAACGTCTTCTAGACGGATTCAGAAAAGGGGATATGAAGTTTGTCCTCGAAGGGGAAAAGCTGCACGGAGAATTTACGCTGGTAAAAATGAGAAAGGACGGGAAGTCGTGGCTCCTCCTGAAGAAAAAAGATCGAAATGCGATCGAAGGGGACATTCTCGGAGAGAACCGTTCTGTAGTGTCTCATAAAACTCTGGAGGAGATGCTCGAAACAGACGGGCGGAAAGCTTTTACCCAGAAAAAAGTTAACCAAATCCGTGTTCATGAAACAATAGAAAGCGAGGATCTGAAGGATGCACCAGTCAAACCCATGCCGCAGGCTATAATCCCAATGCTCGCGACCATGGTCAAGGAACCATTTGATCATCCTGATTGGATCTTTGAGGTGAAATGGGACGGCTACCGGGCTGTTGCCGAAATCAGGGACAAGGACGTTTCGCTTTATTCCCGGAACGGGATCTCTTTTAATAAAAAGTTTTTTCCTGTTGTGGAGTCGCTGCGGAAATTCGGATTTGACGCTGTTCTGGATGGTGAAATTGTTGTAGCGGACGACCAGGGACGCCCTGATTTTCAGATGCTGCAGCATTATCAGGACTCGGGACGCGGTCATTTGCTCTACTACGTTTTCGATCTCCTCTACTTCCAGGGGCATGATCTGAGAAACCTGCCCCTGCTCAGAAGGAAAGAACTGCTGAAAAAAATCCTCCCGACCATCCCGAAAATACGATTCAGCGACCACGTATGGAGGGAAGGTATCTTGTTTTACCATGTTTCCAAAGAAAAGGGGCTGGAAGGGATAGTCGCCAAACATTCTCAAAGCGTGTATGAAACGGGAAGAAGAAGCCGGGAATGGTTGAAAGTGAAGACGCGGCTTACGCAGGAGGGAGTGATCGCCGGATTTACAGAACCGGGAGGGGGCAGAAAATATTTCGGCGCCCTTATCCTGGGCGCATTCGAAGGGGACGCGTTGACGTATATCGGTCACGTGGGAAGCGGGTTTACGGCAAAACATTTGAAGGATATCCGTGAACAGTTGGATCCCCAGATCCAAGAAGAATGCCCCTTGAAGGCGAAGCCCGAGACCAATGCCTCGGTCACCTGGGTCAAGCCGAAGCTGGTGTGCGAGGTTACCTTGTCCGGCTGGACTAAAGATGCCGTAATGAGGCAGCCAGTATTCCTGCGGCTGCGCGAGGATAAAGCCGCCCGCGAAGTGGTGCGCGAGAAACTATTGACGAGCGGCAACGGAGGACCGTAACATGATAAAGATCTATATTGGCACAAGTGGATTTGCACATAAGGAATGGAAAGGAAAATTCTATCCTGAAAAAATCTCATCCAAGGAAATGCTTCGCTTTTATGCCCAACGCCTCAACACCGTAGAGGTCAATAATACCTTTTATCACATGCCCAAAGAGAGTGTGCTCACGTCCTGGGCAGAACAGGTACCGAGTGATTTTGTGTTCGCACTCAAAGCACCCCAGATTATAACCCATATAAGGCAGTTGAAAAATGTGTTTGAGCAGACCGAGTACCTCTTCAAGTCGCTGTCCGTTCTGGACAGGAAACTGGGGGCAGTTCTTTTTCAGTTGCCCAAAAGCTTTCATGCGAACGCGCCTGCACTGGAGGATTTTCTTGCCCTGATTCCCAGCACTGCGGCCTGTGCATTCGAGTTTCGCAGCCCGTCCTGGCTCGATGCTGGTATGCCGGACTTACTTCGTCAAAAGGGATGCAGCTTGTGCATAGCCGATACTGATGAAAATCCAGCTCAGGAGATCATCAGCACAACGCTTTGGGGGTACCTGCGCCTGCGCCGTTCCGATTATACGGATGCCGATCTGTCACAATGGGCGGAAAGAATACTTTCTCAAAAATGGGAGAAGGCATACGTTTATTTTAAACACGAGGACGAAGCCAAAGGAGCAGCAACGGCGATACGTTTTCAGGAACTTATTGATACTCGATTGAATGGGAGCGAGACAGGAAGGATAAGAAAAGCCGGTTAGAGAGTGGCCACACAGAACCGCTAAATTCTATGAAAAAGTTCAACGAAATGAGTGAAAGCAGGATAGGATGCCGACAACATCCGCTGAAAGGGGGATAAATGCGAAAAGTAATTCTCGCCATGCAAATATCACTTGACGGCTTTATTGAAGGACCGAAGGGGGAGTTAGATTGGGCAATGAAAGAGGATGAAGAAACGTGGAAGGATGTTTTCAATTTGCAGAGGCGCGCAGATACCTTGTTGCTTGGGCGGGTGATGTATCCGGGGTTCGAAAAATACTGGCTTGCCGTGCCGACGAACCCGTCCAGTACAAAAAATGAAATTGAATATGCACGCCTTGCCGATAAAATGCAGAAGATCGTTTTTTCGAAAACCTTGGAAAAGGTCGAATGGAAAACCACAAGGATCATCAAGGATAACATTGCTGAAGAAATCCTAAGAATGAAGCAACATCCCGGCAAAGACATGGTGCTCTTGGGCGGCGCCGGCCTTGTATCAACGTTCATGAATCTCAACTTGATTGATGAATATCATCTTATCGTGAACCCTCTAGTCTTAGGAGAAGGAAAACCCTTGTTCAAAGACCTGAAGGGGAAGCATAAGTTGCAGCTGATGAAAACAAAGACTTTCAAGTCGGGTAAAATTGTACTTCACTACAGTAAAGGGTTGGACGATTGACGGGAAGGGAACTCAAAAAAATCACTGTTCGTATTTAACAAATGTGAGGTCATGACCGACCCGGTCTGGACAAGGAACACCGAAAAGGGATTGACCACGTCGCAAGAGGAATTGGGCATGCGGGGATGTGCTGGGTCGACAAATGTGAAGTCATAACCGAGAGCGCATGCGCCCTTCCGGCCCTTGGGGGAGGCGAACGTACTGGTTACCGATCGGCCCGCCTTAGAATATTTGTCCTATACTGTGCTTCGGACAGCCTCCGGGTGCGGTCCTTCATGGCTACGTCCTGACGGTTTCAGGGGTTGAGGTCAGGTTTGCCCGGATTAATTTTTTTATTATTATTTGAGCGCAAGTGCATTTATAACCCCTCGGTAATTCCGGGGATTAAAACCTTACTTGACGCTGCCCGTGTATCTTATTGTGTTGCCAGATCGATCTTCTCGCCGTTTTTGAAGTGCCTGATCGTGATTTTACCATTTGCATACTTGTAAATATGGACTCGCGCTTTTCTCCGGGAGGTAATGCAGGTTGCGTCGGAATCATCATAGTGAATTGCAGCGAAGTTGTCGCAGGCTATGCCGATCATTTTATCCCGGACGACCATTTTCCTGAAGGAGGCGTATCGTTTTTCTGAATCCAGATGCGGGCAGTATAACCCAGGGCGAATACCGAGTGACCGGACTTTTATGTAGTCCCAATCCTTCTTGCCCGAATATGCCCTTGAATCGGAATGGCCCCATTCGTGCCAGCAGATCGCGCCCGCGCTCAAACCGGCAAGCACCGTTCCCTCTTGTCCGGCGTTCACCAGCAGTTTGTCGATCCCGAAACGCCGCCACAGCTTCATCATGCGAAGGGTATTGCCTCCACCGACATAAATCAAATCAGCTGACTTGATCTTCCTTGCCGCGGCTGCCCGGTCACCGGGTCTTCGGTAGAGAAGGAGATGGTCAGTTCTGCACTTGAGCAAATCCCCATAGATATGGTCGAACACCTCACAGTAATCCTCAGAGTCGATACTTGCCGTGGGGAGGAAGAGCGCCCGGGGAGAGCTTCTGCCTGTGAGTTTGGCGATATACTTGTCGATCGCAAACGTTTCCTTCTTCTTTAAACTGCCGCCTCCGATGGCAATAATGTCCATATTTTCCCTAGCCGCCCCCGCTGTTGGAGGGTGACTCTTAATTATGTTTTCATTTCCCCGCCAAACATTTCCACAACTTTCTTTACCAAAGCAGGCAGTGACGGATCACGTGCACCCATGATGAGAACGCAGTCTTCCGGTTTCGCATCAGCTTTTAACTTGGTCAATAACTCATCACGATCATGCACTGCTTGCGCATTGAATGATACTGGATCAAGGCCATGTATGATATCTTTCGAGGAAATATTTTTTTGCGCCGTGCCACCGGCATAATAGATCGGCAGGAGATAGAGCGAGTCATGCTGCCTGAAAGCGGTCCGGAAGGTTGCGATGTATTCATCTTTTAAGAATCGTGTGGGACCGAAACCGTGTGGCTGGTAGACGGCAAGAATCCGGCCGGAAAGGCCCCGCGCTGCACTGACGACAGCCGCTATCTTTGCCGGATTATGGGCAAAGTCATCGACCACGTGCACGTTCTGCTTTGTCCTGATCACGGAAAAACGCCGGGCCACGCCCTCATAATTCTTTACCGCATCGGCCAGCGCTTTTGGCTCGCATCCGAAATGCTCGCACACGCAGAGTGCTGCACGCAGGTTCTCAAGATTGTGACTGCCCGGAAGCGGCAGATGATATTCAATGCCGTTCTTAAAAAGTTTCACCGAAGTCGGCAGGAGCTCTTCACGGTCCGGTCTCCATGAGCCTGAACCATTCCGGCTGAAGCGCACGGTCGCAGGAAGTGAAGCAAGGATCGGATCGTCGGCATTTGAAGCTGTCCAGGGGGTTTTTGCAGCAAGCATTTCGAAAAGCTTTGTTATCTCTTCAATGCTTTTGTGGTCCTTGGAAATATTCAGGATGACCGCGGCTTCGGGGCAATATTTGACCAGGGTCCCGTCGCTTTCATCCGCCTCCACGACCAGGAGCTCGGAGCCGCCGCTGTAAGCATTGCCGATAAGTCCCCGCTTTTCGATCCTGCGAAGGCCCGCGCCGCTGATGAGGGATGGCGATTTATCGCATGAGGTTAGGAATTCAAAGATCATTGCGGTCACCGTCGACTTACCGCTGGTGCCGGCAACGGCAATGGTCTTTTTTGTCGCGATGATCGCGCTGAGCAGATCGGAGCGATGGACGATGGGAATGCCGCGGCTGCGCGCGGCAACGATGTCCGGATTTGATTCTTCTATCGCGGTCGAGACGCAGACGACATCAACATCCGCACCTACGCCTGAACCGTCTTGCTGAACGATGGTACACCCAAGACCTTCCAGCGATTGACGGATGAATGTGGTATCCTCGCTTGCCAGCAATCTGTCGGAACCCGAGACCATGATTCCCTGAAAGCGCAAGTATTGCGCGAGCGCGCTCATGCCGCTGCCGAAAATACCGGTAAAGTGGACATTGCGGCATCGGTGGTCATTGATAACGATGGGCAGAGGATCGATATAGACGAGTGTGCCTTCCTTCACCATTTCAAAGAGGCGAATGATGTCGAGATTGCGGAGGCACACGCACCCATGCGACAGGGGTGTGCCGATCAGGTCCTCACGGCCGGTGCCGTGGATATAGATGTAGCGCTCATAAGAATCCACGCCCGCGCCCTTGTTGATTCCCTCCTCAAGGCCTTCGAGCCGCAGGATGCGGGTTAGGATCAGATTGTCTCCGGTCTGGCTGTGATCCCAGTCCTCGCCCGTGTCCTCGCGGTCCCTAAAAACGCGGCCCGGAGGCGCGTCGCCCCCGTACTTCTCCTTGATCCGATGAACACCGAGCGGTGTTTTAAGCGAATTTTCCCGGTTGCCGTTGCCGAAGCGGGACGTCGAGACGTCGTATCGCTCAATGATGGCATCATTCGCGCAGATGAGGAGCGTTTGTTCCTCGATGGACACCACAAGATACAGATCCAGGGGGTCGATTGAAAACTTGCGCAATTTTTCATAAATACAACTTAATAACGCTCTTTCCATAAAAGAGGCACTACTTTCTTTCAAAAGGGTAATGAGATTTGTTATTTCTCACACGGAGACACAGTGATGAAAGAGAAAAACAGAGTTGCTGTGCCCCTATCAATATAATGTCAGACATAGTGCATGTCAAGACGATAGATGGCATATTTTTTTCAGATGATGTACAATAAAATCAGAGGTGAAGAGAATGATTATACGTTACCCGAAAACCGTTGATTCAGGCGGCCCAGGGAAGGAGAACAAAGCTGCGGGGAACCAAGCAGCTGCAGACAGTGAAGGCTCCTGTAGGTGCAAGGAAACTTCGAAAATGTCGCCTCGTGATCTCCTGGCGCTCATGATGAGCGATCTGGCTTTCTGGAAAAAAGGGAAAAAGGGGTAATTCCGGAAACGTGTTGTGATATTCAAACGTGACGTGAAGAGGACAGCTCTGAAGGGAGAAAATGATTCATGGGTGAAAAACAGGTGTTCCAGCCCCTTACCAGGGAAGATAAAATAACTGTTGTCCTCTATCGGGTAGGAATAGTCCTATCCGCAATCTTCATTGCTGGTCTTGCGTTTCTCCTGAAGACGGCATCACTGAATTCCGACACAGCACTCAAGAGCATGCCGACTGATCTGCTTGCCTATGGCCTCTATGCATCCGTCGGTATGAGCGTGTTTTTCATTCATCTCTACGTTAGCCATTTCAAAAGATACTTGAAAAACCTGTACTTCATCGGACTTGGCTGTCTTGCCGCGCTTCTCTTTGTCGGAAAGGGGTCCCTGTCCAGCGCGCTCGTGCACCAGCCTTACAGCCTGCTGCTCCTGTTGCCGCTTTCCGGCTGCCTGGGATTCGTGACTGCGAAGGAGGCCTTCTGCTTCCAGCTCTTTGAGGGCTACCTCCTTGCCATGATCATGCCGCTCTATCTGCTGCTTGTTTCGAGCAGCAGCCTCACGAGTGGTGGCGTGTCTTATGGACTGATTCTGATCGCCGTCATGCTGGTCATCTTCACGTTGCGAAAAGTGTTCATGCCCATTGCCTATGATATCGGTGACAAATCCGCCTATCGCTAAAAAAATGTCGTCCGTCTTCAGACGCGTAGAAGGTCTTTCTTCGTCCTCATTCCCAATATCTTCCAAGCCTTCCCAATTCCAACCTTAGTATCACCGCAACATATAAACACCTTGCGCAACCCTGGTCCGATGGTTGATGCTCACACTCTATCGCGCTATGCTTAAGCAAGAGGATATTTTCGTGCAGGGAAATTTTATAGGAAAGGGGCATTGCAGGCTCAGCGAACGCCTTGATCGTCTTGAAGAGCTGTCTGCGCAAACCTGACTGTCCGTGCACACTGTGGGAAAAGGAGCCTACTATCATAATAATAGTCGCTATCGCAGTCGTCGTACTGTTTACCGCTCTTCTTATTTTTGCCGGGACCAAGCCGGACACGTTCCGTGTAGAACGCACGAAAAGCGTCAAAACTTCGCCGGCGAAGATCTTGTCGCTCATCGATGACTTCCACAAATGGGGTGATTGGTCACCTTGGGAGAAGCTGGAACCCGCGATGAAGAGAACATATAGCGGCGCTGATCGCGGCAAGGGATCCGGGTATGCATGGGAAGACAACAACAGGATCGGCAAGGGGCGCATGGAGATCATCGATATCTCTCCGCCCTCGAGGGTCATCATTAAACTGGATTTTGAAAAACCTATGGAAGGCCACAACGTTGCCGACTTTACGCTGGAAGGAAAGGGCGATTCGACGATGGTGAGGCGGGCAATGTACAGTCCTAATCCGCATCTTGCCAAGGGTATAAGCATATTTTTCGGCATGGACAAGATGATCGGCAAGGACTTTGAGACTGGTCTTATTCACCTGAAGGCTGTTGCTGAAAAATAAGCCAAGAGCATTTGATAAGCTCACTGAAAGCCTGAAGGAAGTATCTCGGCGAGGGCAAGGTGAAACAGTATGCGTAACCTGTTCGTATTCAATATGGTAACACTTAACGGCTACTTTGAAGGGCCAAATAAAGAAATAGACTGGCATAATGTGGATGAAGAATTCAATGAATATG
>DATJAP010000019.1:0-4539 GCA_035516155.1 Nitrospirota bacterium
GTCCCCCTTTTCGTTCAGTCTTGCCAGTGGTAATGCAGATCGCATGCCAAAATATAACTGCTTGAATTCATGTAAAACCGGCCCTGTTCCTGTTTGGCAGATATGAGAAAGTCAGCCGTGCATTATCAGGAATGCAAAGAAACGGTCCGCTTCTACGCTGGGGAGAGGGTAAGCATGGTCCTGTCAGATAGGCTAGTCCGCCATTCTTTTTATCATTAGCACTGTACACCTCCGTCTCTTCAGAAAGGAAAGAAAAGGAATTGGTCGCGAAGCAAGCAGATAAATATACTTCTTACGGAGTAGACGATTGTTCACCTATATGCTATCATAAAAAAATGGCTGAGCCTGCTAAAGATCCTGATTTGCAAATAATGACCATCAGTGTAAGGCGTTGGTAACGGATGACAGCACTGCCCTTTTGCTCGGATTGCTTCGTTTCTCTGCAACAAAGCTCTGGAAGAGACCTTGCGGCGTACAAAAGAAGCCTGGAACACCACCGGAAAGATACCCATCTGCTCGGGCCTCGATGTCGCTATGAAGCAAGAACATCCCCTCTGGTATCGCCACCTGCACTCACAAAGTGCTCAAGCCGTGTTGGGAGAGCTTTGGCAGTCATACAAATGATGGTATGCTCACCATAAAAATGGAGACAAGAAAGCCAAACCGTCTGGTTTTAGACGAAAAACCGTCCTCTCGGCTGCGACATTCAAGCAAAGGGCCAGTACTTGGAACCACCGTACGTCAACGGTTCAGTAGACCAAAAGGAACCTGCGGCAAGCAATTCCTCTATCTAAAGATCAAGCTGCCTGAGGGAACCGGTATGCAGTAACCGGGCCTGATTCGGGAATCCTCTGCATTCAGACCCGGGTGTATGTCAAACGATGAGAATGCTCATTATTATAAAGGGACGACACGATAACAATTTGTTCCGATCTTGGGATTCTGAGAAGCGACTTTATCCGATAAATGCAAAATTCAATCAAAGGCACTAAAATACAAGCCAATGAGGACCGGCATCCTGTCTATAACAGATGCTTAATGGAAGATTTAAAACTGCTTGACAAAGACAACATGCCCCGTATAGAATCGTATTCCTGTTCGTGTTACAACCATCGAATTGAGGGAATTATTATACTATGATAAAATTGTATAACACGCTCACGGGGAAAAAAGAGGAGTTCGTTCCTCTGCAGCCGGGCAAGGTAACCATGTATGCCTGCGGGGTTACGGTCTACGATTTTTCCCACCTCGGGCATGCGCGTGGCGCCGTGGCGTTCGATCTGATCCAGCGCTACTTCCGGCGCAAGGGTTTCAAAGTGAAGTATGTGCGGAATTTCACCGATGTCGACGATAAGATCATCAACCGTGCGAAGGAAGAAGGCACAACCGCTGCCGAAGTTGCCCGCAAATACATCGATGCTTACCAGGAGGACATGAAGCGTCTCGGTGTGGGCAAAGCTGATGTGGAGCCCAAGGCAACGGAGCATATTGCCGAAATGCTCGAGGTCATCAAAGGACTTTTGGAAAAAGGTCATGCCTACGTGATCGATGGAGATGTATATTTCCGGGTGGCAAGTTTCAAGGATTACGGCAAACTCTCAAAGCGTAACCTCGAAGACTTGAAGGCAGGCGCGCGGGTGGAGGTTGACGAGCGAAAGCAGGACCCCCTTGACTTCGCGCTCTGGAAAGAATCGAAACCGGGAGAACCTGCCTGGAACAGCCCGTGGGGGAGCGGAAGGCCGGGCTGGCACATTGAATGCTCCGCCATGGGCTTGAAACACCTGGGCGAGACGTTCGACATCCACGCTGGCGGCAAGGATCTCATCTTTCCGCATCATGAAAATGAGATTGCCCAGAGCGAGGCCTATTCAGGCAAGAAGTTTGTAAACTACTGGCTCCATAACGGATTTGTGAACATCAACCAGGAGAAAATGTCCAAGTCACTAGGCAATTTTTTCATGATTCGCGACATTCTCAACCAGTACGATGCAGAAGTAGTACGTCTGTTTCTCCTCTCAACCCATTATAGAAGCCCTATCGATTTTTCCGACGCCAACTTGAAGGATGCGCGGGCCGGCCTTGATCGTTTCTATACGATGAAGGAAAGTATCCTGAAAGTTCTCTCCGGCAGTGCCCCCCCGACGGTCAAACCGGATGAAGTGATTGAGGTTGGTGACCGGCCGCTTTATGAAAAGATCGAGAACCTTCCCCGATCCTTCGAGGAGGCGATGGATGATGATTTCAATACTGCTTTTGCCATCGGCCTCATTTACGATCTTGTTCGCGATATAAATAAGTTTCTCGCCGAAGTAGACAAAAAGAACCGGGACGGCGCCTATTTTATCCTTTCCAAGGCCGCGGCTGCTTTTGACGATGTCGGTAAGACCCTGGGGCTCTTTACGCGCAGCCCCGAGGAATGGTTCAAGGAAGGAAGACTGGCGGACAGTAAAGTTACGCTGTCGGTTGAGCGCATAGAAGAGCTGATCCACCTCCGAAACGAGGCCCGTGCGCGCAAGGATTGGACCGAAGCAGACCGTATCCGCAAGATTCTCGATGACGGAGGAGTGGAGTTGTTTGATCGGCCTGATGGCACAGTCTGGAAGCCGAAATGACCCTGTTTGTGCACAGGGCCTGAAGAAAAAGACGCGCACATACATTGTTGATATCCCGGAATCCTGGATTGGCCTTCTATCCGGTTCGTGAACCCGTTGCTGTCCTTGTCATCGTATTTTCCTCGTGCGATGTGCCATCGCTTTACTCTAATCTATGCAAAAAGAAAAAATAGTCGGGATCAATCCCGTACGGGAGGCGCTAAGAGCTGGACGCCCCATCCAACGGCTTCTGGTTGCCGAGCAGCGGAAGATGGATCGGGATATTGCGCAGATCGTCCGTCTTGCGAGGGAGCGGGGTATAGAGATACGGGTCACTTCCCGAGATTCTCTGAACAGGGAATCTCAGAATTCCCATCATCAGGGGGTTGTCGCCGTGGCATCGGCGCGCACCTACGCAACGCTTGACGATATTCTCAAGATACCGCGACAGCGTGGCGAACAGGCTCTGTTCCTCATATTGGATAGCGTTGAAGATCCCCGGAATCTGGGCGCCATACTGAGGACGGCGGAAGCTGCAGGGGTTCATGGTGTGATAATCCCTGAGCGACGGGCGGCCGGACTTACAGAAGCCGTCGCAAAGACCGCTGCCGGAGCTTTGGAATATGTACCAGTAGTCAAAGTGGCGAATATCGTGAATACGCTTGGGGAACTGAAAAAAGCAGGTGTGTGGGTGACTGGGGCGGAAGCCGGCAGTAAGACGGTCTACTGGGACGCGGACTTTGCGCGCCCCATTGCGTTGGTGCTTGGTGGCGAAGATAAAGGCGTGCGAAGGCTGGTCAAAGAGCACTGTGATTACTTGGTATCACTGCCGCTTATGGGGCAGATCAGCTCCTTGAACGTTTCGGTGGCGGCTGGAACTCTGCTGTATGAAGTACTGCGACAGCGGAGGGGGTAAGGTAAAAGAGTGCCCCGAAAGCGGACATTGGCAAAAAAGCCACTATTTCTCGAGAACCATCAGTCTAATCTTTTTGCTTGACAAGTTAATAAACAATATCTTATAATTACAGTTCTTTGGCGGAGCAGAACAAGCACGCGCAATTTATGTATAATTAATGAATGAGCTGCATGATCCGGTTACGGACATGGGGGGACGGCGTGGTATGTCCAGAGGGTTCTGCCACCGTAACTCAGTTGGTAGAGTAGCTGATTTGTAATCAGCCTGTCGGGGGTTCGAGTCCCTTCGGTGGCTCCATTTTCTGGTTACCTCATCTGAAAAAACGTTGAAATGGGTTCCCGAACATTTTGTGTGATGGTTCTGTAGCATTTCCGGAATGACTAAAGTATCGAAGTTCCCGGGGAGGTGCCCGAGTGGCCAAAGGGAACAGACTGTAAATCTGTCGGCGTCAGCCTACGGAGGTTCGAAACCTCCCCTCCCCACCAGTTACGAAGGATCGATGATTGCGGAGAGTGGATTTCGAAACGGGAAATCCGGTGGTCGTAATCCGATATCGAAAATGCGGGAATAGCTCAGCTGGCTAGAGCGCAAGCCTTCCAAGCTTGGGGTCGCGGGTTCGAATCCCGTTTCCCGCTCCAGTTACCACTGTCTGGAGTTTAAAGAGTTATTCGAGTTCGTTGAGTCAGTAGAGGGCAGGGATAGACTCTTGAGACTCACTATAGGATCAACTCGATAGACTTCTGTAAGACCGCCCATGTAGCTCAGTTGGTAGAGCACATCCTTGGTAAGGATGAGGTCAGCGGTTCAATCCCGCTCATGGGCTCCATACAAGCAGGTAGTTGTGGCTAGTATTTTTTTCAGGCGGATACATCACCATTTTTCACTTCCCGGCAGGAGGCGGATAGCATGGCAAAGGCAAAATTTGAGAGGACAAAACCTCATGTGAACGTGGGCACCATCGGCCACGTGGACCACGGCAAAACGACGTTAACGGCCGCCATCACGAAGGTGCTTTCCTTCAAGAATATGGCG
>DATJAP010000020.1:0-60297 GCA_035516155.1 Nitrospirota bacterium
CGATATTTCACCGGAAATACGATGTGATAGTGAATAGACCACGCACAGTGGCTTCCCTTGTTTCCCTCAGATCGCTCTTTCACGTTCCGAGCTTAACACATAAGGTGACCCCGCAGCAAGCTGCGGGGAATTGCAAGTTAAACAGTTTGATCGTTATTTAAATATAATCGGTGTATTCCCGCTTCCCCTCTTTGAGGGTCTTCATCTCTTTCATGAGTTTGTCGGGCGTCATCTTGCCGTGCACGGTCTTATTGACGATGATAACCGGTGCGATGCTGCAGGCTCCTACACAGTTGACCTTCTCGACGGTAAAGTTGAGATCTTCAGAGGTGTCCTCGCCGTCAGGAATGGCCAGTTCTTTTACCAGGCTGTTGATCAGCCGTTCCGATCCCTTCACGTGGCACGCCGTGCCGCAGCATGCGGTAATCACATTCTTGCCTTTGGGTTTGAGATGAAATTGGGCGTAGAAGGTGGCGATCCCGTAGAACTTTGCCGGCGGAATATCGAGCCGCTCAGATACCCAGTTGATCACGTCTTCGCGCAGGTAGCCGAATTCGGTCTCGATGTCCTGCAGGATCGAGATTAGGTTACCCTCGTTTTCCCGGTAGCGAGTGAGTATTCCTTCAAGTCTGTTTTCCATGATCACCAGTCCTCTTGAGACAAAAAGGGCCGCCTCACTTATCCCGGCAGCCGCGTATGAGCTTTGCCGCTTTCTTTAGGTGACAGAAGGGGCCGGGGAAAAAGAATTGAACCTTTTCCCCCTCCCCGGTCCTTCCGGTATTCGTCGAATCAAAACATCGGATCCATGGTGAGCGCTGGATGGCCCTTCTCCGTAAGAAATGCCAGCAGCTTTTCCGAATCTTCCGCAACGCTCTCATCGGCGATCTTATCTAAAAGATCAGGGATGCCTTCTTCTTCAGCGCGTTTTTTGAAAGCCTCGCCAAAGGACTCCTTCAGGTTCTTGGTCATCCAGACGATACGCTTGAAACCGCCTTCCGCGGAGAGGAATTTCTTGCTCGTGAGAAAGAACCGGCCGATACCCATGAAGCCCGGGGTTTGGGCGCCGCCACCCACGGTTCCGGCGAGGGTTGAGAATTTCATGCCGATGGGGGTCATGCCGGTGAACCCTCGGTTGACGACCATTACGCCGTTGGCCTCCGGTACGATGGCGACGATACACTCGAAACAGCCGCAGGAGGTCATCGGCGCGTCCATAATGCTGTAGGCGTTGAAATACTCCAATGCCTGGTGCGAGTTGGTATATACGTACTCATCTACGCCTTTCCAGCGTCCTTTTACCGCATCGAGAGTCTCGCCCTTCTGAACCGGCTGGTTCGCTCCGTTCGGGTCGATCTCAAAGGCCGCCTTGGCATCGAGCCAGTTGTAGGCCCCGCAGAGACCGAGCCGCTCGGGAGAAACAACACAGACATGGTTCGGGGCGAAGCTCTGGCACAGAATGCACGAATAGTACGTTTCCACCGAGTCATCGGTCATGGTGGCGAGACGCACATCGCGTTCGAGATAGGCTTTGCGTGCATCCTCCAACTTGGCATTCACGTCGGCATCGTCCACGTAGAACGTGACCTGCGCCTTGTCCACGATATTATTGAATTTGTGCTTCATCTGGGTGGTGAGGATATCGCCGAAGTGCTTGAGCTGGAAACCATCCTTGAGCGCGTTGATGCTGACGCGCAGCCAGTTCTGGTCGCGCTGGCCCATGTGCCAAATCCCCTGCGCCTCGTTGATAAAGTGATGGATCTTGCGCTCGAGCACCGGTTCGAAGTCCTTCTGCATCTTCCGGCCCGCAACTTCAACGACGATGCCGAGCGGCATCTTACCGCCTTGGGCATACCGGCCCTCGGGGTCTGCACCGACGATCGTGACCTTGCCATCTTCCACCGCTTCGAGGCTCACCATATGGAGCCATTCAAAGGCCGGCGTGCGCTGCCCGCCGAACTCGATGTGCATGTCTTCCTTGCGGATGCGCTCGCCTTCGAAGGCCGGGCCGTAGGCCACGGGAATGGGGGGCTTGGAAACGGTGATTTTGAGGCCGCGCACCTCGATGCATTTCTCGACGATCTTGTTCGGATCGAGTTCCTTGGCCACTTCCTCGTAGATCGTGACGCCGGTAGGATGAATCGTGGGAATATCAGTGTTGCAGATTGCGGGAAAGCCCATGTTGATCGCTCCCGCGCCTGTCGTCCAGATACGGTCGTTCAGGGGTCCGAGCACCATAGCAAAAGCGAACACCTTGTCCTTGGAGTATTTCAAGATCCTCTTGAAGTCACCGCCCTTCATGCCGCCGAAGGTGAGGCCCGCGCGCGCCGCCCAGTTCAGGGCGTAGATTGCATGCTCCACTTCGGGACCGAGCGGAACGAGACGGGTATCCCAGCCAAGCTCCACGCCTTTGCGCAGGAGTTGCTTCGTAACACTCTCTCCGTTCACATTGCCACAGAGGAAGGTGAGAATGTTTTTTTGCTGAAGCTCGCGCGCGATCTGCACTGCGTGGTCGTCATCATTCGCAGCGCCGATAATCACCACATAACCGGGCATGGTGCCGTCCACAAGCTGCACCCCGAGGTTCCGGAGGATCGTGTCGGAGATAAACCCGTGGTAGGTGAGGCCGATCGAATCGTCCTTTACCGGCTCTTGTCCGTAAATATAGCGAATCGCCATAATGATTTCCTGGGCAAAAAGCGATGCCATACCCGCATCAAGCGCCTCGCCGAGATACGGCTTGTAGAGCACATCCGCGGGATCGTCCGTCAGCATCGGTTTAATCTGCTGTTCAAGGGCCGTCTTCATGTCGCCCACGGTATGAACTTCGTAGCCAGTCATGGCGAACATCTGGGGGAGGAAGTAGCCCGTATCCGGGAATTCGAACTTGAAGTCCGCTCCTTTTTCGCTGATTGCCTTCTCTACAAGAGCTTCCGCCTGCTTGACATAGTAATGGGAGGCCTTGATGGCTCCGCTGGCAATAACTTTTGACATCGTTCAACTCCTTATGTAAATCGCTTGAATTCAGCGGTTTTTTGACGCTTGAACCGTCTAAACGGTTCGAAGGTATTACGCCCTCGCCTTCAGGAATGTCGGCAGCTGATTCGCTTCGCGCGGCCCCACGGTGATTTTCCAGCCCGGCAGCTTCTCTTCCAGCGCGCCGGAAAGCACGGCCACATAGCCGGGAATGATCAGTTCCTTATGACTGACGTTCTTTTCAACGCCGCTTTCGGTGATGAACTGGGCAATCTTGCTCGCCGTGAACTTGCCGGCGGCCCATGCCGTAAGCACGGACAGGCCTTCGTTGTCCATGACCGCGAGCCACGAGGGAACTTTGCTGTTTTCGACCTCGCCGCGCACGATGAAGTAGGACAGCGAAAAATTGGTGGTGATCATGAGCGGTGAATTTTCCTTGGCATCGCCAACCTTGTAGACGTTCTGCGCAACCTGCATCGGAACCTGCGGGTCGGTATAGATGTTCTGGCGCAGCGACAGGAGCGCGAGCATTTTCCATTTTTCGACGTTGTTGACGATGATAATGGAGGCGTATTTCATCGTGCCGAGGGCCGCCACCATTGTCTCGGACAGGGAATTGTCTCGGCTCGCGAAGGAGATGATCGGGTAGCCGAGGGGTTTGAAGTTCTTCTTGATCGCCGCGCGTCGAATGATGGTAAAGTGCTCGATCATGTCCTTGGCTTTGCGCGCACCGGAATCGAGCACCAAGTCGTCAACACCCAGCGCCTTTACCTTCTCTGACAGGGCAGTCAGTGCGTCAAGCCCTTCGGCGGCCACAGCGAGCGACGCTTTTTTCTCCTTGGCTATTTTTGCCATTGCTTCTGCATTCTCGGCTGTGGCGGCGTAGATAAGCGGCTTCTTGTCCGCACAATGCGCGATACCCGCTTCAATCGTCGCGGGGGTTTTGCTCACGAGGATAATCGGCACACCAGGGGCTCCGTCAACAACCTGCTTGACAACCGAGGCGAACTTCGCGGCGTCGCCGCCCTCGTCGGTTACGGCAATGGCATCGACGCGGAGCTTCTGGCCCACGCGATCGATCTCGGAGGCCTTGACCGCTTCGATCTTTTTGGCCGCGGCATCCCCGGCCTCTGAGGCCTTAATCGCGACGGCAAAAACGTTGGGGTTGAAGAATTTTTTTTCATGCCGGAAGAGGCAGATCTCGTCGCCCACTTTCACGGCCTTGTCGCCCGTGCCGAGCATGATGCCGCGGATCGGCGGCGCCGCCGCCTCACCCAGCACTTTCTTCGCGTCGGCGGACGCGTCCGGGCAGGCATCAAGGCTCGCCTGCTTGGCTGCGAGCTTCATGGCAAAGGCGAGGCAGGTCGGGTGACCGCACTTTTTGCAGTTGGTCTTCGGAAGATACTTGAATATTTCAACACCTGAGAGCGCCATCGATAAACTCCTTTCGGTATCTGGACATCGTAACCACAGAGAGTAGTGCGGTAAAATATCCAGGAGGAACTGTTCTGAAGCTCTCCTGTTTCCTCTGCGGTAAAATTATAAAATTTTAGACCACTTCAGAAATAAATTCCTTAGCTTTCGCCGCTGCGCCTGGATGTCGCATGATCAGCATATCCGCTCCCGCGGTGATCATGGCTGAAGCGGAAACTGATTCCCAGGCCAAGGCCCGGTCCTCAAGGCCTCCCCATTCCGGCATTTCGGTGTCGGGCGCCATGGTTTCCTTGACTTTCCAGACGTTCATGCCGATGTCGCATACAATCGGAGTCTGCATCATGGGATCGTTCTGGAGCAGCGCTGCCAGACGGATGCGCTCCATAACGCTGTAGGTGTATTCAAGACCATATCCCAGCGCCGACGACATGGGGTCCATGATGATGCGCTCCTTGTCAAAGCCCATCTGGGTCAGCAGAATGTTGAGCTGCTTAGCCAGGTTCACGTCGAGCTGGCTCATAGCGATCAGCTTGTGGTCGTTCGCCATTGCCGCAGCCGCCACAGTCTTGTAGTTCTCTTCAACGGCCTTGCCGATGGCGCAGTTCTTGCCGCGCGTTGCACCCGCCGCGGCCTGCAGTACCTGCGCGTCCTTCTCCGCATGGCCACTGCCGAGAATCATGAGCGGAATATCGATAGCCGCGGCAACGTCGGCCGCTGTCTTAGCCGCTTCTTCAGCGCTCCTGTTCTTCTGGTCCGGATGAGTGCCCATGAGCCGGAGCGCCACGAGGTCAGCGCCGCTTTTCTGGCAGAACTTGGCCCACTGAGCCGGGTTGGCTGCTTCGCCGCCGATCGCTTTTTTGAGAGTCTCGGGCCAGTCGTCGGGGGCGATATCCATCACCTCAAGTGCGATGGCGGGCCTGTTCGGGAACGTGCCCTCGAAACCTAGGAAGGGAAGGGCGTTCGCGCCGCCGATGGTCACGGCCTTTGCGCCGCTGCCAATCTGTACGTTGTAAATCTTGCCGCTATAATTCTCTTTAGGTATTACGAGTGCCATGCAAGCCTCCTCGAAAAGTAGTGCACATATTAACAGAATTGCCAGATCAGAACAAGGGCAAAACGCACCCTGGAACATGCGATTCCCAGTGTGTAATTTCGGCTTTTATAAGCCGCCATCCCTGAATCGCATCCGGAATCAGCGTGATTACATATCCAGATAGGAATGAGCGTACATCGTCTTGCCCAGAATCATCTCGACTGTCTTGACGGTATCCATCATGTCCTTGTCCAGGGGATCGATGATGGCCGAAGACAGCCCCTCGTACATCAACATTGCTAGGAAGTTCCTGTTGATGATCGGACGGACATGCTTCGGAGCCCCGTTCGAGATGTTCGAAAGGCCGACCACGGTGTTCATCGGCGGGTCATTCAGCTCGCGGAACATCTTGATGGCGCGTAACGCCTGCCGGCCCTGATCCTGCATGGTGCAGAGCTGAAGAATGAGCGGGTCAAGGAAGATGTTCTCCATCGGGATGCCGTATTCCATGCCACGCGCCATGATCTCAGCGGCGATGACACAGCGATCTTCGGCGTCAGCAGGAATGCTTCCTTTTCCCAGCGTGAGCGCGATAATTTTGGAATTGTACTTTCCCGCGAGCTCCATCATGGGGAACCGCTCGGGTTCATTTGATGTCGAGTTTACGATCGGCACGCCCCATTTGTTGTTATGCGCCTTAAGACCGGCCTCCATGGCCTTGATGTTCGTCGTATCGAGGCAGAGCGGCTTTTCCACCACTTCCTGAACAACCTTCACTGCCCAGTCCATGAGCTGTGGACCGTTCTCTTCGGCCGGACCGATGGAAACGTCAATAAAGTGCGCGCCTGCCTTGTCTTGTGCCATGGCGAGATCCTGGAGCGGCTTGGCATCGAGCTTCTGAAGGGCCTCTCGCACCTTTTTCGCAATTACACTGATTTTTTCTCCGATTATAAGCATGTTCTGAAACGTCTCCTTTCGAACGGTATGAAAACGATTATCAATCAGGGATGATCAGGAGAACAAGCCTGACCCCATGCAGTTTGATTTCCAAGATGCCGGCCATTGTCTATCGCTGTACATCGCCGGCTTATTATTTCTCCACCATCTTGAGCAGCTCCGCGGCCGTGGTCTCGGTGATGCTTCCTTTTTCCCGCGCCACAGAAACCGTCTGACGGGCAAGTTCTTTATAGAGACCCGTTAAGTGCGGTGTCCGGCTCTCCATGGCGGAAAGATGTCCCCGTACTGTCTCAATGTCGCCGCGCATGATCGGCCCCGTGAGCGCATCGGGGATGCCGAGGGTCTCAATATTATCGAGCGTGCCCCGGATGAGCGGCAGAACTGCCTTGAGCGCTTCCTTTTTATCGGCGCCGAGCGCCTGGTAGAACTTGAGGCCGTAATCAACAAGGGCCACAAAATAATTTGAAACCGCAACTGCGCCCGCATGGTACAGCGCTGCTGATTCCTTATTCGGAGTCCACTTCGGCAGTGCCAGCTCGACGCCGCCGAGCGCCTGCACGATTTCCTTAGCGATGGCCAGCGCTGCGGGATCAGCCTCGATGCGAAAGTAGGAACCGGGTAGTATTCTGATCCCTTGCTCCCTGCTTGCAAGCGACTGAAGTGGATGGAGTACGGCACGGGAAGCACCCTTTGCCAATGCCGCTGATAAAAGATCGAGTGAATGGGCTCCCGAGGTATGAACGACGATCGAGCCCGGCCGCATACCAGCCGCCGCGATTCTGTCGCAAGTTTCCTGGATCGCGCGGTCGGGTGTGGTTATGAGAATAATCCCGGCTTTTTCCACAGCATGCGCAACATCCGTCGTCGGCTCTCCCGTGCCGATGAATGCCGCTGCCGATTCCGCCGATTCCTTCGAACGGGCTACAACGGCCGCTACCGTGAATCCCGCTCTCTGTAGGAGAAAGCCGATCGAACTGCCAACACGACCAGCGCCTATGATGGCGACGGTTTTCAGGGCCATAGACTAAGGAATCAACTTGTCGAGCACGGAATAGAAGCTCGAAAGCGCTCTTGACTCGGCAGGAAGCTGGACCAGCGGTTTGCCGTTCAAATCATATTCAAAGATCAGTTCATCGGCGGGAACAAATCCCGCAAATTCCACATTCTGCTGCTTGATCGTCTGCTGCATCGACGCGTCTTCGCGGCTCCCGTTCTGCACACGGTTTACGATCAGCACGGTACGCTTGACGTTTAGGTTCAGCTCTTTGACGAGATCGCCGATGCGCCCGGCGGTCATGATCCCGCGAATCGATGAGTCGCTGATGATGAGCAACAGGTCCGTATCCTGCGTTGTGCGCCGCGATAGATGTTCGAGGCCGGCCTCGTTGTCCATGACCGTGTAGGGATAGGAGTCGGCCAGCTTATCCATGTACTTGCGGATAATGTTGTTCGCGGCGCAGTAACAGCCTGCTCCCTCAGGCCTGCCCATCACGAGGAGATCGAAGCCCTTTGCCTCGATAAGAGCCTGCTGGATCTGGTAATCAAAAAGCTGCTCCATGCTCATGCCGCCCGGACGGGGCGCTGTCGATTTGATTGCCTCGAGAGAAGTTTCCCGCAGTTTCCCCACCGTCGCGTGGACCGGGACACCGAGCACGTCGTTCAGGTTCGCATTCGCGTCCGCGTCCACCGCTAGGACGGCGCCCTTCTTCTTTTCTGTCAAATATCGTATGGTCAGGCCGCAAAGACTGGTCTTGCCGGTGCCGCCCTTGCCTGCCACTGCTATTGAAAAACTCATGGGGCCTCAAACTACTCGGGTCAAGAAGCAAGGGCCTTGGAAAAACGTAAACCAGCTGATTCCATCCCTCGGCTGCTAGCTGCTTGATCCTCTTTATTTTTTCACACCGAATTTTTTCCTGACTTCTTCGCTCTTGCCGCAGGTCATCTTGCCCTCAGGACAGGCGGCGTAGAGACAGCCAGGGCCGGATTTGGCGAAGATCGTTGGCGCCGCCTTCTTTACGTGCTCGAGCATGCGCCCAGCCATTTCCCGGATTTCCCACTGAGCTCTGTTGCAGCATCGCACGCGAAAGAAGTGAAGCAACTCCCGCGCGTTCATGGTGACTACGATTTTTGTCTCGGCTGCGTTCGGCAGAAGATACCGCGCATCCTGCTGTCCCGCTTCGCCCTTATACCCGAGCTCTTCAAGCCTCTTCAAAACTTTGGTATAATTCGCCTGCGCCTCGTCCATGCATCCTATGAATTCCTTCAAGAGCGAAGGGTCCTGCCTGATGCTCGGCGGAATGACATAATCAAACTGCTCTTCCCTGACATAACGCTGGCTCTGTTGCGAATATGATGCCACGCGATGACGAACAAGCTGATGAGAGCAGGCCCGGGAGATGCCCTCGATCCCGAAGGTAAAAGTCACGTGCTCGACCGGCGATAGGTGACCGATTGACGCCAGCTTCTCCACAAAGGCTGCCTGGTCCTTTGCCTCGATTTTTTCTCTCAATTCCTCCACGCCTGAAGGGCTGTAACACAATTTGGCCGCCATGGCCACAACTTCTTCAGGGTCCGGTGTATGCCGGAGGAGAACAACATTCAGAACAGCTTCAGACATCAACTCCCATCCTCTCAGCATGCCCCTCAGCACCCCGGGCAGCAGGAACGGAGTAAAAAAACAGCTGACAAGGGACTATTATTATAGCCAGCGCATAACGCATGAGTCAAGGAAAAATCCGAAGTTGTCGACAATTTTTTTAATTAACGTATAAATTTCATTGATAAAAATGTCGTATGGTACAAAAAATTTGCTCGTCCTATATTACTAAAGTCAGCCTATTTTATCAGGAATTATTTGAAACTTTGCTCTTCGGAGGGAAACTTGCCACTTTCGACGTCCTGTATATATTCTTTCACTGCCGAGAGTGCCAGTTCTTTGAGGTTAGCGTACTTCTTGACAAATTTAGGTGTGAACCGGTCGAACAGACCTAAAAGATCATGGATTACAAGCACCTGGCCATCGCAATCAGGCCCTGCGCCGATCCCGATGGTCGGTATATGGAGCAATGCCTGAATCTCTTTCGCAAGTGAGGACGGCATAGCCTCAAGCACGACGGAAAATGCCCCGGCGTCCTGAACCGCCCTGGCGTCTGCGAGGATCTTTTCCCGGGCTGCTTCGCCCTTTCCCTGAACCTTAAACCCACCAAGCATATGGACGTACTGCGGGGTTAGACCAATATGCGCCATGACCGGGATGCCGGCTTCCACAATCGCCCGGATCGCCTCGGCCATCTGCGTCCCGCCTTCGAGTTTCACCGCCTCGGCGCCGGCCTCTTTCAGGAACCGTCCGGCGTTATTTACCGCGTCGGCCCTGCTTGTCTGGTAAGAAAGAAAGGGCATATCGCCGACGACCATGGCGGAAGCGGCAGCACGGGACACCAACTTGGTATGATAGAGCATTTCCTCCATGGTGACCGGAAGCGTACTCGTCGCACCCTGGACCACCATGCCAAGTGAATCCCCCACCAGGATCATGTCGATTCCGGCCTCGTCAACGATCTGGGCTGTGGGAAAATCGTATGCTGTGAGCATCGTGATCTTCCCGCCTTCGGCTTTCTTTTTATAGATATCGAGGATGGTTATCTTCTTCAGCATTTTACCTCTTCTTTCATGGCCCTTGTAATTTGATCCTTCCCCCTGCTTTTCACACTTGAGGCCTTGGATACAGGCCGGCTGCTTTCACAATCCCTTCGATGGCGTTCTCCCACTCGATGGCCTGGATATGCACTCCCTTGACGCCCGGCGTTTCCAATGCCTGGTGTATAAGCTCGATGGCGATCTTGATGCCTTCCTGCTCCTGCAACTCCCGCATCTTCTTCTTGTCCTCGCCGGCTGCGACTTTGGCCTTGTTCATGCGGTCAATCAATTCTTTCGGGACTGAAACCCCGGCGACAGAGGAATCCATATACTTGAGCATCATGGCGCTCTTCGGCACGATAATGCCCGCAAGGATCGCGGTACGCTCATGGAGACCCATGTTCCGAATCTTCGCCATCTGCTCGCGAAAGAGTGTCATGTCGTAGATGCCCTGGGTCTGGATGAAATCGGCTCCGGCATTCACTTTTTTCAGAAGATTGATCGGCCGGAAATCAATGGGGTCGCCCATGGGTGTCCAGGACGCGCCCACAAAAAATTTCGGGGCGACTTCCAGGGGGTCGCCGCCCTCCTGCTTGCCCTCATCGCGCATCTTCTTGAGAATGCCGACGAGCTGGCACGTATCGACATCATAGACATTCTTCGCCCCGGGATGGCCTTTCAACTTACCCGCTGCGCTGAATTTCTGGTGGTCACCGGCGAGGCAAAGGCAGTTCTTGAGCCCAAGTGCAGCGGCGCCGAGGAGGTCCGCCTGTATGGCGATGCGGTTCCGGTCGCGGCATGTCATCTGGATCACCGGCTCCAGCCCCTGCTGAAACGCGATGGCGCCGGCGGCGATGCTGGAGATGCGGACAACCGCTGTCTGGCAGTCCGTAATATTCGCCGCATCGCAGAAGCCTTTGAGCATGCGTGCTTTGTTCACCACTTCATGGGGATCGGCGCTCATGGGAGGCCCGAGTTCCGCAGTAACCGCCGGCTTGCCGCTGGCGATTACTTTTTCGAGTGTGCTTCCGCTTTTCATGCTTTCTTCCCTCCAAAAGATTTATCCTGAGAGGAGTATGTCCCGATTCGTCAGTCCCGCTTAAACCGGAGGTCGCTGTTCTGAGGCAGACCCGGAAGAGGGCTGGATTTACAAAACATCCTCTGCGTATAATTTCTTCTCTATATCCCTGCCTTTGCCTCTTCCTTCTCTTCAAACTCCCGGATATGCTCCATGGATATGCGGCGCGGGCCGCCGTCGCGCGATGTGGACCAGTTCCTCGGTGGCTGGACCTCTGTGAGCTTCTCGAGGGTACCGAGTTTCTTCATCCGCTCGACGATAAGGTACCAGACGCAGTCGATCTCGCTGCTCACTTCGCACTTGCCCTTGTTTGTGCCGCCGCAGGGACCGTTCATGAGCGTCTTCGAGCAGCGCGCAATGGGACAGAGGCCGCCGGTGAGGTGCAGGATACAGTTGCCGCAGCCCGCGCAGAGTTCCTTGAACACGCCGGGCGCTTCCACGGCTCCGTAGAAGGAGGTATTGATGCCGGGGTAGACCGGCACCGTGCCGGTGCGGTCGGACAGGAAGTTCACACCCACGCCGCAGGCTGTTGAAAGTACAAGGTCGTAGGACTTCACCCTGTCGATCACCGGCTCGAAATACTCGGGTTCACAGTGGCGCATGACACCGAGATGATCCACCGTCAATTGCTTTCCTTCCTGCGATGCCTTCATGCGGATGAGGGAAGCGATGGTCTCAGCCTCCTTCTCGCCGCCTGCATGACAGATGGCCACGCAGGTGTTGCAGCCGAATACCAGGATCTTTTTAAAGTCCCGGACCATGCTCCAGATTTCATCAATGGGTTTCTGTGATCCTACGATCATAGTTCATTACTCCTTTATATCAGGCTCAAAAATTATTTTATCTCCCGAAACCGCCTGCTCGGGATTACTTCGTCCGGAGCCCGATTCTCTTTACCCGCTCGGAAAACTCCGCGCAGACGCCTGTAAAGGGATTCTCACCGTTATTTGATGCTGCGGAAAGGATTTCAAGACGACCCGGTTCGATTTTTAGCATGCCAAGCAGCTCCTGAACTCTCTTTACCCGCGCATTCACGCGCGGAGCAATGTCCCGATACTTGCATGTTCCATCATTACAGCGCACCACGGCCACGCCGTCGGCACCGGCTTCAAAGGCTTTCAGCATATCCAGAATATCAATTCTGCTGGTACAATGCACCGGCACAGTCTTCACGTTCTTCGGCAGATCGAAGCCGAGGATGCCGGCGTGATTTGTGCACAGGATCGCAGCAATAACCGGCTCACGTCGGGTCACGTCAATCTTTCCGATGGTTGTCGGCAACGAATTCCTGATCTCGCGGACATCATAGCTTACCATACTGATCGCCTGGGCAGGGCATTCCGGAGCGCAGAGTCCGCAAGCCTGACAGTACTCGGGTCGGATTTCGGAATAGGCTTGCACCACCGGTGCCCCATAGGGGCAAACGCGCATACAGGTAAGACAGGCCATGCATTTGTTCTTGTCCACCACCGCACCGCCGCCGCAGCCGCGGCACCGACCCGCTTCCTCGAGGGCCTCTTTTTCGGTATAGCCCGCTTCAAATGGGTCCATTGTCTTGACACGGACTTCGGGAGCGAGATGTTTGATCTTGAGCCGCGGCAGTTTGCCGATTTTTTCAACAACCTCGGCCGGCATAGGGGCGATTTTTTCCTTTTCCTGCGCCGGGAGCCTGCCCTCGATGGACTCTCCCTGGAGATAAAGATGCATGGCAAGAGCCGAACGGTGGCCGTTTGCGACCGCGGCGATAGCCGATCCCGGACCTGTGACGACTTCGCCGGCCACGAACACATTCCTGGCGCTGCTCATCTGGGTCGCGGAATTCCACTCTATGCGGTTCCGCTCGTCGACCTTCACGGCGCTGTCTTTCAGGAAGGAGAGGTTCGACATCTGGCCGATCGTGATGATGATCGTGTCAGCTTCGAGCAGCATCGTAACATTCGTGTCAAAGGTCGGTGCAAACCGCTTGTTTGCATCAAAGACCGACAGGACCTTAGTTACCTCAAGGCCCTTAACCCTGTCGCCTTCGCGAATAACCGCCTTAGGCCCCCAGCGGTAATTGATCTTGATAGCCTCTTCAACGGCCTCATCCACTTCCCATTTCCAAGCCGGTATTTCCTGCTCGTTCTCAAGGCAGACCATCTCGACGTTCTTTACGCCGAGCCTGCGAGCTGACCGGGCAACGTCCATGGCCACGTTTCCGCCACCGATGACGAGCACTTTTTCACCGAGGACCGGCTTGCGGTTGAACGCCACGTCTTCGAGGAAAGGAATCGCAAGCAGCACACCTGGCCCCTGCGCTCCAGGAATATTCAAGGACCGGCTCTGGGACAGACCGATGGCGATCAGCACGGCATCATGCTTTTTCGTGAGGTCGTCAAGCTTTGCGTCCTTGCCGACCTCGAAGTTCGCTTTTACCTCGACGCCTTTTGAAACGACGTCGTTGATGTCTTCATTCAAAACTTCTCTTGGCAGCCGATAGGGCGGGATCGCGGACGCGAGCATGCCCCCGAGCACGGGATGACGCTCGTAAATAGTGACGCTGTAGCCGAAATCGGCGAGGTCCCGCGCAGCGGTCAGGCCCGACGGCCCGGAACCGATGATCCCGATGCTTTTGCCCTTCGTTTTCGCGACGAGTCTACGCTTGGCGCGGCGATAGTCCCTGGATTTCTCAATGGCGAACCGCTTCAGATGGCGCACCGCCAGGGGCTCGTCTATGCCACACCGCCTGCAGGACTGCTCGCAGGGATGGTGGCAGATCATGGAGCAGACCGAAGCAATGGGGTTTACCGAGGTGATGACCTCGAACGCTTCCGTATATTTGCCCTGGGCAATCAGAGCCACATAGGCCTGCACATCCGTATGCGCCGGACACGCGGCGCGGCAAGGCGAATAGGGCCTTGTTTCCTTGATCTCCGCGCCGTAGGGATGATAAGGTTCGAGGGTACAGGTATCATTTGACGCCATATAATAACTCCTGCTTGGGTTTTAATTCTTAAATATCGAATGTTATAACTTTAGATGAGAAATAGAAAGAAAAAACTGAATCAACCTTGCGATTTGAGGCTTGTTACTAAGGCATTATTCCTTTTTGGTCAGCAGCTCCAGCATTTCCATTCGCGTCGATTCCTTGGTACGGAAGCTACCACGCACCGCGGAAGTGACTACCCGGGAACCGGGCTTTTTAACGCCGCGCATACTCATGCAAAGATGCTCGGCATCGATTACGACCATGGCGCCCTTCGGCTTGAGATGTTCGACAATATGGTCGATAAACTGGGTCGTCAGACGCTCTTGCACCTGCGGCCTCTTGGCAAAAACCTCCAGGGCCTTTGCCAGGGAACTGATTCCTACGATCTTCCCGGCTCCGGGGATGTAGGCGATATGCGCCCTGCCGAAAAAAGGCAGCAGGTGATGTTCGCAGACAGAATAAAAGGGGATGTCGCGAATCATCACCATCTCATCGTGGGTTTCCCCGGCTATGGGCGCGAGGAGCTTTTCCGTATCCATCGATATGCCGGAAAAAATCTCGCCGTACATCTCTGCCACGCGTTGGGGCGTGCTCATAAGCCCTGGCCGATCCGGATTTTCACCAATGCCTTCTATGATGAGACGGACGCCTTTTTCGATCTTTTTAGAATCCATATGAGTTCAGATACCGCGTAAAGGGCATAGCGCACGGAACTTGGAAAAAGCAGTTACCTTACGTTTTCTGCTCGCTGCCCTTTGCGGCAGTTATGATCCGCTTCTCAGTTATTATCATCCACACCGGCACATCATGCCTTTCAGCTGGGACTTCATTCACAATCTGAGCTTCGAAGGCGAGCGCCACGGTCGCTTTCCTGAAGGCAGGAAGAAGTTTGTCGTAAAACCCGGCGCCGTAACCGAGCCGGTTTCCCTGCCTGTCGAAAGCAGCGCCGGGAATGATCATAAGATCGATGTCTGCCAGTGCAGCGGGCATGGTGGTCTTGGGCTCGGGAATTCCCCATGCGCCGGGCTCAATGTCCCCGCCAAAATCATGAATCTCGAACAGCGCAAGCTCATTACCTTGCACTTTGGGAAGGACCACCCGTTTGCCCGAGTGCAGGGCCCGCCGGATCATCGGACCGGTTTCCACTTCGCTCCGGAATGACGCAAAGAACATGACAACCTGCGCTGACTGGAATTCTGGAAGGGAAAAAAGCCGTTCTTCGATCTCCCGGCTTTTTGTCGTTTTCTCCGTCGGCGGGAGCCTATCGCGAGCCGATAATACCTGTTTACGAAGAATCTTTTTCAATAGGAAGCCGCTGTGGTTGCCGGACGGAAGCGCTCATAATCGACGCCGATATGAGGGAACAGGATTTTTCCTACGCGATTTTTCGTTCCTGTCGGCCCTGTTCATCCGTGGTTAATGTTTCACTTATTTGCCATCAATTGATCAAGGGTGGCCTTGATCGCCCTTGCCTCTTCTACAGCGCGGGGCGATGCATCGTACGGCGACCTGCCGTCGAGATCGGCCCTGACTGTATCTTCGGCATAACCCAGGAACCCGAGGATCTTCATGCCTGCAAGGTGTTTCGTTATGAATTCTTTGTCCGATTCATGTTTGATCTTATTGCCGACGACAAAAACATCCTTGATGCCCAGTCCCCTAGCCAAGGTCTCCACGTGCCGAGCAGTCTGGAGGCTCCGCTGCCCGGGCTCGACAACGACGATGAAAGCATTGACGCCGCTCGCCGTGCCACGCGTCAGGTGCTCGATGCCGGCCTCCATGTCAAGGATGACCACTTCATCGCGCCGCAGAATCAAATGGCTCACGAGACGTCGCAACAGTACATGTTCGGGGCAATAACAGCCAGAAGCGGCTTCTTTGGATTTTCCCATGACAAGAAGCCGCACGCCCTCGTGCAGTACACCATATGTCTCGGGGATATCGTCCACTTTCGGATTGATCGTGAACAAGCCTCCGGGAGCCCCGGGACGTGAGCCGGTACGCTCCTCGATCATATCCGACTGCTCAGCCAGCGGCAAAGCTCGCGCCGCAGCCTCGGGTGATATGCCGAGCGCTGATGCAAGATTCGCGTCCGGATCTGCGTCTACAGCCAGGACCTTTTTGCCTTCTGCTGCATAAATTCTCGCTAAGAGGCCGGAAAGGGTGGTTTTACCCACCCCGCCCTTGCCCGTAATCGCTATTTTCAAGCAAATCTCCCGGAAAATATTGAAGTAAAATAACATCTCTCAAGCGAGAGTGTCAAGGCTTTTTTGTCGTCAGGAAAAGACCTTCCTCTCGTCTTTTTTTTATTTTCGAGAAGATCAAGTCCTCTGATTTCGTTAATATCAACGCAATACGTTCTCAATCGACAACGATGTCCGAGAAACCATTGTGCTGGTCTCCAAGAAGCCCGGAGCCATCCTATCGTGGTTTATGCTATGCTCCAAATTCTTAGGAATCTCTCGATCAGGCCATAAAGTGGGGATTTCGTGCCATTGTACAGAATTCATGATTTCGCGCCTAGCAATTAACTCCCCAAAAAATAAATAGTTACAAACTTTAATAATAAATCATTGAGTGGCCGAAAAAGCGAGAGCGCAAGGAATAGCAGAGGTCTGGAACAACTTGATTTTCAGGAATGAAGATGTTACATTTCGTCAGGAAATGGGAACAATGGGCTTTTCAAAAATAAATATCAAGACACTGACGCCTGAAGAACTCCGGGAAATATTAACCAAACACGCGCTCAAGAAGTTTCGCGCCGACCAGATCTATGAATGGCTGTATACTCATCATGCGCGGTCCTTCGAAGAAATGACCAACATTGCGAAATCGGAGCGGGAGATGCTGTCGCAAATCTTCGATATCTCTGCTCTACGCATCATCAGGACCGAAACATCTTCGGACGGCACGAGAAAATTTCTTTTTCAACTCGCCGATGGACACACCATTGAAAGCGTCCTAATCCCTGATGAGGACAGGCAGACGCTTTGCATCTCTTCTCAAGTGGGATGTCAGCAAGCATGCCGTTTCTGCCTGACGGGAAGCGGTGGCTTCATCCGCAATCTCAAATCCTTCGAAATCGCCGATCAGGTGCTCGAAATCTCGCGATTTCTGGAGCAGGAAAAAACAAGGGGAATAACGAACATTGTGCTCATGGGCATGGGTGAGCCGCTCGCGAATTTCGAGGAAGTAGTCAAGGCGCTCAAGGTCATAACATCCGAAAACGGTCTGGGCTTCTCTCCCCGCCGCGTTACTGTATCAACCGATGGTCTTGTTCCGGAAATCGCGAGGCTCGGGAAATGCGGAGTAACGGTTAACCTCGCCGTGTCTCTGAATGCGACGACTGATGACGTTCGGGACAGGATCATGCCCGTGAACCGGCGTTATTCGCTAAAGGTGCTTCTCGATGCTTGTAAGCGGTTTCCCCTTGAGCCGAGGCGCAGGATCACATTCGAATATGTGCTGTTAAAAGGGGTAAACGATTCTTCCGATGATGCGCAGCGGCTTGCAAGGCTGCTGGGCGGCATCAAATGCAAAGTAAACCTCATCCCCTTTAATCCCTTTCCCGGAACCGAGTTCAAAAGACCCGATGACGAGGCTGTACGGCGATTCCAGAAAATCCTGGTGGAACATCACTACACAGCGCCGGTCCGGGAGTCGCGAGGAAGGGATATCTCCGCGGCGTGTGGACAGTTGCGCGAGAAGGATTCTGCGACAAAAACGGTCGAAACAAGTAAAACTGAGCCCATCTTCCGCAGTAAAAATTCAACGATTCAGTAAATCAGCTTCTCACCTCTCGCATGCGGCAAAAGTCGGCACTACATCCTGAACAATTTTTTCGATCCGTTCGGCGGTGGCAGCTGGAATCTCTGAAGAAGCGGCTGTAGGTCCTTTGGCGCCCTGCTCACCATCCGAAATCTGATTGTCGTATCACGTGTTGGCAACAACATCTCGAGCGATTTTACGATAGGCAGCTCTTCGCATAGTATCCTCGGCGCACTTCCGATGCCGGAACAGGATATTCGGTGCAAGAGCATCCGCCACAAGGTAATCTTCAGATTTCGTGTCGCCCCGGACACCTTTGCAGTTCGTCGAGCGGTTCCATCCCTCAGGCCCTAGAGGAACTTGCACCTCCGAGTCGCCAATTAAGCACCACACCTAATCGGTTTTCACCGAAGTACAATGCGTCATGCCTGGCATGAATAAAAAAGGACGAGACACGATACAGTTTCTCGTCCTTTTTTATTTGTTGTTTATCTCTTCACGGTCACTTTTTGCCTAATATCCCGTTCACGACGCCGAGGAGGTCCGCTGTCTGGATCGGCTTGGGGATATAGGCGTTGGCTCCCAGGGCCATACCGCGCTTGCGGTCTTCCTCGGCGCCTTCGGTTGTTATGATGATGATTGGTATGCTCCTGTGCGCCGGGTCGTTCCGCACCATGGAAACGAGCTTCAGACCATCCATGATAGGCATGTTGATATCGGTCAGGATAATGTCGAACTTCTGGGTCGAAAGCTTCTTAAGAGCATCGATGCCGTCGTTCGCCTCGACGATCTTGCTTCCAGGGATGCGCTTGAGGGCAAAGGAGATCAATTGCCGCATCGTCGGAGAGTCTTCAACCACCAGAAAGTTGTATTCGGGCATGTTCTAACCTCCGTTATTTTTCCTTGAGCAGGTCGAGAAAACTTTGAATCGTGGTGAGTTTACGCTCCGACTGCGAATAGAGCTTCGAAGAAAAGAGCGCCGTCGCCGCATGTCCAGCCAGCATGGAAAATAGCTCGTAATCGACGTTTGAGAATGACTGCTTCTGGACCAGGAGCTTGTAGATGACGATGACACCGATTACATGCTCCTTGATTTTGAGCGGGATGACGACAAGGGGATGGAGATAATCCACACCCGAGAGATCCGTAGGATCTCCATCGCGGTAAAAGGCCTCGCCTGCTTTCGAGGCTTCACCGATAACGCCCTCACCGAGCTTTATGCTGGACCGCGCTTCGGGACCCATGCCTTCCTGGGCGACGATCGTCAGCTCGTTGGTTTTCTCGTCAAGCATCATGATCGAGAACTCCTCGGCGCCGATCAGGTTCATGACAATCTCGAGTATGATCTTGAGAGACTCATTGAAGTCCAGCGTGGAGTGCAGCTGATAGCTTGCCACGTACAGGTTCGCGAGGTTGTTGTTCTCGGCTTCGACCTCAACATACCGGTGCGCGAAGTCCTTGTTCTCCTCCTCTACCTGCCGGTAGCGCTCAATGAGACTCCGGTTTTCGTCCTCCAGAAACTTGATGCGGTCTTCGAGAGAGTGGAGCTTGTAACTCCCTTCCCGATCCGAGAACTTGGTCACCTCCTCAACCTGGGCCAGACGATATCTGAGCTTCTCGTTCTCTTTCAGAAGCTCCTGCGTGAACTCCTCGCCTTTTTTGAAAACCTGGAGAAACTCTTCGACTTTTTTCGAAATCGACGCCGGTTCCTTTTCCATCATACCCTCCAGCTGCTGCTATTCTTGAGGCCGGTGCTTCCAAGTGCTTTCCCGTCGCCTGATACAGGCCGAATTTTTTCACAGAGAAAAACCCTGGATTGTCGTAAAAAAATCCCTGAATCGCAATCAATTATAGTCGAGTCATCAGAAATTATCAAGCGGGATTTCTCCCTCCGGACTCATCAGCGATGAGCGTTTTTCGGGTTACAGCGTAACAGAATCTCCGCTGCCAATTTGCCGAGCGGAAGCGCCTTGTCCACTGCGCCCGTCCGGATAGCCTCCTGCGGCATGCCGAATATCACGGCGCTTTCCTCACTCTCGGCAAGGCATTGCCCGCCCCTCCGCTTGATGGCCACGACCCCCTCGGCCCCATCCTTGCCCATGCCCGTCAATACGATTCCGAGGGCCGAGGGTCCACATGATTCGGCAACTGACACCATCATGCGGTCGGCCGACGGCGTATATTTGTCCTCGGCGGAGCGGGGAAGGATCCCGGCTACGAGGCCCTTCCGGTCTCGCCTGATCTCAAGATGAAATCCCCCCGGAGCGATCAGAGCCGTTCCCGGCTCCACTCGGTCGCCCTCGGCAGCTTCGCGCACCATGAGCGACGAAAGCTTGTTCAAGCGCTCAGCAAAACTCCGTGTAAATCCCGCCGGCATGTGCTGAGCTATAACGATACCGGCGCTGAGGTCCGCGGGAATGCCGGTCAGGATCGCCTGCAGTGCGGGCGGTCCGCCTGTGGACGAGGCGATGGCGACCACTTCGATCGGCCCTTGGTCCCGTCTTGCCTCGTCTTCCTTTCGCGCAACCGGCACCGCATGCTCCCGGGACAGCAGGTCAATCGTCGACTTGACTTTCGACATTTCAAGATTGAGAACAACCTTGACCTTATAGAGCAGTTCGTCTCGGACGACTTCGATACTCCGGGAGATGCGCGATTCGGGTTTGGCTAGAAACTCCGCGGCCCCGAGCTCAAGGGCTCGGAAAACGCTCCGGCTATCGGACCGGGAGGAAAGGACGATTACCGGCGTTGGCCGCTCCTTCATGAGCCACCGCAAAAAGGTGAAACCGTCCATATTTGGCATCTCGAGGTCGAGTGTGATTACCTGGGGGGAGAGCCGGAGTGTCTGGGCAATCGCCTCGAGGCCATCCGTGGCGTTACCCACGACCTCGATCGATTCATCGCTCTCCAGCATACGGGTGATCACTGTGCGGTTGTACGCGGAGTCGTCAACCACCAGCGCTTTAATCTTCGCCATAAGTCGTCTTCGCCCCTTGCGCAAACCGCCGCTAGCCGGTCTTGCTCCGTAATGATTTCTGATAGACCATGTCGTTCTTCAGCGTACGCAACACGAATGCATTCGATAGGTTGATCAGGGATTCGGAATGTCCCAGGAGCAGGTAGCCGCCTTCCCGCAGCTTGTGGTAAAAGCTCTCGATCACCTTTTTCTTTGCTTCACGGTCGAAATAGATGATCACATTCCGGCAGAAAATCGTGTCCATGTTGCTGATTAGACTCGTTTTGTGCGGATCGAGCAGATTCAGGCAGCTAAACGCGACCAGCTCCTTGACCCTGTCGATAACCCGGTAGTCGCCCTTCTCGTCACATACGAAATACTTCGCCAGCATTTCGGGACTGGTTGAGCGAAAGGCGCTCTTTTTGTACACCCCTTTGCGCGCTGTGTGCAGTACCCGCTGGTTGATGTCGCTACCAAGGATCTCGATGTTCCAGTCACGCCACCAGTCCCCGGACTCGAGCAGCAGCATGGCAATGGTGTACGGCTCTTCCCCGGTGGAACAGCCGGCGCTCCAGATCCGGAGCACTTTTCGGTTGGCGAGTGTGTGGCGCAGCTCGGGAAGAATTTCCGCGGAGAAGGCTTGGAGCTGGGGACTTTCGCGGAAGAAGTAGGTTTCATTCGTAGTAAGATTGTCGACGAGAATGACGAGCTCTTCCTCGCGTTTCCGGTCGTACCGAAGGAAGTGATAATACTCCTCAAAATTTTTCAAGCGGTGCTGCTCAAGGCGACGCGTAAGGCGGCGCTCCAGAAGGTATTTTGATCCTTCATTAAAATAAATCCCGCAGTAGTCGTGAATAAAGTCCCGGAGGAGCCTGAAGACGTCATCGGACAGCGGAATTGTCTGCTCTTCGACCATTTATCTCCCCAAGGCCTCTTTGGATGCCTGACGCACGGTCATGTCCGGGTCTTCCTCGGTCATCTTTGCTAGAAGCGCATCAACCGCGGCCGATCGCTGCTGCCTCAGCGCTTCAACGGCCGTTTTACGCACACTCCAGTGGGGATCCGACAAACGTGCAATAACGACCTCCTGAAGTGACTCACCATACCCCGCTAGTGCTATAAGCACGGTCTTCCGAACTTCGGGATCAGGATGCCCGGCGAGCTTCATGAGCGGTTCCCGGGCCTTCGGAGGGCTGAGCTTGCCCAGCACATCCACAATAGCCAGGAGAAAAATATCGGCTGCTGTCTCGAGATGCGCCACCAGCGCATCGACTGCCTGGTTTCCTCCTATTTCACCGAGTCCGCGGGCTGCCGCGGCCCGGACCCAGATGTCTTCATCATTCAGAAGCGAAAGCAGGGCGTCCCGCCCCGCGGTGGTCCTGATCCTACCGAGTGCTTCCGCCGCGAGCATTCTCACCTCGGGGTCATCATCGGTAATCGCGAGCAGCAGCGATCGCAGGGACTTTTCTCCGGCCACATTGGCCAACGCCTGCACAACTGCTTTTCTCACAGCGGGTTCCTCATCCTTAAGCGAGAAAGCCAGCGCTTCGATCGCTCGTTCGCTCGAAAATTTCCCGAGCAGGAGCACTATATTCCTCCGCATCACTGCATCGCGCGTAGAAAAATCCCCAATCAGTCGGTCCAGCACCGATTCATCTCCAATCGCGGCCAGAGCCTGAATGGCTGATTCCTGGACGCTTTCGTATTCATCGGCCAGCAATGCAAGCAGCGGCACTGAAGCTTTTCTGCTCTTGAGGCGGCCTAGCGCGAGAGCGGCTGTGCTCCGCACATGACCATTTTCATCCTGCAACAAAGCGATCAGCGGATCCTCGGCGACCGATGCGCCCATATCTCCGAGAACCTGTGCAACCGACCGGCGGACGAGTGCATTTTCGTGGGGGAGATATTCCAGCAGCAGGGCGATGCTTCCGCGGTCGAGATATTGCAGCGACTGTACAACGGGCTCCTCAAGCTCCTCTTCCTTCAGAAGCGCAAGAAGCTTTCGGATGGAACTTTCCCTTTCGGTCCAGCCGAGGAGGGTGATGGTGGACTTCATCAGTTCGCCGCTACTTGTGATGAGGATTCCCTCGAGCAAATCCACGGCACGATCCGTCACCCCGGCGCGCACCGCGTCGACAATTTTCCGACGTTCCGACACCGCGCTCTTGCGGTAAATGGCAACAATCGCCGCGATCGACACTTCGCGGACTATCCTGAGTGGATCGGCAAGGCCGTTGATCAGCGGTCCGATCGTTTCGGCGTTGCCGATCCTGCCGAGTGATTCCAGGACCGGCTCACGGAGACTGTTCCGGCCCAGAGTTGCGAGGAGCGGTCCCAGCGCTCGTTTATCGCCGATGGCGCCCAGCGCTTCCACTACCGCATAATCAAGCCAGCCCTGGCCAGCGCGGGCGAGGCAGGCAAGCAGGACATCGACAGCCCGCGGGTCGCGGATTTTGCCGAGGGCCTCTGCTGACGCCACCCGGACGTTCTCGTCGTCATCGGCAAGCCTGTTGATCAGCGCCGGGACGGCTTGGGGATCCCGAATATCACCGAGGATGTCGACGACAAACTTCCGCACATCGGGATCAGGCGTTTCCACAGTCCTTAGAAGGCTATCGACGGCTGGACCGCCGATCTGAACAAGAGCCTCAATGGCGGAGTTCCGCACACCGGCATTGTCGGGGGCATTCAGCGCCTGCAGCAACCCTTCGATAACGTGCGCTCCCCCAAACGATACCAGCGCTTCAACAGCAGTCTTTCGCACCCGCCAATCGGCGTCTCCCATCGCCCGGAAGAGCAGGGGCACTGCGTCAGCTCCCAGACGACCCAGATCAACCGCTGCTTCGCGGCGCTCTTCGGCATCGCTGCTCACGAGTTTCTTCCCTAGCTGCTCAATATTCGGCATGTCCTGCCTCCTCCAGTGCCGAACGTTCCTGCGGGCTCAGAATTTTGGTGATATCCACAACAATAATGAGCCGCTCGCCCACCTTACCCATGCCGCTGATGAAATCGGCCTGTTCGCCGGTGGCCGCTCCCGGGGGCGGTGCAATCTCTTTCCGAGGCACATGCAGCACTTCCTTAACACGGTCCACGACGAGCCCCAGCAGCTCTTTCCCGCGGCGCCCTCCTGCGGGAATCGCGCCCTTTGTAATCACCATGCGCATTTTTCGCGGCTCATTGTGAATCTCCGCGAGGGCAAAGCGCTTCCGCAGATCGACAATGGGAATGATGAGGCCGCGCAGATTGACTACGCCCTCGATGAATTCAGGCATCCGGGGAAGGGGGGTTATTTTGAGCGGGCGGATGACCTCGATAATGGCATTGATATCCAGTCCATATTCCTCGGATCCGACCTGGAAGGTCACGAGCTGTACAGTATCTTCAACAACTGCTGCGGTTTTTTTTTCTCTTTGCATTGCGCTTTCCATAAGCCTTGCCCCTTGACCCCGGATCCTGGTCATTCACGTTCTGAATTTTTCGATTTCCTTCTTGAGCGTCTCCGACTGGCCAGCCATCACATCCATGGCGACGTGCAGGCCAGGGGATCCCTGAAGGTCCGCATGAGCATCTCGCGAAAAAGCATCTTGCCTTTTTCCCTTATACCGGAACCCCTGCCCCGCTCATTTTTCCTACTGCTTTCCGAATCCCCTCGTAATCGCTATCCGTTCCCGAGGCGAACCCCGTATAATCGGGATCGATCAACGCAAGGAGGTCGCTCTGCTGCCGGTTCTTCCGGCTCAAGGCAAGGAGCGCCTGTTTAAGCGCCGCCACCGTCGGCCGGTCCATGGTCCGGGACACGCTGATATTGAACTCCGGAATCTCGACGGAGGTCTTCAACGTCGACAGGCCGGTGAAGGCCTTAGCCGTTGCTTCGCGGATCCCGCCGGCGTCATATTCTCCCGCCAGAACGGCATTCGCCACATCGTCGTGATGACCGAGGAAGGCGTACTTCTTTAAATCATCGAGATCGATGCCAGCCTCGGCAAGCATGGCGCAGGGAAAGAGGAAACTTGTGGTCGACAGCCTATCGCCGAAGGCGAACCGCTTGCCCTTGAGGTCCTCAATCCGCGAAAGGCCGCTATCCGAACGAACGACGATGACGGAATGCGTTGACGGCGTGCCGTTCCGCAGAGCCTTGACGAGGAGTTCGACTCCGCATCGCTCCCGGGCCTCGACATAGGTCGTGGGCGTCAGGAAGGCAAGATCTGTTTTACCCTCTTCGATGTCCTTGATTGTCCCTGCGAAGTCGGTAGCAATCAATAACTCAACCCTCCTGTCTATTGCCTTACCAAGGTACTCAGCCAGAGGCGAGAACCGGCGGTACATCTCCGCCGGCGATTCAAGGGGAATGACGCCCATCCTTAACGTACCGCCCCGCGCATCCCTGTGCCCCGTCCCGACCGTCATCGTGGCGACTTCCTGTCCGAGCAGTTCCGACTGTTCATCGAGGGTCTTGATTGCGGCGATCATACCTTCCATCCTCTTCATATTCTGGCGGGGGATGTCCTGAATCCGCTCCACTGATCCCAGGATCTGTTTGATTGCCTGCTGCTGCTCACGCGTCCCGGCCGCGATCCTGCCGGACATGGCGGTGACATTGTCGGCTGCAATAGCAATCTGCTTGCCGCCCCGTTCCTGCTCCGTCATGGCGATCTTCACCCTCCGCGAAATGTCGCGCATTTCTTCGGCGGCGTGAAGAATCATCTCGGTCCCCTTGCTCTGGGCATGGGTCGCCTCGCTGATCTGGTGCGTCATCTGTTTCACATTCGAGACAGCCTCCGTGACCTGTTTGATACCACGGGCCTGCTCGGTCATCGCCCGTTCGATCATGGTGGCCATTTCCGCCGAACGGGTGGAACTGTCAAGGATAGTATCGAGGGCGGCATTGGCCTCGCGGGAGCGACTGACTCCCTCGTCCACGGCCGTAAGGCTGTCGGACATTGCCGCGACAGCTTCCTTGGCTTCCTTCTGGACCGACGACACGAGTTTCGAAATATCTTGCGCGGAGCCCGCGGTACGATCGGCAAGGGCTTTGATTTCCTCAGCCACCACCGCAAACCCTCTCCCCTGCTCGCCAGCCTGGGCAGCGAGGATCGAGGCGTTGAGCGCCAGCAGGTTTGTTCGCTCCGTCACCTCGACGATCACGCCGAGAATCTTGCCTATTTCCTCAGAGCGCTTGCCCAGATGCGTTACCAGGCCCGAGTAGCGCTCTACGGCGTTCTTGATCACGTTGATGGCGTTCACGGTTTCCTTGATCGTGCGCACGCCCATGTCCTGCGCCTCCGCCGAGACCTTCTGCGATTGTTTGGTCGATTCCATCGCAGCCCGTTCCACTTCGCGGACGGTCGCTTCAATTTCGATTGCCGAGGCCGAGGTTTCCTCGGAAGTAGATGAAAGGCTGTCGATATGCCCGGCCACCTCGCGGATCGATGCGATCAACTGCGTCACCGACGTTGTCACGTTCTCCACGGCGGACGTGAGTTCCGCAGTGTGGCGGCCGACCTCCTTGTTAGACGCGTTCATCTCGAGAATGGCCGACGAGGTCTCCTCCGCGGAGGCCGTCAGACTTTCGGCGCTCTCGGCGATTGACTGGATGGATGACGACATCTCCGTAACGGATGCGGAAACGTTTGTGACGGCCTGAGCCTCTATGCCGGCGTTCTTCTGTACCTCGCGCGTATCGGCGGCGATGGCCGGGTTCAGCTCGTTGATCCGCGACGCAATGGCGCCCATCTCGATGACGAATAGCTCCAGGCGCTCGATAAGGTAATTGACGCCGTTTGCGAGATCGCCGATTTCATCATTGCGGCCTGCTGCCACGCGCCGGGTGAAATCTTTTCGGTCGATCATGTCTTTCAGGGCGCTTCCGAGTTCCTTGACCGGAGACGTAATGGTCCGCGTCACCGAGGTATACAGGATTCCTGCCAGGATGAAAAAAATGAGGAGGTGCTCAAGTATGGCACTGGTAGCGAAGGAATTGAGCCTCCTCTCCATATCCGCCGGATAGACAGCGATCCGGATCTCACCGAGCCGGGCTGAATCCGATATGACCGGCAGCGGCCCGATCACGATGCGCTTCGGCGACAAAACGGCACTGGCGGCATGGATAAGCTCTCGCCCGTCCCGGTCGACAACGGTCACCTCCTGGGCATCGGGCGTGTGCATGAAATTCTGGATCATGACGTGCAGCCCGTTAATATCCGATGTCAGCAGATAGGGCGCGGCAAGTTCCGCCATGAGTTTACAGGACTGCTCGCCGTGGCTGCGGGCAGTTTCGACGAAATCCCGCTTGGCCATAAAGTACCGATAGGTTCCGATCAGTCCCATGGTCACAAAGAGACCCGTGAAGATCAGAAGAATGAGTCTCTGTCTAACACCGATGCCCACGCCTGCCTCCTGAGAACGCACAGAGTAATTTGAAATTTTCAAACTGCACCCATTTAAAGGGTACATGTCAAGGGAAAAGGCTATCTCGTCGACGTTTTGTTTTAGGCTAACATCATCCCTACCATTGCCGTAATTTCATGTGGTTTTGATGTCAGTTCTTCACTGCACCATGCACCCATCGGGATTAAGGTCATTGGTGAAACGCTATATCCATTGACCCTTTCCGCCTTGTGGCGGACCAGAAAATCTTCGGTGCCATGCGGTGTCCAGAAGGATTGTTCAATTCTTGTGGTTGTTAACCAGCACATAGTAGCTCACGGCATGGGCAGTAAAGATGCTGATAACCATATAATCGGGTGGGACGGATTACCAATCAATTTCATCGGGATCGCCATGCAGTTTTCTGGTTCACCGTCCCAGCCAGCCTGTGACTACTCCTTATGATGCAAAAAGCTTTTCCGGCATGAATGGCACCTGGTCTCTCATGATATAATATGCCGCCCGCGCCAGCTTGTGAGCGAGTGCTGCATGTGCTATCGCAATGTTCGTTTCCTTCATCTTTCGGTTGTAGTATGCGCGGGCCTCTGGACAACAGCGTCGCGCCGGTTCCGCTGCCTCCGAAAATGCCCAGGCAAGGTATTTGTTGCCGTTCTTCCTGTTCTCTGTGCCTTTCCCCTTATCGTTGCTGATCCACTTGCTTGAAACCTTCCGGCAGCAGGAAGCATAATTGCCGGCCTTGTCAAAGTGGCTGATGGGATAGGATTGGTCATTCTTCCCAAGAGCAGATCAGAATCGGTTAGGTTCTGGTATGCTCGGAGGTGTCCTTTATATGATTGTCAATTTTCAATTTCAATCGAACGGTCACGAGGGACGCCCCGACGTCTATCATCCGAGGGTCTGTCATTTAGAACTTGAATCCTTCCAGATCCGACTGGAGCGCGTCCGCTTTTGCCTTGAGCGTCTGCACTGCCATATCCATCTCAATGGACACGTCGACGTTGTCTTGGGTGATCTTCTGAATGCGGCTGATGGCATCGCTGATCTGTTGAGCTCCCTTGCTCTGCTCGGATGTGGAGCGGGCGACCTGGGCTGCCTGCGCGGTGACGGACCCAACTGCGTTGGCGATCTGCCTGCTGCCCGTTGTCTGTTCCTGCGTTGCCGTCTTCACTTGCCGGGTGATTTCGCGCATCCGTTCCGCTGCCTTCGCGATCCGTTCGCTCCCCCGACGCTGCTCCTGCAGCGCCTTCGCGATCTGTTCGACCTGGCCCGCCACGCTGACGGATGTCTCCGTGATCTGCGACACACCCTTAGCCTGTTCCGCCGTCGTTTTCTCGATGGCACGCGCCATCTCAGCCGACTGCCGCGAGCTGCCGGTGACCTGCTGCAGCACGTCGCTGGTCACGTTCACCAGCGAGACGCCGGCCTCGACTGCCTTAAGGCCCTTGCCCATGGCCTGCACGCTCTCGGCGGTCTCGTCCTGCACAGAGGCAATAAGGCCGGATATTTCCTGAGTTGATGCAGCGGTGCGTTCCGCGAGATCCTTGATCTCCTCGGCGACAACGGCGAAACCCTTCCCGTGTTCCCCAGCCTGCGCCGCAAGAATGGCCGCATTGAGCGCAAGGAGGCTGGTCTGGTCCGTCACTTCGTCGATGACCTTCAATATCTGACCGATCTCCTGCGACCGTTTGCCGAGACGGTTCACAACGGCCGCTGTGGCCTCGACGGAGTCTTTGATGTTCTGCATGCCCCGGATCGCCTCGGCAGCGGCGGCCATTCCACGCTCCGCCGCTTCGTGGGAGACCTTTTCCGCCAGTCGGGCCGATTCCACGGCGCGCTGCTCTACTTCCTTCACCGACGCGCTCATCTCGGTGATAGACGACGAGGTCTGCTCCGCCGAGGTGGAGAGCGCATCCGTATTTTCCGATACCTGCTTGATCGACGCGATCATCTGCTCGATGGACGATGCCGTGTCTTCAACGGCCGATGAGAGCGCTCCGGCATTCCTTGCCACCTCTTCGATGGATGACGCCATCTCCGATGCCGAGGACGATGCATCCGTAGCGGCCTGGGACATGTCCCCTGCGTTCTCGTCGACGCCCTTGATCGATGCGACCATCTCATTGACGACCATCGCCGTCTGCTCTGCGGATTCCTGTTGGACCTTGGCTCCCTGGCCCATTTTAATCGCTGCGCCGTTCATAAGCGTCATCGCCTCTGACAGGCCTGCGCCAGTCGCCCGGATCTTGCGCAGCATCTCGCGGAGATTGGCCGACATGGTATTGATCGCGCCTCCGAGATCGGCAATTTCGTTCGCGCCCCTGAGCGGGATCTCCCGGGACAGATCCCCTGCCGCCATGCCGCTGGCCGTTATCGACATTTCGGTGATGGGTCTGGTAATGGCGCGGTCCATGAAGAGATAAACCAGGGCAGTGGCAACCAAAAAACTGATGAAGCCCACCAGGAGGGACGACAGTAACAGGCTTTGCACCTGCTGGTTGACGGCCCCTTCCTTGAGCGCGATCCGGAACACTCCGATTTTTTTCCCGTCCGTGCTCATGAGAGGGATGACCTTCTCATAGTGTCCGCCGGTGCTGTCAGTGTAGAACTGAACGAGCGGCGCGGCGGCAGCCAGCGCTTTTTTGCTCGCTTCATCGCTCAGGAATGTGTTCTCCAGCGCCCGGTCGCTGGCGTAGAGTGCCTTGCCCTCGGCGTCCATGATCATCGCGCCCGAAAGGTCTTTGTCCTCTTCCGTCAGGCCGCGCAGCTTGTCCCCCATGCCCTCGAGCGCATTCAAGGGCAAACCGAACCCGACCGCCTTGTTAATGTCCTTCTGCATCCCTTCGGCAAGGGCAGTTGTCCTCGCGATAAGCGCTTCCTTGTACCGGCTCGTGGCCGAGTAGATGTTCACGAGAGTGTTCACCAACATGACCAGCAGAAGAACGCCTCCCGTGACGAGGACCGCCCGTGTTTTGAGATTGATTTTGATAGTCGATAGTTTCATTTTATCACCTTTGTCGCATCTGTAATTAAATCGAAGGGAATCTTGATTCCGATAGCGCCGACCTCTTTCAGGTTCAGGACCAGCTCCACAAGCTTGGGCGCTTCAACCGGGATTCCGGCGGCTTTTTCGCCCCGGAGAATGCGGGCGACCAGTTTCGCCGCTGCTTCACCCTGCTCTATCGGGCTTGGTGCAAGGCTCAAGATGACCCCATGTTCGGACGTCCCGCCGAGCTGGCTGATGGTGGGAATCTTGGCGGCATGGGCGTTTTTCACGATCGCATCGAGCGCCTCGTTCACGGCTGAGCTAACCGAGATAAGCAGGGCATCGGCCTTGCCGGCGAAGACCAGCTTTTTGGCGTCTTCCGCATTCTTGACGGGCATCTTCACGGTCTGAAAGCCGTACTGGCTCTCGAGCGAGACCAGTTCCTCGGCTTGTCTCACGGAATCAGGCTCCTCTTCATTATAGACGATGGCGAGCCTCGTAAAGGGCAGCAGTTTTTTCAGATACTTTAGCAGGCTCGTCATCGGCACCTTCGAGCTGATGCCCGTGGTGTTTCTGGTCGACACGCCGACGGCAACCGGGTCATAGACGCTGGCGAAGACATTCGGTATGCTTTTCGTTTCCCTGATAACGGCCAGCGTTGCAGGAGCGCCATAGGTCACGAGCACGTCGACGTCGGCAGCGACCAGTTTGCGGGTCGCATTCGTCCAGGACATCGGGTCCGGGGAGGGCCTCTGGAGCAGGACGTCGACCTTGCGGGAATCATAGCCTTCCTTGGCCAGGGCACCGACAAAAGCCCGGTGTACATCCTGATAGTATCCGATGTTCCCCGACATAATCACACCAATCGTCTTTTCCGCGGCGAACGCCGGAGCCGCCAACAGGAGTAGCATGGCAAGCAGCATCGAAATTGTCCGTCTCATCATTCCTCCCGCTACCATTTCACGTGCAGGGTGGCCAGAACCGTGTTCACCGTGCCATTCTGCGTGCTGTCGATCCCGTCATCATAGTGTCGGTATTGGTATCGGAATTCACTGCCGACGTTTTTACTGAACGCAAGTTCCAGACCTGCCGTTAAAATATCCTCAACAACGTACAGATCCGAGAGGGTGTCGATGCCCGTTGTGCCGGGAACCGTGCCATCTAGGCGGAAGTTGCCCTTGGAGTAGCTCCTGCTTGCGTCGGCGGTCACAAAGACCCCTTCGGCGGGAGAATGGCTGGCCGCCAGGGAGAATACCTGTGCCGTGTCACCGTAGGGGACGGCGCCTTCCTGGATGAATGAGCCGCTTGTATCGGTAAAGGTAAGGGTCTCTTTCACATTGTTTCGATAGTACATGTAACTTGCTGTAAGGGAGGTGCGTCTGTCGACAAGGAACGTGATGCTGCCCAGGGCCTGGTCACGGTCGGTCTCGAGGCTTCCGCCGGCAAGCGGTGCCGTCAGGTCACTGCGTTTTTCCCAATCCCCCCCGTAGCTCGCCAAGGCAATGATCCGCTGTACGGGCGTCCAGGTTACGGTAACATTGGCGGTATCGGCCCTGTCCGGGTCATCGGCATAGGCCGGATTCTCCACTTGTGTGGCCTTGAAGTCCGCTCTCAAGGAGAGCTTGCTCATGACCCGGTAGGAGACGTTGAGGTTCTCTGTCGTTTTTAATGTGTGGTGGGCGACATCCCAGAAATCAGGAGCGGTCCCTGCCGGTACTGGCGCCACCTGGAGCGGCGAAAGGATTGACCCGTCCCCTGTGGACCGATCGATCGTTTCCACCGTGTATTCCCCCTTGACAGTCAGTCGTTCGTTAAAACGGTACCGGATCAAACCGGTCGCAACATCGCTTTTCGATGAGATGGGCGTGCGGACAGCAAAGGTGCTCCCGAGACCGGGGAGCGTAACCGTATCGGGATTGCTTTGATCGAGTTCGTAATGCCGGTATTTGAGGACGACCACCAGCCCTGCGACAGGCGTAAGCGTCAGATCGCCGGCCATGTTTCGGGTATTGGCATTGGCGCCGCTGTCCAGATTTTGCTTCTCGCCACCTGAATAGGTCACCGCAGCCACGAGCCTGCCGGTATAGTCAGTGTGGAGCTTCACGGTGTCCGACGAGGACTTGAGGTCGGGCACCTGGTTGTGCGGAACGGTAAAGAGGGGATAGGCATCATAGAGGACCTGTTCGCCGCCCGCATCGAGTCTCCTTTCCATGTGACTGTAATCGAACTCAACGGGCCCGAGGTGACTGTTCACTCCCACCCGGATCTCCCAGGATCTCCAGTCGATGTACCGGGACTGTGAAACCTCGTTCAAGCCGCCGGTAAAGCCGCGCAAAAATATCTGCTGAATCGTCCCGCTGTGATCAATCGTCGTCGCATCAGCGTAAAGGTGGAAAGGGAAGTCCGGGGTCTTCAACCGGATGGACGCCCGGTTCAGCTGAGTCTCATCACCATACTGATCACTGGGGTTCAGATCCGTGAAGCTCGGTGACGGCGTGGTCAGATCGTTGGTCAAATGATTGTCGTTGTGGAAGATTCCGCGGGAGATGGCATTGAACAGCACGACATCGCGATAAGCATAATCCGTCTCGCCGTAATAGTCCTTCTCGTTCAAATAGTTTGCATCGATGTGGAACCGTTGCGGAAGCGGATCGTACTCAGCATCCAGGTCGCCACCGGCTGAAGAATGGAGGTATCCCCATTCATCGGCCTGGGCGTTGCCGTCTCGCGTGAACCAGTTGTAGGTCGGCCCGATAAAACCTGACGATAAGCTTTCCTTTGATTCCGGCCCGGTGTCTCCGGCTTCCTGCTGCGCCGTTGCTGCGGAGGCCCAGAGCATAAAAATCAGTACTATGAGAGCATGTTTTTTCATGTTCGCGCCTCCTTATTGTGTGAAATTGCCCTGGCCGCTCGGCGAAGGCAGGTCCGTACCGTGAATCTGTGAATGGCAGTCCGTGCAGCGCGTGTAATATGCCTGTTTGGTTACGGCAGTCGTCGTGCTGTCGACCGGATGCGATGGATGGCACTGCAGGCAGAGGTACGGTTCGCGCAGGATGAGCAGATTATTGTTGACCGAGCCATGCGGCGTATGGCAGGCCACGCAGTCCTCCATAATGTCGGCGTGTTCGTACAGGAAGGGCCCTTCTTTTTCCGCATGGCACCGCGTGCACGTCGCCTTGACCGTGTCCCGTCTCAGGTTTTTTTCGCCGCCGCCCCCGCCATGCGGGTCGTGGCAGTCGTAGCAGAACATCTTATTCTCCGGAACGGGGTGATGGTTCGGGAGTGAGAAGGCCGCTTTGATGTCGGCGTGACACCGCTCGCACATTCCCACCATGTCCCGTCGCCTCACCTTTAGGTTGGGGCCCGCGTGGATCGGATGACAATCCGAGCATGATACGTCGGCGATATTGTGCGTACTCGCGTTCCAGTTATGCAGATTGAAGGTCGCATTGGCCGAATGGCATTTGAGGCAGATAAGGGACTTGGCCTGCGCCGGCAGGTTTTTGATGTCCACGAAGGTCTTGAAGTCGCATGCCGTCTGCTTCCCTGCCTTGGCATCGGCCGCGATTTTTTCAGGCGTAAGATTTTCTATTGCAAGGCTTCCTGCTCCGTGACAGCTCTCGCAGTTGACGAGCGGCAGGCCTGATTCTCTGGAGAGTTGGGCGCCCATGGTTGAGCGGTCGAAATCGCGGCGGATCTTGTCGTGCACGTGGCATGCCTTGAGACATTCATCGGTGCCCACGTAATCCGCGTCCAGCCGACCGGCGATCATCTTCTCGTACTCCTTGATCGGCCAGATCGGCTTTGATTCTTTGAGCGTCGCACACCCGGCGGCAAAGAAGGCACCGAGAATTCCGATCACGAGCAATTTTTTCCACTTCATGAATCGTTCCATGTATCAAAGCCTCCTTTGCCTGAGTGTCGGTTAGGGTCGCTCTCCCGACGTTCCTGGAGCGCCGTACAGCAGGTAACTTTTTGCCCCCTCACACCACGCCGCCGGCGTACTGGTGCACGTGGCGTTGAGCGTCGTACCGACGGAATAGTTCAGGACTCCGTCATCTAGCCAATCGATCGAATCGTAGATCAGTCTCTTCACATACCGGCTGTTATGGACAAAAGCGCCCGGCTCATGGTACAACAGGCTGAAGTTGAAGGCTGCGCCCATCGTGTTCTTTCCTCCCGAGTTGCCGCTTGTATCCGTATCGCCGAATATCATCCAATTGGAGTTTGTAAAATAAGGGTAGCCGGTAGTAAAGGAATAACTGGGAGTGCTGACGAGCAGCTGGTTCTCGAGCGCTTCAAGGGCAAAGCCAAAGTTATCTCGTTCGTCTTGAACGACCAATCCGAAGTCGATGCTGGAACCCGCATGGCACTTAAAACAAACTTCGCTCGTAACGACAATCGCACCCGAAACAGTGCTTACAGGCTCAAAGAGGTGATTCCCCGGCATTCCCGTCCGGTCCATGTGGCATCCGATGCAGGGACCCATCGTGCCCGTGCCCGGCTGCGCGGACGTGCCGATTTGGTCGTGCATATATGTGGCGGGGTCAGCATAATTCCTGCCCGCATATTCGTAGGCCGTGCCCTTGAACATCATACCGCCCGCGGGGAGATAATGACCATCAACATTGCTATAAGCAAAGTTGCTGAAATCGACAGTGGCTGTCTGTCCCGTGTTCAATGCAAGAATCGTTTTGCCGCTGACTCGTCCCGTATGGCAAGTCATACAGACATTTGACGCTGCTATATCGGGATACTGATACGATATACTGGCGTTCGGCGCAGTACCGATGGGATAAGTCGCATTATAGGCGCCCGGATTTCTGAGCCCTCCCTGGTTGTCGGTGTGGCAGCCAGTGCACTCCAGCATCTCGGGTTTAAAGCCAGTTATATCCGCTGACAGTTGAGGCGAGCTGCCGGTCCTGATAGCCTCAGCCAACGCGATATTTCCGGTCTGAAGAGCATTGGCATAGGCCGCAAAGCCGGTCGTCGTATGGCATCGCTGACAGATGGTCCTGGACGATCCGCACGTCGCATCACACGACCAGTTGTAGTAAGCCCACGCTCCACTCGGGCTCGTATCGGCATGCAGCGATGCAGCCCACTCCCTGGCGGTATCTGCCGTACCGTGCGGGTCGTGACAATCCGAACAGACCGTCTCGCTTGCATAATTCATGGCATAACCGCTAATCGTTACCGTGTTCGAAGAAGATCCATTTGCCCCCCAACTGCCCGGCGTGGCAAAATGCGTGTCCGTGATGACGTATTGATTGCCCGTCGGCGTCACGCTGCTCGCCGGATCGTGGGCCGCTACAGCGGTGCCGGTTCCTGATGAGTTCAGCAGTCCATGACAGGCGGTGCACATGACGAACTGGCCCGAAACGGCGACGGGACCGAGCGATGTCCCGGCGGTATTGGCCAGGAGCGAGATCAGGCCCTGCCCCCCCATGCTTGCATGAATGCTCCCGGGACCGTGACAGGACTCGCAGCCGATCACGGGCCGTGGAACGTTGCCGGTATATCCGGCGACCAGCCTAGCGCTGTCGCCGAGCGGGTCGTGACAGACAGCACAATTGCCGGCCCCTATCTGCGCCATCGTCGGATCCCCGGTGCTGTCCAGAGTGCCTGCGGAGCCGAGGTTCGCATGCATGCTCGTCAGCCATTCGGCCGTAACATCGGCGTGGCAGGTGGTGCATGCCTGTATGCCCGCGTAGACTGGCTGGCCTGGCGCGCTCGCCGGCGATGTCGACTTCTGGTCGGAATTGGCGCATGCACCGAGCGACAATACTGCCAGGAGCAGTGTCGGCAAGACAACAGCGTGGCAACGCCTCGTGTTCTCCCTCATGCTCTGATACCTCCTCTTTTTCTATATATATAATAATTCACGTTTCTTATCGGAATAATAAGGAGGATCTTTAACTCATGCGGATTTCGGGATGTGAAGCCTGGAATGAAAATGCTCGGCATGAGTCCCCCATTCCGCACTCCGCATTCCGCCGTCATGCTATACCCCGACGGCCTTCACCAGGTCCAGCAGAATGTACAGTTTATCCTCCTTGCGCACGATGCCGCGGAGAAATTCGGCGCCACGCTCGATGTTTTCCGGTGTGGGTTTGATAGCATCCGGCATGATTTTAAACACTCCCGTCACGCGGTCAACCATGAGCCCCACCTCTTCCTCATCAGGGTTGACGACGACGATTCTCGACTTTTCGTCGCGGGCGCCCGATTCGATGCCGAACCGCTTGCAGAGATCCATGATGGGAAGCATCGTCCCCCTGAGCGAAATGACCCCGAGAATGTAATCGGGCGCATTCGGCACCACCGTAAGATCCCGAAGTTTGAGCACCTCCCTCACGTCATCCACCATCACGGCGTATTCTTCACCGCCCAGACGGAAGGAGAGCATCTCCATCTCCTGCGCTGGCGCGGCAACGGACTCATCGCCGGGCGGCGTTTCCGGGCTCTCGAGGGGATGATCAGCAGCGGGAGCAGCCGCCTCCGGGGCTAGCGGCGCTTGAGCCGGTCCTGCCGAAACAGCCCCTCCTTCATCGGTGCGAAGAGCTTCGCCCGTCTCCCCTGTCTGCGTTTCGACGGGGGACTTTTCCGGTTTGTCGCGTGACTGCGCTTTCTCCGCCGCTTTTTTCCGTGCTGCAAGGATATCCATGTCGCTTCGCCCTCTCGTGCCGTCGAAGTTGAAAATTTCCAACCGGCAATCGGCAATTTTGTTTAGCCGTCTTTCACCACATTCTCGACAATGTCGGCTCCAATAGTTTGTGCTTCCCTCCCGAAACCCTCGATAAGCGCGTTGCCCGCAACAATATTGATGCGGCGGGGTATCCCGCCGGAGTATCGGTACAGAAGCTCCATTGCTCCGCTATCGAAGAGAGGCGCTTCCCGTCCTGCAACCCGGAGCCGGTGCAGCACGTATGCTTCCGTCTCCTCGCGGTCGAGCGGGCCGAGATGGTACTGCATGCCGATGCGCTGCCGCAAAGCCTTGTACGGTTTGCGGTTCAGGCGTTCACGGAGCTCGGTCTGCCCGATCAGCGCAATCGCCAGGAGGTTCCGGTTGTCGAGCTGAAAATTGGTAAGCAGCCGCAGTTCTTCAAAAGTCGCCTTGCTCGGAATGAGCTGTGCTTCATCGATGATAATGACCGGCCGCCTGCCCGCTTCGTAAATCTCATAGAGCTTGGCGTTGATCCCTTCGAGGATCCCGTGCCGCTGCTGTGTCAAGTCTTCCATGCCCAGCCGCAGAGCGACCATATGCAAAAGCTGCGATGGCGAAAGCCTCGGGTTGATGATCAGCATCGGATGAAAGCTCGCATCCAGTCCATCGATGAAAGCCCGGGAGAGCGTGGTCTTGCCCGATCCTATCTCGCCGGTCAGAAGAACAATGTCCTGCTCCTCGACGGCATGATAGAGACGCGCCAGCGCCTCCGCATGCTTGCGGCTCTGGAAGAGGAACCGCGGATCCGGCGTTTTATTGAATGGCTTTTCGGCAAGCTCGTAAAATTCTTCGTACACGGTAAAATCAAGGGACAGAAGACAGACGCAGGTTTGCGGCATTGTCCAATTGCTGGCTTCCGGCTCCTTTCTCCGATCAGCTGTTTACTGCCTGGCGACAGCGGTCTTCTTCAGCATCCCGTCGATGAGCGATTCGACATCCAGCACGAGGACCACACCCCTGCGGTCGCCCAGTTCCGTCGCGCCGGCAATACCCGGTATATCAGCCAGGCGTTTCCCCAGGGGTTTGATTACGATCTCCTGCTGATCACGAAGGCTGTCGACGATGATGCCGAGCCGCCTTTCAGCAATCCCGACGAGGATAACATAAAAGGAATCGCGTTCGGTCCGGCCAGCGAGGTTGAAAACGCGAGAGACGCGAAGCAGGGGGATCGTATCATCCCGAATAGCCATGACTTCCCGTCCTTCGACCGTCTCAATCTGTCCAGCGGCGGCCTGTTGAATCTCGAGCACGGAGCTGAGCGGGATGGCAAAGGTCTGGCCGCCAGACTCGACGACCAACGCCTTGATGATGGCCAGGGTTATGGGAAGCGTGAGGGCGAACGTCGTTCCCGCTCCGATTTCCGATCGAATGTCGATCATGCCGGACAGCTTGGACACGTTCCGCTTTACCACATCCATGCCCACTCCCCGTCCCGAAATTTCCGTCACTTGGTCACGGGTCGTGAAACCGGGAAGAAAGATAAGATCAAAAATATCCCGGCTGTCCTGCATGGGATCGAGGCCATGGTCCGGCGCCAGGATCCCTTTTTCCACGGCCTTAGCTGCAATCTCAGCAGCATCCATGCCGGCCCCGTCATCCTCGACGGTGATCACGACATGGTTGCCCTTCGGAAACGCCGAAAGACGCACGCTTCCCTGTTCCGGCTTGCCCAGCTGTCTTCGGACGTCCGGTGGCTCGATGCCGTGGTCAATAGCGTTCCGGATAAGATGCATAAGGGGATCGGCTAGATCCTCGATCATAAGCTTGTCCAGTTCCGTTTCCTCACCGTGCACCTCAAACTTGATCTCCTTTTGAGCTTCTTTGGCGTACTTGTGGACAAGCTGGGCAAGTCGAGTGAAAATCTGGCCGAGGGGTACCATTCTCACTTCAAGAATACCTTCCTGCAATTCGTTGAGCTTTCGCTCGAGGCCGCGCTGGGCCTTATGTAGATCGACGGAAAGCCCAATGAAGCCCTGCATCATCCTGAGTTCCTTGGAGATCCTGGCAATGATGTTTTTTATCAGGTGCATTTCCCCCACGACGCTCATCAGGCCGTCGAGCTTGTAGATATCGACCCGGACAGTGTGACTGACGGATCTGAGCATGCCGTCTTCTGTTTTGGGTTCTTCGTTTTTCCGGCTTTCGGCATAGGAAATCTTTTCGATGCTCACGTTCGGCATGGCGACCGCTGATGCCAGTCTGTCCTGATCCTCCTCCGTGCCGAGGACGATGGAAAATCCGATGCCTGCCCCGCCCGCCGTTGGAAGCGTACAGATGATCTCGCCATGTTTTTTCAGCGTTGTGTTGAGGTCCTTGATTCCCCTTTCGAAATTCGAAAGATCGAATTCCGCCTTCAGCATGTAAAGATTTCTCTTCTCGCGGATGCATTCGCGGAGACGGTGTTCCTCGTACTCGGTCAGCACCTGCAGAATGCCACGATCCAGGTTGATCTGATCTGCAAACGAGCGGGCGACGGGGGTTGACGGTTTTGCCGTGAGAATGCCGTCGATGCGGCCCAGAGCCGACGAAATATCCTCGAATGGCTGCTTTCGGCCGGCCTGTTGAACCAGCCTCCCAAGCAGGGCCGTGGTATCGGTAAGGACATCGGCTGCGTCATGGCTCAGGCCCACTTTTCCGAGACGAAGTTCGTCGAGAAGAAATTCCAGCTTGTGTGAAAGCTCCGTCGGCTCCTTGAACCCGAACATGCCCACGAGGCCTTTGAAGGAATGGATCGCGCGGAACAGGGCATTCACCTGTTCGGGGTCACTCCGGCCCGAGGCCTGCGTGGTTTCCAGCGCAAACAGGGACGCGTTCGCCGCTTCCAGAATGTCCTCGGCTTCGGCAAGGAACTCTTTTATGGGCCGATCGGATTTCATTTTAATCGCTGCGCTCCCCAGAGTATCGGTAATGTTGCATGCCTCGTCAAAAAGCCGGCTACCGCTTTTCAGCGTCGATGCCGCGGTTTCAATCCTTAACCGTGAACCGCGTAGAGTCTACTTCCCGGCAAGTGCGTGCGAGACCACAGATACCAGTTCTTCCTTTTTGAACGGTTTGACGACATACCCGGCGGCGCCAAGCGCTATGCCGCGTTTTTTGTCTTCCTCGGACTTTTCGGTACTCACAATGATGAGAGGGATGTCACGGTAGGTCGGATTCGACTTTACATAGCCGATCAGCTCCAGGCCGTTGATGTCCGGCATGTTAATATCAGTGATGATCAGATCGAAACGCCGGGTGGGCAGTGTCTTGAGCGCCTCGAAGCCGTTCCCTGCCTCTATAGCGAAGAACCCTCCGGCCTCCTCAAGCGCAATCCGAATCATGGAACGAATGGCTTTGGAGTCTTCAACGACAAGGACATTCTTCATTTTCTCTCCTTTTGGAGCTCAGCAAGACGCTTTTCAAGCAGCGCTTTTTCGAGGGCCATGCCCGCCTGGTTCATAAAGATCTCAAGCGTGTCGATCCCATGGATGGGCTTTCGCCCGGGCAGATTATCTCCATACACGATCAAGGCGGTCTTATCGTCCACAATGAGTGGTATCGCGAGGACCATATCTGGCATGGCGCCGCCGAGTTCGGCGGCAAGATAGGAATTGCATTCGCTCTGCTCAAGAGGGCCGACGTAACTACGCTGGGTCTCGATGACGGAGAGAAACAAGGAGGGCTTGCTCAGGGGAATCTTGATGTTTCTGACGACCAGGTCCGCAGAACGGCCCTTGAGTTCAATGCCGAACTGGCCGAGGCCGCGCACCTCATCCTTCTTCACCATAAAGAGGATCGCGCGGTTCACCACCTCGCTTGCATACCGCAGTATAAGCAGCGTTACCTCGGCCGTGGCGGTCGGAAAACGGAGTTCGTCAAACATGGACTTGAGAACACGGATTTCCTTCCGCGGCTCTTCGTTTTCGATGCGGGCGCGGAATTCCTCCTTGGCAGGTTCGTAGCTGATGGGGGGGGAGGGTATTGCGGGTTTCGGCGGTGTTGCCACGGCAGGGCGTGGGACAGTGGGAGCGCCGTGCGTTTTCCCGTCCTTCCTTCTCTCATCGAGGATCCGGGTTCCCTCCATGAGAAGATACTCGGCGCTGATGCCGGACTTGAGAAGAAACTCCTGGGTATCGATCTCAATCTTGTCCTTGCGCGCGATTTCACCAAGTTCAAAGTTAAAGAAGCCTTCTTCCCAGGCAAGCAGATCATAGATTATCTCTTCGATCTGCTTGCGAACAACGGTCTCGAGCGTTTGCGCGGAGACTGCTCCCATTTCGACGAGGATCATGCCCAGCGGAGTGTCTGCCTGCCGTTTCTGAAGGGCCAGGGCCCGCGACAGAGCGGCCTCATCGAGCATACCTTGCGAAACGAGAATATTCCCGAGGGAGTCGCGGATGCAGTCGCTCGCAGCCTGGATCACCTGGCCGTTCTTGAAAACGACCATGCCCGTGCCCTTGCGGCTGCGCACGACCAGTGTTCCTGTTTTTTTGCTCAAACTGATAATCTGAAAGATATCCGGTAAGGCGAGATCTTCCAGTCTGCCGACAAGGCTCATGCATTCTCCCGAATAAGCATAATTGCGGGAATTATATCAGTTTAGGTAAAAAATGTAAAAGATTAATTCGTCAGTTAGGCCGGGCGTGAGGAGGACCTGGTAAATACACAAATCGGCCGGTGGAGACGCCACTCCGCACAGGCGGTGCATTTCGTGGAAACGGAAAAAGAGGCGAGAGAGACCCGCCGGAACTAGCCGAAATCGGGGTGTCGATCCGGGCCCGCGAATCCCATCAATAGCCAGACCCGGGAAGGGATATTATGCGCTCCGGTAGTTGTCGTACTGCAGCTCGATTCCGAATTCCCGCCCTTTTAAAAGCTGGATCACGGTCTGAAGGTCATCTCTGCTCTTTCCCGACACACGGATCTGGTCGGCCTGGATTGATGCCTGTACCTTGATCTTGGAGTCTTTGATCGCTTTCACGATCTCCTTGGCCTTGTCGGTTGGAATGCCCTGCTGCAGCGTCAGGCGTTGCCGCACGGTTCCTGCAAGGGCCGGCTCTACTTTTCCATAGGAAACATTTTTTATTGGCACACCGCGTTTTACCAGCTTATTCTGAAGAATGTCGATAACGCTCTTCAGCTTGTAATCGTCGTCGGACACAACCACGAGCGCGTCCTTTTCCTGGGTGATGTTCGACTTGCTGCCCTTGAAGTCGAACCGCTGGCCGATTTCCTTCATAGCCTGAGTGACCGCATTCGTTACCTCGGACATGTCGATTTTTGAAACGATATCAAATGAATTTTCCGCAGCCATGAATCCCTCCTGAAAATCCGCATGGTTGAGACACCATACACAAATGGGAATCACAAATACTTTTTTATGCTTCCTGTTTCCCCTGTTTTCCATCTCCCGCCGATTGTTTACTGCTCTATGACTTCTGTCCCCTTCGGGGCTTTGAAGGTGAACAGCTTGTCATCAATCGTAGCGCCGTCTACTTCCTGAGCGAATATAATTTCCGTTATGTTTCCTGATCTATCAAAGATCGTAAGACCCGTGATGCGGCCATCCGTGTCGGCTGCCATGATCAGCTTCTTCATGGCTGCCCCCGGTTTCTTTGGGAGGAGCTCCAGGGACCGGGGTGTTTTCGGGTCAGACTGAAGCACATCGAAATCATCGCGTATATGCGCCGCTCCGAGAAGAAATGCCACGGGAATGTTCGCAAGCTGAAAATCTGTAAAGGTCTTTTTGATTAACTGTTCGCTTTTTTTTGAATAGAATAGCGCTGCTTTACCGTCAATCAGGAGCACCTGCCCGTTCGTGTAATTGAGCCGGAGCTTTCCCGGTTTTTCTATCCAGAGCGTCCCATCGAACTTCTGCGTCATATCCACGGCCTTGAGGCGATTTTTCTGCGTCACCTTCGCGGTCAGCGTTTTGAGCGTGCCGTAGTGGTTCTCCACGGAAGTGACGACTTCCTGTACTGACTGGGCCTGTGCCGGCAACGCTGACGGGAGTGCGCAAAGAGCCAGAAAAAAAATAAGCGGCACCAGGGGGGCTTTTGTATTTTCCTTAACAATACATTTCACGGCTATATCCTTTTCTTTTGGTTTGATCTGCATCAGGAAGTGACTCTTTTCCCTGATGCTCATGGTCTGTCTTGACATTATCCATATCTCAGATTATCATGGCCCAGTCACGGAGTCAACTTGAATGACGGGGCTTCCCTCTTGGAATAAACATCCTGTCATCAAGCATTGTTTCACGGGTCACTCATGAAACCGTCTTTCCCGATCACTGATTCCGAAATTCATCAGAGCCTGCGCAAGGTCTTTGGTTTCGAGTCATTCCGTCCGGATCAGGAAACCATCATAAAAAACATTCTGGCAGAAAGGGATGTCTTCGCAGTCATGCCCACGGGTGGCGGGAAATCCCTATGCTATCAGCTTCCCGCGCTTCTGAGAGAGGGAACAGCGGTCGTCATAAGCCCCCTGATATCCCTTATGAAGGACCAGGTCGACGCGGCCAGGGAAAATGGTATCGCTGCCCTGTTCATGAACAGCTCGCTTGACCATCGGGAGATGGCAGATGCCTACCGCAAGCTTACAACGGGACTGATTAAACTCCTCTATATCGCACCGGAAAGATTTGCCCTGCCGCAATTCCTTGAGACATTGAAAACCATCCCCCTCTCGCTTTTCGCCATCGACGAGGCGCACTGCATTTCGGAGTGGGGCCATGATTTCCGTCCCGACTACCTCGCGCTTTCAGCGATTCCCTCCCTTTTTCCCGACGTCCCCGTGGCCGCCTTCACTGCCACAGCCACTGAAAAAGTCCAGACGGACATCATCGGGAAGATCGGGCTCAGGACGCCCCACATCGTGCGCGCTTCCTTCAACCGTCCAAACCTCTTCTACCAGGTTGAGCCCAAGTCCGAAATCCATCAGCAGCTTCTGGAATTCCTTAAGGACCACGAGGAGGAATCAGGAATCATTTACCGGACGACCCGGGACACGGTCGAAGCGACAGCTGCATTTCTAACCTCTCACGGCATTAAAGCGCTCCCCTATCACGCTGGCCTTTCTGCTAACGATCGGGAGAAAAACCAAGAGGCATTCAACAAGGATAAAGCCGCGGTGATCGTCGCGACCATTGCCTTCGGCATGGGCATTGATAAATCAAACGTGCGGTTCGTGGTCCATGCCGACCTTCCCAAGCATATCGAAGCCTATTACCAGGAAACCGGACGGGCCGGCCGGGACAACGAACCGGCGCATTGCCGGTTGTACTTCAGCAGGGGGGATATCCCGAAGATCCGGTATTTCATAGACCGGATACGGGACGCACATGAGCGCGCCATTGCCCTCGAGAAGCTGAATCAGACCGTGCGGTTCGCGTCTCACAACGTTTGCAGGAGAAAACAACTTCTTTCCTTTTTCGGAGAAACTTATGCAGCGGACAATTGCGGCGCGTGCGATATCTGCTCAGGCACTCGTGAGCAGGTTGACATCACCATTGATGCTCAGATTGTGATGTCGGCAATCGCGCGGACCGGCGAACGGTTCGGCATCGGCCATATCATTGCCATCGTTGTGGGCGAGGGCACTAAGCGAATCAAAGAGCTCGGCCACGACGGCATCAAAACCTACGGCGCCGGCAAACATAAGGACAAAAGCCACTGGCGCTCTATCATCGATGAGCTGCTTGCGCAGGACCGTATCAGACACGAGGGGGATCGATATCCAGTGTTGAAATTCACCGCTAGGAGCGCTGCCGTGCTTACCGGAACAGAACAGGTATCGGGACTCAAGCGGGAAGAAAGAACAGCGCTTGGCCGGAAAAAGAAAATTGCCGAATCGGGCAAATTCGACGTGGCGCTTTTTGACAGGCTCCGCGCTGTCCGGAGAAGAATTGCCGACGTGCACGGCGTGCCACCCTACATCATTTTTTCTGACAAGACTCTCCATGAGATGAGCAGGCGCTCTCCGGCGACAGCTTTGGAAATGAGGCAGGTTTCAGGCGTGGGAGACGTCAAGCTGGCGCGGTACGGCGAGGCTTTTATGAATGAGATACGGGCCTATAAGAGCGGCGCGGCTTCGGAGAACCGTGAATGAAAGACTCCTAAAAATCTTTGTCCGCCTTTGACGTCAATCCGCCTGCCTCGGCGTTTTAACAACAATCGGGTTCTTGCCCGGAGTTTTCTGAAAACCTGTCCGCCTTCGCGAATGCCCGTTCAGTCCAACCTACGGATTATCTGCTGCTTCCTATTTACATGTCCACAAGGTATAGAGCTTCTCCGGACTTCCCTCTTCAACCAGCACCAGAAATTCGCCGCCTCGCTGCCTCGCAACGAGAACGCCGTAATCCCCGAAATTTGCTGCCGACGCTTTTTTTGCGGCCACACGCCAGACTTCATCCAGGGACCGAACGTACGCAATCCTCCTCTCGTTGAAGTGGCGTCGAATATCGCTGCGCAGCCGCACGATGTGAACATGAAGTTGATTCTGACTTCGCAACCCTGAGGGATTGACCACGAGCGCGATATCGGTTTCATCTCCGATACGCTTCACTGCGGCATCCCAAGCGATGCGCCATATCCCATCGGGTCTTTGCGGGTCCTCGACCCCGGCGATCTGTGCGCGGGGAATCACGAGACCGTGTATAAAGCCTTTAGGGCAACCGCACATTTTCCTATCGCGGATAACGACGTATGCGGTTGTTTCTTCCCAGACTTCAGTTGTTTCTTTGCAGCCACGACCCTGCGCGCAGGCGCTTTCGGCTCGTGGCGCGAGGCACTTACTGCAGTAATCCGACGCATGTATGTCGAGACAATCTGTGACGATGTTCAGGAGCGTGTCGCGTGCTTCAGCCGCTGCGGTACGTACCGAGGTTAATGCGCCGACGACGTGCAGGAGGCACAGGAACGTTGCAAGGAGGCAACGGGGTCTAAAGAAGCGCAAGGCGAAACCTCGTAACAACCACAACTCAGCGAAGGCTATCGCGCACGCCCTTGGTCGGGACGTGAGACTTTGTTAACATACGTCCCGGCGTTTTGAATTCAGATGTAGTTTCGTCTGCATGCAGGAAGCCCAACGCGTCTCGTGACGGGAATTTCTTTTTGTTCGTTAAACCGTACTCATCCGTGATTACGATTGCCATTATCAGCCCAATAGGATTTATGCATCCAGATCCCTTACGGTCCCGTCCATGTTTTTTCTGACGAGGACTTCCCGCGGCTTGGCCCCGTCCGCCGGTCCCACAATGCCGTCTTCCTGCATCATCTCGATCATGCGAGCCGCGCGGTTGTAGCCCACGCGCAGCCTTCGCTGCAGGAACGATGTGGACGCCTGGCCGTTTAGCTGAACCAGTTCGACAGCGCGGGCGTACAGTTCGTCGCGCTCGCTGTCTTCGACCTCCGCGACCTGCGCTTCGACCACTTCCTTGACCCGCTGCTGCAGGAGCTCATAGTTCGGCTTAGCCTGCTTTTTGATAAATTCGACAACGCGCTTGATCTCGGCCTCGGACACGAAGCACCCGTGCACGCGGACGAGGTGGGCCGAGCCGGGGGGCTGGAAAAGCATGTCGCCCATGCCGAGAAGGTTCTCGGCGCCGTTCGCATCGAGGATTGTGCGCGAATCGGTTTTGGATGAAACCTGGAAAGAGATCCTGGCCGGGAGATTGGCCTTGATAAGGCCGGTGATCACGTCCACACTTGGCCGCTGCGTGGCAACGATGAGGTGGATGCCCGCCGCCCGCGCCATTTGGGCGAGGCGCATGACCGAGTCCTCGACTTCTCGCTGCACTGTCATCATAAGGTCCGCAAGTTCGTCAATGATTACGACGATGAAGGCAAGACGCTCAGCCTCGGGCACGGTTTTGTTGAAAGACTCGATGTTCTTCGATCCCTTTTCCGCAAGCTGTCGGTACCTGCGCTCCATCTCGGCGACCAGCGCCCGGAGCGTCTCCGCCGCTTTTTTAGGCTGGGTGACCACGGGCGAGAGCAGATGGGGAATATCGTTATAGAGCGAAAGCTCGAGCATCTTGGGGTCCACCAGCACGAGCTTGACCTCGTTCGGCCGTGCATTATACAAGAGCGCCAGGATGATGGAGTTGATGGCAACGCTCTTCCCCGACCCCGTAGCGCCCGCCACAAGGAGATGGGGCATCTTGTCGATGCTGCTCATCACGGATGCGCCGAAAATGTCCTTGCCAAGCGGAACTTTCAGCCTCGACTTGTGCGCCTGATACTCGGGCGATTCGATAATTTGGCGGAAATACACAATCTCGCGTGTGTGGTTCGGCACCTCGATCCCCACAGCGGCCTTTCCTGGCAGCGGCGCGACGATGCGCACGCTTCCTGCCTTCATGGCAAGAGCCAGATCGTCGGCAAGGTTCACGATCTTGCTTACCTTCACCCCGGGTGCGGGTTCGAATTCGAACATGGTGACCACCGGGCCGGGATAAACCTGCGTGATGCGTCCCTCGATATCAAAGTCCTGAAGCTTGCGCGCAAGCAGCTCGGACTGTGCGAGCATATCTTCTTTCGATATTTTTTTCATCGCCGGCGGCACTGGGTCGAGGAGGTCGGGAGAAGGAAGCAGGTAGGCTTCTCTACCGCCCTTTCCGTCGCCTGCCCCCATGAACTCGAAGCTCGCCTGAGCCGCCTTGGCAGGCTTTTCCGGTTTTATGATTTTTGACGCCGGCGCGACAGGCGGTTTCTGCTCATCCACGATTTTTGGCGGTTCCTTGGGAGCGGCCGGCCGCTTTTTTGCCTCCCGCGCTTTTTCCCGCCTGCCCTGGTAGACCGTAACGAGGATGTCGAGATGCTCCGACAATTGCTTATACGTCGTCCGGAGCCACGCGAGCATCTTGAGCGGAGAGAACGGCGTGAGCATCATGAGCGAAACAGTCATGGCGGTAATCGTGATGATATACGAGCCTGTGACCGAAAACCCTTGTATGAGCAGGTGTGCGATGAGGTGGCCAAGCATGCCGCCCGAGGGAATGTTTTCTCCCAGAAGGCGGACCGTTTCTCCCTGGAGCCCGAAAAAAGCCGCTGTTGAAAAGAAGAGGATAAGGCCGCCGATTTTTTTCAGATGGGGATGGAGCGCTCCTCCACCAAGAACAGAGAACACCGCAAAGCCGAGGAAAAGGAAGGCAATCAAATAGGCCGCGACGCCGAAGAGACGGAGGAGCGCGTCCGAGAGGTAAGCGCCGATAATGCCGATATAATTCTTAATAACCGCGTTCGTGACGGTCACGCTGAAGCAGGGGTCTATCGCGCTGTAGGAAATCAGGCTCAGGATTATGAGAAGGCCAGCTGCAAACAGCAACAGTCCTACCATCTCATTCCAGTGTTTATGTTTTGTCGCTGATACAGCCATAGTCTCCTGAATAGATCAAGCCGTCATTTATACAAGTCCTTTTCTTCGTGACCGTTTTTATCGCTCCATCCGGCTGCCGGACCAGCCAGAGCATCACGATGGACTTTGCAAGGCCCAGGCGATACAGCGCGAGGCCCCCCTCCTAGCGCTTCGCACCCAACAGGGGAAAACGCGGGCAAGGGGTCCAAGCGGCCCTTCGGGCCGGGACATCATCGGGAAGACAACTGTTGTCACGAACGCTCCTTGATGAAGAGAATCGCCTTGTTCAATGGTGGGCATTATTTCACAAAGAATGGAGGAATTCAAGATGTTTTAAGGTCTTCGCACCAGGAGACTGCGCTGCGAACGCAGGCAAGCCTACACTCGCACCACGATTTTTCCGAAGAAGTGCCTGCTCAGGAGTTTCTCATAGGCGCTTTGAACCTCCTCAAAGGAAAATACCGAGTCGATAACTGGCCTGAACTGCAGAGGCATGAGTTTTAGATATTGGAGAACCGCGGTTTTCGGACCCACGTAGACACCGTGGATTCTGAGGTTCTTGCCGAAAACGTAGCGAAGACTCAGGGGAACCTCATCGCCCGACGTGGCGCCGAAGGTCACCAGTGTGCCGCCCCGTTTCAGGCAGGCGAGGGACTTGTTGAACGTGGTCACGCCCACATGGTCCACGGCGATATCAGCCAATTCCCCGCCGGTAATTCGCTTGACCGCTTCCGCTACATCCTCTTTTCGATGGTTGATAACGTAATCGGCTCCGAATGCTTTTGCCTTGTCGATCTTCCAGTCGTCTCCCACTGTCGTTATGACCGTCGCCTGAAACAGCTTCGCCACCTGGATGAGGGCCGTGCCCGTGCCGCTACCCGCAGCATGAATCAGCACGGTATTGCCCTGGCGAATCTGCGCCCGCAGTACCAGGGAATTCCATGCCGTCGCGTAGGTAATGCCGCAGGTTGCAGCTTCCTCGAATGAGAGGCCGACTGGCTTGTGAAAGATGTTTTCCGCCGGAGCCTTCACGTATTCCGCAGACACGCCGTTCTCGATGACGCCGAGAAGGGAAAAGCCGTTGCACTCATTGTCACGTCCACTGAGGCATCGCTCGCAGCGCCCGCAGGAAAGGCCCGGAAAAACGATGGCTTCATCCCCGGCTTTGATATGGCCGACACACGCACCAATTTTTTCAACGATGCCTGCTGCATCGGAGCCGAAAATGTGTGGCAGCGGTATCCGGACCGGATATTTCCCGTCCATGACCCAGAGGTCCAGATGATTCAGGGAGAATGCCTTCACTCTGACAAGAACTTCGTTATCCTTTATCGCGGGAAGGGGCAGTTCACCCATCTTGATTCCCCGGTAACCGCTCAAATCATTATAATAAAGCGCTTTCATTTTCACTCCCCCTCAAATTCAGTATATCTAAATCCTAAAAGGCTTATCAAAGCAGCTGAAAACGACGCTCGATGAGTTCAAGGTTTAATAGGATGCTTTAGAAGACCTTTTCCTGTCAATGACTTATCGCACCCGAAGCACACTGGAACCGGAAAGAACGTCGCCAGAGAGGCCACTGCGCTGCGACATAAAATCATTTTTTTCATAGCTTCGCGGCCCGCTCCTGCCCGATCAGTGCGACACCGCTTTGACTTTCCACACTTTCTCGGCATATTCCATGATCGTGCGATCGCTCGAGAAGCGGCCCATGCCCGCAACGTTCAGAATAGCGCGTTTGGTCCACTCCTCGGAGTCGCGGTAAAGCGCGTCCACCCGTTCCTGGCACGCGATATAAGACGCATAATCCGCGAGCAGCAGAAAATGATCGCTGCTAGTGAGCGCGTCGAAGATGGGCAGGAACCGGCCTGGAGCGTCAGGCGAGAAATACCCGCTGGCGACCATATCGAGCGCCTGCTTCAGCTCCGCATTCACGGAATAGATGCCATGCGGCGTGTACCCCTCTGTCCGTATTGCTACTACATTAGCGGCGGTCAGACCAAACACGAAAATGTTTTCGTCTCCCACCTCTTCCTTGATCTCGATATTTGCTCCGTCGAGCGTTCCGATAGTCAATGCTCCATTCAAAGCAAGCTTCATGTTGCCCGTGCCCGAGGCCTCGGTGCCGGCAGTTGAAATCTGTTCCGACAGGTCGCTGGCAGGAATGATCTTCTCAGCATTCGAGACGCTGTAGTCAGGAATAAAGACGACCTTGAGGAGATTACCGGCAGCCGGGTCGTGGTTCACGACATCGCCGACGCTGTGGATCAGCTTGATAATGAGCTTTGCCATGGTATACCCTGGCGCGGCCTTCCCGCTGAAGATCACGGTACGGGGCACGGCGTCAACGAGGAGTCCTTCCCGGATGCGGTTATAGCGTGTAATAACATGGAGCACGTTCAGCAGTTGCCGCTTGTATTCGTGGATACGCTTGACCTGAACGTCGAACATCGAGTCGGGATCGACCTTGATCTTGAGCCGCATCTTAATGATTTCCGCAAGCCGCACCTTGTTTGCCCGCTTCACCTGTCGGAATTGCTGCCGAAACAGGGCCTCGTCGGCAAACGGAGTGAGTTTCTTGAGCTGGCGCAGATCACAGCGCCAGTCGTCGCCGATGAACTGGGAAATGAGGGCTGACAGGCCGGGGTTTGACTGGTTGAGCCATCTCCGCGGCGTCACGCCGTTCGTGATATTGATGATTTTCCCGGGAAAGATCTTCTCGAAGTCCGTGAAGATCGTCTTCTTCATGAGGTCCGTATGGATCTGCGAGACACCGTTCACCCAGCGGCTTCCGACAATGGCAAGGTGGGCCATGCGCAGCCTGCGACCGGCTTCCTCGTCCACGATCGACATCCGCCTGAGAAGGCCGACGTCTCCCGGATATCTGTGCCGCACATCCTCGAGAAACCGGTAGTTGATCTCGTAAATGATCTGCAAGTGCCGCGGCAGGATCGTCTCGAAAAGGCCAACCGGCCACGTTTCAAGCGCTTCAGGCATAAGCGTATGGTTGGTATAGGAGAAAGTCCTGCGCACAATGTCCCAAGCACGGTCCCATTCCAGATGATGTACGTCGAGGAGGACACGCATGAGCTCCGGTATGGCGATAGAAGGGTGCGTATCGTTCAGCTGGATTGCCACCTTGTCCGGTAAATCCTCGAGATTCGTGTGATACTTGGTGAATCGGCGTAGAATGTCCTGGAGCGAAGCGCAGACGAAGAAGTACTGTTGCTTGAGCCGCAGTTCGCGGCCCATCTGTGTCGTATCATCGGGATAGAGCACTTTGGACAGGTTTTCTGACTCGTTTTTCTCCTGCACCGCTTTGATGTAGTTTCCCTCGTTGAAGTACTTGAGGTTGAAATCGCGCGATGCCTTGGCAGCCCAAAGCCGCATGTTGTTCACCGTGGTGGTGTCGTAGCCGGGAATCGGGGTGTCATAGGCCATGGCCATCACGTCCTCGGTCTCTACCCAGTGAAACCGGGCATGACCCTGCTCGTCATTGAACTGGACCACTCGTCCACCGAATTTTACCGGAAACAGCACCTCAGGCCGGGGAAATTCCCAGGGGTTACCGTATCGCAGCCAGTTGTCGGGGTGCTCCACCTGCCATCCGTCGTCGATGCGCTGGTTGAACATGCCGTATTCGTAACGGATGCCGTAGCCATAACCCGGCAGCCGCAGCGTGGCCATGGAGTCGAGAAAACAGGCCGCGAGCCTGCCCAGCCCCCCGTTGCCGAGTGCCGCGTCCGCTTCGAGTTCGCGGATCCGTTCGAGTTCCAGTTCGAGATCGGACAATGCTTCGCGGCATTCCTCGTAGAAGCCCATGTTCAGCAGGCTGTTCGACAGCAGACGGCCAGTCAGGAATTCCATGGAGAGGTAATATACCCGTTTGGCATCGGTCTCATAATAGCTGCGCATGGTCTCCATCCAGCGCTCGATCAGCCGCTCTCGGACGGCGTAAGCCGTGGTATGGAACCAATCGCGGTGAGTCGCGGTGATGGGATCCTTGCCCATGGAGTAAATGAGGCGGTTTGACAATGAGCGTTTGAGGGACTGCCGGTCATTTTCGAGTTTGTCATAACGGAAGGTGCTGAGTTTATTATGATTGAAGACCATGGCGCCTCCGGGTAGGTTTTTGTTTCATTGTACCTGAAAAACCGGAAGAAGGGGCTTATTTTCGGGCACGCGGGCCTCAACAAGCGCCCTCCAAAGGGTTCCGAAAGTGGATGGTATCGCGAGCTGGAATTATGCGGAGCGGAGAACCTTCCGGAATACGTCGAGAGGCTGCGCGCCTATAACGGACTTTTTCTCGTTGATAAAAAACGAGGGAACGCCGGTCACGCCGTGGCGGGATGCGTCTTCCTTCGTCTCTTCGAGCTTCGATAGGTACTTTCCGCTTGCGATGGCTTTTTTCATCGCCTCCGCATCGAGACCACAATCCCGACCAATCTGCTCAAGCACGCCGGGATTTCCGATGTCAAGGCCGTGTGAAAAATAGGCAACGAACACGGCTTCGTGAAAAGCATCGAACCTGCCCTTCTCCCGGCTGAATTCTGCTGCCTGGAGGGCAAGGCCTGAATTAGAAAGGAAGGGACGGTCCACAAAGGTGATTCCGAATTGAGCTCCCATTGTGCGCAGATGATTCATCATCCTGTTGATGTCTTCGATGCGGAAGAGCTCGGCCAATGGCCTTCCACTCGGAGGGGTATCCGGATGAATTTCTATGCCCCGCCATTCGACTGTAAGGTCGAATTCCTTCTTCAGTTTTTCGACGATACCCTCGCCGATATAGCAGAAGGGTCAGATGTAGTCAGAAAAAACCTTGACGCTGATAGACATTCAAATATCCTCATTAGAAGGAACCGCGCACCTTTACAGCTTCTGATCAAAAATGCAACGCTGGACACCATTGCGGATTATGGCAAGCATGTGCTGTTTTGATGGTAGCAAGATATAGGCGTTCTGTCAACGGCCGTTCAGCTCATTCTTCGTCGAGAATGACTGCGAGTTCAGAATGTTCAGCTTGCTTCTGCCGTTTTGCAGTTAGCTTTTTTGGGAGAAATCAGGGAAATCTCTTCTGCAGAAAATTTAATAAATTTCCTGCCAATGCCGTTGTTGCTTTAAGCCCGAGAGGTGATCGTGAGGCGGGTTAGATCTCCATGATAATCGGCAAAATCATGGGCCTGCGCTCAAGACGTTTGTTGATGAACTTCTTGAGGCTGGTCCTGACGCGTGCAGAAACGAGCGACCAGTCTCCCTTGGCTTCAGGGATCATAAGGGTGAGCGTATCCATGACCACGTCCCTCACTTCGGCCAGCAGTTCCTGGGATGCGTCTTCGAACACAAATCCGCGTGAAACGATGTCCGGCCCCGAGACCACCTTGCCCGAGGTTTTTTCGATGCTGAGAATCACGATCACCACGCCGTCGTGGGCAAGCTTCATGCGGTCCCGAAGCACCACCGTATCGACGCCCGCCTCAACAACAGATCCCGCAGTCTTGCCGTCAATATAAACCCTGCCTACATTGACGATGCCGGCGCGCTTCGCGCTGTTCCCCGTGAATTCCATTACCACGCCGTTCTCAATTACAAAGATGTTTTCCTCGGGGATGTTCACTTTCCGGGCGAGCTGGGCATGATAGACAAGGTGCCGGTATTCGCCATGCACAGGAATGAAGTACTTCGGTTTAATCAGGTTCAGCATAAGCTTAAGCTCTTCTTTGGACGCGTGGCCCGAAACGTGGATTTCAGAGACTTTTTCGTAAAATACTTCCGCGCCATGTTTGAACAGATGGTTGATGATGCGCGAAATGGCCCGTTCATTCCCCGGGATCATCTTGGATGACAGGACGATGGTGTCTCCTTTTTTGATCTGAAAATGCTTGTGTTCGTTGGCAGCCATGCGTGAAAGGGCGCTCATGGGTTCGCCCTGGCTGCCCGTCGTGATCATTACAACCTCGTCATCCGGCAGCTTTTTAAGCTCGCCGATTTTAAGCCATGTGTCCGGCGGCATCCGGAGATATCCCAAATCAAGGGCGATCTGAGCGTTGGCGATCATACTCTTGCCGTTTAGGATCACCTTTCTGCCGTACATGACGGCGACATCGATGATCTGCTGGACGCGGTGGATGTTCGATGCGAAGGTCGCGACCACGATCCTCCCCATGGCCCGGGAGAAAATATCCTCGAAGCCGCGGCGGACCTCCTTCTCCGAAAAGGTATATCCTCCCTGTGAGGCGTTCGTACTGTCAGACAGGAGCACGAGCGTACCTTTGTCCCCGTACTCCGCAAAGGTGCGGAGGTCCATAATCTCGCCGTCAACGGGTGTGGGGTCGATCTTGAAGTCGCCGGTATGGACCACGCGGCCTACGGGTGTCGTGATACCCAACCCCACGCCGTCGACGATGCTGTGGGTCACGCGGATGAATTCAACGCTGAAACACCCCAGATTCACCACGTCGCGGGGGCGGACGGGAACGAGGTTTATCTTCCCATCGAGCTCGTGCTCCCGCAGCTTTTCTGTGACGAAGCCGAGTGTCAGCTTCGTGCCGTAGATCGGCACCTTGATCTCTCTGAGCAGGAAAGGCAGCGCGCCAATATGGTCCTCGTGGCCGTGGGTGAGTACCACGCCGCGTATGCGATCCTTATTATCAGTCAAGTAACTGAAGTCCGGGATGACAATGTCGACACCGAGCATTTCAGCGTCGGGAAACATGAGACCCGCATCGATTACCAGGATGTCGTTTCCGCATTCGAGAACGGTCATATTAAGGCCGATCTCGCCGACTCCGCCAAGGGGAATGATTGAGAGGGAGGTTTCGCTGGTAAAAGCCTGTGAGGGTTGATCCGGGGTGTCCATCACGCCGTGTGCGCTCCTGAGGGCGGATTTCTGGAAAATCAGGTCTGTTTGTGGTCTACTATATTCTTTTTATCGGAGCGCGTCAACCCTGACGATGGGTTTTGACGATGGGTTTAGGAATAAGGAAGCCAATGACAAACCAGGAGTTAGGCGTGCGGCATTCGAGTCCGTCACGTACCCTCAACAACGCAAAGACGGTCGCACGTAAAGAAAGGGCAGCTGATATCCTACCAGAACACATCGTTCAATCGCTTCGCATCCAGCACCTCCCTCCCTTCGTCAGCCGATGAAAATTGTTGTGGAATGACTGTTTGTGACCTGCATCGACACGGCGCTAACCCGCGATTCACAGCGTTGTTTGCGTTCGTGGTTGGCGGATAAAGATGATGATAACTGATTTTGAAGGCAATAGAAGCCTAACTTTGCGCCTGACTTGGCCGGGCGCGAGAGGACCTGTCTGTAATCATTCACTGTTGCCTGCGGCCACATGTTCTTTACGGAGCATGGTGCGCGCCTTGGATGCGACTGACTTGCATATTGCTCTAAGCAGGGAATGGGGAGAGCGTCAAACTGAAATCGGCGGAGGGATTACTGATCGAAGCGTGTCACGAATGCGCCGATGAATTTCATGTGACGGACATAGTCCGCAAAAGGAACTTCTTTTACGAGACCGCCGCCCGGTTGGCCCGCGTGGTCCTTGTCGCCGGCAGCATGGATCAGGTAAGGTTTGTCGTTTTTTATGTGGACGATTGACAGGTGGGCAACGATTTCCTCGACAGAGCGCTTTTTCGGGTCCTTAACCCAGTACACGATATCGCCGTCATGGAGCTGCTGTTGAACGGACCTGCGGAGAAGTATTTTTTTCGGCAAAATATCCACGGTTCCCCGGCCGCGCGAACCGGGAATCGTTTCAGTTGTTCCGAGCACGGCGGTAATATTCTTTCCCCACTTATCGCTGAAGACCATGTCCTCGCCATACTGGTAGCGCATATCATAGTTGGTCACGAGGCCGTCCCTAAGCACGCCCTTTGTGGTGAACCGAAGCGTCAGCGCCTGTTCGATCGCCTCACTGGGTGTATTACTCCGGGCCAGTTCGACGGAGCGGAACACGTGGTACATGCAGTCGACCTTCTCGTCGGCCACTATGCGGTTCATTCGTACATAGAGCCCGAGGGGGTCAGGGTCGTAGGGCGTGCCGATAAAGCGGCCTGCCCAGTAGACAATGCGCCTGTTGAAGGGAAGTTGCGCAACTCGCGCCTGTGCGAGAAAAATCTCGTCGGCAGTCATCTGGGAGGGTCGCTTGCTTTCATCGGGATCGGCGCCGATAATCCGGATCCCGTACTGAAATGCATTAGTATAGCGTCGGTTCTGGATGGCTTCGATTTGAACTTTTTTCTTGCGCGCAACCTGCATGAAACGACCGTTGCCGAGGTACAGCCCCTCTTGACCACCATAAAAGACCAGGATATCTCCGGGCTCAAGGTCGTTCTTCGATATGCGCCCCCCGATTTCCTTCAATTCCCTGCGATCTCTTGTTGCAGGAAAACCGTGGATGCGATAGACAATGGATATCAGCCCGTTGGTGTCGATGCCCTGGGCGGTCATGCCTCCCGCGAGGTACTGAACGCCCTGGAAACGTTTCGCAGTGTTCGCAATCTCCTCGGGCCTCGTGCCATTCACAATCGGATCGGAGGACTTCATCTGTATCGTGTCCGCCGCATCGATGATGGCCACGGACCGGTCGGGAAACTGGACCTTCAAACCATTCTGCGCTTGTTCGAGTACAGGGAGACGCGTTCCGGCAAAAAGAGGGATTTTCTGATTGCCGGTTTTGTCCAGGATCAGCGCGTCGGTTTTTAACGCGGAGATGACGATCCATTGGCGTTCGGAGTTCAGGTAATGCTTGCCCTTGTCCCGGGGAATGGAAATCGCCTCCTGCTGGATCCATCCCTCCAGGTTCCCCTGGTCCGGGATCGTGATCTTGTAGCGGTTGTCCTGCTTGTCCAGAATGCGAACCTCGTCTCCCATGAGCACCTGCGTTTCAAGCCGAGACTTGGGCAGAGGCTCCTCATGGACATTGGCGAGAGGAGCGGATACAATACCGATGCTACCGTTCGGAGGCAGCTCGGCCCTCGTGGCGGAAGAAAAAAGAAGGACCGCAGACCAGGAAAGCGCTATGGCGAAATATTTTTTCATCAGATGAATCAGGAAAACCGGGTGGACGACTTTCTGATCGTGCATTGAACGACGGAAAAAATGGTGCCGAAGGGGGGACTCGAACCCCCATGGGTTGCCCCACACGCCCCTCAAACGTGCGTGTCTACCAATTCCACCACTTCGGCACTCGTGATAAACTTTTGACTTCAGAATTCACCGAGAGCACCGGAAAAAGAACTGCACCACGCTACTTTGTTTCCGGTAATTTCGATGTTTTCTCCGCTTGTTTGAGCTATTTTTTCGTTGCGGGCTGTTTCGCATATACCGGCGTGAGCCAGTCCACATGCCTGCTGTCCCGGCCATGGACCACATTGAAGAAAGCAGCCTGGAGTTCTTTCGTTACGGGACCTGGCTTGCCGCTGCCGATCGTGCGATTGTCCACCTCGCGGATCGGGGTAATCTCGGCTGCTGTTCCGCTGAAAAACGCCTCGTCGGCGAGGTATAGTTCGTCCCTCGTGAACCGCTCCTCCACAAGCCGCATGCCCCGTTCTGCGGCGAGCAGCATAATCGTGTCCCGCGTAATGCCTTCGAGTATGGCGGTGAGAGGCGGTGTTTTGATGACTCCTTTACGTATGATGAATACATTTTCTCCGCTGCCCTCGGCAACATAGCCGTCCGGATCGAGTAGCATGGCCTCATCGTATCCGTCTTTGAGCGCTTCTCGTTTTGCTAGGAGCGAGTTTGCGTAATTTGCCGTAGTCTTTGACCTGACCAGGGTGGCATTCACATGAGGCCGGCTGAACGAGGATATTTTTACACGAATGCCGTTTTTGAGCCCCTCTTCACCGAGGTAGCTGCCCCAGGGCCAGACCGCGATCGAGAGCTGTATAGGATTTTCCTTGGGATAGATTCCCATGGATCCGTAACCGATATAGGCCAGTGGCCTGATATAACAGGCATCAATCTTGTTCACGCGAATTGTTTCGAGTATCGCTTCGTTTACGGCCTCTCGGGTAAAAGGCATTTCCATCTGAAGGATGTGCGCTGAACCGAAAAGTCGGTCCACATGCTCCGGAAGCCGGAACACCGCGGAACCAGAATCAGCCTTATAACAGCGAATACCCTCAAAAGCACCGGTGCCATAGTGGAGCGAATGAGTCAGAATGTGCACTTTCGCATCGTCCCACGTGACGAAGGAGCCATTCATCCATATTTTTTCTGTGGCCTGAAGCATAGGCGACATTTATAACAGCCTGTTCATAAATTGTCAATCGTTTTTTTGCCGCACTGGCATGCAGGAATGCTACTGGAACGCACCGCTGCTGCGGCTCGCGGCATCGTGGTCCGCTTAAATCTGCTGCGCAGGAAACACCTCCTCTGCCTTGCCGCCGGGCCGCTTTAGCGAAAAAATCCTTTTTTCATTGGATAAAAGCATCGCTGCCCAGCCAAGTGGTTGGCATCGCCTTTTTCATTTGACTCTATAGCTGTCTGGCGCTAAACTAAATCAAGATCGCCTGACAAGGAGGCTTCCCATGCAGCTGAAGACAATCCTGTTTCCGACTGATTTTTCGAAGGGCGCGCGCGCCGCAATGGACCATGCGCTTTCGTTTGCGACGGATTACCAAGCGAAACTCATTTTATTGTATGTAATCCAGGATATCAGCATAGCAGAATGGTATATTCCGTCGTCGCTGTCAGTCGCAGACCTCGTAGAGGACATGCAGAAAAGCGCATGGAGCGAAATGGACAAATGGGGAACTGAAGCCTCGACCAGGGTCAAGGATGTCGAAAAAATGGTCGTCCGGGGAGTGCCCTTTGTCGAGATTGTGAAAACGGCAAAAGAGAAGAACGCTGATTTGATTGTAATCGGTACCCACGGCAGAACAGGTATCGACCATATGCTGTTCGGGAGCACGGCGGAAAAGGTGGTTCGCAAGGCAGCTTGCCCGGTGCTTACCGTGCGGGTCGCGGGGAAGGAATTCAAGATGCCGTAGCAAGGAAATTTATCATCAATTACATTAGCTGTATCGAACAAATAAAATGAGCAGTATCAGCCTTCCACAGGGCCCATCCAAGGCTTTTCCTGCTTTTCGCTCTCAAAATCCTCCGGGGCAACTCCGTGTCGGTTCGATTCCAATTACGAGAAATGATTGATGCCAATTATCACACAATACTGTTTACATCCTGCATTTTTTGATATAGTTTCAGTCAATAGCTCCTTCCTCTTGCGCGTTTCCATTTTTTGAAACAATATAATTTACAACCCTATATACTGCATCGTCTACCCTCTCTGCACCTGATACAATAATTGGGGGCAGGTCAAAGCCGCCAAAGATGCACTTCTCGGTACAAAGTAATCATATCCTTTCTGTTTTGTTATCCCAAGCCTGCTCATATGGATGGGCTTTTCTTTTTCCGAGCATCAACAGATAAACCGTCACTTACCACTACTCTTTAGCTGATATACCCTTAAATCACCCCATTAATTTATTAAAGTTTTTCAAAATTGTGACGATAGCATATTCATAGCACATCATGATTGCTGTCAAGACGAGTATTTTCAGGCCACTTTGGCGACGGGGGGCTGATATGCCGTCCGTGCGGCTATATCCACTATTGAGGGGTCTTTTTTATTTCTCGGGCAGCGTGAGAATCCGGACGGCGTCTCTGTTACATAGGAATATCTTAATCTATGATACACCCAAAGGAGGTTGGATCATGGAAAAGACGTATATCCACCACACTCATCACCTCTGGACTCTTGCCGCCGTTACTATTGCGGCTTTCGCCCTATTGCTTGATGGAGGCTGTGTACCTGGGCCAAAAGTATATTATGTCCCTGCTTCAGGCCCCCGGCCTCAGCCACGATTACAGCCAGCCCAACTCACCAGGTTGGATCCAGTCAGGCTATCGAGCAAGGGCTACTGCGTAATCGGATGCATTTCTGTATACTACCCTGCTCAGGCAGAGAACGGCCCCGCAGCAGATCAAGCGGTAGTCGCCCTTAACGCACTCATGTTCCAGTCCTCAGCGGAGAGAGGAGGAGA
>DATJAP010000021.1:0-162512 GCA_035516155.1 Nitrospirota bacterium
CAAGGCCAAGATCGAAGATTCGCCGATTCCGCTCGCTATCATGACCGTTGATATAGGAACCGGGGAAAAGGTAGTGCTGCGAAAGGGAGAGGTTGCTCCCGCCGTCATGGCCAGTAATGCCGTGCCCGGAATTTACCGGCCTATATTCATTGACGGGCGGATGTTGGTGGACGGGGGGATAGCGGAAGATGTACCCATTTCGCCACTCAAGCCCATGGGAGCCGACGTGGTCGTTGCCGTGAACCTGAGCGCGGAGCGGCGGTACAGCACACCTAACGATATCATAGACATCATTCTCAATGCCATCGATATTGCAATCGATGAGAATACCAAGGTGCAGGTGCGGCAGGCCGACGTACTCATCGAACCTCAGTTGTCCCATTTCCCTCGCATGGAGGTGAAAAAGGTTGATGAACTTATCGCGGAAGGGTATCGGTCGACGAAAGCGAGTATAGTTAAAATTAAGCGCCTCTTGAATAAGGCTCCTAAACATAAGCCTGCTACCAGGACTGCGCATTAATTTATTTTGAGGGAGGATAGCAGTAGCGGCCTTGTGTACTTGAAGTGCGAGGTGAGGTCTCCTTCCTTGACGTTCCGACGTGATCGATTCTCTTTCCCCCGCGTACATCACAGCAATCCGGAAACCCATCGGTTCGCCGTAATCTTGCTCACTCTCTTTAACAACCCATTATGATAAAGACAAGTTCTGCTGGCAGAGGAAGCCATTCAATGAATTGAAGGAACCCCGTATTCGCGTGCCGCAAAATACCTCATGCAAAATTCCACGTGAAAATGTGATAGATCACACACACCTTTTGGAAAAGAATCACAATTGTACTTTCGGCAAACTTATGGTTCCACAAGGGCGTCTGTGCGCAGCGAAATAATCATTATTTTGGCTGTCTGCCTGCAATCTTATGCATCCATAGTAGGCAAACTGAAGGGCATAGTAACTTTTTTTAGAACGTATCCCTCCCTCTGCCTTTTGCTGTCCCGTAAAACTATAAAGGTCTGATCCCGTTTTTGCAAAATGTCTCCTTGTTTTCAATTCTTCTTTTGATGATTTTGAGACTATTTTGATATTTTTCGCTCTGAAAACTCCACGATGCCGGATGCCATAAATGGAATACTATAGCCAGCCCTCGTACTGACCGTATTTTTTTACCCTGGTTCAAGACCCTGATACCAAGATCGTTATCCTCGAGTGATCCGTCGGAGAAATCCTCGTCACAGCCGTTAATCGCAACGAATAAGTCCTTATTCAAGCTGAAGTTGCACCCCCAGACGCCATCGTCGGTTATCCTGTCGCGGTGCGAAAGGCGTCGAAGAATAGAATTTCTGACCATCAGCGCCTCTTCAACTTTACGCGAGCCGCCCTTGGCTGCATCCCAGATAAGCCTTGGGCTGAAGGTATTAAGTATCCTTTTGCGTGCAAGCAGACTTTCCGTCAATGCTTTCCCTATTTCAACGCGTTTGCCACTCAGAATCGCATCAGGACTGCCGCGTTCCACGTGAGACCGTACGAAATGCCTGTGCGCCATACAGTCTCCATCGATAAAAATCAGATAATCACCGCTCGACTGACGCACTGTTTCATTCAATATCTTAGGTTTTCTGAAGCCAAGATCATCCTGCCAGACGTGGTTGACGGGAAACAGATCCCGAAGAGCCATCTTCATTTCTTGCACCGCTTCACGAGTCTCCCTGCCACTGCCATCGTCAGCAATCATAACTTCATTCGGTAGCAAGCTTTGATTAGCAAGACTCAGAAGAGACAGCCTTAGAGCCTGTGGCCGGTTATAGGTCGGGACAATGACCGTAATGTTCATCTTGCGGTATTCCTGTGCTTACTATTTTTTTTCAGAAAATATGAAATACATCACAATGAAGGCTCTGATTCAGTCATATGCTTCTCCGCATGATAGGAGCTTCTTACCAGTGGGCCAGCCACGACATGTCTGAAACCCATTGCTATCGCCTCATCACGAAGTTCAAGGAATTCATCAGGATGGTAATACCGCTCGACCGGGAGAGAGTTCTTACCCGGCCGAAGATACTGACCGATTGTCAAAAGGGAGCAGCCGGCCTTCCGCAAGTCATGCAAAACCGTGAAAATTTCTCTTCTCCCCTCCCCTAAACCGAGCATCATCCCCGTTTTTGTTACAGCGCCGAACGCATGTGCTCGCGATAGCAGTTCTATTGACCTGCCATAATCCGCCTGTGGCCGGACACATTTATAAAGAGATGGCACAGTTTCTATGTTGTGGTTCAAAACAGTGGGGTTTGCTTCGAGCACTATATGAAGAGCTGACTCAGATCCTTGAAAATCGGGGATCAGTACTTCGACACGGCATAACGGCATCCGCTTGCGAATCTCCCTTATGGTCTCCGCAAATAGTGCGGATCCACCGTCGGGCAGATCGTCCCTCGTGACCGAAGTAATTACAGCGTAGGAGAGCTGCAGTGCTTCAACAGCCCTTGCGACCCGAGCCGGTTCATCCGCTTCAATGCTTTGCGGTGTTCCTTTTGGCACGTTGCAGAAACGACATGACCGCGTACAGCTGTTTCCGAGGATCAGAAATGTCGCTGTGCCGGCATTCCAGCATTCTGTCTGATTCGGGCAGGCAGCACTCATGCAGACCGTGTGCAGTTTGTTCTTTTTAATCAGGTTTCGCACTTCCCCCATACGATCGCTCGTCGTAAGTCGTATTTTGAACCAAGGCGGAAGCCGTTCTGCATGTCCTGATTGATAAACCTTATGCATGATTATTCATTTTGAGCGCCGAGCCTGAATTTTGCCTATTCCCAACAAAGAACGGAAAGCTATATCAACGCGTTGTTAATGACCTGATCGATGGTGTCCGCGAAGATAAAATTCATTTCCTTCCGCACATCCTCAGGTACGTCCTCGAGATCGTTCCTGTTTTTTTCCGGTAGAATGACAGTCTTGATCCCCGCTCGTTTAGCGGCCAGCACTTTCTCTTTCACCCCACCAATCGGCATGACCTTGCCGCGGAGCGTGATCTCACCCGTCATAGCCAAGTCATGCTTCACCAGCCTACCGGTGAGCATGGATACGATCGCGGTGGCCATGGTAACGCCCGCGGAGGGCCCGTCCTTCGGAATTGCTCCCGCCGGCACGTGAATGTGGATATCGGATTTCTCGAAGAAGTCCTTTTTAATTCCGAATGTCTCGGCTTGCGAACGAACATAGGACAACGCAGCCTGGGCTGATTCCTTCATAACATCGCCGAGCTGTCCGGTGAGCGTCAGCTGTTTGTTCCCGGGCATCTGCGTCGCTTCCACAAAGAGGATGTCCCCTCCGGTCGGCGTCCAAGCCAGTCCGGTGACTACACCGGGCCGGTCGATCATGATCGCGGTTTCCGCAAAAAACTTCGGTTTGCCGAGATAGTCGTGGAGTTCCTCCCCCTTGATCGTTATCGGCGTTGGTTTTCCTTCAGCCACTGCCTTGGCCACCTTACGGCAGACATTTGCGATTTCACGCTCAAGGTTCCTGACTCCGGCCTCGCGCGTGTAGTCCTTAATGATTCCCCTGAGCGCATCTTCCTGAAATACGACTTCCTCAGGCTTGAGCGCGTTGGCCTTGATCTCCTTCGGGATGAGATATTTCTGCGCTATGTTCAGTTTTTCATGTTCCGTATATCCTGGCAGCGTGATCAATTCCATGCGGTCAAGAAGCGGCGGTGGAATCGTTTCAAGCTGATTGGCTGTCGTAATGAACATAACCTTCGAAAGATCGAAAGGGACATCGAGATAGTTGTCGCGAAAGTCCTTGTTCTGTTCGGGGTCGAGCACCTCCAGCAGGGCTGACGACGGATCTCCCCGCCAGTCCGAGCCGATCTTGTCTACCTCATCGAGCATGATAACCGGATCTCTCGTCTCTACCCGTTTGAGTGCCTGGATGATGCGGCCAGGCATGGAACCGATGTAGGTGCGACGGTGGCCGCGAATCTCGGCTTCATCATGCAGCCCTCCGAAGGACTGGCGCATAAACTTCCTGCCCAGAGCGCGGGCGATGGACTGGCCTAGCGAGGTTTTCCCCACGCCCGGGGGGCCGACGAAACAGAGGATCGGCTCCCGCGTCTTTATCCCCTCCTGGGAGCCTCGTTCTTCGCCCAACTTCTTGACAGAAAGGTATTCCAGAATGCGGTTTTTCACTTTTTCGAGATCATAGTGGTCTTCATCGAGGGTGATCTTGGCCTTTGCAATATCGATGGCTGTGGCCGAAGTCTTGTTCCACGGGAGGCTCGTCATCCATTCCAGATACGTGCGGATGACCGAATACTCGGGGGATGATGCGGAAAGCTTTTCCATGCGTCCCAGCTCGCGCTTGGCCTCTTTATCAGCTTCAGCAGGCAGCTTAGCCTGATCGATCTTTTCGCGCAGGTTTTTAATCTCCGACCCTTCATCTGCCTCCTCGCCGAGTTCCTTGCGGATGGCCGAAAGCTGTTGCCGGAGCAAATATTCCCGTTCCGCTTTCTGCATCTGATCCCGGGCCTGCCCCTGGATTTTTCTTCCCAGTTCAAGAACCTCGACTTCGCGATTCAGGTATTGCATGAGCTTGTTAAGCTTTTCGAAAACCGAGTCCGACTCAAGTATCTCCTGTCGCTGCGGAAGGTCAATCCTGATATTGGTGGCAATGAGATAAGCAAGCTGCCGCGGATCGTCGATGTTTACCGCGGCCGAGGATAGCTCTTCGGGCATGTTCGGCGTCAGCGATACCATTTTCTGAAACATCTCGGATATCCCGCGCATGAGCGCATCAAGCTCGACTGATTTGTCCGATTTGTCCGGCTGTGCTGAGACACGTGCTTTTATGTAGGGATCGGTTTGGATAAACTCCGCTATTTTAATCCGCTCGATTCCCTGAACAAGAACCCGGAGCGTACCATCAGGCACTTTGATCATCTGGAGGATTCGCGCCATGGTACCCACCGAGTAAATGTCGCCTATACCGGAAACTTCGATGTCTATTTTCCGCTGTGCCGTTAATGCAAGAATTTTATCTCCCACCGTCACGTCGTTGATAAGCTTGATCGACTTTTCCTTGCCGATCACAAGCGGATATACAGTGAGGGGGTATACAACAGTATCTTTAAGCGGCAACAAAGGGAGTTCCGCGGGCACTGATGGAATTTTCTCCTGGTTGCTGTCTTGCGGTATATCCATGGATTTACTCCTCGTTTGTCTTTTTAAATATTTCAATAAAGTAGCACGTATATTCAAAGTAATTTCTTGCCTTTCAGCGTTTACGGAGAGTTATAATCAGCAGGCCATTTTTGTACTCTGCCGTGACCTGCTCATGATTCACAGGAGCATGCAATGCAATCTCAGCCCTGAATTCGCCATATTTGATCCCCAGCTGATGGCAAGCATTCATTTTTGCCAAGTCCGGTTGTTCCCTTGCACCCTCCACCACGAGGAGATCGCTGAATAGCGTTACCAACATGTCGTCCTCGGCAACACCCGCCAGTTCCACTACGACAATAATTTCATCGGGCGTTTCATAAATGTCTGTGGGGGGTCTCCATACAATCGGCGAATGAAGGGGCCAAGTACTGAACGACTCCCAGATATTCTGCGTAACTGCCTCAGGGCGTCCCCGTCGAGAATATTTATAAGCAATATATCGATAGCGCACGAGGGAAGCCTCCTTTCATAACAAAAGTTTTATATTTAGTTTATTATAACGTTTTTTCTCAGGAAAGAAAATGGAATAAAATTAGCAGATATCATTGATATTACGAAGAATAGCAGATGCCAGTCCGATTGTCAAAAGCAAAGGCCTGTTTCTCTCAAAATTTGGGGAGAAACTTGACAAAAATCACAATTTCTGATTCATTCTCGACATTATTATGTTTTTTTGCTATAGTAAGTGCTAATGAATTCATTGGGTAATTTAATTATTCTCTCTGATCTCATAAATTTCAAAATACCCTTTCTGAACTCCAGTTAGCCAATGGCTCATTACACGTACTAGAGCTTCGCAGCATTGTATTCCTCACATCGATTCAAAAAACATAAAGTCAAAATCGGTATTAAGGAGGAAGGGACATGGGAGTATCAAGACGTGAGTTTATGAAGCTATCCGGCAGTTCTGTTCTTCTCGGCTCACTCGGTGTCAGCGTTGATACGGCAGAGGCCGCTGCGCAGGAGCTCAGGATCAAGGATGCCAAAGAAACGAAAACCATCTGCCCTTACTGCTCCGTCGGGTGCGGGATTATCGTCCACACAAAGGACGGAAAAGTCGTGAACACCGAAGGCGATCCCGATCATCCGATAAATGAGGGAACGCTCTGCTCCAAAGGCGCATCGTTGTTCGAGGTCATTAATAATTCGCAGAGGCTCATCAAGCCGAAATATCGGGCAGCAGGCGCAACGGAATGGAAAGAAGTGGAATGGGACTGGACCCTTGATGAAATTGCGAAAAGAGTCAAGGACACCCGCGACCGGAGTTTCAAAACAACCTCGAAATCAAAGGTAAAGGAAAAAGCAGCTGACGGCACGGAAAAAGATGTCGAGAAGGACTTTGTCGTAAACAGGACCGACGCCATCGCCCACGTCGGGAGTGCTGCCCTCGATAACGAAGAATGCTACATGCTCCAGAAATTGCTGAGATCCTGGGGCTTGGTATATATAGAACACCAAGCGCGCATTTGACACTCCGCGACGGTAGCGGCTCTGGGAGAGTCGTTCGGACGCGGTGCAATGACGAATCACTGGATCGATATTCGCAATGCCGATGTAATACTCGTTATGGGGAGCAATCCCGCCTCAAACCACCCCATTTCCATGAAATGGATCGCGAAGGCACGGGAACAGGGTGGAAAGCTGATCGTCGTCGATCCTCGCTTCACGCAGACCGCGGCAAAGGCTGACCTCTACGCGCCGATGCGCTCCGGCACGGACATCGCCTTTCTCGGCGGCATGATCAAGTACATTCTTGACAATAACCTTTATTTCAAAGAATACGTCATCGAGTACACCAATGCTCCGTTCCTTATCAACACTGATTTCAAGGGCCCCGGCGACCTGGGCGGCCTGTTCTCGGGCTATGATGATAAAACGAGGAAGTACGACAAAAAGACCTGGTCTTTCCAGATGGACGAAAATGGTGTCCCCAAGAAGGACCCCACGCTCCAAAACCCCCATTGTGTATACCAGCTCCTGAAGAAGCATTACTCACGCTACACCATCGATAAGGTCTCGAATATCACCGGCACGCCCAAGGAAAAACTTCTGGAGGTCTATAAACTTTACGCTTCCACAGGGAAACCGAACCGGGTCGGAACCGAGCTGTACGCCATGGGATGGACGCAGCATACAATCGGGACGCAGAATATTCGGGCTATGTCGATCATTCAGCTGCTGCTCGGCAATATAGGTAAGGCGGGCGGCGGTATCAACGCGCTGCGCGGCGAAAGCAATGTTCAGGGCTCGACTGATCACGGCCTCCTGTTCAATACGCTCACAGGTTATCTCCCGACGCCGACAGGGCCGATCGTCGATCTCAAATCCTATATCGAGAAATACACCCCCAAGACCAAGGACCCGAAGAGCGTGAACTGGTGGTCGAACCGCGGGAAATACGTAACCAGCTACCTCAAGGCGATATACGGTCATGCGGCGCAGAAAGAGAACGACTTCGGCTATTCCTGGCTTCCGAAGCTTGACGAGAACATGAATGCATCATGGCTCATGCTCTTCGACCAAATGCTCCAGGGAAAATTCGAAGGTTTCTTCGCTTGGGGCCAGAATCCCGCATGCTCAGGAGCAAATTCAAACAAGACCAGAAGCGCGCTCGCCAAGCTGAAATGGATGGTGAACGTCAATCTTTTCGATAATGAAACCGGTTCATTCTGGAGAGGTCCGGGAATGAATCCCAAGGACATACAGACCGAGGTGTTCCTTCTTCCTGCTGCTTCGTCCGTGGAAAAAGAAGGCAGCATCTCGAACTCCGGCCGGTGGGCGCAATGGCGGTACAAGGCTGTCGAACCAATCGGACAAGCCAAGCCTGATGCAGCCATCATGAACGAACTTTACTTCCGTGTGAAGATGCTTTACCAGAAAGAAGGCGGTAAATACCCGGCGCCCATCCTGAACCTTACCTGGAACTATGGTGAAAAAGGTCCTGACGGCAAGGTAAAGGAAGTCGATATCCACAACGTGGCCAAAGAGATCAATGGCTATTATCTGGAGGACGTTTACGACAAGAGTTTAACGCCGCCGAAGCTCCTCGGTAAAAAAGGCGACCTTTGCGCGACCTTTGTTCACCTCCAGAGTGACGGATCGACCTCCTGCGGGAACTGGATCTATTCCCAGAGTTATACTCAGAAGGAAGGCAAGATCATAAACATGATGGCGCGTCGGGGGAAGAAAGACCCTACCGGTCTTGGCATGTATCCTGAATGGTCCTGGGCATGGCCGGTGAACAGGCGCATCATTTACAACCGCGCCTCGGTGGATCCTCAAGGTAAACCATGGGATTCGAGGCGGGCGGTCATCAAATGGGACCCCGTCAAGGAAGATCCGGTTTCGAAAAAACCCGGCACTTGGGTCGGCGACGTGCCTGATGGCCCTGCGCCGCCCATGGCAACGGAAAAAGGCAAATACCCCTTTATCATGATGGTTAGCGGTGTGGGAGCTATCTTCGGGCCGGGACTGGCCGACGGTCCGTTTCCCGAGCACTATGAAGCGCTCGAATGCCCGCTTGAAGAGAACATGATGTCAAAGCAGCGGATAAATCCCACAATCAAGCTTTTCGGAAAAAAGGAGGATGTCTACTTTTCCTGCAACGTGCAGTACCCCTTTGTGGCGACCACTTACCGCGTGTCGGAACACTGGCAGACCGGGGTTATGACAAGACATGAGCCCTGGCAGCTCGAAATGCAGCCCCAGATGTTCCTCGAACTGAGCGAGGAACTGGCCAAGGAAAAAGACATAAAGAACGGGGAAAAAGTCATCGTCAAGTCGGGACGCGGACAAGTGTGGGCTATTGCTGTTGTGACGAACCGGTTCAAACCATTCAAAATCGCAGGTTCCACCGTACATCAGGTCGGCATTCCGTGGCACTTCGGCTGGCAGTATCCCGAAGACGGCAGCGGCGGAGACAGCGCAAACCTGCTCACCCCAACCGTCGGGGACGCCAATACCATGATACCAGAATCCAAGGCCTTCATGGTCAATGTGGTTAAGGCATAGGGGGGAATCATGTCGACAATTAAAGAAAACAGAAAAGCATTGCTCATATCGCCGGAGCTCTGCATCGGGTGCCGAGGCTGTCAGACTGCGTGCAAAAGCTGGAACCAGCTACCCGGCCAGAAGACGATAAACTACGGCACCATGCAGAATCCTCCGGACCTAACGCCTGTTTCGTTCAACATCATCCGCTACAGCGAGGTCCCTTCGGACACCAACCCCGTACGGTGGCTCTTCGTGAGCAGGAGATGCATGCACTGTGGGGACGCGGGCTGCATGAAGATCTGTCCTGCTCCCGGTGCAATCTACCGTACCAAGGAAGGCGCGGTAGCCTATGACAAGGACAAATGCATCGGCTGTAAATTGTGTGTAGCCGGGTGTCCCTTCGATGTCCCGAGATACGATGCACAGGGGAAAATCTCAAAATGCCATCTTTGTTATGACCGTATCGCCGATGGACTATCCCCCGCTTGCGCCAAAACCTGCCCCTCCGGCGCGATCAGGTTCGGCGACCGCGATGCATTGATCGACTCGGCCAAAAAAGCTGGATACGCCAAAGTATACGGTGAGGCAGATCTGACCGGACTTGGGGCACTCTACGCCTTCAAGGACGCTCCGAAAATCTACGGAATGAACGAGAACCCCGCAATCGCGGAAAGCGTCATCTTCTGGAATACAGTGCTGAAGCCGCTGGCGGTGATCGGACTTGGCGGTATCGTTGCCGGCGCCCTGCTTCACTATGTCACCATCGGACCGCACAAGGACGCTGACGAGGAGGTGAAAAAACCATGAGTGAAATGGTGAGAAAAGCATCGGTTGAAGAGATCATCAATCACTGGATCCTAGCGGGAAGCTGTATCCTCCTGATCATCACAGGCTACGGGTTTCTTTTCAAAATTGAGCCAATGTATGCCCTTTTCGGAAGCAATATGACTATGAAGATCGTTCATAACTGGACCGGCGTGGTGTTCTCCGCTTCCCTCTTCGCCACCCTGTTCAATTATCTCCATGAAGCGCTGACATACGATGCGGATGACTGGGCCTGGATCAAGATGGGAGGAGGATATCTCTCCAAAAAACAGACGGTTGCCCCTCCCATGGGGAGATTTAACACGGGGCAGAAACTTTACTACCTTGTGATCCTGCTCGCAGGCATCGTAATATCCGCGTCAGGCTTCTCGATCTGGCTCGTACAGGGCAATCGCTCTCTCACGCTCGCGTCCCACCTGATGCACAATATGGCTTTCGTACTCTTCGTGATGGCTGTTCCGGCCCATGCCTATCTCGGGACACTCGCGAACCCGGGCCTGCTCCGGATTATGATTAACGGTACGGTGCCCCTGGAAGTCGCCAAAAAGAGATACCCTAAATGGATGAAAGAAATCGGGAAGATGTAAGCATCGTCCATGGTTAACATACCCCTGCCCTTTTATACAAAGGCAGGGGTATTTCTTTAAGCATGTTATGGTTTTTCTATTCAGGAAGCAAGTTCAATGAAGTAGCTCTTGCGCCAAATTTCCTTTTTATCATCAGCGCCGTGAAACCTCGGCCATTAGGTAGGGGAGGATTCCAATGATTATGACATGGCCACGCACCAGGAAACGTTCCTCTCTCACTTGCTGGGTGAAGTATCATGCAGTGTATAACGCCCGTGACAAGGACGCATCCCGAATCTTCTTCAAGAACACAGTCTCTTCTCATCAGGATTGAAGAAGTGCATGTCACTTTCCATACGCGAAAGGCCCCTTCTGCCACAGTATCCCTGTCATCATATTGCCCTGGATTATCCAGAATCTACTTCAGGGAACGGTCATGCTCTAAACATTTGAGTCAGCCGAGCGCACGGGGATCGGTATGTTTTTTAATCCTCATACCCCAGGTACCGCTTGAAATAATCGCTTTTTTAAAAGGAAGGGACATGCAGGCTGCGATTGGCAGGCTTGTACAAAATAAAAAAAGCCTCAGAGGCATCTCCGAAGCCTTGCGTATTCATGGCCTAATAAATATATTTCACCAGTTGTATTACGCTATCTGCTGCCCCGAGCCATTTCATTCAGCCGTTTCACACGCTCAGCGATGGGCGGATGAGTGCTGAACAGGTTCATGATGCCGCCCCCTGTAAGCGGGTTCACGATGAACATATGAGCCGTCGCGGGTTTTGCATCCTCCATGGGGATGATCTGTGATCCTTTCTCCAGTTTCAGGAGTGCATTGGCCAGCCACGTGGGGTTGCCGGAAATTTCGGCGCCGCCTTTGTCAGCCTCATATTCTCTCGTTCTCGAAATGGCCATCTGGACAAGCATGGCGGCAATGGGCGCTACGATCATCATTACCAGTGCCACAATCGGACTGCCGCCTTCATCGTCGTTCCGTCTACTGCCTCCGCCGAAGATCATGGCCCACTGCGCCATTTGCGCGAGCATGCTGATCGCTCCCGCGATGGTCGCAACGATCGTGCCTGTGAGCATGTCGCGATGTTTGATGTGGGATAGTTCGTGGCCAATCACGCCGCTCAATTCTTCGCGCGACAGAATCCGCATAATGCCGTGGGTTACAGCGACAACCGCATGCTCGGGGTTCCTCCCGGTTGCAAAAGCGTTCGGAGTTTCCTCGGGGATAATGTAGACTTTGGGCATGGGCAAACCAGCTCTCTGTACCAGCGTCCGTACGATTGAGTAAATCTCAGGAGCTTCCGCTTCAGTTACGGGCTTGGCCCCGTACATTCGCAGAACAATTTTGTCGCTGAACCAATACATCCCAACATTCGTTATCGTAGCGAACACAATGGCCATGACCATGCCGCTTCTGCCGCCGAGAGCTCCACCGATGGCAACAAACAACACCATAAGAAATGTCATCAAACCAACTGTTTTTACCGTGTTCATTGATTCTTCTTTCCCTCCATTAATATTACATGATAGTATTATTAAAGTACCACAGTCTGGATCGCGCGTCAATAGTAACGACGATACTTTTCTGTTGACAAGGATATACCACTTTGCTATATTTGCAAGGCTTGAAGGGGCGAAAATGAGGTTCATGCGGGTGTAGCTCAGTTGGTAGAGCACAACCTTGCCAAGGTTGGGGTCACGGGTTCGAATCCCGCCACCCGCTCCATTAAACTCTCTGAAATTAGATAGCATTTTACCCTACCCTCTCAGCTCCAGCCGCATTAGATTCCGTCAGCTGTGTCAGTTTTGTGTCACTTGGTGAAGCGAACACTTCATCCATCACGTTAGCGGCTTTCAGCATGTGCGTCGGTGCCAGGTGCGCGTACTTCATCGTCTGCTTGAGTGTCTTATGACCAAGCAGCTTTGAGATCGTCGCTATGTCAATCTTGCCGCTCATCATGGCCTGGCTTGCAAAGGTGTGTCTCAGGTCGTGAAAGTGAAAGTTAATTATCCCCGCCGCTCTTACCGCCGAGTTGAAACTGCGCTTCACATCTTCATACGGTCTTAATGTGTCTGGGTCATGGAACACATACGCGACCAATTCCCGCAGACCTTGCTCCCCCACAAAGTGACGTGGTACTTTGTTGAGCGTTGCCCTCAATGTCTTGTTAATGGGTATCTCCCGCCTCTCGCCGTTTTTCGTCTTGTCCAGAAGAATGAAATTGTGCGTGAGGTCCACTTGCTCCCATCGCAACTTGAGGATTTCCGACTTTCTCATGCCGGTATGCAGAGCAGTTATCACAATCGGCTGTAAATGGGGTTCAGACACGCTGACAAGTTTTCCGGCCTCGGTCACTGACAGATACCGCAATCGGCCTACCTCTTTCGGTAATTTCACTTTTCTGACCTTCTTTAGAACCGAGTCCTCGACCATATCCCACTCGACGGCCTTCGTGAACATATTCTTGACCGTGTTCATGATCCGGTTAACGCTTGAGTCCTCCATCGGTCCCGGCTCGACGAACTTGCCGGATTTAAAATGCTGAGGCTTTCGCAGTCCCTTCCTTTTCAAGTCACGCTGCAGTTCTTCCATGATGTGAAGGTTGAACCGTTTGAGCAGCATATCCCCGATCCTGATTGACTGTGCGTTTCCGTTCGCATCGATAATGGAAAGTTCCCGTTCTTTCAGCCGGTCGATTATGTAGCCCTTCACCTTGCCCGATCCCTGGCCCTCAACATGTTGCTTATATCTCTCTGCCAGCACGTCAAACCGATAATCGGGGATCTTCTTTAGCTGTTCCGGTTCCTTCCCGTCCTTGATCGCCGCAACAACCTTCGCTCTCTCCGCTACCGCATCGGCTTGCTTTGTGGAGAATGAAGATTTTCTAATCATCTTGCCGGTGTGGTCCTGGTAACGATACCACCATGCGCCACCGCGTTTATAAACTCCACGATACTTTGCCATAGTTTTTCACCTCCCTTCTTTTTTGACGCAATCAAGCAGGAGCTGCAAGATCGTGCTTGGCGTCTTTTGCCCAGCCTCAAGCAGATAGATGTAATTCTCTGTGCAACCCAGGCGTTGACCGAAGGCTTTCTGCGAGAAGTTCAGAGATTTTCTCAAAGTCCGTATTTTCTTTGCCGTCCACATGTTCTATGCCTCCAATTATACCTAACTAAGTTAGGCTTTGTCAAGGTATTTCTAACCCGATGCCTTCACGGGAATTATATTTGACAAGGCACAATGGTTTAACCTATTATTTATCATAAGAAACGGAAAGCCGACCGCTTCGCTAAGGAGGCTAAATAATGGCTGTACCTAAGAAAGTAAATGAGCTAATTGAGAGCAGTGGAAACAATTTCCACGCGAAAGTTGCCCGATGGTTTTCTGAAAAAGGATGGGGTGTTATCGTGAGTCCTTACTACATGGACCAATCTCAAAACAAAGCCCGTGAAATCGATTTGATCGCAGAAAAGCTCTGGTCCGTGGAAGATCAATCTAACCGCCGCGCGGACGATGTGGCCGTACGTCTGTTTATTGAATGCAAGTTCGTTCCGTCGCTGTCTGTATTCTGGTTCGCTGACAAAGACCAGAAATCGGCATTAAAACTTGTCTACAGCACCAAACCTTTCCGCCCGACTCATACACGTACCAAGGAGCACCACTATCTTTCTCAAAGTCCAAGTGTCGCAAAGTTATTCTCGACAAATTCAAGTAAAGCTAAAGCGCCAGAAAATGAACCCTTTTACAAAGCATTGAACCAAGTTCTCAACGCTACGGTGTCTATGCGTGGCCAGCCTGTATCCGTCCCCCCACTCAATGAATCGAATAGGGCTCCGAAGGCGCTTATCGAGTTTCCTGTGGTTGTGTGCAATTCGTTCAACCAGATTTATTCCGTTGACTTCGACAGCAATTCCAAACCAGAGATGGTTACAGATAACTTTCAACTTGAGGTTCGCTACGCCTATATTGACAGGCATGGACAGCAACGCGATGAATATTTTTTACTCGATTTTGTCGAGTTTGATCAGCTTGAAAAATTCATGGAGGCTATTAATAAAGATGCAAATCTCGCAGTATCATTTGCACCGCTAACTGCCTGAGAATGAGGGGTTCTTTTCAAAAAGCCGATCTATTGCTTTCTTCCTGAATCGTAAAAGGCCGTCGATTTTGAAATGCGGCAACGTGTGAATGTGATTATAAACCCACTTTGGTGTGGTCTGAAGGTGTGCGGCCAGAGTTTCAACCGTGAAAACGGTATCGTCGGGAGTCGGATTATTCAATGCCCCCAGGCTGTCGAGGACACGCTTGGTGATCTCTGCGCTCAATTTCTCGATATCAGCATTTTCAAGCTCGATCTTCATCTTTCCCCCAAAATGACTTAATAACCCAGTGACACACCGACTGGCACACCCCGTTATAAGCTGTTGATGTTGCTTACCGTTTCCAATGGGCACTACCCCGCTCAGGTTGAGGCCTCCCCCCCTCGTTTCATGCAAGAGAGCCCCCGATGCCCTGTGCATGGCGATAACAGGACACCGGGGAAAACAGCGCCGCGCGGTCTCGCGACCAAGCCGGCAAGGCACGGCGCTAACCATTTTGTTTTTTCTCTTTCTTCTGCTCCGCTTCGGCCTTTGCGAAAGTATCGAACGTTTTTGGCGGCTTCATCTCTTTCTGGATGCTTTCAATTTCCTTTCTCTTCTTCATGGTAATACCTCCTTTTGACTTGTGGATAGGTTACTTTTGGAATCTATGCGGTGCAAAACGTCGGAGATGTTTTGAAATTTCTGCCTGGACACCCGAGTCCTCGCCCGTTGCACGATCGCGCTCGCTGCGATCGGGAATATGGCTATTACTTATTTTAGGTGAAGGGCGGCCAGCCGGTCCCGGCGCCGGTTTCCGAGTTTTTGTCAAACGGGTCCTGATTTCATGCAAGCGGACCGCGGCCTCATCCGGGCTTGAGGTGAGAATTTCCTCGGCGGTCTGGCGGTGGTGATGCAAAAAATATAAGAGCGCCAAACCGCTGCCATTTTGTAAATTTTTTTCGACGATTTGCCCCAGGAGAGCATTCCCGCCGAGGAGTGGGTCTTGGATCACAGCATCAAAGGCTTTCCGAAGTCCCGGAAGACTGACTTCTTGTTTTTTTATGGTCGCATCCATCGTCGCGCGTTTCGCGGCCTGTTGTGCCTGTTTCGTTTGTTCGCTATGAAGCTGCATGACAACCTGGGCCGTTCTGATTGCTGTCTTTTTTTCTTCAAGCGCGGCATAGTCAATATTAAGGCGGCCGCTATCCCAATCGTCTTGAAGTTTTGCAATGGCGGCATCGGCATCGGCTTGCGTAAAATTGACTGGCGGGGCAAGAGGAGTCGAAGCCTGCACCGCACGGAGTCTCTCATTTTCTGCCGCCAATTCTTTCATGCGGAGCCGGTGCTTTTTCCATTCTGCCCTTTCGTGTAACGGTAGTTTATCATTGTCCGGCTTTTCTTCTGAAAGAAGTCTTTCCTGCGCGGCGATAGCCAGCTCTTCGGCGCTTAGGGGCTTCTCGGTCTTTTCCTCTTCTGTGGCTTCCGCTCCCTCTGCCGAGGCCTCTGCTCCTTCTTCCGTTTCAGAGACCGGCGGCTCGTCCTTCATTTCTAGTTTGGCGAGAGCGTTGTCGCTACTGTCGATCTCGATTTCTTGACCTCCGCCGGCATCCTCGTTGACCTGTGCGTCTTGTTCCGTTACCGCCGCCAACTTTTTTTCATCCGCCCCTTCGAGCTCTTTCAGCAATTTTTCCGCTCCTGCACGCTGTGCGGGCGAAATTTCAATATGCCTCACTTCGTCGCTCATTTTGTTGTCTCCCCTCGGACTTTGGATATGCGTCCGTTCCCCGATTTAAGGGCTCGGGTCGGCCCTATTGCTCGCCGGTCCGGGAGGTCCCGGTTACGGTCGAGTTTATTTTTATCTTCGCCATCGCCGCGGTGACTGCCAACCCCCAGCACCTTCCCGCAGCTTGGCCTCCTGCTGTTGTGCGATGGAGGGAGGATGATACATTTTCGGTTCCTCCGGGGCAGCGATAGCAGCCAGCGGTGCTGGCGCTGGTGCCGGTTCCGGTTCTGGCTTCACGTCGATTACTGCGGGTTCCGGCAGGCTTTTAACAGGAGGCTCGGTCCTTTCCTGGGCTATGACTTTTCTTGTTATTATGCTCATACCCTGGGCCTCGCGTAACCATTTCACAAAATCTGCTTCGCTAATTTTTTGAATCGTCTCGACGGTGGCGTCAACTGCGACTTTGCTTTTGGGTTGATAGATGTTAGCGAGTTCGAGCAAGAGCCGTATGCAAACCACATCCCCGCGTCGTGCTCCAGCGGCCAGCGCATGACTCGCGCTCATGGCGTCGCGCCGGTAGATGCTTCGGACCTCACGCTCGTAGAGGTCGCAAAAGTTTTTACGCTCGAAAATTTGATAATATGTCTTGCGGCTGATGCCGGCCTTTTTTGCTATTTCCGTTATGGGTAACAGCCGCGTCGAGGCATCAATCAAAATCTCTAGTAATTTGCGCTCTGCGCTGGTCAGTTCCGCAAACCTTGAAATATCCGATTCTCCAGCTTTTTTTGTTGCCTTTCTTTTCGGTTTAGCCCTGCTTTTCACGGCTAATTCTCCCCTTGTGAATGTCAACCTTTTTCAACCGCTAACCTTACCCATTCTTACCCACTTGTGATTTTGAAATGTTACCCTTTGTCACCCTTGCGATCTGGTAAAAACTCGCGCAATCCGACGAACCGCGATGTGTCAATCTTGACTCCGGGCTCCGGCATTGCAAGGCGGCCACAAACCAAAAGCTCGGCGACCGGCTCCGGGGCCTCGATCACGTCTCCTGCCTGGATCGCCTTTCCAACGCCGCAACCAAAACATGAAATGGGCCTCTCCTTGCACTCCTCGCAGAAGTGCCCTGATATCGTTTTTCCCTTGAGTGCTAATAGTTTGTTCATCGTTCCCTCCCGGGAGCCTTAAATTTCGATTTTCTTGACACTCCCTGCCCTTACCATTGCCTAGCTACCCGCTCGGTCTAAAAGCATCTCTTTTTTTCTGAAACGGCCCTCTCTACCCCGTTCAATAAGTGTCTGCCGCTCTGTCTCTGATAGCTTCCGACTTAAATTCGGGTTTTTGCCGTACCTGAATTGGAATAAGGGACATTCGGCCTTGCCGTCAACCAAGGGAATGCCGTAAAGCGAGTTATAGGCGACGGCCTGAGTTCCGCTTATCTGTCCGCTACAAGCCTCGACACAATGATTTGGCGCACAGGTCAGGCAATGGGCTTTGATACGCTGTAACGGGGTTCCGGTTTTGTGCAAGGCACAATCCTTGCTCGTACATGCCCCCAAACCTCGACGACATACGCCGCATTCTATTTTGATTGCCCGGCTCGGTGTCATTTCTCCGATCCTTTTAAATACTCTGTAGAGATGCGCGGCTCGAAGTCTCTGCACCCGGCGGGACAGCAAAGGATTTGCCGCCCAAGCTGACTGATATCAAACGAGCATATCCCCTGAGGCGTACACCAAAAGCAGGTTGATTCCTTTTTCATGATTTTCCCCCGTCTCCCTCAAACGGCCCGATCTTCTCGTAATATTTCGCCACCTCTTCCACGCTCTCAAGCGCCGTGGTGACAAGTGCGAGAATGTCTTTGGGTAAGTCGCCATGATCGCGTATATGGGTCAGCTCTTGATACGCCAAAGCCAAGCTTTTGATTACTTCTGAAATCGCCAACATCCTAGACATGGTATCCACCCCCTTCCTCATTCCGTGATTGTCGAGTTCGGAAACGCCTTCTTGATCGCATGATGCGCCCGTAAACTTTCCGGTGGCAAACCCATAAGCCCTTTGATTTCCCGGTGAGAATAGACAGCATCTAAAACTCCTGAATTTCTTAAAGCCTGAGCCTCTTCGTCCGTCTTGACGAATAGGAAAGAGTCTTGCAGTATGCCGTGATCGTAAAAAAGCGTGTACTTTATCGGTTTCCCGATATCCTCTTTCTGTACCGCTGAGTTTCCATCAGGGAAACTGTCGGTTTCCGTTTTGTTTCCCTGCTTGTTTCCCTGCAAGGCCTTTAATGCCAAGGCTTTTATGCTCGTAGTTTCCATGAAGTTTCCCGCCTGTTTCCCGATTTTCGTAAAAGTTTCCAAGTTTCCCCCCTAGGCAGGGAAACAGGGAAACTCAAGATGAAGACTCTTTTAACAAACCTTGCCCTTGAGCCTTTTTTTTATGCTTTGAAACGGTACCTTTTGACACGCCGAGCATTTCTGGTATCTCATGCTGTGGTATGCCGTCATTAAGCAAATCAGCGACCCGCTCTGTCAAACTTTGCTCCAGGTCTTTCGTGACCCAACTCTGCGCCCCATCCTGCCCGTTGATCAATCTGGCCTCAAATGGTTTTGCATCCTCACCGTAAACCCCCCGGAGCTTTTCGTAATGAACCTCAAATCGTGCCCCTTCTTCAGGGCTGTAATCCGCTGGACGCTTTAGTCTGATAACCGTGTCGAGAACGTCTTCCCGCTTCGTTGTGCCCCTCTGATTGCCGCTTCTCCCTTCATGGTGAACGAAAACAACGGATTTACCCATTGCCCTCAATCTCAAGGCCCAGCCTTGAACGGGTATCCAGCTTTCCGCTTCGTTTTCCCGACCTTCCCGGCATAGCGTGCTAATATTGTCAACGATGACAAGGTCAACGTCTTTCAAGTAAGGTTCAAGGGCAAGCTGTCCCTCAAGGGTAGAAAGGTTCGGCATTATTCCGTGCTCCTGTAGGTCCGGTGTTACTATGTACAGAGGGGCACTCAGTTCCTTCTCTGCATTGACGATAGAATGACTCAGGCGTTCTTTAATCGCTACGGCAGGCATTTCCCCGTCCAGAAATAAAACGCCCCTAGGCTTCTCAGCTTTCCATCGGAAAAAATAACCGGCGCTTGCGGCAGCCACGCCGATCCCCAGGGCAACGTGAGTTTTCCCGACACCACGGAAAGCATGAATCATTGCAAGACCCTGAGTCGGCAAAATAGGCGAAAGAAGGTATTCCCGTGGGGGAAACTCCATACGCAGAAATTCCGCAACGCTTACGACCTTGATCCGGGGGAGCTGCTGTGCGTCTTTCTCGACCTGTTCGGTTGCCTTGGTTTCCGGTGAGGGTTCCATCGCCGATGATATAAATCGTATTACTGCCTCAATTCCTTCGGCACAGTGAAGGTCATTGAAGTCGGTCGGTCTTGCATCGGGATTCTTAAATGCAGGAATTGCCAGGAGTGCGCCCACCTTCCGCGCTGCTTCAGTAGCTTTGGAAACGCCAGGGTTTCCCTCTGTCCATTGGTCGTTATCCGCTGCAATAATTATTTTCGCATCAGGATATTTTGCGCGGATACCTTGAGCAACGGATAACAGGTTTCCAGCATCGAAGGCAATCACAACGTCGTGACCTGTGGCCTCGTGAATACTTGCGCCGGTCGCATAACCTTCGCAGAGAATCTTTATAGTATTATTTTTGTTTTTGCCAATCTTAAAAAAATGTCCAGCCTTGTGCGTCCCTGTTTTAAAGCGCTTGGCTCCATCGGACGTGATGAATTGCAAGCCGTGAAGTGTCCCGTCCTGATCTTCCACGGGCACAAGAAGCATCTCGTTATATTGCTTAATGCCGACCGCCCTGATACCCTTTTTCGCCAGGTAGGGATGCTTTGCATCAACGTTGTTCCCCTTGCTCCATATATCGGCGGATATTTCCCGACATTCTGCATAGACTCGATTCTGTTCATCTTCACGTTGCTTCCTGATACGGTTCATACGATCCGCGTATTCTTTTTTTTCTGCGGCTGTAAAAGTGTGGAGTTCCGCGCTGCACCACGAGACGTTAATATTTCGTTTCCAGCATCCGTATGCGCCCGCTGCCGGGTTGCCGCGGTAGAATACATACCAACTGTTATTACTTTTTGCTCTGTCACCGGGTGCAGTAAAACGGTGAAGTTCGCCGTCTTCAATAATCTCCGGTGGTTCAATTCCGGCGTTGCTCATCGCCTCTTTGAAAGCCACTGAAAAGCTCACCGCGGTCGGGGGAGTGTTCGTCGCGGCCTCGGTGTTTTTCGGCGCGGTATTTTGATTTCTTGATTGCTGGCGGTCAAGTTTATCCACTGGTCGTCACCTCAAAAAAACAGGGAGACCTTCCCACAATTCCTGTGAGCGGTGTGAGCACACACAGAAACACGCGACGGGGAGCCGCGCTGTGGAAAGGTCTCTCTCTTGTTTTGAAATGGGATTCGACGGTCTCACACACCATCATAAGCTCCTGGTCCCCGGACTTCCGGGTCGTGTGTCAATTGACTTCCCCGATCTTACATCTTGATCGTTAAGTCATTATAGACATATTTTTATTTTGAATTCGAGGGGGTTAATTGAAAGAATTTTTAGGCGATTATGTCCGGTTTTCAGGGAGAGCGTCAGACCTGGTTGGCGAGAAAAAAGCAATCAGCAAGTGATTTCGGTTCACCTGCATGATATTCAATAAGACATAACATGAGCGGAGTAAGTGTATCGACTCGAAAACCGAGATAGCGTCGTATGGTTCCAAGCAATATAAGATTCCGAAAAACCGAACCAATATATTGTTTACTTCTTGTCTTCCCGATGTATTCTACTTTGCCTTCGACACCTTCGTACATGATGCCCTGTTCACGAAGAAATTTCCCCACTAAACTGAAATGGGGTTTGCCGGTTTTTTTTCTCAGCATAAAAATAAGTGAAAAACTTAATATATCCAGATCGAAATCCTTATCTTTACCTGCTTTCCCTTTTCCGTGCCTCAACTGGTGTTTGGTAGAGGCATAAGCATAGCCCTTGCTACGGTAGGTTGTTCCAACAATGTCATTTAAAAATCTTTTGTAGTCTTCCTCAGACATCCAGTCATTTCGTTGCAATTTTTTCAGCGTACTCTTGAGGGTTAGGATTTCTTCTTCTGGATATTCAGGGATATCGCACAACGGTTTCAGTTTTCTAATTTGATGATAGGCATTTAGGGCGAGTAAAACATCAGCCGCGGGAATATGCTCGATAATTTTCTGAGCCGCCAGCCCCTTTAAAATAACATGCGATGGGCAGCTTCTACAAACGGGGCTTTCTTCTTCGGATTTTGCCTCTGCTGTCTTTTTTGTTTTCATCCCCGCCTCCGTGCGGTAACTAACCTCCGAAAGAAATGAGGCGGGAAGGGCCTCGGAGTGTGGCCTTTTCGATCCGTCGATCTATCCCGCGTTTATGCTATTTTATCATCTCTCCCTTAGAAATCAAACTGGTTTCTCCGTGCCGTATTCCCCCGGTCGAGCCGTGATCGTTTCCGCAGCCAAAGAGTATCAGGCTGATAAACACCGCTGTTATTAGCTTAGCTATCCCTGCCTTTTCCTTTAAATTACCGACTTGCACCGTGTGGTGCACAGTTCGTGTGTCACCTGTGTCACCTAGTGTGCTAGTAGTTGGGTTAAAGGGCGTTCGTTTAACGCTATTAGGACCCTCTACATTCTTTCTTTTTGGGGAAGCAAGGGATTGAAAAGGCAAAGATGGGGAATTGGAGCGGGCAGTTGGCGTGACCTTGCCAAGGTTGGGGTCACGGGTTCGAATCCCGCCACCCGCTCCATTGATATTAAGGAGTTAAGCGACATTGCTTAACTCCTTTTCTATTACCTGTACTAGTTTTGTGTCAGTTGGCAGGGTGTATACTTCATCCATGACGTAAGCTGCTTTAGTTAGATGGGTGAGGGCAAGGTGAGCATACTTCATTGTTTGCTTTAAGCTCTTATGGCCTAACAATTTTGACAATGTAGCAATGTCGATCTTGCCGGTGTTTTGCCCCTAGCTGGAAATGGACTTTCAGGCCGTTTGAGTTAACGGGGTATAGGCTAACACAGGGTTACCCAATTTAGAATATGCCTGCTGCCCTTTGATTCTCCGTTGTTCACGGGCAGCTTCAAGCTTTCAATCCCGTTCTTTGAAGATGTCTTGGTGCCTGCCGTTCAGTCTGTCCACTGGAGCGATGTAGCCGATGGAGCTGTGGAGCCGGGCTGTGTTGTAATGCGTGACGTACTCTGCCACAAGTCTCCTGGCATCGTCAAGGGAAAGCGGCGTTTTCGGTCGGATGCATTCTCCTTTGAGCGTCTTGTGATATCGTTCAAGCTTGCCGTTCGACTGCGGATAATAAGGCGATGTCTTCACGTGCGTCATGCCGGACAGCCGGATGAACTCCTTAAAGTCCTTGGCTATAAACTGCGGACCGTTGTCCGAGATGATTCGGGGCCGTGGTTCCGGGTATTTCTCCTTGCCCGCTCGATGATGATTTCTATATCTGATTCCGGCATCCGTTCCCGGATCTCCCCGTGGACGATGAAGCGGCTGCTTCCGTCAAGAAGGCTGCACAAGTAGTAAAACGTGCCGCAGGTGTTCCAGTACGAGATGTCTACATGCCAGTGCTCATGAGGCAGAAGCGGTTGGACAAAGCCGGTTCCCTTTTTGCTGATTTTCTTGTTCCACTTATCCAAAAGCACGGCTTGAGAAAGAACACGCCAGGTGCTGGCTGGGCTTACGGCAACGATATTCTGGTCAAGCATCATGAACGTGAGCTGCCGGTAGCCTTCCACCGGGTTATTGTGATAAAAAGCGATGATGGTCTGCCGTTCCCAGTCTTCAAGCCAGAAGTCTCGAGGAACGGGGGCGCTATGCTCGTTGGCTTTGCCATATCGCTCGATCCAAGTGTAAAACTTGCTCTTGCTGACGCCAAGCCAGGTTACGAACTGATTGACTGGAATCCCGGACTTATCGCTCCATGACCGGGTAAATTCAACAACAGCGTCTCAAGTGTCATGGGGAATCCCGACACCAGCTAAAGCTCCTTTGCGGTAGGGATGCCCGTTACTAGGCACCCCCCGAACAGATCCGTACGAGAAGTATTACTTCATACGGCTCCTACCTCGGGTAATTCACGCAAAGCCTTTGGCTCGGGTACGGATGCTTTATGCTGGCTGTGGGTATCCACGTCTTTATCAGTCTCCTCATGCGAGCCCACGTGAGTTTACCGGCTTTTTGGCTGCGACGCCTTAATGCGTAGAGCCATGCCTTGTTTATCTCCGTGCGAAACACATTTATTGCCTGACCATTGCCGGGCACCGCGTAATAGTTGAGATGTCCCTGCACGACCGATCTGAGCCACTTGCCCAATGCGGGCACCGGTTCATGCCGTCTGTGCACGAGCTCTTCCCTCACGGCCTTTAACTTTGCCCGAAGACGCTTGGCGATTGTCTTGCGGCGTATCGTGAATCGATTGTCTTTCCGGGTTCGACTGCACATGTGCGTGAACCCTAGAAAGTCGAACGTTTCCGGCTTCCCTTCTCCTCGCTCGGAACGGTTTAATTCGGCAAACCGTCCGAATTCAATGAGCCGGGTCTTTTCGTTGTGGATTTCGAGCCCGTGCAGCGCAAAACGTTCCTTCATTTCTCGCAGAAATCGCTCTGCTTCGCCTCGGTGTTGAAACCCCATTACGAAGTCGTCGGCATACCGTACGATAATCACCTCACCATATGCTTTGTTCTTTCGCCATTCTTTTACCCACTCGTCAAGAACGTAGTGCAGGTAGATATTACTGAGTAGGGGCGATATGACTGACCCCTGCGGCGTGCCTACCTTCGTCTTTGACCACTGGCCGTCCTCCGATACTCCTGCCCTGAGCCATTTTCGGATCAGGCGGAGCATTCGGTGATCTGCGATACGGTATCCCAAGAACTTCATCAGCCACTCGTGATTAATCGTGTCGAAGAAGCTTTTGATATCCGCATCGAGCACAAAATTGACCTTTCGCCCGGCAATCCCTACCCAAATTGCATCCAGTGCATTATGCTGGCTGCGTTCAGGTCTGAATCCGTAGCTGAATCCGAGAAAGTCCACCTCGTAGATTTGGTTTAGCACCCATACCGCAGCCTGTTGGACTATCTTGTCCTCCAGCGCGGCAATGCCGATTGGTCGCTTTCGGCCATCCGGCTTGGGTATCCATACCCGTTTCGTGGGCTTTGCCCGAAACCCGCCACTTTGCACCCGGTTATGAAGGTCCACTATCCGGCTCTCCAAACCGTCACCATACTCCTGCCATGTCACGTCGTCCACTCCGACTGCTGCGTCTCGTCTGAGCTCGCAGTAGGCTTCCCGGAGCAGCTCCGGCGTGATATGGTGCATGAGGTTGGTGAAGCGAAGGCTTTTGTCCCTTGCCGCTACCTCACGTATCCTGTCGAGTCCGTTCAATGCTTTCTCCTGTCTCCGCGTACAGGTCGCAGACGACTTTCCAGAATCTCCCCTTGGTCACCGGCCTTCCCTCCGGAACCTCCGCTGCGGCGTGGGAAGCACACCGCGTTGTTCGGCCCCTTCTCAAGTACTATACCGATGTCAGACTGCTCAGCAGCGTGCATGCACGGATTACGGCCGCGGGCCTTCCCTCACCGTCCCGTCGATACAGTCGACGGAAACTGCTGAGCTCTCCCGGTTCTCGAACGTAGAGTATCCACGCATGCACAGGTTCTTGGACTCCGCAGAACTGAACAGTGACTCGCTGAGTAACGCCAGTGTTCATGGTGCCTTCCCGATACTTGGACACGGTCGGCGCTCTGAATTGAGGATTTCGGAGCTTAATGGCTGGCCTACGCTTCCCCTGTCAACGCTTCACGTGCAGCCTCGCGGCCGTCCGCGCATGACTCGGGGTCATGATGGATCAGCTAGTCCTTTCATGTGGGGGACTTTCACCCCCCGCCCTACGTCGGTTTATCCCGGCGCACCCAAGTTCTTTTTTTAGCTTAACGTGTTCCTCCATCAATTCGGAGAGCGCCTCATGCTTCTTGCGAAGCTTTTCTTCCAGTTGCTCGATGCGCTGAGTGTCTTTACGCTTGGGATCTTTACCCTGAGTAAAGGCCGCTGCACCCTTTTCAAAGAACCGCTGTTGCCAATTGTAAAAACCGTCGGTTGCACCTGATACTGGTCGCACAGGTTCGAAACCGGGACCCGTTCGATCAGATGACGCTTGAGGATGGCAACCTACTCCTCGGGTGTGTAATTGTGACGCTGTTTTCGCATGAACCTTCCTCCGTTCGAGATAGTTTATCTCAAATCGTCTGAACGTCCTGTTCACGCTGAGCCAAAACCCGCTGATACTGGTGAAGCAAATAAACAATAAAATAATAATAAACCTATATGGTAAAACTCTTTCTTTAGTAAAACTCTTTCTTCATAGTAGTCTCTTTGAGACAATCAATCCAACTTTTCTCATGAACGTCCAAACCGACATAAATATGTTGACCACTAAAAGCGAGTTTTCTAATGTTGATCATGGCAGGTCTCATTTCGGTGTATGTTTGTCTGCCTGACGTAAATATACCTTAAGTCCACCTTACCTTTTAATCATAAGGTCTCAACTTGTTGAAGTTGCTTTTTATTGAAACACATCATTTTACACACTGTATGTATCAGAATACCCCTTGAATTGATAGTCACCCTTAATGTATTATTAAATACGAGGTGAATATGAAGGAAAGAAAACACAATTTCCGTTGTGAGTTTAAGAGAGATGCACGCTGGCAAGGTGGTGCTGAGGCTCGAAACGAATTACATTATCGGCATAGACACACGATAGGAATAGTAAATCTCTTGAGAACTCTCTAATATGATGATCCTTGAAAACGAACGAAAATTAAGCCCTAGGGTCTCGATAGGAATACTCCTCTTAATTTGCATAATGTGCCTTGCACCTTTTTTAGACAAAGCCTTTAATATTGATGACCCTTTATTTATATGGGTTGCTAAACAGATTCAAGCGCACCCGGTGGATTTCTATGGCTTTACGGTTAACTGGAACGGATTTGAGATGCCGATGTGGACTAGAAATCAAAACCCACCTTTGACTTCTTACTATATTGCTCTAGCGGCATCTTGGGTCGGATGGAGCGAAATTGCTCTGCACTTGGTTTTTCTTGTGCCTGCCCTTGCCGTGGTCACTGGAACCTATTTGCTCGCAAGAGAATTATGCCAAAGACCGCTGGTCGCTACACTGGTAAGTATTTTAACACCAGTATTCCTTGTATCAAGCACAACAGTGATGAGCGACATACTAATGCTTTCGTTTTGGGTCTGGTCAGTATTTTTGTGGTTAAAAGGAATAAAAAGAAATAGCACTATAAGCTTAATCAGTGCGTCTTTTCTAATTGCGGCTTGCAGCCTGACAAAATATTTTGGGATGAGTCTTATTCCGCTTCTTTTTGCATATTCGTTAGCAGAAAAACGCAAACTGGGGTATTGGGTACTATTTCTGTTAATTCCTATATTAATTCTTGCAGCCTATCAATGGGCTACATTTACGCTATATGGAACTGGTTTACTGCTGAATGGATTTTCATATTCATCGTCATACCGTGAATTATTTCACAGTAATTATTTTACAAAGGTGTTGACAGGTTTGGTATTTACGGGCGGCTGTCTCATTAGTGCACTTTTCTACTTCCCACTATTATGGCGGAAACGGATATTGGCTGTGTGTGCCTTACTGACATTGCTATATATCTTATCTCTTCCATTTTTAATAACAATTGGCGCTTTTGAAATATCTACTGGTGAAGGTGTCAAATGGTTGAATGTAATTGAGTTTTCATTGCTAACCTTGGCCGGGGCAAACGTTGTTGCTCTTGTTGTTCATGATCTATGGAGAAACAGAAATGCCGATTCCTTATTACTCTTTCTTTGGTCAATGGGAACTTTAATTTTTGTATGTTTTCTGAACTGGTCAATTAATGGCCGTAGTATCCTTCCAATTGTTTCAGTCTTTGGCATTGTACTTATGCGACATTTTGATAGATTGGAGGCAGTAGGCTATTTTAAGGTTCCTTGGCGTATAATTTTACCTCTAGTACCAGCAGCAATAATTGCATTATGGGTTACTTGGGGTGATTATATATTTGCAGAGAGCGCTCGCAGTGCGGCTATCGAAATCCATGATACCTACAAAAGTGCCTCGGGCACCTTGTGGTTTCAAGGTCACTGGGGATTTCAATATTACATGGAGAAACTTGGCGGCAAAGCGATTGACTTCAGCAATTCAGTACCGGCGGAGGGAGATATTGTAATAATCCCGTCAAATACGTCTAAGACGTTTCCCATGCCTCAAGATAGGATGTTTTTCTTGTCAGAATATCGATTCCCAATGTACACATACATAACTACTCTAAATGGGGATACTGGTGCTGGGTTTTACTCAGATGCATTCGGACCGTTCCCTTTTGTCATAGGGTATAAGACGGATGAGAAATACACTGTTTTTCAGCTGCACTAATAAAGCAACGATGTACCAAGGGGTAGAGGATACCTGGTGTTACTAGTATTGAAGTTCATTGGACTAGAAAATCCTGTCTGGTCATCCATTTAAGGTGCATCTTCAATAAACGAATAATTTCTTTTTAAGATTTTTACCGTTATACTTTGTGTCTTTGTTTGAATTAGTTTAATGACATAGAAAGGGGTAGTTTTTCGGCCTAGTAGGTATGATACTACTGGTATCTTGTAACAGTTTCACAAGTTTCTTTTTAAACTGAACGCTTAACTATTTAGAAATTTAAACGACAAGAGCTCCGGAAAGGATGCTATGTTCAGGATGGGCAATAAAAAGGAAAGGATATACTTCCTCTCACTGGCAAGCGCTTTTATACTTGGGGTCTGCTTGCGACTATATCTGCTAAAGGATCAGGTCCTCATCGATGACGAATGGCATGGGCTGCTATTTATTAAAGACAAATCATTTTTTGAAGTGCTGTCACTGATCAATCCCAATCGAAACTCCAGTCCTCTATTAAATATATATAGCTACCTCTGCTATCACAGCATCGGTGTTTCCGAGTGGAATCTGCGATTACCCTTGTTGGTGACCGGATGTGCGCTGGTGATAATTTTGCCGATTCTGGTTCGCAAAATCGTCCACGACCGCACGGGAATTATTTTTTCCTTTTTGCTCGCTTTGTCGCCTTTTTTAATCTTTTACAGCCGTTTCTCCCGTTCTTATATCATCATTGCCCTGCTTTCCTTTTTCGTGCTGTTGACCGCTTTCCAGTGGATAACCACTAACAAAAGGGCACATGCCATCGGATTTATTCTTATCAGCATAATCGATGTTTACACTCATCCTGTTGCGATTGCCATAGCACTATCGCCCTATGTGACACTCGCAATTGCATTTTTAATCAAGCGACTAGATAGCCGCAATTCGATCGCTGGGTACCTGGCCGTGCCCGTGAAAACAGCGCTCAAAGTCATGATGGTTCATGCGATCGGTCTCGTTGCGGTCACGTCTAATTATATCTTCAACAGCGGCAATGTGCCGCTCGATGTGAAAGCGGCCCGCGCAAGTGATATCCTGAATACACTGCATCTGATAAGCGGGACCACATCTACGACTGTGCTAGTAGTATTTTTTGCTCTTGCTTTGCTGGGTTGCCTCAGAATGTACAAGATCACTTCATTCCTCACCCTGTTGCTTTGCACTGGTGTAGTCTTCAACGTCTTTTTTATACTTGTTATAAATCCTTTCGGCATCGAGAGCAGTGCCGTTTTTTTACGTTATTGTATCGTGATCATTCCGGTCATTCTCTTGTTTACTGCGGTTAGTGTGCATGATCTGCTGGATGTCATACAAAAAAGAATTGCCATGCCCTTTTTCCGCCAGATTGTGCCTGTAATCTGCATTAGCGCAGGTGTCCTCCTCTTGTACTTCAATGGGCCCCTTCCCGTCATCTATCGTGCGCCCAACAATTTTACAGGCCATCTGGCTTTTCAGGGTTCCTATCAGTACGGTGACTGGCAGAAATCTCGGTCGAACCATTATTTTCCATCCTACGAAATATCCAAGCAGGATATCCCTGCATTTTACAAATGGCTAGCAACCGACACGAAATCGCAGGCAATTATCGAATATCCATTTGATTTTGCCGACCATAGCAATTTATTGTATTTTTATCAGATTTATCACCGGAAGCGCGTTTTAGTCGGGTATTGCAGCGATCCGAATCTGATTGCCATATCAGTCACTCCAGAGATGTATGAGCGAAGGAAGAGAGAAAACTTGGTTCTGGCCTACACGCGTCCGGAATTTTTCTTAAGTGACGCAAACGTCAAAAAGCGGACTCATTTCAGAAACATGATTGATGTCGCTGATGACAGCGAGGTGTTGCATAGCCAGGCGGATTACCTCGTCTTGCATAAAATGGTCCAATCCATTTATATCACGAAGAACGAAATGGGAACTTTTCCTCTATTTGATCAATCGGTAAGCTTTTTCAAGGAGCATTATGCCAGAATTCTGGGTGAGCCTAAGTTTGAGGATGATCAAATCATTGTTTTTGCCCTGACGCGAAAGTGAATTTTCTCGATTGGTTGGTATATTCTCTTTTCGAGAAGTCACCGGTAAGCTGGCGAAGCTTTTTGAAATTGCCTGCGCCGTTGATCCGTGAATTGATACAGGTTCCGATTTCACTTTCGTCATACAATAAAGAGACTTGGATTCCAATCATTTACGAGATGAGAAAAAACGCATAGAACTGAAAGCCGCATAATCAAGCTAACCCCCGCCTGAATAACCACCAGTCGCTCAACCCGGCAAGCGGGTTAGCGCTGCATTGAATACATGATTCAACTGTATTCCTTGCTTTTGCCACAATATTGACATTCCATGATTGTTATATATGGATAGAGCATGAGGTAGGTGTTGCTGACAGAACTTTCCCCTTCGAAACAATACTGATTTACGGATTGAAGTATGGACTGCCGGGAGCTAAGTACGAGTTCAGTAAATCCTTGGATAGAAGATTTCCCGGATCCGCAGATTGCCCTCGCCGGGCAACATGAATTGGAAAGGAAAAGCCCCAGTTGACCAGGGCTTTTTAGTTATTAAAGTTATTTCTGCTTGACTCTCCATCCTATTTCCTGTAAATTACCGCCGTGTATCACATGGTTTACGAGCAGCGTGGTTAAAATTGATGAAAAGTGAGGTATTCACCCGTAACGGCGGCACTCAGAAAAGATAATAAAATCCAATACAAGGTGTTAAGGGGTGCTGGTAGCAGGGTATAGGTTGTACCTTGCCAAAGTTGGGATCAGGGGTTCAAAACCCGCCATCTGCTCCATTGTTTAAACAGTTCAGAGTTCTGCATTTGGAGCTTGGATTTAGTATCCTAGTCAGAGACTCCAGACTCCTATTCTTCATCTCTCAACTCCCAACTACCGGCTTATAACTTTGAACTTTAAGACCGGCGGCGTAGCCAAGTGGCTAAGGCAGAGGTCTGCAAAACCTTCATTCATCGGTTCAAATCCGATCGCCGCCTCCACTTTTTTTCATCATTTCGCCACAGAGTACACGGAGACCACCATCACAGATAATCAAAGATTCACCGCTTATCCGTGTCCTCATCCGCTTCTTCTCATCAGTGTACATCCGTGGTTCAAGAAATACTATTATTAGGTCCTAATCTATGCATCATGCCGATTTTGTCCACCTTCACCTACACACCGAATACAGTCTGTTGGACGGCGCCATAGGCCTCGACAAACTCATCACAAAGGCAATTAATCTCAAAATGCCTGCGGTTGCCGTCACCGACCACGGCAACCTCTTTTCAGCGCTCGATTTCTACTTGAAAGCGACGAAGGCGGGGATCAAACCCATCATTGGGTGCGAAATCTATGTTGCGCCGGGCTCGCGGTTCGATAAGAGCGCACCCGGGGGCCAGAACGACGAAGCGTCCTATCACCTCATTCTTCTGGCGCGGAACAGGCAAGGTTACAAGAATCTTGTCAAACTTGTGACCGACGCCTACCTTGAAGGATTCTATTACAAGCCACGAATCGACAAAGGGCTTCTCAAAGAGCACCATGAGGGGCTCATCGGCCTTTCAGCTTGTCTAGGCGGAGAAATCCCCTCTCTGCTCATCCAGAAGCGGTACGAGGATGCGAAGCGTGTCGCGCTGGAATACGAGAAGGTCCTCGGTAAGGATAACTTTTATCTTGAACTTCAGGACAACGGAATTCCCGAACAGGAAGAGGTAAACCGCGAGCTCGTCAAGCTTGCCAAGGACACGGGCATTCCTGTCGTGGCCACGAACGACTGCCACTACCTCGACATGGAGGACCACAAATCCCACGATGCCCTTCTCTGCATACAGACCGGTAAAACTGTAAAGGACACGCATCGTCTGCGGTTCTCTTCTGAGACCTTCTATATGAAAACGCCGGAGGAGATGAAAAAGGCTTTTTCCTACATTCCCGATGCAATCTCGAACACCGTCAAAATCGCGGAACGGTGCAACCTTGAACTGGACTTAGGCAAATATCACCTCCCCAACTTCCCGGTTCCTGACAAGTACACCAGGGAATCGTTCATGGCTGAAATGGCGCGCAAGGGTCTCGAAGAGCGGTTTATGGAGATCGATGCCGTTCGCGGCGCCGGCAGCATTGACCGGGGAAAATACAAGGAACGGCTCGAGTTCGAAATCCAGATGATCGACAAAATGGGATTCGCCGGTTATTTCCTGATCGTATCGGACTTCATCCGCTATGCGAAGGAACACGGTATTCCTGTAGGACCGGGACGCGGCTCGGCTGCGGGCAGCCTGGTAGCCTATTCTCTCCGCATCACGGACCTAGATCCCATTCCCTATAACCTGCTCTTCGAGCGATTCCTGAACCCCGAGCGCATCAGCATGCCTGATATCGACGTCGACTTCTGCCAGGACCGGCGTGATGAGGTACTCAAATACGTCACGGAAAAATACGGTCAGGACCATGTGACCCAGATCATCACCTATGGTACCATGATGGCAAAAGGTGTGATCCGCGACGTGGGCAGGGTGCTCGACATCCCCTATTCGGAGTGCGACAAACTCGCCAAGCTTGTCCCGAACAAGCTCAATATCACCCTGAAAGAGGCGCTGGAGCAGGAGCCGAAACTCAAGGAAATTATCAAAAAAGATCCGCGCATGGCCGAACTCATGGAGATCGCCCTCCACCTCGAAGGTCAGGTGCGCCACGCGTCGAAGCACGCCGCGGGTGTGGTCATTTCCAAGGAGCCGCTCACTGAATACCTCCCGCTTTTCAAGACGCCGAAGGATGAGGTCACTACCCAGTTTGACATGAAAGGTGTCGAAAAGATCGGCCTTGTGAAGTTCGACTTTCTCGGTCTCCGCAACCTTACCGTCATTCGCAGGGCCGAGGACCTTATTAACCAGAGGATGCAGAAGGCGCCGCTTGAGCATGCGGACCCTTTTACGGTCACACGCCTCCAGCTCGACGACGCCAAGACCTTCGAGCTTCTCGGCCGCGGCGAGACTGCCGGTATCTTCCAGCTCGAATCATCGGGCATGCGCGATATCGTCATAAAAATGAAGCCGAACGTCTTTGAAGATCTGATCGCGCTGGTTGCCTTGTACCGACCTGGTCCTCTCGGGAGCGGCATGGTCGACGATTTCATCAAACGAAAAAAAGGCTCCACCAGAATAACCTATGAACTGCCCCAACTCGAACCGATTTTGAAAGACACCTACGGGGTGATCGTGTACCAGGAGCAGGTAATGCAGATAGCCCGCACCCTCGCAGGCTATTCCCTGGGCGGAGCAGATCTCCTCCGCCGCGCGATGGGGAAAAAAGATCCCGAAGTCATGGCAAAGGAAAAGGTGCCGTTCCTTAAGGGGGCGGAAAAGCAGGGTATCGACCTCAAGAAGGCCGAGGCCATTTTCGATTTGATGGCCAAATTCGCGGAATATGGGTTCAATAAATCCCACAGCGCAGCCTATGCTCTCATTACCTACCAGACCGCTTACCTGAAAGCCCATTTTCCCGTGGAATACATGGCCGCCCTTCTTTCGAGTGAAGTCCAGGACACGGACAAGGTGGTGAAATATATCTATGAGGCGCGCCAGATGGCGATCAGCATTCTGCCGCCCGATGTGAACGAAAGTCGCTGGGACTTCACTGTTGTCGAAGCGCATGACCGGGAAAACATCGAGCCCGGGAGTTCGATTGGCTCAATCCGTTTCGGCCTTGCCGCTGTCAAGAATGTCGGTATCTCGGCTATCGAGGCTATGATCGAGGCCCGGGAATCGAAAGGCGCCTACACCTCGCTCGCCGATTTCTGCAAAAAGGTGGACCAGCGCAGGGTAAACAGGCGTGTGATCGAGGCCCTGATCAAGTGCGGCGCCTTCGACTTTACCAGCGCGCGGCGCGCTCAGATGATGGAAGCCATCGATATGATGATGGAGGCCGCGGCCAAGCATCAGGAGCAGGAATCCGTGGGCCAGTTCAGCATTTTCGATTCAATGGAGGACAGAAAAGATCTTGACCTGCCGGACATCCCGGAATGGAAGGAAAACCAGCTCCTTGCATTCGAGAAAGAAAGCATGGGTTTCTACATTTCGGGCCATCCCCTTGCCGCCTTTCAGGAAGACATAAAACGCTATGGAACCGCAACCACCGAAACCCTTGACTCGATGCCCGACGGCAAGGAGGTAACGATTTGCGGCATCATTGCTGGACTGAAACAAAAGGTAACGAAAAAAGGCGATAAGATGGCCATCCTGAATCTTGAAGACCTGACAGGTACCGTGGAAACCATCGTCTTTCCCGACCTGTACGCATCAGCAACCCACCTGCTCCTGACCGACACCCCCTTAATCGTGGCGGGACAACTCGATAAGAGCGAACAGGGAAATAAGATCAAGGCCTTGCGCATTCATCTTCTTGCCGAGGTAAAGAAAAAAGGCACAACGCGGATGGACATCAAGCTGAGCGCCACCGGACTTACCCAGGACGATCTTCTCAAGGTAAAGAACATCCTGCTTCGCTATAAAGGCAACATCCCTGTCTATCTTCGGCTCCAGAACCCGACACGCAAGGACTCGCTCGTTTCCGTGGGCCGTGACATTCGTGTGAACCCCTCTGATCAGCTTATGAACGAAATCGAATCCATCCTCGGAGCCGGCGCAGTGACGCTAATATAATACCAAAGCTGTCCCTGCGTCTTCACTTAGGCATTTCCTTCCCAGCAATTATTTTTTCCAATGCTTATTGCACGTTTATTCCTACGCATAAAGTAGTATTGAACAGCTAGAGCAATACTGCTACAGTTAATGTAACGAGCTTATATGTCAGCGTAGAGACTGTTCTTTTCATGAAATAAAGGAGGTGTGAATACATGAAAAGCAATGATCTGAAATCCATCGCACGTTCTCTGGTGGCCAAAGGAAAAGGTATTCTTGCTGCCGATGAAAGCTTCCCGACGATTGAAAAAAGATTTAAATCGCTCGGCATCGAATCCACGGAAGAGATACGTCGCTCCTATCGGGAACTGCTGCTAACCACCCCGGGGATTGAAGAGTTTATCAGTGGGGTTATATTGTTTGACGAAACAATCCACCAGAAAGCAGGCGATGGAATGGCGTTTGTCGATCTTCTGCGGAATAAAGGGATCATTCCCGGCATCAAGGTGGACAAGGGAACCACGGCTATGCCAGGTTTCGCTGGAGAAAAAATTACTGCCGGGCTTGATGGGCTCAGGGAGCGGCTCGTCGAATACCGCGCCAGGGGAGCGCAGTTTGCCAAATGGCGAGCTGTCATAACGATCGGTCCCGATACCCCGACACGAGCGAACTTAGTCGCCAATTCCCATCACCTGGCGCTCTATGCCGCCCTGTCCCAGGAGGAAGGACTGGTCCCGATTGTGGAGCCTGAGGTCTTGATGGATGGCGATAATGATATTGCCCGCTGCGAAGAGGTGACGGAGACAGCCCTCACTACAGTATTTTCCGCGCTTCGTGAATACCGTGTAGCCCTTGAAGGCATGCTGCTCAAACCCAACATGGTGCTTCCTGGAAAACAATCTCCGAAGCAGGCTTCTGTCAACGAAGTGGCGGAAGCAACGATCCGCTGTCTCAAAAAGACGGTTCCCGCCGCAGTGCCAGGCATTGTGTTTCTTTCAGGTGGCCAATCCCCAGAACAGGCGACACAGCATCTTAATGCTATGAACCAAAGAGGTCCCCATCCCTGGGAATTGAGTTTCTCTTTCGGACGGGCATTGCAGGATCCAGCCCTGAAAACGTGGAAAGGTTCGTCCTCCAATATTTCCGCTGCTCAGAAGGCATTTTATCATCGGGCCATGTACAATGGTGAGGCTCGATATGGCAGATATACAGGTCGAACGGAAAAGGAGGCCGCGTGAGTCTGAACCGCCATCAACCGCTTCAGGAAGAATGGCCGCTGCGAAGCATATCTCAGGATCATTCAATTTTGACATGATTCTGCGCTTGCGGCATACTGGGCCATTCTTTCCGAAGCGTTCAAAAAAACATCATCGGGGGATAATTCTTTGACACAACAAGTGGAGAAATTGCTGAAAGGTTATCCCGTAGTTGTTGACGTTCCCGTGGCGTGGGGCGAAATGGACGCTTTTAAGCACGTCAACAACGTCGTCTATTTTCGCTACTTCGAGAACGCGCGGATTGTTTATTCCGAAAAGGCCGGCCTGCACGCGTTCAAAGAGCGGACCGGCATCGGCCCGATTCTAGGGTCGACGAGCTGCAGGTACAAGTTTCCCCTCACCTATCCGGATACGGTTTCTGTGGGAGCAAAGACCATTCATTTAGCCGAAGATCGTTTTACGATGCAGTATGTGGTTGTAAGCCACCGCCACGGAAAAATCGCCGCTGAAGGCGAAGGAGTGATCGTGATCTACGATTACCGCAAAAACAGGAAAACCGCTATGCCAGACGAAATACGTCAGCGTCTGGTTGCCCTCGAAAAAGAGTAAGTCAACTCCTGCGCGCAGAATATTCATTCCTCCTGCTTTACCATGACAACAATTTCATCCTGTGCTATCCTCCGAGGAGGAAATGGAACTTTTGATGGAAACCCGACGGGGACAAGGGAAATGGGCCGAAGATTGTCAGGCAGTTCCAGTATTTCTATGACCTCGAATTCGTTGAATGCACCCATCCATACGGTGCCTAGCCCCATGGCATGGGCCGTCAGCATCATGTTCATAATGCTTGCAGAAACATCCTGGATACTGTAAAGGTTTACGCCACGCTCTCCATATCGCGCCGAAATATTCCGATCCAGACAGGCAACGACCACAAGCGGAGCTTTGGCGAGAAAGTTCTGGTTCAGGGCTGCCTTGGCAAGTTTCGCTTTCACGGCCTGATCAAAGACGAAGTAGAACTTCCGACTCTGCATGTTCCCTGCCGACGGCGCCCACCGGATTGCTTCGATGAGGCCATTAATCAGGTCCGGTGGGATCTCCTGGTCCTTGAAATCCCGCACACTGCGCCGGTTGATGATGATGTCGAGAATGTTCATGGGGCCTCCTAAGTCTGCGACAGCCATTATAACCCAACCAATGTTGAAAGCAAGCCTTCGGCTGCATGCCTTCGCTGCATGCTCTCTTTTTCCTACCTGACTTTTTTCCTGACTTTTTTCCTGCCTTGACTGGATGCATGCACTGTTGTATTATCCCGTGCAAGCCTTCCCTTGAACGACACTAGCAATGATAAGAAAATTCCAGGACCTCAAAATCATCACGCCGAAAGAAGTGAACCTTACGCTGCTCCGGAACGATCCCGACGAATTACAGCTGGTATCAATTACGCTGGCACTTTCAGACCTCGATTTCAACTTCACGCAGTCAGTCTGCGTCCAACTCTGTTCCAACAGGGACAGCAAGGTCCTGGGAAACGCACTCATCAGCCTCGGACACCTTGCCAGACGTTTCAGGCGCCTTGACGAACAGACGATTAAACCGCTCATAGAGTCATCGCTTCAGAACCCCGATGAGTATGTACGCGGCTGTGCAAAATCGGCAGCAGATGAAATCCACCAGTTTCTTCATTGGCAGATAGCAGGACATACCTACGGTTAAAGAAGTGATATTCCCACTTTTCCCGACCTGACGTGCGCTATTATCTGCGCACTCTTTTCTCCGCAATCTTGACAGACCAGAATGTTACCGGTATAGTGATGCCGGTATAGTATTTCGATTGAATCCTCCGGGGGAGGATCGAAGGAAGGATTCTGTTAATGGCGGCAACGAATAGTCTGCAAACATATCTCGAACGCTATGCGCTCATAACACTCGAAAAGCAGGACAAACTGGAATCGCTGATCGGAGAGAGCATGCATGAGCTCGACCTTGATGCCGGGATAATCCGGTTCAATGACCTTCAATTCCCCATGCAGGTGCTCGGAACAGAATCAGACAATACGCTCACCTGGCTCTGGGCATGGTCGGATGAGCAGACGGAAATCCCCTCTTCCCTGATGCAATCGGCCATCCAGTTGAGAAACTGGGGGGCAACCGAAGGGATTCCCGAGTTCACCTTGCCTTCGCTAGACCTGAACAGGGCCGACGGTCACATCATTGCGCTGATCGGCGCTGAGATTTGCAAAGCCAGCTGTTATTACCGCGACCGCTACGAAGGCGGAGCGGTTCTTCTCCTGCTCTTTGACAAGCTTATCGATAACCAGCCTCCTTTTAACCGCGAGCGATTACTCCGGCGGTTATCGGATATTTTTTCGCAGTATGAGATCAACCACCGAAATGCGCTTCTCTCCTATCTGCGGTCGAAAGAACTGCCTCCGGTCGAAGAGAGGAACGTGGTCAGCTTTGCACTGGAATCAGGGGAACGGTTGAACGCGGAATTCGACACTGTTGGACGTTTGATTGCGGTGAATGGGGTAGCGTTTGAAGGGTGATCCCTTGATGCCTCTTTATACGGTTTCCACGGTGTTCGTTCATACAACATCGTCATTTAGGCCTGTCCGGTATCGTATTGCCAATGCTATACGGCAAAGATATAATTCCAGGTAAGGTGGTATGACGTTAAAAACATACAACATGGCTTTTGCTTTTATTATATTTTCGTGTACATAGAAGGAGTCCTGCATGAGCTGGATTGATAAACTTGAAAGAAAACTCCGGCGTTTCTCCCTTCCCAACGTGACGGTCTACCTGATTCTCGGACAGGTGTTGTTTTTTATTTTCGTCCTTTCCGGCAGATTCATCCTTGATCGCGTCGTTCTCATTCCTTATCGCGTTCTAGCCGGTGAATGGTGGAGGCTCATCACCTTCCTGTTCATCCCGCCGCTGACAAACCCGATATTTGCTTTCTTTGCATGGTACCTGTTCTATCTCATGGGCAGCGCCCTTGAAGGCCGCTGGGGGGCATTTCGATATAATCTCTTCCTGCTCATCGGCTATATCGTTACTGTGGCGGTAACGTTCCTCTTTCCCTATTCCTCGGCCACGAACATTTTCATCGGCGGCTCGGTGTTCCTGGCGTTTGCATACCTTTATCCGGACTTTCAGCTCTATATCTTTTTTATCCTTCCCGTTAAGATCAAATGGCTGGCGCTGCTCACATGGCTGGGATACGCCTATGAAATACTGATCGGATCCTGGAGCACCCGCCTGCTCGTCCTAGCATCCATCAGCAATTTTCTCCTGTTTTTCGGCAAGGATATCATCTGGAGAATGAAAACAGGGAACAGAAAAATGGTATTTCAGTCAAAACAGTACACGTCATCAAGGGAACCCTTCCACAAATGCGCAGTTTGCGGCATTACTGATATATCCCACCCCCAGATGGAGTTTCGCTACTGCTCGGACTGTAGCGGACTGGGCTACTGCAAGGACCACATTTTCAATCATCAGCATGTAAAAAAATAAGGCTCCTCTCTTGTCGACATTCACGCTGCTCTGTATGGTTCCTTGGAGGTTGGTCTGAATGCAATGATCGCGGTACTCCCGTCGTTGTCGCCCTTTACCGATTGCGGGCAGGTGACTGGTGCATTCCGTTTTAATGGCCGACGTGTTTGTTGGAGAATGAGGTAGGTCAACATTACTACGAGGCACACCACTATTAAAGTCGTTTCCATTCCCAAGAAAAGCTTTCCATGAAACACTACGCTGCACTTTCCGATTCGGATCAAACGGCATTGAAAAGCACGCCGGTAGACGGCCTGGAGAAGGAGAATAAAGACAATGACAAATAAACAGAAGACGATATATCTAATTTTGCCATGGTAAATACCAATCGTTTTCTATTGTGCATCGCTTCTTATATCGTCTTCAGGCGATATCGGCTCCCCTTTTTCGTCAAAAATCTATTTTAATATGAATGCTGTTAGCATTCGATCCCCACTATTAAATCGGAATCATTTTCGATTCCATACGTGCTCAACATGAACCGTTCACTCCGGCTGGTCTCCCTTCTGACATTTTGGCGTATGAGAGCATCACCTGATCAAGGTATAAGGCGTTAGGGGCTCCTTGATTTTTTGATCCCGTCGTTTTAAAATAAATCATATGAGTTCCCATGACCCCATCGATCTTCCCATTGATGGCATCCTCGACCTCCACACCTTCAAACCCTCGGAGGTAAAAAATCTCCTGTCAGAGTATCTCGAGGAATGCAGAACACACGGTATTCAGGAAGTGCGCATCATTCACGGGAAAGGCACCGGAACGCTCCGTCGCATAGTCCGGTCAACCCTCCATAAATTGCCTTATGTGGAAACGTTTCATGCTGCCGAAGAAGAGGCCGGAGGATGGGGAGCTGAGATTGTGAGGTTGCGGAAGTTGACAGAAGTATGTAATTGTCCCTGCCATTCTTTGCCGCATGTTGTGCATGTCCTGCCGTGCTGCAGTTATTGTCCACAATGTGAACAGAGAATATCCAGTTACTATTTCGCAGAACACCGCGGAAGGTGCGGGGAAAAGAAAAAGGCAGGTTAACCTTTCCTGCCTTTCACTGATTTTAGGTGGTGCCTCTCATCGGAATCTTCAGCCTCTGCCCGACCCTGAGCATTTTCCCAGACCGAAGATTGTTCGCCTGCATGATTCTTTGTGCGCTTGTCCGATAGCGTATCGCAATACGCGTAAGAGTTTCACCGCGCCGTACACGGTGCATTACGTACTCCACCTTAGGCGGCGACCAGGTCGGCATTTTGTCGATGTTCGTGAGCACGAGGTCTCCTTTTCCCGGGGGCACTCGCAGCGCGAAGGTTGTATTCGGAGTGGCGTCACGCCGCAGCTCGGGATTCAATTCAGTGAGTTCTTCCTGATCGATGCCCAGCTTTTCCGCAACACTCTTCAAATGAACCGGTTTTTCAATGGTTACTGTTTCATAGGAGAGGGGGCCGTCGATTTCATTCAGATTAAAACCATAGTGCGCCGGGTCCTTCAGAATCGTCAGCACGGCAAGGAATCGCGGAAAGTATCGTGCGGTTTCCTGGGGAAGCCGTTCATAAAAATCCCAGAAATTATCAAGATAATCGACCTTCTGATCCCTGATCACACGTGCGACAGATCCCTCCCCGCAGTTGTAAGCCGCAAGAACCGTGGCCCAGTCCCCGAACATGGAGTGCAGTTCCTTGAAATAGGCAATCGCGGCGGCAGTGGATTTTTCCGGATCCAGGCGTTCGTCGATCCAAGCATTCCTCTTGAGCCCGTATTTGTAGCCCGTCGAGGGAATAAACTGCCATAAACCGAGCGCCCTTGAGCGCGACATGGCCCTAACCTTGAAGCCGCTCTCGATGAGCGGCAACCATGAAAGCTCCTCGGGCATTCCGGCTTCCTTCAACGCCTTGACCATCTCGCCGCGGTATCTTCCCGATCGCTTATAAGCCTCGATAAAGAAGCTTCGTTCGATTGTCTGAAATGATTGTATCTCCCTTGTCACATGGTCATTGACAACCATCGGGATGGCAGCGGAAGTCCCCTTGACTGTTGTCTGGCGGGCCGCATACATTTCCACAATCCTTTTGGAAATGACGAACCGCAGATCTTCCTTCTGCTGGGCAAGGTCCGGATTGCCGGCGGGCACCTTTAGGATAAGCGCGTAAGCCTGGTCCAGGGTGTCTAGGGCATGTTCCATGTCGCTGTGGTCCCAATACTCTTGGGCTCTTTCGGTCATTTCCAGCGCAGTATCAAGGAGTGCCTGTTTATCGTCGCTGTTTTCCCCGTCCGCAGAAGAGCTGTTTTGCTCGTCTGCAGAAGAATTGTCATCGCTCTGAACCGTCGCATCTTCGTCAGCAGTCGTTGTGTCAGTTTCCTCGGAAACTGACGCATTGTCGGTAACAAGAGGGTTAAGAGATGGCGCGGCGACTGTGACGTTCTTTGCGGGAGGCGGTGTTTGTAACGGAGCATTACTGAGAGGCTCATTTTTGGGAACCGAGGGATGAGCGCATCCAAACAGAAGAAAAACGGACGAGATGACGATGATGAGTCTGTGTGCAATTGGCGGTATATTCATGATGAGGTCGATAATATACGAAATGCCAAAAAATTGCAAACATAAATTCGCGATCAGGTTATTTTATCGAATTTGTCCCGGACGGACAATCCGTTCATTGACAGAGAGCGTTTCCACGTATTATAGTACCAGCCAGGAGTACCAGACAAAAGCATGAAAGCAATCATGGCCAGAAGAAATAAAAAAAGATCGTGGCTTTTTCCTGCCGGGTTAGTTCTGTTGATCCCCTTGTCCTCGTTTCTTTTCTTTTGCGCAGAACCACTTCCGCGTCGTTCCGACATGCTTCCTGAGCAGAGGAGCAAGCCTCGTATCGTCGTCGCTGATCTTGAACAACAAATACACCGGCTCATCAACAACGAACGGAAACAGCATGGCTTGCACGTGATCGCATGGGATGATGCGCTTGCCCGCATCGCAAGGCAGCACAGCCGTGATATGGCAATGAGAAGCTACTTTGCCCACGAATCTCCGGAAGGTCATGATTTTTCTTATCGTTACCGTCGGGAAGGATATCGCTGTGCGATTCCAACCGGCACTACCGTCCATCTCGGTGCGGAGAATATACTGCAGAATAATCTTTATGATTCGGTCGTAACGGTGAATGGAGAAGCATTTTATGCCTGGAATTCCCAGGTAAAAATCGCTGAAACAACGGTGCACGGCTGGATGAAAAGTTCCGGGCATCGCCAGAACATTTTAAGGCCTTACTGGAATAATGAAGGTATCGGGGTGTTCATTGCGCCCGATGGTAAGGTGTATATTACTCAGAATTTCTGTTGATTGTATCCTTCGATGTCCTTGAACCGTCACTCCAAGTGCCCGGCATTCTGTCGCCGGCAACGTTACTGAGAAAGAGATGATTCCCGTCATCACCTGATCTACATAAAACACAAATCATAGTTTTTTCCGAGGATCTCAACCCTTCCAGGCAATAAAATCCATTTCTACAGCAACCTCCCTGGGAAGCCGGGAAACCTCAACAGTAGCACGCGCTGGAGGTTCGACCGGGAAATATCCGCCGTAGACCTCGTTCACAGCAGTAAAGTCAGCAATGCTTTTCAAATAGATCGTGGCTTTTACAACCCTTGACATGCTGCATCCTGCTGACAGCAGAATAGCTTTCGCATTGTCCATGACCAGCTTTGCCTGAGTTTTGACATCAGCCTGAAGGACAGTCCCGGTTTTCGGGTCTATTGGTATCTGACCGGATAGGAACACAAAACCACCAGCTTCTACAGCCTGGGAATAAGGACCAATTGCCTGCGGTGCATCTGCTGTTTTGATTATTCTCCTGCTCATAACCACCTCCACCAATACATTTAAATTTTACCACAAATCATTGATATTATGTTAATAATTATAATTAAAGTAAACCTTTATTATATTATCGCCATTTTCACAAAAAACCCGGCGCCTTTGGTGTTTTGTGTTAGGATATCTGTTCGATCTTGTTACGAGTAATTGTATATATGGGAGAAACAATCGTTGATTTGGTTCTGCGGAGTACGAATAGGACGGACCCTTCATCCTTGTCCAGTGTTCTGGGGCTCTTTGGAGGCTAGCCGGTCTTCACTCTTTTCACGTCTGTCACCCCTTTTATTGACTCTATGTTTTTAATTATCTTATTGAGGTGATCCACGTCCTTAATGTCTATAGTAAAGTTGAGCGTGGCCTGGCGATCCTCTCCGGTTATCACTTCAGCATGCGTAATATTGGCCTCCGTAGCGCTGATTGATGAAGATACACTCGCCAGCAGGCCTGGTTTATCCTCCGTTCGGACAGATATTTTTACGGCATGGGCGGCTGTCTGAAAATCGCCCCAGGTAACGTCAATAAGCCTGTCCCGGTCAAACGTCAGTTCCCCGACATTCGGGCAGTCAGCCGTATGAATCGAAACACCCCTTCCCCGGGTGATAAAGCCAATCACTTTGTCGCCCGGCACGGGATTGCAGCACTTGGACAAGTGGATCAACATGTTGTCCATGCCGCTGATCTTCATACCGCCGCTGGACGGTTTTACGGTCTTCGGCAAAGCTTTTTTCGGCAAGGGTTCAATATGTGGTTTGCCGGGTGCAAGCTTGTTGGCAACGAGATGCGCGGAAACCTTGCCGTAGCCGATCGCAGCCAACAAGTCGTCGAGGGTATTATGCGACATTTCATTCGCAATTTTTAGAATGTCTTCGGATTTCAAAACTTTGGACGGGCTGAGTTCGTGCTTCCGGATATCCTTTTCGAGCAATTCCTTGCCGAGGAGGATGCTTCTTCTTCGCTCTTCTGTCTTAAGCCATGCCTTGATTCTTGTTCTGGCTTTTGATGTTTTGACAAACTTGAGCCAGTCCCGGCTCGGCGTATGACCGGCCTGGGTGGAGACTTCTACTTTATCGCCGTTGTGCAGAACGTGTTTGAGCGGCACAATCTTGCCGTTCACCTTCGCGCCAACACACTGATGCCCAATATCTGTATGGACGCTGTAGGCAAAATCAACAGGCGTGGAACCCAGCGGAAGCTCTTTTACGTCTCCCTTCGGAGTAAAGACATATACCACTTCAGGAAACAGGTCTCCCTTGACCGTCTCCATGAACTCCTTAGCGTCCGGCAGGTCGCGCTGCCACTCCAGGAGTTGCCTGAGCCAAGCGAACTGCTGCTCCTCCCGCTGGCTGATGGCCGAGCGCTCCTTGTACCTCCAGTGCGCGGCAATGCCTTCTTCCGCGAGCCGGTGCATCTCTTCGGTGCGTATCTGAAACTCGACGCGCTCGCCCTTCGGGCCGATAACTGTCGTATGGAGCGACTGATAAAGGTTCGATTTAGGAACGCCGATGAAATCCTTGAAGCGCCCCGGCACCGGAGTCCAGAGTGAGTGAATGAGACCGAGGATAGCGTAACAATTTACCTTGGTATCCGTGATGATGCGGATAGCGATCAGATCATAAACGTCCTCAAAAGCGATCCCCTGCTTCTGCATTTTCATCCAGATGCTATAGAAGTGCTTCGGTCTGCCCTTGACCTCGCCCTTGTAGCCATGCTCTGCAAGCTGCCGCCTCATTATCTCAATGAGGTCGTTGATATATGACTCACGTTCGATTCGGCGCTGCATGACTTTCTCGGATAATTCGTGATAGGCCTCGGGATTAAGGTATCTGAACGAAAGGTCTTCCAGCTCTATTTTGATTTTGGATATGCCAAGGCGGTTGGCAAGGGGGGCGTAGATATCAAGCGTTTCTAGGGCGATGCGCTTTTGTTTTTCCGGGGACAGAGACTTGAGAGTTCGCATGTTATGAAGCCGGTCCGCGAGTTTGATGAGAATGACCCGGATGTCCTTGGCCATGGCCACGATCATCTTGCGGAAATTATCGGCTTCACGCTGCTCCCTGCTCTGAAGCTCCATGCGGGACAGTTTAGTCATCCCCTCCACAAGCATGGCGACCTCATCACCGAACATGGCTTTGATCTCTTCCGGTTTGGCGGTCGTATCCTCGATGGTATCATGCAACAAGCCCGCAGCCACGGTGGCCGCATCGAGCTTGAGGTCTGCAAGGATGGCGGCAACCTCGATAGGATGGATCAGATAAGCTTCTCCCGACAAGCGCGTCTGTCCCTGGTGCGCCCTGGCAGAAAAAATATAAGCCCTCCGCAGCAGATCGACATCCGCATCGGGATTATAGCTCTGTATCCGTTCAACGATATCTTCGAGGCGAACTGCAGGCATTGATGCCACCTCATAATGCAGGTATCAACGCCGGGATCCTTCCCGACCCCGGCAAAAAAAATACTCAGCTGATGGGAAGATAAAATTCAGAGTTCATGGTTCTGAGTACTCTGTTCAATAGAGTTCATAACTATCAAGACACAAAAGCGCGATTGTCATACAGCAAAAATCTCGATATTGACATTATCGTTCGGTCTTGATATCCCGGATATCCAGTTCCACTGTACTCGAACCGTTCCAGGCATTCACGCGGGGCGTGAACACCGCGGCCAGCTGCGCGCCGTCCCTCACCTGCCTCCCTAGCAGCGATCCCTGATTAAAGGCAATGGCGTCCATGGCCTTTCCCTGGCCCTGCCTGAGTTTGAGTTTTAAATGGCTATTGCCGACGATCCGTGAGGACACAACCTGAAGACCCCGTGCGCCGAGGCGAGGCTCCGGGTTCCCCTGGCCAAAAGGCGCCAATTTGTCAATTTCCTCCATCAGAGCCATTGTCAGATCTTCAAGTGTCACGGATCCGTCGATGGATAGCGTTCTGACGAATCCTTGGAGTCCAATCTTTTCCAGCACGAGTGCACTTAACCGCTCTCGGAAAGGCCCGATATTCTCTTCAGACAGGGAAAATCCAGCCGCGTATTTATGTCCTCCGAAACCCAAAAGCAGGTCTGAACAGGCCGTAAGGCCCTCATAAAGGTCGTAACCTGGAATGCTTCTCGCCGACCCCTTGCCCACGCCGTTCTTGACACAGATCAGCGCCGTAGGTCGGAAAAACTCCTCAACGATCTTCGATGCCACAATGCCGACAACGCCGGGATGCCATCCCTCGGACGACAGCACCAGCGCGCCCGCCTCCGACGGGGACGACTGAAGGCACAGGCGACGGGCTTCCTCAAGGATGCGTTCTTCAACGGACTGGCGCTCACGGTTCATCGAATCGAGCGAGGACGCAAGTTCGAAAGCTTCATCGGGAGAATCAGTCGTCAGTAGCCTGAACGCCGTGTCCGCCCGCTCTAGCCTCCCGCTAGCGTTGAGTCTCGGGGCAATCGTAAATCCTACGGTCCCCACCCCTATTTTTTTCCCACTCAGTCCCGCAAGCTGTTTCAAGGCCGCAATCCCGGTACGGGACGCCGTAGTTGAGGACATCGCTTCAAGCCCGTGTCTGACCAGAATGCGGTTTTCACCCGTGATCTTCCCCACATCGGCAATCGTGCCGAGTGCCACCAGATCAAGATAGGATTTCAAATGCCCATCGTTGGCCGTCGCGCTTAGCAGGGCCTGAACGAGCTTGAAAACAATGCCGACGCCGGTCAGTCCGGAAACATGCCGGCGGATGTCAGCCGGCACATCAGGCGACAGACGCAGGGGGTGTAGAATCGCGTACGCCTCGGGAAGGGTCAAACCGCTTGCTCTGTTTGGGACGCTTGACGCGTTAAGCCCCTGCGCATCGACAAATTCGTGGTGGTCCGTAACAATCAAATCTAGACCGAGGGAGCGGGAAACCGCTGCCTCGCGATGCGCCGTGATCCCGCAGTCGACGGAAATGACGAGTCCTGCCCCCCCCTTTCTGATCGTCTCGAGGGCTGCGGTGTTCAAGCCGTAACCTTCCGTCATCCGGTCCGGTATGTAGCTGCCTACCCGGGCTCCTAGCTTTTTCAGAGCCAAGTAGAGAAGCGATGTGCCGCTCACGCCGTCGACGTCATAATCTCCGTAAATGACGATCTTTTCTCCGCCTGCTATGGCTGTCCTGATGCGGGCGACGGAACGTTCCATCTCATCAAATATGGCCGGATCGGACAGAGTCGAAAGATCGCAGGAAAGAAAGAACCGTGCATCTGCCTCAGCTGTGATCCCGCGATTCACCAGGAGACGCGCGATAAGCGGATGGAAACCCGTATGCTCCACGAGCGTGGCAACGTCACCTTCATTGGATTCGGCGAGTACCCACTTCATGCTCACGACCTGTCCTTCCACCACCCGTTTTCTTTGCCTTTCGTTGTCGTATCCTCGGGAGACTCGGAAAGGCCATTTTTAAATCCCTGAATGGCCGCCTTTCCGAGACCTCTACCAACTGCGGCAGACGACTTCTTTCGAAAATTGCCGGCGCAATTACCTGAATAGTGACTAACTCCGGTATTCCCAATCCACAGACGATGCCTCCTCGTATTCCTGGCGTGTATTCAGATTTTTGAACGACTTCCGCTCAGGGTCGAATCGGTCAATCTCTTCTTTTAAGACATACCGGATTCGCAGAGTAGCGAGCATGTTCCGTATTCGTTGATCGTTCTGCCTGATCCGCTCTTCAATGACTGGGAGAATTCCTTTACAGTACACTGCGTGCAGCGGTTCCATAAATTCACCAATTGTCGGAACTACCGCATCATACCCTTCGGCCAGAGCAGTCATATATGAGATGAGCCGGGCGTTCAGGAAAGGCATGTCGCAGCCAACAACAAAGTTATATTCATCCTTCGAACGCATAAGACCCGAATAGATTCCGGTAAGCGGCCCCCGTTTGTTGAAGGCGTCCCGGACTACGGCAACACCATAAGCAGCATACCGCTCAGGCGAGTTCGTAACGACGATAATTTCCCGGAATAGCTGCTTCAAAGGACGCAGAACATGCTCGACCAGAGGGATTCCCGCGAAAGGAAGGAATGCCTTATCGGCGCCCATGCGGCGGTTCTCGCCTCCTGCTAGAACTATTCCTGTCATTTTATAAAATTACAGTATTTACCAGAAGGTGTCAACAAGGAACTTGAAATGTTTTCATCGTAATTATCTGAAAAAATGCTGAAATGGCCCGTTTTTTTCTTCTGCATTGTCTCTGAGAAATGATGTCTCATACTATCAGGCCAGGAGCAATGCCATGCGGGAAAATAGTTGGGCAGAAAATACCCAATCACCGATATATAGCATAAGAGCCAGTTCTGCCATCTGTTAATTCGCAAATATTGCCACCGACACTCATTCTGCTTGCAGGCTACAGGAATATGATGGATGACCCAAACCCTTCCAGCGACAGAAGTCCCCGCCGTTCAAACTAAAACAACAGGCCCCTCTGTCGGCCAGAACGCTCCCAACTTCATGCCCTCCGACACTCACGGAAAGAGCATTACCGTGGATACGTTAATCGTCCGCGAAAGCGAGGTCATGAATTTTACCATCTAGTGTCCTCCCTGCGATTCCCCTCTTGATTAATAACACAACAACGTAATTCCGGCTTTCCCTGAGCTGGTATCCCGCCATCGACTCCGTGTTGGGAAACGTAGCGCATCCCAGGATCGCCGTGTCATCGAACGGATATGTCGGTGCTTCTCCCACAAAAAAATCTTTTATCCCCCCTCCAACTGTGGTATAGTGTAAAATAAAACATTGTCTTGAGTCTAATCAAGATCTTCGAGTGGATGTTCCATGCATGTGCCAAAAAAAATGAATGCTCGCCCTCACCTTATGGCACGAATCTTGAAACATTTTTTCGCTATCGCTATCATAGCAATTGCATCGAACCTGTTCCTTCATACTTCCGCTGTTGCCGGCTATAAGGCATTTGTCAAGCCATCGGACCGGGATAGATGCCCGGTCTGCGGCATGTTTGTCTCGGGATTCCCCGAATGGAACGCTGAGATTATCTATCGTGACGGGACGTATCGGGTTTTCGACGGTCCGAAGGACATGTTCAAATATCTTGCCGATTTGAAGAAGTACGAGCCCTCCCGGCAACGGGAGGATATCGTGAGCATCTACGTTACCGATTATTACAGCGTCCATCCCATCGACGCAGACAGGGCCTTTTTCGTCACCGGCAGTAACATATACGGACCTATGGGAAATGAATTCGTCTCCTTTGAGAAAGAAACTGACGCAAAGGATTTTATGAAGGACCATGCAGGAAAAAGAATCCTCCGCTTCCACGACGTCACTCCGAAGATTCTTGGGGAATTCGAGTAACCGGATGAGAAAATCTTCTCTTTTTTTCGTTTATCTTGCCGTCAGCAGCCTCCTCCTGGAAGCAGCTTTTACCCATGCGCAGTATCAGCAGAACCGACGGTCGCCGGAACTTCGGGAAAACGCCAGACTCGTTCGCACGCTCGAACTGACCGATCTCTGCCTTTTCACCGAGGCGCGTTATACACGGAACCCTTCAGTGGCCGATTTTTACGCGCCTTTCCAGGATCATCCCTGCTCTCTGGAGCATTTTCCCTCAGGCTCGTTGATTATGCCCAACCGGGGAAACGCCGAGAATCATGCACTCATGGATTGAGAAACAACGCAATATCATCGATTTTACACTCTCTTCGCTTTCTCGGAGAAAAGGGAAAAACATCGCCCTGCTGCTTGTTTATACCCTCCTCGTCTTTCTCCTCGCCTCTGTCATGTTCTTCACACATGCGCTCAAGCGGGAGGCCGCACTCACCCTCCGGGACGCGCCGGAAATCGTAGTCCAGCGGATATCCGAAGGGAGATATGAGCCGATTCCGCGGAAATACATTGCTGTTTTGAACAAAATCAAGGGCGTCACTTCCGTTCGCGGGAGGCTGTGGGGCTACTATTACGATTCTGTGGTTGGCGCGAACTATACCATCATGGTTCCTGAAAATTTTCCTTATAAATCCGGTGACATCACGATCGGCAGCGGAGTCTCGCGGGTGCGGCTGGCTGTGAAGGATGATATGATCCCGCTGCGCGCTTACGACGGGATATCGATCATCTTCCATGTCCGCGACGTTTTTTCATCGGAGTCCGAACTGGTCGCATCGGACCTCCTGCTTGTTTCGGAACCCGATTACCGTAGGCTTTTCGGCACCAGTAAGGATCTGTTTACCGATATCACCCTCAAGGTGAGGAACGCAAAAGAGATCCCCACTATAGCAGAAAAAATCGTCCTGCTCCTTCCTGATGCCCGTCCAATTACGAAGCGGGAGATACTGAGGACCTACGAGTCCATATTTGACTGGAGAAGCGGAATCATTGTAGCCATTCTCACGGGGGCCGTGCTCGCCTTCATTATCGTTTCATGGGACAAAGCGTCGGGCCTGAGCGCCGATGAAAAAAAGGAAATCGGCATTTTGAAGGCCGTGGGCTGGGAAACCTCAGACATTCTGCTCATGAAATTCTGGGAGGGTGCGGTAATCTCGCTCTCATCGTTCCTGGCCGGTGTTCTCCTTGCCTATGTTCATGTTTTTTTCACATCCGCCATCCTTTTCGAACCCGTTCTCAAGGGCTGGTCAGTGCTGTACCCGGAATTCAGACTTGTGCCTTTCATTGATCCATACCAGGTCTCCACGCTCTTTTTCCTGACCGTGGTGCCTTACACCGTGGCGACCATCATCCCTTCCTGGCACGCCGCCACCATTGACCCCGATTCGGTGATGAGATCATGATGATGCTCGAACTGAAAAATATCCGCAAGGTTTTCAACCAGGGGAAATCCTATGAGCTAGTTGCGGTGGACGAGGTGACTGTCTCCCTGGAGGCAAAAAAGATTACCGTCCTCAAGGGACCGAGCGGTTCCGGTAAAACCACACTCCTGTCCCTGGCCGGATGCATGGCCCGGCCCACGTCCGGCAGGATATTTCTCGGTGACCGCGAGCTCTCGAGTCTTCCCGAGCGCTTTCTGACCGAAATCCGCCGCACCCATTTTGGGTTTATCTTCCAGCAGTTTAACCTCGTAAAGGGCATTTCGACCCTGGAAAATGTCATGTTGCCGGCGTACCCGCTAGGCGGTCCCCACAGCGCACTGAAAAAACATGCTCATGAACTCCTGGAGCTTTTCGGCATCGGCGGGCGCGCATCATCAAAAGCCGAATGGCTTTCCGGCGGCGAGGCCCAGCGCACGGCAACCGCGCGGGCACTCATCAATGATCCGCCCGTCATCATTGCCGACGAGCCGACCGCCCACCTCGACACCAAGCTGTCCCGTGAATTCATGGATATCGTGGGCCGCTTGAAAGAGCAGCAAAAGACCGTTATTATCGCAAGCCATGATCCCCTCGTTTATGAGGCCGCTGTAATCGACCGGGTCATCACCATGCGCGACGGCAAGATTGAAGGACTGGACGTATGATCCTGCATCCCGCGATAATCGCACTGCTGGTCTCATCCTGCATGATGAGTTGCCTTACGTTGTACGCGGACTATTACGGCATTCTCATCATCAGGAGATGGGACATCGGAAGCGGCAGCGGCAACCAGCTCGAACTTGAGCGAAGAACGTACCTCATTTCCACCATCCTCGCCTATGTGTTCGGATTTCAGCTTTTTTCCCTTTTTTTATTTGTTTATACGGCAGACAGCCTCTGCCCCCTCTTTACCGGGGCCATGTGCGCCGTGGGCACGCTCCAGGTCAACAGCTATGGTTTTCCCGTTCTCCTGCTTAAGCTCGCGAACTTCATCCTGGCTGGTTTCTGGCTCATCATAAACTATGCAGACAACCGGGGGTACGACTACCCACTTATCAGGATCAAGTATGCTTACCTTGCCTTCCTTACACCGCTTATCATCGCGGAAGCGGTGCTGCAGACCCTCTATTTTCTCGGTCTTCATCCCGATATCATAACTTCCTGCTGCGGCAGCCTTTTCAGCGACAGTGGATCAGGCATTACTTCGAGTCTGAGCTCTTTTCCGCCATCGCTGATGAAAATCATTTTATTCGTCGCCATGGCGACAGCCCTCGGTGCGAGCGTTCTTTTTTATCGCACCGGCAAGGGAGCTTATTTCCATGGGTTTGTTTCAGCTGTCCTTCTCCCTGTCGCTCTGGTATCGGTGATCTCTTTCATCGGGCCCTACATCTACGAACTTCCCATGCACCATTGTCCGTTCTGCGTGCTGCGGAAAGAGTACGGGTATATTGGTTATCCCCTATACCTGACCTTGCTTAGCGGCGCTGTCTCCGGCATGGGCGTGGGCATCCTCACACCTTTTAAAAAAAGAGCAAGTCTTGTTGACGTTATCCCGGTTCTTCAAAAAAAGCTCGCCTTTTTCTCGTTCGTCTGCTATGCCTTGTTTGCGCTTATCGTTCTCTACAGGATACTCACTTCAAACCTTGTTCTCTGAAAGTCCGCTCATGATAGCTGCCATTTCGGTTTTATCCTGATGTTCTCTGCCATTTCCTCAAGATTTCCGCATCATCCAGCCAATTTGTTTTAAGGGGTAGAAATCCGGGATATACCATGTTTCTACGAGCTTTCCAGGATTATAGCGATCTTTTTTAAAGAGGATCGCCTTGTCCACCGAAATGGGGGCCTCCCATGCATCCTTGTCGCAAGTCTCGTTCTACTCACCCTGTCCGCCTATTCAAGACAGGCTCTTATCTCTCACGAGTTTGGGTCGAACCGGATAGAGATGTCAGGTTTGTAACATTAAGTTACCAATATCTATACGCAGCGGCTTGAGGACAAGAAGGATGAATCTCCACGCAGCGTGCTGCGTGGTAACTAGGGAAAATTGTCGTATGAGAAACCTGCGGTTTCTCATACTCTTCCCTCTACAAGATGGTCCTGTAGCAAGCTAGAGGGAATTGCAAAATAATTTTCTCGCGATCAAAATAGAGGACGGTACTTTTCCTTTCTCGACGCCAGCGCGGGTTGCTATCCTCACAATCAGGAATATCGCTTTGACGACACGTGGTTGTAAATAACCTGTCTTACACGTATTCTCCGCACCGCAGCAGCTTTTCGGCTAAACGTAGAAAGATTGGTAAATCTTCCTTTCACCACTCTCCATGCCCCGCCCTTTCTCTATTGAGTAGCGGCGACCGAAGAAGTAGCGATTTGGGAATCATGAGCAATGATGACAGAACATGTCTTTTGTATCTTTACTCGTACCGAAGCGCCTGGATAGGGTCCTGAAGCGAGGCTTTGCGTGCGGGATTAACGCCGCAGCAAGCGCCGACTGTGGCGGAGAAGAAAAAAGCCATAATATTGGACCATGCCGAAACACTTGTGGGAAGCACATCAACGAACATGGGAATAATCAACGTACGACCGACCCCGATCAAGATGCCGATGATCCCGCCAGCGCCGGAAAGCGTCAATCCCTCGTTCATGAATTACGACATAATTTCACGGCTCCGGCAACTAAAGGCCTACCGGATGCCGATTTCGCGCGTGCGCTCACGCACCGAAACGAGCATGATATTCATGATCCCGATGCCCCGACGAGCAGTGAAATGTCAGCAATATCGCAGAGTGCCGCGTCAGAACACCGACAGCGGTTTAGATAGCTCGCCCGGCTTAAGCTCGGCAACCGTGGCCACAACCGGTTCCTCCCGGTCAGAATTACAGCCAGCGCGATAACCAGGGCAATCGCAATACCCCATGGCAATTTATTCTTAGCCGTTTTGGCAAGCACGTTACGGTTTCTTGTTTTCGTTATTGGTGCTGTATTCAAGCCGAGCCTTTATATTTTTCATGAAGGTTCTGCAGACCTCTCCGAGCTTTTCGGATACGACCATGTCCTGAAGAAAAGTGAAATGACCGGTTACATGTCCTTCAATATGGTAGGTTATCTCCGTCTCTTCATTCGAGATTTTTCGAAAGGTAACGATGCCGGAGGTTATGAGGTGCTCACCGGTCGCATTCCAGGATAGCCGTTCGTTCTCGACCATTTCCGTAGTATGGGCCTGCATTTCGATGAGACGGCTGAATGGCCCCAGTGACATCTTGATGGTCCAGACGGAGTCAAGATCGTTCAGAATTTTCACGCCTTTGCATCCCGGGAAGAGACACCCGACTTCACGACGGTCTATCATGAAGGACCAGACGCTTTTGATCGGCAGGCTGATGGTGAAAGTAATTTCTTTTTTCGGCATGTATTGTCCCTCTTTGAAGATCGGTTTTGACTTTGACCCTAGTACTCCAGCCCTTTCCCCATGGCCTTGGCGAGTCGTGCTGCCGCAATCTGGTAATCGTAGAGGGCCTGCACATAAATCGGTCTCAGCCTTTACCGCGGCAACCCGAGCACCGGTAACTTTGAGCGAAGGCCCCACCCCGGCACTGTACCTGCCCTCGGCAAGATCCAGACTCTCCCGGGAGCCCTTGAGTGAGCTGAAAGGGACAGTATGGGAATCCGTGACTTCATGATTACTTCTATTCCCTTGTCGTGCAGTAATAAATGGTACTGCTCCCGACAAGGCAAAGACGCACAGCCCCCCTCATTGAGTATACCTGAGCATGAGTTCCATGGCCGCACCTGCAAGAACTGGAATAGCAAGATTATCATTTATCTCAAAAGGCAAGAGCTCGACACCAGCAGCGATGATTGCACCACAAATCATCACCCATGCTTTTAAATGCAATCCGAGGGGTCGCAGCAGAAAGCCCGCCAAGAAAGCGGCAATGACGAATGCCGCAGTCCCTTCCAAGCTCTTATTTCCGATCTTTGTCCTTCCATACCGCTCTCCGATTGTAGTTGCCGCCACATCCCCGAATGCGAGAAAACAAATGGCTGTTGAGGCAACCTCAGCAGAAAAAGCATACAGCGACAGGGCGACGCCGAGGATATAGGGAATTGTGCCGCTCAGCTTCTTTACCTCGTTTTTCCGGAAAAAACTTCCAAAATGGCTGTACAGAAACAGGTTCCAAGCAGGTGTTTTAAGCCGGACGATCTCTACCAAGAGAACGATGATGACAAGCACTCCATAGAGAGCAAGGGCCTTATATCTGCCACAAACGAAATAAAGAGAAAGGAGGCCGAGCCCTCCGAAAAGATGAAACAGTTTTCGTCCAGTATTTTTCATGCCCTTGAATTACACCCTGTTCTGTTTTGGAATCCCATCTGCAAGTCGCGGGAAGAACAGAAAGCTTTCGCTTCAGTCGCGTATCAAACATGCATCAATGATTGTAGCGGCTTGTGTTCGGCAGACTGCATATCGTGGCCGTATCACACCGTTCGCATTCGAGTTGGATGGTGCTGTGGAGAATGTTGAACTTCTTAGACAAGAGATCCCTGATTTCGTCACTAATATTCCTGCTTCCGCTGACCATCTGATCATCGACCAGCACATGAGCACTCATGGCATAAACGCCAGAGGTGATGGTCCAGACATGAATATGATAGGCTTCACGCACACCTGAGACCTTGGCCATTTCAGCGGCAACGGTCTGAATGTTGATATGGGAGGGCACAGCTTCAAGTAAAATGTTCACCGATTCGGTAACGATGTTCCATGAGCCATAGATAATCACCAGCGAGATCAGGATACTGAGAATGGGGTCGATCAAATACCATCCTGCATAGATAATAATGGTGCCGCCGATCACCACACCGACTGATGAAAGAGCGTCCCCCAGGATATGAAGATAGGCTCCCCGTATGTTCAGGCTGCTATGGCTGTGTTTGAAGAGAAAGAAAGCACCGATGATATTCGCGATAAGGCCAATAGTCGCTACGATCAACATCAGGCCGCCTTGAACAGGCTGAGGATGCATCATGCGCATGTAGGCCTCGTACATAATATAAATTGAAATAACTACGAGAATGATTCCGTTCAGCAGTGCGGCAAGGATTTCTAGTCGATAGAACCCAAAGGTCTTTCGTTCCGTTGCCGGCATGGTAGAGAATTTCACGGCGAAAAACGACAACAGAAGCGCCAGATTATCAGTCAGCATATGCCCTGCGTCGGAGAGGAGTGCCAGGCTGTTCGAGAGTATTCCCCCCACCGCCTCGGCTATCATCATGAGAACTGTGATGGACAGCGCAATCAGGAGATCTCGCCCCCCGGTCTCTGAGCCAACCCGCCCTCTAGGCTCATGACCATGATCGTGCGTTCCTTCCTCTCCATGGCCGTGCTCGTGATGTCCGTTGTTGGCATGCATTACTGACATGAAAACCCTGCTCCTTGTTTCAACTCTATGAGAAAAACCGGAGTTCCTTTACCGGTTCTATCGCACCAATTTCTGCGGCGTAGCCATAAAAGGTCAAAAGACCTTTTCTCTCCTGTTCATTAAAATTATAGCTGAATAAATTCCAGTATGCAAAGAGCACCTCGGGCGGCAATTTAAACCGGCTTGCGGATTCCTCAGAAAGCTCTTTGAGATGCAATATCCCGTATGCTTTTGACTTTATGAGGATATCATACAACCGCTGGAGTTCTTTGTGAATATTTTTTCGGTCATTGACCTGCCAAAGCGCGAATACGAAAGGGAGGCCGGTAAATTCGTGCCAGAGAGCGCCCAGGTCGTATTGATGGGCATAGGTCGTGACCATTGACCGCTGTATGGCCAGGTCACCAATTGTTAGCATTGCATCAGACCGGTCCGAAGGATCTTCGACGCTTTGTTCATAGAGAATATACCGCGGGTTCACGCCGTACCGGATTTCAAGCATGATGCGCAGGAGCACTACTGACGTTGCCGATGCCGTTGTCATAGCAACTACCTTGTTGTTCAATTCTTCGATGGGGACGGTGCTTTCGAGCAGGATGCTCATGACGTTTGCTTTTGACGTTATGGACAGACCAGGAAGAAGAACATAGCGCCCCTGGTTCATCGCATACTCAATCGAGGAAGAGGGCGATACGTCTATAGAACCTTCATTCAGCATGCGATTTAACTGGGTTGGAATGCCTTCGACCAGCTTGAAGGGGAACGGGACTTTCTGCAGCACGATTCCCGAGTGGGGCGGGAAACAATTGGAATAGATTATATGACCGAGTTTGATCATAGGAATTGTTTTCGATCGAACCGCGTTTTTTCGCAGTTATGCATCTCCCTTTCTGTTTCTCATGATGGAATCCCCCAAATGGGCAGATTAGACATGATCGAAACTACGGTGCAAGGCCGTTTAAAATAAAATCGGTAACATAGGCACCGAATTTTTTCGGAGACAAGTTCGCCTTCTTCCCGAGAATATTCCGAGTCATAGGCTGCATGATGAAATTATGGACTATTATGCCGAATAGTGAAGCAACGGCAAGCGATGGGTCGCTTTTCTTCAGGTCTCCGTTTTTCATGCCATCCTTGAATATCTTGATGAGGCGCGTATAATTATCGGCAAAATACTTTTCACATGCGGCGAGGTTCCCGCTTCCTGCAAATTCCATTGCCACAATCCTGCGGATATCCTCATTAGCCTGCTCATAGCGAATGAATTTTTCGACATATTTTTGTATTTTTTCTCTCGTCGAAGCGGTGCTTCTGAAAACCTCTTCACTCCAGATATTGTTCAACCCGAAAAACGAATCTGCGAGGACCGCCTGATAAAGGTCCTCCTTGTCCTTAAAATGGTAATAGATCATCGCGTTATTTACTTTAGCCGCCTCGGCAACTTCGCGCACCGATGTTCCGTCAAGCCCCTGCCGCGCGAATATACGGCGGGCTGCGGCCAGTATGGATGCACGGGTATCTACTTTCTTCGTCCTCGATTTCGGACGTCGTCCCGCAGTCTTTATCTGTTTCACTGACGATCGCATGATAATTATTTAACTAACCGATTAATTAATTAAAAAAGATACACTATGGTCCCGCAATATGTCAAGTCGTTTCATGAATGCACTGAACGGGATCATTTCATGAACGCGGTGACCGACGGCGCGAAAGATTCAATAGTAAGCGCTTTCATAAACAGGTGGGAGCAGGCAACTAAGGTTCTATCCGGCCTCCCGGGCCCGAACAGTTCATGAGGATTAAAACAGGCTGACCTTCAGCCATGCCCGGGATCCCGCAAGTCAAAATTTCCCAATTCTTGTTGTTAGCCGAAAGTACAACGTGAGACTTTACTGCTCCTCGTCGGTAAGAAGAACGTTAGCACGAAGATGAGGACACCTTGAAGGATGAGATGCCCAGAGATCGCATTCGGCGACTTTCTTTTTCAGTTTGTATCAATGCAATTATATATCACGATGGCATTCTGATTACATCCGGCGTTTCATTCAGCTATACTTTTTTGACAAAAATCTCTTTTGTAATGTCCTTGTCCACGGCAATCATCGTCTCGCCGAGTTGGATCACATAGGATGGTCTTTTCTGGTGAAGCTTTACCACGCTTCCGGGCACCACACCCATGGCGGACAACCGGTCAAGGCGTGAATGGGATCCCGGTGTGATAAACACGATTTTGGCCTGTTCTCCCGGCACCAAATCCGCAAGTGGCGCCACGAGCGGCTTCATTTCCTGATGGAACATAGCGCAGCAGTCCCCTCTCGGGATTGGCTTTCCATCGGGCGAGTTCGGCGGATGTCCAAGCAGGGTGCAGACGCTGTCCGTTACTTCAGGTGAGAGGATATGTTCGAACTTGCACGCTTCAGCCTCGGCGCCATCGAGGGCGAATAGGTCATAAAATAATCGAAGCGACAAACGATGACGGCGGACAAGCTCTCTCGCTCTTTTCTCTCCTTTGGGAAGCAGCTCCACGGCCTGTCCTTTGCTGTCGATCCACCCGTTTTTGGCCAGGTCTTTCAGGATAACCTCGCATTCCGGGAGACTGCAGCTTTGGATAATCTGGCCCAGCGTCAGCTTTCCTTCTTCTCGCAGTGTCCATATGATTTCAAAGAGCTCATCTTCTTTTTCAATCTCTGGCAGCACACACAGCGCAGGGTGCCCCGCCTGGCCTTCTATGCCCTGCATTCTTTTTTTGATCTCAGCCATGGTCCACCTCTTTCTCTCGCGTAGCCTGTGTATATCGGATCACTGCATGTTATGCGTTTTCGCCTAGCGCCTATTGCCGCTGAATTCCCCCGTCTCCAGTGCGCAGCACCGTCTACAACGCGACTTTAAATGTTCTCAGAATCCAGTTCATCGCGCCGCCAATCGCAAAGGCAAATGGGAAGATAAATGCCACCATGTAAAGAGCCGCCTTAATACCTTGTTCCTTTATCATTACGAAAAAGTTAGCAATGCAGGGAACGAAGAGCGTGACGACTACCAGGCTCACAACTGTCTGTATGGGGTCGAGCATACCGCCCTTGGCCAGCATGAACAGACCCGCAGCGCCGTAGTCACGACGGAGGAAACCAATAACGAGAGCCTCTGTTGCCTTGCTCGGCAGGCCCAGGAAGCCTACGACAATCGGATCAGCCAATTTTTGGATATAAAGCAAAGCCCCGAGCTTGTCAGCAGTGAAGAGGATGAATGTCCCGAGAATAAAAAGCGGCACTGCTTCCTTCAAGTACCATTGCACGCGGGCAAGGGTCTTGATTAGGATATTGGTCATTTGAGGCACTCGAATCGGCGGCAGTTCGAGGACAAAATCCGAAGGCTCTCCGGGGAGTGTTTTCGCCGCAAGGTATCCGACAAGAAACATAACACCGACCATCGTACCGAGCCAGAGGGCCGTTGCAAATGCTGAAATACCGGACACCATCCCCAGCACAACGCCGAGCTGGGCCGAACAGGGTACGGCAAGGGCCAGGAGGAACGTTACCAGAAGCCTCTCCTTCTTAGTCTCGAGGATTCGAGTGGTGAGTGTCGCCATGGTGTCACAGCCCAACCCCAGAATCATAGGGAGTACGGCCTTTCCGTTCAAACCCATGATTTTGAATATCTTATTCACCATCACCGCCAGCCTCGGCAGATATCCCGAATCCTCAAGCATCCCAAAGGCGAAAAAGAAAAAACCGACGATCGGCAGTACAATAGCTATCGCATAGGTTAATGCCATTGTTACGAGGCCGTAGTCACCAATAATGAGCTCCTGCAAAAAAGGAATGGGAAGGATAGAATGTACGATTTTAGTGGCCCAGACGTTCAGATACTGGCCGAAGATGGTCTTTTCGAGAAAATTGACCACTGTCCCTGCTCCCAGTACCCCGACAAATTGATAAACGGCATACAAAACAGCAAGAAGGATCGGGATGCCATAGAGCGGATGCATCGACCATTTCCCCAACTGAAAGGCGATGGTGGAACCTTTCCCTGATTCGTGTCGAGTCATGACCTGTGCCAGCACTTCATCGGCTTTTTTCATCCTTCGCTGGTTGATAAGATAACCCAGGGAATTATTGAACTTAGACTGGACGTCCTGCCGGATTCTTTCTATCTCGGCAATCACATGGTCTTGCAGATTCGCATGCAGCCACCCCTTGAGGCTCTCATCGCCAGCGAGGATCATTAGCGCAAGAGAGCGCCCGGCAATGTAGGATGACGGAAGGAGCGCGGCGATATCTCTCACACCTCCCTCGACAGCATCATCATACCGCACCTCGATTGCCGACGGCCGGGGATGCTGAATATCCTTGAGGAGCTTATCGATTCCGCTCTTCCGGATGGCAACGGTCTTCACTACCTCGATGCCCAGAATTCCGGAAAGCCCTTCCTGATCAATAAAAATCCCGCGGCTTTTTGCTTCATCGTCCATATTGAGATCGAGGATGAAGGGAACTCCCATTTCCGCAAGCTGAATTGTTATGAGGAGTCCACGTCGCAGATTCTTGGTATCCGCCACTTGGACTACAACCCCTGCCTTATCCGTCAGGAGGATATCTCGTGTAACCTTTTCATCTTCTGACATGGGCACGAGACTGTTTACACCTGGGGTATCAATCACGATGGCACGGATTTTATTCAATGTTGCGTTGCCATAAGTAACCTCCACCGTCGTCCCCGGGTAGTTTGAAACGGTAACATATTTGCCGGTAAGCAGCCCGAAAAGGGCGCTTTTCCCGACATTGGGGTTCCCGATGAGAATAACTTTATCCAACGGGGAGTCTCGATGCCGCTCCCCATTGCCTGAGCCATGATTGTGCATGCTGATCCTAACCTCCGGCTAATTCATAATAAGCAAACTTGATGCATTGTTAATATGTCTTCGGCCCCGCCTGCCGGAATCATTTTGTTACATGACCCTCTGCACAGAAGTGATGCCGGGTCAGCCGAAATTAACGCAATAGCCGATCGGCCGACTCTTTCAACTCCCATAAATAGCAGCCCCAGCTGCAAAACTGATGATGATTGAAGTCTTCTCCAGTCGGCCTGCGACGCGTCTGCATGAGTTTTCCGCTATCTCTTCTTCTGACACCGGGCACAGATCCCATACAGCTCCAACTTGTGACTCTGTACCATAAATTTATTTTTTCGTGCTACATCCTGCTGGAGCACCTCGATGCGCTCATTTTCAAACTCCAAGATCGTTCCGCATTGCGTGCAAATCAAGTGATCATGATGATTCCCTGATGCCTTAAATTCGTACCGGGTAAACCCGTCCTCGAATCGTCTCTCGTCCGCAAGCCCGGCCTCTGCCAATAATTTTAGCGTTCGGTAGACAGTCGCATAACCGATGCCCGGATGAGCTCTTTTTACGCGAAGATAGAGTTCTTCAGCACTCAGGTGCTGTCCTGCATCGACAAAAATCCTCAGAATTTTATCACGCTGGGTAGTCGATCGAAGCCCCTGGCCAGACAGGTACGCAGAAAGCCGGTCAACAGCGACTTGTTTTTTCATAATTGATATTGATAACCATTTTCAGTTTATTCTTTATACCATGCAGCCTTGCACCCGTCAAGCTATTTTTCAGGTATATACAAATTAAACGAGGCTGCCTCTTTCATCGGCAGCCTCCGGATGTATTGCGCTTCTTCAAAGAATCTTTTCATGTCAATTTTCTAAAATGACATTTCTTTATCCCTCTTCTGATTCCATCTTACCCATTCATCAGAACGACATCACCCTGTAACCATTACCTGCCTCCCAGCGTTAATCAGAGTAACGGATCGTTTGTGAGAAGTTCAGTTGCCCGGGGTACGGCTTAGTCCACAAGGATGATGACCCTGCACTTCTCAAGCATATTCAGGTTCTGCGCAGCGCTCTGGATGGCAGCGGCATCGGCATTGCTGATCGTCAGGTCCACCCGGGAGTCGCCCGATGCCTTGATGGCCTTAACCAGAAGCGGCTTGTCCGCTACGCGGGGGTCCGCCTGCGCAGCGACGGGATCTTTGAGATACCCCACCATTCCTTCACGCACGGCATAGTCCCGACTGATGGAGGCCGATCCGTAGATTTCCTTGCCGTCCTCATTCGTGATCTTCGGGGCCATGGCTGGCCTCGCGCCGAGTCCACGTGCATCCACGATCAGGCCGGTGTATGGCCGACCTGCAACAGGTGCAGGCGGCGTCGATCCGGCCGGAGATGTCGCCAAAGCAGCCGGCGTCAGCGGTATTTTCGGCAAAATCGCATCAGCGAGAGCGCCGGTAAGCTTCATTCCTACCGTAACCTCTACAGATCCGTCAGACATATATTTCTTGTCCATGATTGTCGCGCCCTGAATGATTCCGTTGACATCCGTCCGAATCATGTCGCTGGTCACCATGAAATTTTCGACCGCTGTCGTTGATTCAACCCGAACCCCTTTCACCGCCTCGAGAAGGTTCCGTAAAGCGACAACCTGGGCTGCGCGTTCTGCCACTCCCCGGCCCTGTGCTGGATTCGCTGGCTGTGCTGGTGAAGCTCCGATACCCACGGCAGTGATAACTCCTGTCGTCCAGTCCACCTTTCCTGACGAACCGGCTGGTTCAATGACATCCGTGACCTTGCCCGCCGATTGGGCTGATGCGCTGCCTTCTACTAAGACAAAGAGAAATACGATGAATGCGAGAAAAGCCGGTCTTCTGAGAGACATAATATTCCTCCTTCCCGCAGGTTGATGAATAAGGTTTAAATGACAAAGTTCAGGACATCGCACCGGGGGATGTGCTGAATGCTCTGGCAATACCTCTTCAGGCCGGGGTGGATATCAAGCGGCAACGATGAGACTTTTCCCGGTCATTTCCCCAGGAATTGCGATTCCCATAATGTCGAGCACGGTCGGCGCGACATCGGCGAGAACGCCTCCGCTTCTGAGCTTTGCATCCTTGCGCATAATAAGAAACGGCACCGGATCAGTCGTATGGGCAGTGTGAGGCTGGCCCGTCGTGGGGTCGAACATGGTCTCTATATTCCCGTGATCCGCAGTGATGAGCGCCACCATGCCCTCTTCCCAAGCAGCTCGGATCACGCGGCTGAGGCATTCATCAAGGACCTCTACCGCCTTTACTGCAGCTTCCACGATTCCTGTATGGCCGACCATATCGGGATTCGCGTAATTTACCAGGATAAATCCGTACTGGTGTGAACGAATCTGTTCCACCAATTTGTCGGTAATCTCCCGAGCACTCATTTCCGGTTTCTTGTCATAGGTCGCCACGTCGCGTGGAGACGGGACCAGAATGCGATCTTCCAGAGGGAAGGGCGTTTCTTCCCCGCCGTTGAAGAAGAAAGTAACATGCGCATATTTCTCGGTCTCTGCGATTCGCAGCTGCCTAACTCCGCTCCTGCTCAACACCTCTCCAAGGATATTCATGAGCCGCACAGGCTCGAAGGCGACAGGTAGGCCAAAGGATTCGTCGTAGTTCGTGAGACAGACGAACTGGGACAATTTCGGATTTGCTCTCCGACTGAAGCCCTGAAACTCAGGGTCTGTGAAGGCACGGGTTATTTCACGTGCTCGGTCGGCCCGGAAGTTGCAGAAGATGACGGTGTCGTTATTACGGATGGTCGCGAGAGGCTTATTTGTCCGGTGATCGAGGATTACTGTCGGGAGCATGAATTCATCTGTTCTGCCGTGTTCATAGCTCTGCTCAACCGCCTCGAGAGCGGAATATTTTCTAATGCCCTCTGCCAGAACCATTGCTTCATAGGCTTTTTGAATGCGCTCCCATCGTTTGTCGCGGTCCATGGCATAATATCGGCCGGACACAGAAGCAATCTTCCCTACGCCGATTTTGGCGAAATGATCCTCGAGTTGCCTGATGAACGTCAGAGCGCTCGACGGCGGCGTGTCCCGTCCGTCGAGAAATGCATGAAAGAAGACATCGGTAATTCCCTGGGATTTTACCAGGTCGAACATCGCGAAAATATGGTCAAGCCGGCTGTGCACTCCGCCGTCGGAAAGGAGGCCCATGAGATGGAGGGCGGAATTGGATTTTTTGACTGAGTCAATTGCGGAAAGTAGCACGGCATTCCGGAAGAAGTCTCCATCCCTGATTGCCTTGCTGATTCGCGTGGAATCCTGATAAACGATTCGACCTGCGCCGAGGTTGAGGTGGCCGACCTCGGAGTTGCCCATCTGTCCGTCAGGAAGCCCGACTGATTCACCCGAGGCCTGGAGCTCGGTGTGCGGGTAGTCCGCCAGAAGGCCGTCATAGAACGGCGCCTTCGCAGCCACAATCGCGTTTCCTTCACTTGCCTTGTTGACTCCCCAGCCGTCAAGGACAATAAGCAGCACCTGTTTGTTGGCCATAAAACTCCTAAAAGAAAGGAGCCAGGAGACGGAATCAGGCGATCAGAATTAAAAAAGCCGCCATCCATCAACTCCCGACTCCCGCTCCGTGAAGCACTGCTCGGCGTTTTGTCAGCAGGTTTTTTCGAGATTAATTCCGTAAGTGTTCCACTTGCCGCAGTTTGGACAACGTCCTGACCAGTCGGTTGTGCGCATCTCGCAGTTTGAGCACACATAGGGGATAATGATCTGCTTCTTGAAACCCAGCGCTTTTTTGAATTCCGATGCTGCAAGCCCGAGGGATCCTCGCCTCAGATAAATATTCCCCAGGAGTTTGTGCACATCAGGTAGCTCTTTGTCTCCCCAGTCAACGGTGGAAAGGATGTCGAAGGCTTCATCAACCATTTCAAGGCGATAGTAAAGCTTTCCCAGAAAAAACTTGAGCCCATTGTCCTGGGGCTTCCAGGTCACTGCCTGAGAATATATTTCTATCGCTTTTCCCGGTTCGCCCTGTTTCAGATACAGGTCTTCCAGCCGAAGCAACAGCAGCGTTGATGACGTCATCTTATAGGCTTTTTCCCAGAGGTCGGCGGCATCCCGGACCTTGCTTTCCTCGAGATATACCTCCCCCAAGCCCAGGTAGGCCGGGATGAAATCCTTATCGAGCTTAAGCACACCACGGAATATCTTCTTCGCCCGTTCGAGATCACCCGCTTCAAGGAGAGACCTGCCGAATTCGTATTTTAAACCAACGAGTCGCCGGTGTTCGATTTCCTGTTCTGGCGGTGTTAGAGGATTCGCAACCAGCTTGCGCTGTGTTTCGTACAACTCCTCCCAATGATTCAGCCGCTGGTAGAGATCACGCATCCTGATGAGCGCTGTCAAGTTTGAGGAATCCTTAGACACGATTTTCTGATACATCGCAAGGGCATCGTCAAAGCGCCTTGACTCCTCATAATCGGCGGCCAGCGAGAACATGACTTCCTGATTGTCTGGGTCGAGGCCGAGTGCTTTCTGATGGATCATGATGGCGTCCTGAGGATTCTTCTCGCGCAGCTTGCTGATGCCTAGGCGAAGAAGAGTGTCCACATGATTCGGATCCACGGCGAGCACCTTCCGGAAATAGCTGGCGGCTTCGGGGTTGCGTTTTGCTAGCATGGAATTTAACCCTTTGGTATAAAGCTCCTGGACTTTGAGACGTTTTTTCTGTTCGCGCTGGACCCTGAGACCGCGCAGAAACCGCTTGACGTCGCGCATGAAATAGATGATGAAGACGAAAACGGCGCCGATTGACAAGGAAAAGAGGAAAAAGTTTGACTTGGAGATTTCATAGGACTTCGACGGTAGAAGATTGATGATGATTGTCCCCGGATTGAACTCCCGCACGGCAAAAATCAGAAGCAGAAGTGCTATCATCATCACAGTGAAAACAAATCTCATGCGTGGTCCTTTATCCGAAGGCAGCTCAGCCGTATTTACCGGTTTAACGGCTCAAGCTGCTTTCTTAGTAGTGGTACGTCTTGCCTTTAATGATCGTGAAAGCCCGATAGATCTGTTCGAGAAGAACAAGCCTCGCCATCTCGTGGGTGAACGTCCAATGAGACATTGCGATCACTTTGTCGGCCTTTCCGGTTATGCTTTCATCCAGACCCATGGCCCCGCCGAAAATGAATGCCATTTCCCTGACACCAGACTCGATCCGGTCGTTTAGAAAATGGGCAAATTCATGCGACGTGAACTCCCGTCCTCTTTCGTCCAGGGCGGAAAGAAAGGCTCCCGGAGGTATTGCTTTGAAAATCTTATCCGCCTCCCGCTTTCTGATGATTGGAGCGTCCTTGAGATCGTGAATTTTTTCTTCCTTGAGTTCCTTGACCTCTATGTCGACATACGGTTTAAGATACCTGAGATACTTCGCCATTCCTTCCTGGATGAACCGTTCCCGCGTTTTCCCCAGACATATCACAACCAGTTTCATGACGAAGCGCCCTGGAGTTCGCGCGAACGTGGAATGACGGGAATGCGCGGAGCATCGTTCCAGAGCTTTTCAAGGCTGTAATAAATTCTCGTCTGCTCATCGAAGATATGGACCACCACATCGCCGAAATCCATAAGCACCCAGCTTGATTCTGCGCCTCCCTCCACATGAGAAGGATGTTCGCCGGCCTGCGCCAGGATGTGGCCTATCCAGTCAGCTATGGCGGACACTTGGGTCGTGTTCGAGCCCGAACATATGACGAAGTAGTCGGTTATATACGTGAGCCGCCGAAGATCCAGGATTTGGATATCAAATGCCTTTTTGCTGTCTGCCGCTTCCGCGCAAAGCTGCGCCGCTTCAAAAGAATTACGCATAGAGTTTATTTTTAATTATATAGGTTTCAACCGCATCAGGCAAGAGATATTTGATGCTTCTACCCTCTCTTATCCTCCTGCGAATGTCCGTTGACGATATATCGTAAAGAGGAATCATTTCAAGGAAAACCGCGAACTCGCCTGAGCGCACGGCTGCCTGCGTACGGGCGCCCCCGTCCAAAGCAGCAAGTTCTTTGTCTGCGGATTTCATAAAGTTTATCCTGGAAAGATCTTGAAAGCGGTATCCGGGACGCGAGAGGACAATAAAACTGCACAGGGTCATTAGCTTTTCCCATCGGTCCCATGTCTGGATTTCTAGGAAGGCATCGAGGCCTATAATAAAATACAACTCCGCTTCACGCCAGCTCTGGCGCAGCGATTTGACCGTATCGATGGTATAAGACCTGCCGCCGCGTATAATTTCGATGTCAGACGGCTCAAACAGCGGATTGCCTGCAATCGCCAGGCGTACCATTTCCATCCGACGGTCAGCGGACGGGACTTCCTCCTCCTGTTTGTGGGGAGGGATAAAGGACGGCACAAAAAGGACTCGCTCAAGATCCAGCCGGTTGCTGACTTCTTCCGCCGCCGCGAGGTGACCGTAGTGGATCGGGTTGAATGTCCCGCCAAAGATGCCTAATTTCAATGACAAGTAAACTCCGGTTTCACAGTCTTAAAAGTCGCTCGAGTATGACAAGCCCGCAGGGAAGACACCATACCACCAGTTGTTCCTCATTCGCAAGACTCGTTTGGCTATCTTCTTATCTGTCCGTTCCCGAACACGATGAACTTTGTTGATGTGAGTTCCTCGAGGCCCATGGGCCCCCGGGCGTGGATCCTTGTGGTCGAAATCCCGATCTCGGCCCCGAGACCGAACTCGAAGCCGTCGTTAAGCCGTGTCGATGCGTTTACGAAAACTGCGGACGCATCCACTTCCCGCAGAAAACGCCGCGCGTTCTGGTAGTCATTCGTGACAATGGCTTCTGAGTGCTGGGAGCCGTGCGCTGCAATGTGCTCCGTTGCCTCATCCATGCTGCTAACCGTCCTGATGTTCAGGATCAAGTCATTGTATTCCGTATCCCAATCCTTGTCCGTCGCATCCCTGACATCGGGAACCACGGCTTTGGTTTTCAAGCAGGCGCGAATCTCGACACCCGCCTTCTTCAGCCTTGTGATGACCGATGGCAGAAAAACCGCTGCAACGTCCTGGTGCACGAGCATGGTCTCCATCGCATTGCACGTCCCGGGCCTCTGGACCTTCGCGTTGAAGCAGATTTCCTCAGCCATCGCAAGGTCCGCTTTGCTGTCGACATAGACATGACAGATGCCCTTGTCATGCTTGATCACGGGGATGGTCGAATTTTCCGATACCATCCGGATCAGCCCTTCGCCGCCTCGGGGAATAATGAGATCGACGAACTGGTTCAGTTTCAGCATCTCCATGACGCATGCCCGGTCGGGATTTTCAATGAAGGTTATCGCCCCATCGGGGATTCCCGCTTCTGCACCAGATTTCGAAAGAATATCAACGATCGCATTATTGGAGTTGACGGCTTCGGACCCGCCTCTTAACAGTACTGCGTTGCCTGATTTGAGACAAAGCCCGGCCGAGTCTGCTGTTACGTTAGGACGGGATTCATATATGATGCCGATGAGGCCGATGGGCACCCGCATCCTGCCCACCTCCATGCCGTTCGGACGCCGCCACATGCGGAGCACTTCGCCAACTGGGTCAGGCAGGGCAGCGACCTCCCGCAGTCCGTCGGACATGGCTTTAATCCGGTCATGGTTCAGGGTCAACCGGTCCATCATGGCTTTGGATAGATTTTTTTTCTCCGCTTCCATCAGGTCCCTGCGGTTTTCGGAGATAAGTTTGGCTGCGTCTTTTTCCAGCCCTGCAGCCATCTTGAAAAGAGCGTTATTTTTAATTTCCGTCGAGATGTTTGCAAGGTTTCGCGAAGCGGCCTTCGCCTTTTTAGCCTTGTCTGAAACATACTGTTTTATGTCCACCGTCCCCTCCCTTCATTGTCGCCGGATCATTTCACTTGGCAATCTTGTCCGCACTGTCCATCAGTTTCTTCTTATTTTCTATCTCGCCGTAAATGACACTTTTCACGTACCCATCAGCTCCGACAAAGAAGGTTACAGGGAGGAACTGGACTCCGTATTTCTTGCTTATCTCGCCGTTGCGATCACTCAACACGAGAGGCTTAGTGACCTTAAGGTCACCCAGCAGCGCCTTGATCGTCTTTTCATCTTCCTTGACATTTACGATGACAATTTTGACGCCTTTGCTTTTCAGTTCATCAGCCTGGGAATTGATGAGTGGGAGTTCGTTCCTGCAGGGGATGCACCACGAAGCAAAAAAACTCACTATCACCCCCTGGACAGGCTCTTTCCTCGTTGCTCCCACAACATCGGCGAGATTGAAAATGTTCCCCTCTAGGTCCTTGACGGAAAATAGCGGTGCGGATTCATTCACCCTGATCCCGGCAAAAGCAGGAGCAGTAATCAATAAAAGTCCCATCATGATGATCAATTTTTTCATGTGAAATTATCGTCCTTCCCGATCAATTAGAGTATCACCAGATCGTCCCGGTGGATCACTTCGTCGTAATCTTTATGCCCGAGCACAGAGGCAACCTGTGCTGTTTTGAGGCCTTTAATGCGCTCCAGGTCTGACGAGGAATATTTTACCAGCCCTCGCGCGAATGCGTTGCCGTGGCGGTCAAGACAGGTCACGCAGTCTCCTATTTTGAAATTCCCTTCCACCTTTACGATGCCGCCGGGCAGCAGACTTTTGCCCTTATTCACCAGAGCCTCGCGACCGCCGTCGTCTACGATAATTCTTCCCTTTGAGGAAACCGTATAGGCAATCCAATGTTTTCGGCTCTCCTGCCTTTCCTGACGAGGCAAAAACAGGGTCCCGGATTCTTTTCCCTCGAAAAGCCCTCGAAGAATGCCCGCCTTTTTCCCATTCACGATGACCATGGGTACACCATAAGCCGCCACTTTCTTTGCCGTCAGAAGTTTGGAGCGCATACCGCCCGTGCCCACCGTCGTGCGTGCGTCTCCCGCGCACCGTTCCACTTCGGCGGTAATCTTTTCAACAAGAGGAATCAGCGTGGCCGATGGATCCAGTTTCGGGTCGGCAGTATACAGGCCGTCTATGTCGGAAAGAATGATGAGCAAATCGGCGTCTGCGAGGTGAACCACCATGCCCGAGAGATTGTCGTTGTCTCCGAATTTGATCTCATCGACCGAAACCGTATCGTTTTCGTTGATAATGGGAATGACACCATAATCCAGCAGCGTTTGGATGGTGTTGCGCGCATTCAAAAAACGGGTTCGGTTTGACAGGTCTTCACGGGTCAGCAGGACCTGGGCTACTTTCAAGCCATGGGCGACAAAGGTTTTTTCGTAAACCCACATAAGGCCTGTCTGACCTATGGCGGCGGACGCCTGTTTGAGCGAGAGGGGCATGTTTTTCGTCTTCTTCAGCCCCAGCTTCGCAAGTCCCGCAGCAATGGCACCCGAGGACACCAGAATGACCTCGATCCCGCGGCTCATGATGGCCGCCATATCAGAGGCAAGCCGCTCAATGCGGCCATGATCCAGCCCCTGCTCCGAATCGGTCAGCACTGCGCTTCCGACCTTGATCACGATTCGACGTGATTTTTCGAAAATAGATTTGCGGTTGTTAACGTTGTTTTTCTGCATGATGACCATGAACTTTGAAAACCCGGTTTTCCTTTGGTCCGGTTGAAGTGTTCCTTCCCCAACTGTTATCCCCGTCTCCTGACTGTCGTCTCCTCCCTCTTATCTTCCGGCCCGACTTCTCTTGCTTCTCTCTCCTCCTCAACTTTGTCTGCAAGAAATCTGAGAAGTTCTTCAAGCCCTTCTCCAGTAACGGCTGAGATGGGGAAAATATGGTAGCCGTTTTGATGACAGTATACAGTCATTTCTTCAAGCTGCGCCGCATCGGCTGCGTCGATCTTGGTGGCTGCAACAGCCATATATTTTTTCAGCAGCGCTTCACTATAGAACTCCAGCTCTTTGTTAATTTTCTTAAAGTTCTCAACGGGATCACCAGGCACCATGCCCGAGACATCTACCATGTGAAGAAGAATGGAAGTTCGTTCCACATGCCGCAGGAATTCAAAACCAAGACCGGCGCCCTTATGGGCGTTCTCGATCAATCCGGGGATGTCGGCAACCACGAAACTTCGCCTCCCCTCCGGTTTAACAACGCCGAGAACGGGAGACAGGGTGGTAAAAGGGTAGTCGGCGATCTTCGGCTTGGCCGCAGAAATGCGGGAAATGAGCGTCGACTTTCCGGCATTGGGAAATCCGACAAGCCCCACATCGGCCAAGAGCTTGAGTTCCAGATATAACCATTGCTCCTCGCCGTCCTCGCCCGGCTGTGCATGACGGGGCGCCTGGTTCGTGGCCGACTTGAAGAAGGCGTTCCCCTTACCTCCCCTTCCTCCCCAGGCAATGACGTATTCTTTTCCGTCCTCATCCATGTCCACGATCAAGGTGCGCGTTTCCGCATCGTTTACGATTGTGCCGACGGGAACGCGTATGATTATTTCTTTGCCATCAGAACCTGACTGCTGTTTGCCACGGCCCTGTTTGCCCTTTTCAGCTAGGTATTGCTGTTGGTACTTAAGGTCGATCAGCGTGCCGAGCTGCTTGTCTGCCCTGATGACGACATCCCCGCCCTTACCGCCGTCGCCGCCGTCCGGACCGCCCTTCGGGACATAGGCCTCACGACGGAAACTTATGCATCCCGCGCCGCCATGGCCTGCTTTTACATATATTTTTACTCTGTCAATGAAGTTGGACATCTGAAGTTTAATCCCTTTCGCGCACCTTTCCGCTGCTGCAAAAGAGTGATTTGAATAATGTTTTCAAGGAAATATACAGTTATATGCTTGAAAATGCAAGCTAGAAAAGAATAAAACGGGCAGTCAGAAGGTCGGCCTGCTCCGGCACTGGAGGAATTAGTTGAGAAAAGATCATTCTTTACCCTGCTGAAGGCGTCTCGCAATTCGCCTGGCCATGCTGAGAGAAAATGCGCCGAGGACGCAACAGATGAGTGTCAGCAATCCGAAGAATTCAACATCGGCGAACAAATGACTGCGACCGTGCTGAAATCTGTGGACCGACGCGGTCAGCGCGGCGCCGCCAGACAGCAGGGCAAGCAGGAGCATACATGCTCCGCAGATATAGAGACCGATGGCAATAAATTTCAGCATACGTCCCTAGGATTCTGTATCCAGCCGCGTTCTCCTTAGGCTTGGAATTCAGGATGCATGATTTCAGGACTCATTCCCCGCCTTTGTCTTCCAATTGATAATCCTTGATTTTCGTGAGAAGTGTCTTGTAACTTACCTGCAGGATTTCAGCGGCGCGGGATTTGTTGCCGCCAGTCTGTTTCAACACCTGCCTGATGCGGCGCGATTCCGCTATGCGTGTGGCTGCCTCGGCCACCGCGTGCAGCGGGCCGTCCATGGGCACATTTTCCGCGAGCGCATCGATAATATTCGATTCACTGATGCCGAGATCCTGTGCACGGATGCAACCACCGTCGGTATAGATAACGGACCGTTCAATCACGTTCTCAAGTTCCCGCACATTTCCTCGCCATGGCGATTTCATCAATATGTCCATGGCCTCGTCGGCAATCGTGAGCGGGCCTTTCCGGACCTCCGCTGAATACTTGTTCAAAAAATTCCAGGCAAGCGCGGGAATATCGTCCCGCCGATTTCTGAGCGGGGGGATGGTAATGGGAAAAACATTGAGGCGATAAAACAGGTCCTCGCGGAACAGTTTCGCAGCCACGGCTTTTTCTATGTTCTTGTTCGTAGCGGCTACGACCCTAACATCAATCTTGATCGGCTTGCCACCTCCCACCCGCTCGATTAGCTGTTCCTGAAGCACGCGCAGCAGTTTTGCCTGCAAAGACAGATCCATATCTCCGATTTCGTCGAGGAATACAGTGCCTTTGTCGGCGAGTTCGAGCTTGCCCAGTTTCCGCGCGTCGGCTCCGGTAAACGCTCCCCGCTCATAGCCGAAAAGCTCGCTTTCGAGCAATTCTCGCGGTATTGCCGCAGAATTGATCGCGATGAAGGGCGCCTCCTTCCGCGAGCTCAGGTAATGAATTGCCCGGGCGAACAGCTCCTTGCCTGTTCCGCTTTCTCCGTAAATGAGCACCGTCGCATTCGTGGGGGCGACCTTCTGGATCTTCGACGTGACTTCCTGCATCTGGCTGCTCCTGCCGATGATTTTGGGCATGCCCAGTTTCTCTGCAAATTCCTCCCTGAGAAGGATATTTTCAGCGGCAAGGCGTGTCGTATCGAGCGCCCGCTGAATGAGTACAAGCAGATGGTCCGTGTCGAACGGTTTTGTCAGAAAATCCCAAGCGCCTTCCTTCACAGCCTTGACGGCAGTTTCGATCGTGCCGAAGGCCGTCATCACAATAACGGGCAGCAGGGGAGTTTCCTGCTTAACGTTCCTGAGCACCTCAAAACCGTCTTTTTTCGGCAGTTTGAGGTCCGTAAGCACCAACCCGATGCGCTCGTCGGTGAGCTTCTTAATTCCCTCGGCTCCGTCCCTGGCCGGGATCACTCGATAGCCAGCGCCCTCGAGAGTTTCTTTCAGCATGTCGAGCATGCTTGCCTTGTCTTCAATAACGAGTATCGTATCGGCCATCACAAATTACCTCGTTGGAAGCGTCACACTGAAAGCCGTTCCCTGCCCTTCGCTGCTTTCCACTTCTAGCCTCCCTCCATGGGAAGTAATAATCTTATGGGCCAAAGCCAAGCCCATTCCCACGCCGGTGTCTTTTGTCGTGAAAAAAGGAAGAAATATTTTTTTTATGCTGTCTCCAGGGATCCCGGTGCCAGTATCGCGTATGACGATGTTCAGGTCGTAACCCACCCGGCACAGGATCGACAGCTTACCGCCATCCGGCATCGCTTCAATTGCGTTCTGGATCAAGTTCGTCAACGCCTGCCGTATCAGCACCTCATCGAGCAACGCAACGACGGTATCAAGCTTGAGTTCCGTTGTGACCCGATGTTCGGCATCCCTGGCCTGCAATGCAGACGCGAGACAGCTTTCGATCATGCTCCCGACATTGACGGGAACACGATTCAACGATGCCGGGCGTGCAAACGTAAGAAGGTCTCCGATGATCCTGTTCATTCCCTCTATTTCATCGGCGACTTTCCGGATCAGATCCTGAGCAACGGGATCATATTTTTTCGACATCAGGCTCAGATAGCCGGAGATTACCGCCATAGGGTTCCGCAGTTCGTGGGCGATGCCTGCCGACATCTCGCCGAGGGCGGTCAGCCGCTCACGGAGTTCGACCTGCTCCTGCAGCTGCTTAACTTCCGTGAGGTCCGAAAAAGACAGGATTACACCGATCGCCGCATCGTGCCGGTCGGTGAGGACTGCCGTATTGTATCCGAGCCAGAGACGTCCCTCTGCACGGTCGAGCATTGCTTCCATGCGCGCCGAGGGGACTTTCCGCTCCAGAGTACGATGAACCGCTGTTGTAATACCGCCTTCGTCGAAGAGATCGCGGCAGCTTTTGCCGAGGACCTGATTGCGATTCAAATTGAGTGTTTCCTCGGCTGCACGATTGATCGTTGTGAGCTTGCACTGGGTGTCGAAGGTCATCACTCCGCTTGTTACGCACTGCAGGATGTTTTCGTTGTAGCTTTCGATGTTATCGGCCCGCTGTTCTGCCAGTGCTTTGAGCCGTTCGAGTTCCTTTTCCTTCTCTTTCAACTGTTTCGTAACGTCGTAAAAAGCGCTGATAATAAAAGAAGTATCTGTCGATTTTTTTCTCTCTTCTTTTTGAAGACCGAGGTTCCGCCGAAATCGACGAGTGACACTCCAGAGCACGAGTCCCGCCGCCAGAAGGATAAAAAGGGCGGGAAGAAATGTGAAGAGTATTTGTGGTTTCATAGTCTGATCAGATTGAGATACCACGATATGATAGCAGACCCATAGAATGTGGTCATAACCGCGCCGAGGGCAAGGAACGGACCGAAGGGAATGACTTTCTCCATTTTATGCCGTTTCAACAGGATCAGTAAAATACCTCCGACGGACCCGGTAAGAGCGCCGAGCATGATGGTGAGAAGGGCGCCTTTCCACCCGAGAAAGCTGCCGATCATGCCCATAAGCTTCACATCGCCACCCCCCATCGCCTCGACATGACGGAGTCTTTCCCATAGCCATCCGACGGCAAAAAGAGGGACAGCCCCCGCGAGCAATCCGATGAGTGAATTGAGAAACGCAGTCAGATAAAGACCTGCATGCGGCAACAGGTTGCCGAGATGGAACGGGAGCGGATCGGTAAGTGGATAGAGGAAGAAAGGCGCAAAGGAAAGGCCAAGGAGCATCCCAGGTAGGGTAATGATATCGGGAATAATCTGATGATCGAAGTCGATGAAGGTTATCGCGATCAGCGATGAACAAAGGATCATTATCAGTACAGCTTCACCGCCGAAGCCGAACTCACGAACTATTAACACATAAAACAAACCGTTTATAAGTTCAACAAGCGGGTATCGCCACGAAATGGGCTCTCCGCACTTTCGACATTTGGCTCGAAGGAGGATAAAACTGATAAGTGGGATGTTGTCGTAGAATCTGATCGGCTCTTTGCAACGGGGGCAGTGGGAGGCCGGTTTGCTCACTGAGCGGCCGCTCGGCAGCCGCACGATGCAGACATTTAGAAAACTTCCGATGACAAGGCCGAAAAGAAGGGCAGAGAAAGCCATCATGAAAGCGTGTCCTCCGTCTGCCTTACCGCGGTTTTTAAATCCCTCCGGACTATTTTCAATTCAGTCCTGAGTTCCTCTACTTCCTGTTCCCGATCCGCCAGTTCGGTCATAGCCGTGACAATTTCTTCATCTCGGAACAAGAGGTCGGTCGCCTTAGGGAGGACATCCTGCTTTTTGAGATCCATGATTTTTCGGCCAATTTGACGGTGCAGCTGATCGATCGCGGTCTGCGTTTCGTCAATCCTGATTCTCAACCGTATCATGGCAAGCTCCGTCTTCACCCACTCCGTAAAAGTAGCGGCCATGACGGAGATCTTCTTACTGCCTTTCTCTATATTCAGGACAGCCTTTCCCCAGATAGTCATGGCAACTCCTTTCGTCAGGGTACGCGCTTGGGAGTATGGATCAGGCCGGATCAAAAACAGGTATCACGTTGCCCAGTCAATATCCCTGGTTAGTTTACTTTATCAGAATAAACCTAAAATATCAACCAACGGTAATCAGCCCAAGCCGTCCCTGCCACTTCCGTTTCAGGAGCCCCCTGAGCCTTGGATACTGTTCCAATTGAGGATCCTGGCCGAGGAGCTGTATCGCCTCGTTTCGAGCCGTTTCCAGCAAGTCAGCGTCGCGGATTATGTTTGCCGCGCGCAGGTCGGGAAGGCCGGATTGGCGGGTGCCGAAGAACTCGCCAGGTCCGCGCATGCGCAAGTCCTCTTCAGCGATCTTAAATCCGTCGTTCGTACGCGCAAAGGCATTGAGCCGCTCCCGTGCTTCTTCGGCAAACATGCGTGGCCCCATGAGAATACAGTATGATTGATGGGTGCCTCGCCCAACACGCCCGCGCAGCTGATGGAGCTGGGCCAGCCCGAAGCGCTCAGGATGCTCAATCACCATGACCGTTGCATTCGGGACATCAACGCCCACCTCGATTACAGTGGTCGAAACCAATATCTGAATTTCGCCGCCTTTGAATGCGGCCATGACCGACTCCTTGTCTTCGCCTTTCATCCTGCCGTGCAGCAGCCCGATTTTCCAGCTTGGGAAAATGTCCTTCTGCATGTGAGCAGCCATCTCGGTCGCGGCCTTGAGATCGCTCTTTTCCGTTTCCTCCACGAGAGGATAGACGACGTACACCTGTCGCCCTCTTTTGAGCTCGCCGTCCATGAGCTGGTACGCCTCCCGGCGCCTGCTCTCAAAATAAAGCCGTGTAACAACCGGACTCCTCCCTTTCGGCATTTCATCAACGACCGAGACATCGAGATCTCCGTAAACCGTGAGGGCGAGCGTGCGCGGAATAGGGGTCGCGGTCATGACGAGCACGTCCGGTTCATACCCCTTTGCGGTCAGCGTTGAGCGCTGGATCACGCCGAAACGGTGCTGTTCGTCGATTATTGCAAGACCGAGCTTGCGGAATGTTACCTGCTCCTCAATTAGCGCATGAGTGCCGACAACGATCCGGGCTTCTCCGGATTCGATTTCGGCGAGTACTGCCGCTTTCTCTTTCTTTTTGCGGCTGCCCGTAAGCGACCTTACCGAGATGCCGAGCGGCCGGACCAGTTCGGTCATGTTGTTATAGTGCTGTTCTGCGAGGATTTCCGTCGGCGCCATGACACAGGCCTGGTATCCATTCTCCACTGCCAGCAGAGCTGCTATCAGGGCCACGATGGTCTTTCCGCACCCCACATCGCCCTGCACCAACCGGTTCATGGGACGGTTCGCCGTCATATCATTCCTGATCTCGGCGATTACCCGTTCCTGGGCATTGGTCAAGCTGAAAGGAAGACTCTTCCTGAGCGCCGCCTCAAGATTCTCCAGCGGTTTGAACTGAATTCCCTTCGTTTCCGCCATCACTCCCCGTTTTCTGAGCGCAAGCCCCAGTTCCATCACGAAGAGCTCCTCGAAGCTCAGCCTACGGTGCGCTGCGCTTAACCCTTTATTTAATATGTTTATATCCTTCTCTCGCGTAGGAAAATGAACCTCATAGTACGCCTCCGGAACCGGCATCAGGGAATACTTTTCGATAATCCCCTCGGGCAGCATCTCAGACATTGTTCCGCCACAGGTGTCAAGAATGTCCTTCATCATCCTACGGAGGTAACGCACGGAAAGTCCTTCGGTCGTCCGATAGATGGGCACAGTTCTGCCGGTATGGATCAGCCCATCTGCCTCATCGTCATCCATGATCTCATAATCAGGATTGTCGATCTGCGGCAACCCGCCTTTGTAAGGATTTGCCTTGACGATGCCGGACAGAATTACTTGCTGGCCCTTCTTGAACTTCTTCTGCATAAAAGCCTGGTTGAACCAGGACCCGATGAGCATACCACTTCGGTCGGTGATGAGGAGTTCGAAAATTTTCACCTGTTTCCGTTTCGTCTGGACCACTTCGGCGGAGACCACCTCCCCCGATACGGTCTCATAGGAACCGTAGATGAGGCTGCCAATTTTCTTGAGATTACCCCGGTCTTCATAGCGCCAGGGAAAATAAGTCAGCGCTTCCTCAACAGTCGTGATGCCGAGCTTTTTTAGCATCTCGGCGCGTTTCGGACCGATGCCTTTGCAGTATTGAATGAGTGTATCAAGCCGGAGCGAATCCTTTTCGCCTCCCTCCCGCGCCACACTCGGGGATAGCGGCACTATACTGCGTATTTTCTCCCCCTGCGGATGAGATCCGCGCCGAGCGTGCCGGCTGGAGCTGTCGTGGTGGAGAACCGCTCTGAACTCCTGAGCATCGAGCAGCGTCGTTGCATTCATGATGCGGTCACGCTTCTGTTGCGGCGGCAGCGTGTCAAAATTCGTAAATAGTTTTTCGATGCTCTCAATAAATGTTTTGTCATTCGACAAGCGTTTCAGTTCTTCGATCTGAACCCGCATGAATGGTTCAAGCGCTGTAAGGGTTTTGAGGTGGGAAAAGTCGTCCCTGCCGGCGAAAGAAAGAGGCTTCCTGATTCTATCAAGGATAGTTTTTATGGATTCCATAGGAGATGCCTGGATAATATTAGATTATTTTGCTGGGTTTGTCGAGGGAAAGCGGACGAAGTGTTGTTCATTTTCCACGGATGCTGGCACCGCCTCAAGCGAGGTCCGGCCAAAAAAGTCAGCTGGAACCATATCCTTTATTGTTCGAATAAACAGATTCTAAGACTGTTCAGTATTGCGTCTAACCGGTGATCCGTGTATCAAGGTAATCTATCGTGATATTCGTGTCTGGCGTTCTTCCTCGCATGAAGACCTTATCCGATCCAGCGGTAAGGACAGTTACTCATATCGTAGTGCATCAATGGGATTGAGGAGTGAGGCTTTATACGCGGGATAGAAACCGAAAAAAATGCCGATAAACCCGGAGAAACCAAAGGCCGTTACAATGGAAACCGGGGAGACAATGGTTGGCCACCCGGACAGGTAAGAAAGAATCACTGAGGTGGAAATTCCTGCAACGATGCCGAGGACTCCCCCGATCAACGACAGCGTCAATGCCTCGATAATAAACTGGAGCCTTATGTCCCACGTCTTAGCGCCGATGGCCATTCGAATGCCGATCTCGCGGGTCCGTTCGGTGACAGACACCAGCATGATATTCATGATTCCAATTCCTCCCACAAGGAGCGATACTGAGGCAATCGCTCCCAGCAGCAAGGTCATGACCCTCGTCGATTGTTCTGCGGCCTGCATGATCTGGGTGAGGTTTCGCACCGTGAAGTCGTTTTCCTGCTTCTGGCCGAGATGATGACGCTGCCTGAGTAGTTCGTTAATCTGCTGTTCCGCATTCGGGAGGTCATCGGCGCTCTTCGCCTTTACGATGATGATTCGCACCATCCCCGGAAACTGGGTTCCGAAAAGCTTCTTCTGCGCGGTGGTCACCGGCACGAGGATGGTATCATCCTGGTCCTGGCCCTGCGCGCTTTGCCCTTTGCGGGCCAAAACCCCGATCACCGTGAACGGCATGTTCTGGATTCTAATAGCCTGTCCGACGGGATTCTGATCCCCAAAGAGATTGTCAACGACTGTCTGGCCGAGCAGGCATACTTTTGTGGCGCCTTTCACATCCTGCATGATAAACGGACGGCCAGCGGACAATTCCCACTCCCGTACGGTCAGAAAGCTCGGCGTAGTGCCGATAATACCGGTAGACCAGTTCAAATGTCCGGCAATGACTTGGGAGGTACCATTCAGGATAGGCGCTGCGTCGGCGACTGCGGAACTTTCCTTGATGATGGCGTCCGTATCGCTGGTCGAGAGCGTCGGCTGCGTGCCTGACCCCATTCGTACTCCTCCGGAAGTCGTTGCTCCAGGAAGGACGATGAGGAGATTGCTTCCCATGCTCGAAATCTGTTGGGCGATTTTTTGGCTCGCCCCCGAGCCAACGGCAACCATGGCTATTACGGCGCCAACGCCGATAATGATTCCGAGCATGGTCAGTGCCGAGCGCATCTTGTTCACGCGAAGGGCGCGAAGCGATATTTTAAACGTGGAGGGTATATTGATCACTGTTTGCTTACCTGTTCATCGCTCACGATATGTCCATCCAGAAAACGAATAGTCCTTTTTGCATAAGTTGCGATATCAGGCTCGTGGGTAACGATGATGACCGTAATGCCCGGCTCACGGTTCAGCCGGACAAAAAGCTCCATGATTTCTATGCTTGTCTTGGTATCGAGATTGCCGGTGGGCTCGTCGGCAAGGATGATCGGTGCATCGTTCACGAGCGCCCTGGCTATGGCAACCCGCTGCTGCTGACCGCCGGAAAGCTGGTTCGGGTGATGACCTTCCCTTCCTTCCAGTCCAACGTTTTTCAGGGCCTGTCGTGCGCGTGTGCTGCGTTCATGTGCGCTCACGCCGTTATACAGCATGGGAAGCTCCACGTTCTCAAGCGCCGATGTTCGCGACAGCAGGTTGAAACCCTGAAAAACGAACCCGATTTTCTGGTTCCTGATTTCGGCCAATGCATCCCGGGAAAGATTTCCCGTATCCACGCCGTCGAGATGGTAGTGCCCGTCCGTGGGGGTATCGAGACATCCCAGGACATTCATGAATGTCGATTTTCCCGAGCCTGACTGACCCATGATGGCGACAAACTCGCCCTTCTCAATGATCGCAGAAATTCCGTCTAGTGCCCGCACCTGTACGTCACCCAGACTATATATCTTGCTTATGCTCTGTGCTTCGATGAGAGCCATATCAGAACATCCTCGGTCCCGACGGTGCCTGCGTCTTCGTCTTATTCAAGGCTTCCACAATGACTTGCTGGCCTTCCTTCAGGTCGCCGGAAACAATTTCGGTATAGGTGCCATCGCTGATGCCCGGTGTTATCGAAACGCGCTTGGGCTTGCCGTTCTCGAGCACCCATATGGCAAGCCCCTTTTTTTCGGCCCCGCCAGATGTAGCAGCCGTACCTGAACCCGCCGGCCTTTCGGTTAACCTGAAGCGAAGAGCGGCATTCGTGATGCGCAGCACATTGTGTCCCTTGGTAATGATGATCGAAACATTGGCCGTCATGCCGGGCATGAGTTTGAAATCGCGGTTATTTACCTGGATCACGACGTCATACGTTACAACATTTTGCACCGTTATAGGAGCCTGCCTGATCTGCCATACCTTGCCCTTGAATGTCGTGTCGGGGTAAGCATCAACGGTGAATTCTGCCTCCTGGCCGACTTTCACCACGCCGATGTCCGACTCGGCCACATTCGTGTCAATCTGCATTTTCGTGAGATCCGCAGCGATTGTGAACAACGTCGGGGTCTGGAAGCTGGCGGCGACGGTCTGGCCCACATCCACATTCCGGGAAATTACGACACCATCGACGGGTGAGACGATTTTCGTGTACTCGAGGTTCTGCTGCGCACCATCAAGCGCTGCTTTTGTCTGCTCAATCGATGCTTTTGCCGAGCTCACCTCGGACTTGGCAGTGTCATAGTTCGTCTGTGAGGTGTCCACGTCGCTCTGCGCAATGAGATTTTTTGAGATTAGTTCCTTGTTGCGATCGTAGGTCCTTTTTGTATCTACAAGCGTAGTATTCGCCTTATCCAGGTTGGCCTGGGCTACAAGCAGATTTGCCCTCGCCTGCTGCACCAGGGCCTCAAAAGTAGCGGGGTCTATCTGGGCGATAAGTTGCCCCTTCTTCACGCGCGAGTTGAAGTCCACATAGAGCGTCTTGATTGTTCCCGAAACCTGTGTCCCGACCAGGACTGTTGTCACGGCATTGACCGTACCCGTGGCCGTCACGGACTGCACGATGTCCCCGGTCGACACGGGCTCAGTTCGGTATGACGTCCCATCGCCTTTGCAGCCAAACAGCACAAGGGCAAGAACACCCGCGAGAACGACGCGCCGTTTTGGATCCATCTGCCGAACTTTTTTCATATCCCTTCCTTTTCCATTTTATCAATGTTATAAAACATCTACGACCGGAACACGTTGATATCCTATCTCCGAGTCTTGAATATGGCAAGTTTGCCGAACCGGTGCTGGAAGGTATCGAGGTATATATAAATCACGGGCGTAATGTAAAGCGTCAAGAGCTGTGAAAAAACGAGGCCGCCGACCACCGCAAGCCCCAGCGGACGGCGTGCCTCGGCACCCGCTCCGAGTCCAAGCGCGATCGGCAGTGTCCCCATGAGGGCCGCCATCGTCGTCATCATGATCGGACGAAAACGGACAAGGGCACCCTCAAAAATGGCGCTTTCCGGACTTTCCCCTTCCCTGCGCTCCGCCTCAAGGGCGAAATCGATCATCATGATGGCGTTTTTCTTCACAATGCCGATAAGCATGATGACCCCGACGAAACCATAAATGTTCAGTTCCTTGCCGAACACAAGCAGGGTGAGAAGCGCACCGACTCCCGCTGCCGGCAAGCCGGAAAGAATGGTAATGGGGTGGATAAAGCTTTCATACAGGATTCCAAGGACAATGTAGATAATGAGGACCGCCAGGATAAGAAGGAGAAACAGCCCCTGTGTCGATGACTGGAACGCCTGCGCCGCTCCCTGGAAACTCGTGGTAACCGTAGCAGGAAGCGTCTCCTTGCTGGTTTTATCCACGAGGCCCACCGCCTCGCTGAGTGATACGCCGGGCTTCAGGTTAAACGAGATGGTGACCGAGGGAAGCTGGCCAAGATGGTTGACCAGAAGCGGTCCGGTGCCCACGGACGGTTTGGTTACGACGTTTAAAGGCACCAGCTTGCCGGAAGACGACCGGATATACAGCATTGAGAGCGATGCGGGATCCGCCTGATATTCCGGCAGAAGTTCTGAAATGACCTGATACTGGTTTGTCGGCGCCAGTATGGTTGATACCTGGAGCGTACTGTAGGCCATGCTGAGCGCGTTCTCGATCTGCTGTGCCGATACTCCGAGCATGGATGCCTTGTCGCGGTCGATATCGAGGTTGACCTGCGGATTCTTGATAAGAAGGTCGCTGGTCACGTCCTGAAGCTGAGGGATGGCGCGCAGCTTCGCTTCGAGCGTCTGGGAGGCGCGGTACAATTCGTTGGTGTCCGGGCCCTGGAGCGTGTACTGGTACTGGCTTTTTGTGAGCTGTCCGCCGATCCGTATGGGAGGAAGATTCTGCATGAAGATCCTGATCCCGGTAACATCTGCGGTCTTTTGACGAAGCTCCTGGATAATCTCATCAGAGCTTAAGCGGCGCTCCGAGCGGGGTCTGAGCCTCATGAACATGCGTCCGGAATTTGCCGCGGCATTCGGGCCGCCAGCGCCGATGCTGGACATGAACGCTTCCACATTGGGATCTTTGGCTACGATTTCGACCATCTGCTGCTGGTGCCTTGCCATGTCGTCGAAGGAGATCCCCTGCTGCGCCTCGGTAATGGCGAATATCTGGCTCGTGTCCTCCGTCGGGAGAAATCCCTTGGGCATGATGCCGAACAGGTAAATCGTGATGAAAAAAAGACAAAGCGTCATAACAAGGACGGCTCGTTTGTGCCTGAGCACCCACGTGAGGCTTTCCTTGTAAACACGGAGCATACCGTCGAAGAAGCGTTCAAGGGCCATGTAGAGCCTGCCGTGCTTTTTCTCACCGTGCGGCTTGAGGAATCGGCTGCTCAGCATGGGGGTGAGGGTCAGGGAGACCACGCCCGAAACGAGGATGGCTACACTAATGACGACGGCAAATTCATGGAGTAGGCGTCCGAGGATGCCGCCCATGAAGAGGACCGGGATAAAGACGGCAACCAGCGAAAAGGTCATGGACAGGATCGTAAACCCGATCTCCCGTGACCCGCTGAGCGCAGCCTCCATGACCGGCTCTCCCATTTCCATGTGGCGAACGATGTTTTCGAGCATCACAATGGCGTCGTCGACCACGAAACCGACGGCAAGGATCATGGCCATAAGGGACAGGTTGTCCACGCTGTAGCCGAGGAGGAACATGACTGTGAAGGTGCCGATAATGGACATTGGCAGAGCGAGGCTCGGGATGATGGTGGCCGAAAGGTTCCGGAGGAACAGGAAGATGACAAACACCACAAGAATGATGGAGAGAAGGAGCGTTCCTTTCACATCGGAGACCGAGTCCCGGATGGAAACGGAGCGGTCGAAAAGCACATCGATGTCCACCGATGCGGGTATTTCGCTCTTGAACACGGGCAGGAGCGCCTTGATGGAATCCACCACTTCCACCGTGTTCGTTCCCGGTTGACGCTGGATACCGAGGATGATCGCCCTTTTTTGCGCTGTGGCGGTATTGTACCAGCTTGCGATCTTGTTGTTTTCCACGCTGTCAATGACTGTGCCGATGTCTTCCAGCCGGACCGGGCTGCCGTTATGATTTGCCACGATGAGCGGGCGGTACGCAGCAGCATTCATCAGCTGGCCGCTCGCCTCGATCGTATAGGATTTCGTGGAGCCCTGGAGCGTCCCGGTGGGAAGGTTCACGTTCCCGTTTGAAATGGCAGTAGACACCTCGTCGATGCCGATGCCGTGGACAGCCAGTGCCCTGGGGTCAAGCTGGGCGCGAACCGCGTACTTCTGGGATCCGTACACCTGCACCTGCGCCACTCCGCTGATCATCGAGATGCGTTCGGCCATGCTTGTTTCGGCATATTCGTCAACCACGGAAAGCGGCAGCGTCTTGGAACTGAGGGCAAGATACAAGACAGGCATGTCGGCGGGATTGACCTTCTGGTACGTGGGAGGCGTGGGCATGTTCGGTGGAAGAAGGCTCGCCGATTTCGAGATCATCGCCTGCACGTCCTGCGCCGCGGCATCGAGGTTCCGGCTTAAATTAAACTGGAGGGTGATCTGGGTGGAGCCGACCGCGCTCACGGAGGTCATGTTGTCGATGCCCGCGATCGTGGAGAACTGGCGCTCTAGAGGGGTCGCCACGGCGGACGCCATGGTCTCGGGACTTGCGCCCGGAAGCGCCGCGGTCACCATGATGGTCGGGAAATCCACGTTCGGCAGGTCACTGACCGGGAGACTGTTGTAGGCCATAACGCCAAAAAGAAGGATCGCGGCCATGACCAGCGTCGTCATGACAGGTCTGCGTATAAAAGGTTCAGCGATATTCATGTATTGATTCCTTAAGAGAGATCCCTGCAGGACGGTAGACGGGGAAATATCACGCCAGCACCCTGTTTAGATTTAAATCTTCTCCAGCACTTTGCGTATTCTGTGAACCGTAAATTATCTCTTACTTCTTTTTCTCTTCATTTATCGTCGGCGTGTTGCTTTTTCCAGTGTCTGTTTTTCCCTGAACGTCTTGTGTCTGGTCTCCCTTCGACTCCACGGCAATGCCAGGAATCAGATTGAGTTGCCCATCGGTGACCACTTTTTCCCCCGGCGTTACTCCTTGAGAAATCACCGCGAGGTCTCCGAATGTTCGAGCAACCATTACGGGTCTGGACTCGACCGTCGAATCGGATTTTACCACAAAGACATACTGTCCCTGCTGTCCTGTCTGGAGCGCGGCAGAGGGTATGACAATGGCATTCTTTTGCGTTTCGAGTGTCACGACGACATTGATGAATTGACCGGGCCAGAGCCTTCGGTCCCTGTTTTCAAAAGTACCTTTCAGCTGGATGGTGCCTGTTGCAGTATCCACCGCGTTATTTATAAAGGTGAGAACACCCTGCGCAGGATGACTTTCGTCACCCGGGATAATGGCCTCCATTTGCAGGGACCTTTCCTGCATGAATCTTTTTATATTCTCGAGGTTCTGTTCCGGCACGGAAAAAGTTACATAAATCGGGGTAATTTTATTGATCGTCACAAGGGGCAGATCATTCGCTTTTATGACATTCCCCTTGTTAATTAAAACGCTGCCTACGCGGCCGTCAAGGGGTGATTTGATTGTGCAATAGGCAAGCTGGAGCCTGCTGTTATCGACATTGGCTCTGTCAGCCTGGACCGCGGCGGCAAGAGCATCCGCATTGGCGCGAAGCTGCTCATATTGATCTTTGGAAACATAGTCCATTTGAACGAGGATATCATACCTCTTTGCCTGTTCTTCGGCGTTCTTTGCCTGAGCCGCATCCCGGGCGAGCTGCGCTACCGCCTGTTTCAATGCCGCTTCGTAAGGTCGGGGGTCTATGAGAAAAAGCAAATCGCCCTCCCTGACGTCTTGTCCCTGTCGAAAATGGACATCGGTAACTTCGCCGCCAACCATAGCTTTCACCGAGACGGTATTGTATGCTTCTACATTACCGATGGCATTGATCTGCACCGGGACGTTCTGAATCATGGCAACCCCTGTCTTTACCGGTACAGCCCGCCTGGACATTGATTTCGCTTTGCTGTCGGTGCAGGAGATGACGGCAATAAATAACAGAGATATGGCGAGCAAGGTCATACAGCGTTTCAGTAATCGTAATTTCATAATTCTTTCGCAGCCCCACCTTTCTGCCGATTGATAAAACGTCCATGAAAAATCGCTGACAGTATCTTCCTTGAGTTTTGGGCACCGGTGTATCGTATCGGGCCTTGGTTACCGAGCCCCCATGGCTTTTTCAATACTTGCTTGGGCAATTTTATAGTTATAGAGCGCGGCGTTATAGGCCGCCTGAGCGCTGACATAGGTTGCGAAGGCATCGGAAACCTCAATCGTGCTGCCTACTCCGGCTGTGTATCTGCCGTTTGCGAGAGCGAGATTCTCTGTGGCCTCTTCGGCGGAGAGTTTAGCCGCCGAAATACTGGCCTCGGCAGCCTGCAAGTTCAGGTACGCCTGCTTGACATCGAGAATAATCTGCTGCCGCAAGGCTTCTTCATTTTCCTTTAAGAGGTACAGATTGGACTTGGCCGCCGCCACCTGATGGCTCGTCAGGAACCCGTTGAACAAGGGTATGGTCAATGCCACCCCAATATCCCAGCTGCTGCTCATCGTATAGGGCGGCAAATCGATTTCATCTTTACTGTAACTCGCGTTCCCGGACAAGACGGGATAGTAGCCTGTACGCTGCAAACTAATGTTCTCTTCGGCGGCATGGACTTGCGCAATGATTGACTTAAGGTCAGGCCTGTTTTCGAAAGCCCGCGCTGAAGCGTCTTCAAGGGTTATGGCATATTTTTGAAACGAAAGGTTATCCTCGATCGTGAATTCCGGGGCATTGGAGACCCCCATCGTGTTTCTGAGGGTTACCCATGCTATCTTGAGAGTGTTGTCCGCGTTGATAAGGCTGAGCTGCGCGTTGCTCAGGTTGACTTTCGCTGTAATAACATCTATTTTCGCATTCGTCCCGACTTTATAAAACCCTTCTGCCTGATCAAGATGCAACTGGTACTGCTTAATTACGTCGGCGGCCACCGCCAGGTTCCTCTTCGCCTGGAGCACTGCGTAATAGGCCTGCTTGACGCTCAGGATCGTCGTATCCTCTGTCGTGTTGAGATTCATGCGGGACGACTCGAGGTTATATTTCGAGATCCCGACGGAGGATGAGGTTTTTCCAAAATCCAGGATCGTTTGATTGAGGTTGACGCTGCCGGTGTATTCATTATATGCCGTCTGATTGATGAGCGTCGTCCCCGGGAAAGGCTTGGTTCTCGTATATGCCGCCTCGGCACTCACCTGGGGATAATAATTTGAAAGGGCCACGCCTACCTGTTCCTTACTGACGTCAACGGAATACAGTGCGGCAAGGATGTTCGGATTCGTTCTGAGTGTTATGTCGATGCACTGGTTTACGGTCAGGGTGACTGTCGGCGCGCTCTGCACATTCACCGCCTTGCTCATCGGGCCCTGATCCGGCGCTGCGGCCTTTTCTTGAATGGAAGGGATCCGCTCTTCAGACAACGCATCCGCCGCCACGATGCACAGCAAAATAAACGCAAGAAACAGCGATTGAAAAACGAGTCGGCGACTGCCATACCAATTCATCTTGATTTTCCTCCGCACCAATTAATTGAATTTTTGAGTGCCATTGATAAAAATATCCACCATGTCCTTTACAGCCTGCTCCATTCGCTTTTTCGTCATTCCGCTTTCTTTCATGATTTCTTCCGTTCTGAAATAATTAAAGAGCATGCCCAGGAAAGTCCTTGCGGCGATTTCCGGAGAAACGTTTCTTAAAACCCCTTTTTTCTGCATCAAAACGAAATAGCCCGCGAGCGTTGCACGAACCTCATCGACATAGGAGCGATACATTTTTTTCACTTTTTCGGGATAAATATGAGCTTCCGAAAGCAGTATTTTCATCATCGATTTTCGCTCTTTCAGCGTCGTCAGAAACTTTACTGCGATCAGGATAAGCGCCTGTTCGTAGGTACGGTCGCCGAGTTCCGGCATAAGCTCCTTGAGCCTCGGTAAAAAAGCATAGCTGCTCAGGAGTTCCACAAAAAGCTTTTCCTTGGTCCCGAAATGCCGAAATAATGTGAGTTCCGTAACGCCGGCATTGCGGGAGATCTCGCGCGTCGTGGCGCCGAGATAACCTTTCTCGGACATGAGATGCAGCGTTGATTCCAACAATTTCTGTTTTGTTTCCGCTTTTTTCATTCCTCGCCGACCCCGTGGTTGAAAATTGTAAGTATGCGCTTACACTACCTCATACGAAGCCCTTCTGTCAAGAAATTATCCAATTTTCTCCTCGATTCCTCGTGAAGAACTCCTGTTCCTTTTCTCTATTTTGCTTTTTCAGATGCCGAGAGGTATAATGGCTTTCATGAAAAAAAACACGACCCTGCTTTACCCTCTCCTCCTGCTCGTCCTTTCCGCCATACTTATCGGCGGGTCGGCAGGGTTCTTCATCTATTCAATTTGGGATCTTCCGCAGGTCCAGACCCTCGAGGAATATCGCCCGAGCATTACGTCGCGGGTCTATTCCAAAAACAACAAGCTCCTTGCCGAGTTCTTTCTCGAGAACCGTAGACCCGTATCTCTGGACGATGTGCCGCCGATGCTCATCGATGCACTCATCGTTACGGAAGACGCGAGGTTTTACAGCCATCCCGGCATCGACTACCGCGGCATTGCAAGGGCTTTCATTCGGAACATCCGCGCACGGAAAGTCCTGGAAGGCGGCAGTACGCTGACCCAGCAGTTGGCGAAAGTCCTCTTCCTCACGCCGGAGCGAAGTTACAAAAGAAAACTCAAGGAAATGGCCCTCGCGCTGAGGATCGAACAGCGCTATACGAAACGCGAAATCCTGTCCATGTATCTGAATCAGATGTACTTCGGCAGCGGAGCCTATGGCGTTGAGTCGGCTGCGCGCATCTATTTCGGGAAATCAGTAAAAGAACTCAATTTGGCCGAATGCGCCCTGCTTGCCGGTCTGCCCCGCTCTCCCAAATATTACTCGCCGTTCAAGTCCCCCCGGAACGCGGCCTCCAGGCGCACCTATGTATTAAACAGAATGGCCGACGCAGGCATCATTAGCAGATCGCAGGCTGACGAGGCAAAGAAAGCACCCCTTCCGGTACAAACGGCGGAAAAGAGCAGCGGCTTGGCACCGTACTTCGTCGAATATGTCCGTCAGAAAGTAGAAGAACGCTTCGGGTCGAGCATCCTCTATTCCGGCGGCTTGAATATTTATACAAGCCTCAATGATGAACTCCAGACGTATGCCGAAGAAGCCGTTTCGGCCGGTCTGGCAAAAATCGAGTTGCATCGCTCTAAGTCAGGTCAGGCACCGCTCCAGGCGGCGGTTCTTGCCCTGGAGCCGGCAACAGGACACCTTCTTGCCATGGTTGGCGGTCGTGATTTCAATGGCAGCCAATTCAACCGCGCGATGCAAGCCCTCCGGCAGCCCGGATCCGCATTCAAGCCTATCATCTACGCCGCGGCCCTGGAACAGGGATACAGCCCTTCCGACCTGCTTGACGATTCACCGCTGACGATCAAAATAGACCGCAAAAAAACATGGTCTCCTGAAAACTTTACGCATACCTACCAAGGTTCCGTTACGCTCCGAAACGCCCTCGCCGAGTCTCTGAATGTACCGACCGTCAGGCTTCTAGAGAAAATCGGCATCGACGATACAATCCAGTACGCGAAAAAGCTGGGAATTCGCAGTCCGATGACGCATTATCTGCCGCTGGCGCTCGGCAGTTCCTCGCTGACACTTGAGGAACTTACGGCAGCCTACGCGGTATTCGCCGACCACGGCATGAAACTGGGTCCTGTCTCCATCCTGTCTATCACCGACAGTTCCGGACAAGTTCTCTACGTGAATGATGCATTGCCGGAGCAGGTCATGAAGCCTGAGACGGCTTATCTGATTACCTACCTCCTGAAAGGCGTCATCGAGCGGGGAACGGGTTGGAAAGCGCGTGAACTCGGCCGACCCGCCGCGGGCAAGACAGGGACGACGAACGATTATCGGGATGCATGGTTCATCGGATATACGCCTAATCTCGTTGCAGGCGTTTGGGTCGGCTATGATAATCAGGAAAGCATCGGGCCAAAGGAAACCGGTGCCCGCGCGGCCCTGCCTATCTGGCTCGAATTCATGAAAAAAGCGACTGCCGAACGACCGGCCGAGGATTTTTCTCTTCCGGATGGGGTTATCTTTAAGCAGATTGATCCGAGAACAGGCCTTCTCAGCACGGATAAATGCAAGATTACCCTCCGCGAAGCCTACCTGCCGGGTACCGAACCTCACCAATACTGCGATGAATCGGTGCCCGGGTCCGATGAGATAGAAATCCAGGACGAGGCTCCGTAATTGCGACCGTAACTCCATACAATTGTTGACAATTCCATATTTATTTGTTAACCTAGTTGTGTGGGTCTTCTTTCGTCCGACATGAACAATCCTTCCCCTTCCCCGTTTCTTGACCGGCTCGTTCCGTCACGGCTCTTTGCCCGCATGAGCATTGCCAGCAAAATGCTACTGGGATACATGACGCTGGTGGCGCTCACCGTCATGGTCGTCGTTTATACGCTGGTCAATCTACAGCGCATCAACGGCCTTAACCGGAGCATCGTCAAAATCGACATCGTGGTGAAGGAAATTTCGGACAAAATGCTGGATTCCCTTCTCGGCCAGGACATGTATGAAAAACGGTTCGTGATTCTGAAAAGTCGGGAGATGTCTTCTCTTTTTGAAAAACGCGGGCGGGAATTCAAGACGTGGCTCGTAGCGCTACAAAACCTGCCAGACGAGTCCAATCGGCCGGACGGGTCGAACCTGCCGCTCGTGGAAATCGACAGGCTGCACGCCAGGTATAATGACCTGTTCAGCCGGGAAGTCGGGCTGATCCGGGGCAACAACGTGGAGAAAGCCAATGCTCTGTCGAACACTGAGATGAAAAAAGTACTGGACAAGCTCATCGGGGCCCTTCGAACCATGTCTGCCGACGCCAAGGATGCACAGGACAGGAAGATGATGCAGATCAGCGCCATCGGGAGGACGGCACTCCTTACGACGGCGCTCCTTTGTCTCTTCAGTATTCTTGCCGGCGCCGTCGCCGGTCTCGTGGTAACCCACCATATTTCCTCTTCTCTTCACAAGCTCAAAGTAGCTACCGCTCACATCGCTGAAGGCAATTTCGACTACGACCCGGATATTAAAACAGATGACGAAATCGGGAGGCTTTCCGAGGCATTTCTTTCCATGGGGAAGCGATTAAAGAAACTGGAGGAAATGTATCTCGATGCCAGTCCCCTTACCCGCCTGCCGGGCGGCATCGCCATTGAAAACGTCCTGAAGAAGCGCCTCGAGTCCAAACAGTCTCTCGCCTTTTGCGTTCTCGATCTTGATAATTTCAAGGCGTTTAACGACCGTTACGGCTACGCGAATGGAAGCGAGGTAATCAAAGAGACGGCCAAGATCATAGAGAATGCTGTTAAATCAAAAGGCGGAACGGATGACTTTATCGGACATGTCGGCGGTGATGACTTCGTTGTCATTACGACACCGGACCGCATGCGCGAAATATCGTCGGAAGTCACGACGGCCTTTGACAAGCGGATCCCGTTGTTTTATGAACCGGGAGACCGGGAACGGGGCTATATCCAGGGAAAAACAAGACAGGGCATTGAAATGCAGTTTCCCATAATGACCATATCCATCGCGATCGTGACAAATGAACGGCGCGAGTTGACGAACCCGCTTGAAGCGTCAGAAATCGCTGCAGAGCTCAAGGATTATGCAAAAACGCTTCCCGGGAGCGTATTTGTCGTGGACAAGAGGAGGAGTGGGTGAGAAAGGCAATTATTCCGTGTCTTTTGCTCATGCTCGTGGGGTGTGTCCCTGTCATGCATCCTTCGGAATCCCGAGGTGTTGCCGGACCCGACGTTGATTTGCAAAAGGCTGTTTCTTTCGAAAAAGAGAAAAAATACCCTGATGCCATCGCCGTGTATCGGAAAATCGTGACAGATTATCCGCAGTCGCCTGTTGCCGCTGACGCTTTTTTCGCGATCGCATACCTCCACGCGTTCTATGACAACCCCCAAAAGGATTATTCGCAGGCGCTTGCTGGTTTTGAGGATTTTGATAAACGTTATCCGAACCACGAAAAAGTCCAGGACGCGAAGAACTGGGTGGCAGTCCTAAAATTGATGCTCGATGCCAAGAAAGAAAACAACCGGCTGCGCAAGAGCATCGAGCAGCTTGAAAAGGTCGACATCAGGCATGAGGAGAATCGGAGGAGATAGGGTCAATGGAGGGATCTCATCAGCGGAGAAATGTGCGGCTCCAGCTCTGAACTCGTCGTGCTTCTCACTTTGCCGTCTAGGGCAACGGAATAAGTGCCTCCGTACGGATCCACCGGGATTTGATTTATAATATTGCGGCGCACAAGGTCGTCAACGGTCGATGGAAATCTGCCAAATTTCTTTTTATACAAGCCTACGCCTCTCTCAAGAAGAGCTATCGACTGCAGAGCCTGTATTCGGGTTTCGTAGAGCTCCTTGAGAGATTGATCGTCAGTCATTCTCACCGTTTCTTCCAAAAAGAAAATTGCCGTCTCGGTACGGTTTTCTTTAAAAGCGATCCGTGCTGCAATACTGGCCAGCATCGGATCTCCGCCTGGCCGGCGTGACGCTTCCATAAAAAATGGGGCAGCCTCGGCATCTTTATGGAGAAAAAAGAAATCATTAAAGCCGACAAAAAACGGCATCCTCCAGTCCCAATCCCGGTAGCGGCTTCCCTTTTCAAGAAGACGATTTGCTTCTTCCACTTTACCTGGCTCCCACGGCAAAAAAGCGTTTGCATATAAATAAGGATCAAGGAAATAGGGATCTAAGTCCGTTGAAGCGTCCAGTATCTTCGCATACCAATTCCATTCCCATTCTTTGATTCCCGCTTTTTCTTTACGACCCACGGCACTGCCAATAAAAACTGTGGACTTTAGAAATAAAATGTCCGATGCAATACCATGGAACTCGAGTGCAGCAATTTTTAAGAGTGGCGATGGAAGAACAAACGCCTGACTTTCATCCTTCGGTAGCAATTTCATTGCATCTGCCGCTTTGCCAAGTGCCATGGCATGAAGACACACCGCGAGAATCAAAGCAGCAACGATGAGCAGCCTGCGCATTAGGGAAACTCCTTCTTTGTAAAAATAAGCGCAGCCAGGGTGATCGATAGCACTATGTAGATGAGGCCATAAATAACAGTCCATATGACAAAGGACGAAGATACCGTAAGGGCATGGGCCGCCTGCACTTTAATATCGAAAAGCGACAAGTTGGGGAATATATAATAGGCCGCCTCCACCATTCGCCTGGTAAGGGGCGACACGGTAAAGCCGACAGCCTGGGCCGGCGATTCAACAAGTGCCTTGACGCCGCTGAGAGATTCGCCAATGATATACGTGATTATTGTCAGAACGAGCGTGATAAAAGATGAGGACGTGAAAGAGGAAAAAAGGAAACTGACTGCTGAGAGCAGGATAAGCATGAGCACAACTAAACAGTCTGCAAGAATGATGAGCTGCCACGAAAACCGCGAAAAAAAGTCTGCTGCAAACGTCATTTTCATCAGGACGAGCACAGCCATTGCCAGTAGGCTCAATATGCCCATCGTAGCAATGATAATGAGCACCATCCCGAAAAATTTTCCGACGATATACTGAGAGCGAGAAATCGGCCTCGAAAGAACCGTATAGATGGTTCGTTTGTCAAGGTCCTTTGCCATGAGATTAATTCCGACAAAAAGGACAACGAGCAGACCGGTAAACGAGATGGTAGACAGCGCCATGTCAACCGAAACTTTGCCGACTTCTCTGGGAATCATCGTAGCAACAAGCGCAGTTGCACCAAAAAGCAGGAGAGCAAAGAGCGTAATCCCGTATAGTGCCCTGTTTCTGATACCTTCTTTGAAGGTGACTAGCGTAATAGGCCAGAGGGTCATGGTGCAGCCTCTCCTTCCGCCGCCTCGACTTCCTTCATGAACACCTCCTCCAGATTGCTATTTACGGAAAGAAGCTTGCTTAGGGAATCGACAAGTCTGAGCCTGCCACCAATGATTATGCCGGCGCGGTCGCTGAATCTTTCTATGTCGTTTAGGATATGAGAAGAGAAAAAGACTGTCTTCCCCTGTTGCTTCAATTCTATAAGCAGATCGCCGACCATTTTTCTGCCGATCGGATCAAGCCCGCTCATGGGCTCGTCCAGGATGACGACATCCGGATCATGGATCAGCGCAAATGCCAGGCCAGCCCTCTGCATCATCCCCTTTGAGTAAGTTCTGAGTGATCTTTTTCTGGCATTTTGCAGATCGACTTTCGTCATAAGGAAGTCTGACCGTTTGCGGATGGACTTTAAATCCATGCCTGCTGTCTTTCCTCCGAACCACATCAGTTCGTCAGCAGTCAAATAATCATAGAAATATGGATTTTCCGGGAGAAAGCCGACAACCTTTCTAGCCTCTGGATTGCGTACGTCTTTACCGCCGATTTCCGCGCTTCCCGAGTCCGAATAAATCAGGTTCATAAGGATCTTGATTGTTGTTGATTTTCCAGCACCATTCGGGCCGAGAAAGCCAAACACCTCTCCTTGATGAATTTCCAACTCAAGGCTATCCAGCGCCAGCACACGTTTTTCCCCGATACCGGCATTATATTTTTTTGAAATATTGACTAGTTTTATCATGTTATTTGAACACATCGGTGAGTTGTCGGCCACAGCAATGTTTATATTATCCATCGCTGCTGAAATTGTCAAGAAAAAGGCCGGGGTTGTCCCGGCCTCTGAAAAAAAATATGAAATTGTTTATTCTTACAAAGGTCCCCAGGTGGTAGAACCTTGGTTAGCTACAGGGTAACCCGTGCAGGCACCGCCACCAGCTACGCCTTTACCGGCCGGATAAAAATCATCAGCACCGTAGATAGAAGCAGGAGCCATGCCAACAATAGATACACCGGAGCCATTAACCCAATAAATGGAACTGGTGTCAGAATCCACGCCATAGCATCTATCACCATTTGAGTTCTTGGTTGCCATGGTATAACCTAGCCCTGCATTAGGAGCACCCGAAGTATTGGCCTCGAGAGAAACGTTCTGAGATATACCGAATTGTAAGCCAGGTGCAGCGATTGCGGCGCTTGGTGCTGAAGCTGATATACCGTCTTGCGCAATTGCTCCCGTACTATTGCTGGTGGGGGTATTTTGGTTGTCAAGTAGCCGCCCACCGTTGCCAGCCGCACCACCTGCCGCGCTGCTCGCATAGACTTGCCAGTCGGAGAAGAAAGCCTCTTGTGCTGTTCGAGCATTCCGGAGGTCGGCCAATGCGGCGGCGTCGTAGCCTTTGATGCGGTATGCGCTGAACTGCGGGATGGCGATTGCCGCCAAAATGGCGATGATGGCCACCACGATCAGAAGTTCGATAAGGGTAAAACCTTTGCTTTTCTTCTTCATCTTCATCTTCATCTTCATCTGTTTACCTCCCATAAAGTTAGTTCTGAAAGCTTAACAAAAATACCACATGCATTTATTGAATACTCCCTACTTTAAGGCTTTATATATGGGATGTTCACCTCCTCTCATTATGCCTTAAGTTTTCTATCTTTATACTATGCACAATATATGCCATTATATAAAAGTCATCTTATCAATGACTTATATATAAATTCATTCAGGAATGACCATTATTTGTCATGGCACACTGACAAAAAAAGTCACATGGTGTTTTCTTGACAAGCAGTGTTATCGGATGTTAGCATTAGTCAATTTATGATAATAACTTCCGCAAAAATAATCACTTGCAATTCCCGAGCAACGATATTTACCGATGGCGCTATTGTTATAAAAAAAGGAAGCATACATGCTGTCGGCTCACTGCGTAACATCATGCGACAATTCTCTGATGAGAAGATCTTTCACCTGCAAAATGCCCTTTTGATGCCGGGACTGGTCAACACACACACCCACCTCGAACTTCCCGCGCTTCTCCATACTATACGGAGCAAGACATTTCCCGACTGGGTTTTGAATCTTATTGCCGCTAAAAATAAAATTGACAACAAAGACTACTCGACAGCGACGCTCAACAATATCAACACGCTCATCCAGACAGGGACGACGACGGTTGGAGAAATCTGCACCCATGGCATTAGTCCTGCCTTTCTGAAACGGAGCGGCCTCCGGTCAATTCTGTATTATGAAAAAATAAATATGAAATCAAGGGAAACTGGTCAGGTGCCGAAGCGTCTCCTGCCACCCGGGAGTGATTCGGTGCTGGTTCAATCCGGCCTTTCTCCTCACGCACCCTATACGGTTTCAGAATTTATATTGCGGACTATCCGGAAAGCAGCACAAAAGAGGCGTATTCCGATGGCCATGCACATCGCGGAATCAAAAGATGAGATCCGCTTGCTGCAACGAAAATCGAGCGGCCTCGAAAAACTCTATCAATTCGCCGGCTGGGACCTTGACTGGGCCCCGAGGGGTGCGTCGTCTTTCGAGTATCTGAACAGAATCGGATTTCTCTCCCCGAACCTCCTGGCCGTGCACGCGGTTCAGGTTACGGAAAAGGACATCGCTATCATACAAAAAAAGAAAGTGTCCGTTGCACACTGTCCGAGGAGCAATAAAGTAACAGGCGTGGGAAGAATGCCGCTGAAAAAGTTCCTCGATGCGGGGATTGCCGTTGGTATCGGCACCGACAGTCTTGTCAGTTCCCCAACTCTGAATATGTGGGACGAAATGCGCTACGCTTATCGCATCCACCGTCAGGATGGGCTGACTCCGAAGGATATCATTTTACTCGGCACTTCCGGAGGCGCCCGGGCCATGGGAATGGACGAGCAAATCGGGTCTATTGCACCCGGAATGAAAGCAGATGTGATTGCCGTTTCTTTACCGGCAAAAAATACCGGCGATCTTTATTCAGACTTGCTTAGGGAAACGAAATCCTGTAGTATGTCCATGGTCAACGGGAAATTTCTTTATAAAACCTGAGAGGTCTGAACCTGAATCTGGCGTAAGAACTGCACGGTGCAGGCGCTCTACAAAAAATATTTAAATTTCCAGTTTTTTCATTGAGGGCCATCTTTCTACACGGAGATAATGGTCATGAAAAAGAACAATCTTCGGCTGTTCTTCCTGATATTTACGGCGTCTGGCTTTGCCGGCATTATTTATGAATCTATATGGACCCAATATCTGAAGCTTTTTCTAGGCCACGCTGCCTATGCTCAAGCGCTTGTCCTCGCAGTCTTTATGGGTGGAATGGCGCTCGGATCATTATTTTGTTCGAAATATTCTCTTCGGCTCGGCAATCTTTTGCTTGGATACGCAGTCGTTGAGGCAGCCATCGGAATCTGCGCAGTATTATTTCATCCGCTTTACGTACACTTCATTGATTTCGCATACACAACGTTTATTCCTTCACTGGACTCGCCTCTCGCAGTAGCACTTTTTAGGTGGGTTGCAGCAACCTTATTGATCCTTCCTCAGTCGATTCTGCTCGGAATGACTTTCCCGCTCATGACAGCCGGCCTATTACGAAGATTTCCGCAGACTCCTGGTTCCGTCGTAGCTATGCTATATTTCACGAACAGTCTTGGCGCAGGAATCGGCGTATTGACAGCGGGTTTTCTTTTCATCGGGTGGGTTGGCTTACCGGGCACTCTCGTTATAGGCGGCTTCATAAACATTATTATTGCAGCAATTGTGTGGCTTGAATACAAGCAAAATCCGATCCTGCAACCCGAGCCTGCCCCTACAAGCAAAACAGCTGTTAAAATCCCGATCCCCGCACGACGTTACGTTTATAATATTTTTGTTCTCATCGCCCTCATGACGGGTCTTTCGTCATTTATTTATGAAATTGGCTGGATAAGAATGCTCAGCCTCGTGTTGGGTTCCTCTACCCATGCATTCGAACTTATGCTGAGCGCGTTCATTCTGGGTATTGCCTTTGGGGGGTTATGGGTCAAGCGACGTATCGACTCCCTTAATGACCCGCGCCGCTTTCTTGCAATTGTTCAGGTCGCGATGGGGTTGCTGGCATTGGCAACCCTGCCCCTTTACGGTACCAGTTTCAGCGTGATGGGATGGTTAATAAAAAACCTGCCAAAAACAGAAACAGGATATTTTCTTTTTAATCTTTCGAGCCAGGGAATCGCCCTTGTTATCATGCTGCCCGCTGCCTTTTGTGCGGGGATGACCCTGCCTCTCATCACCACCACACTCCTTCGTAATGGATCGGGCGAAAAAAGCATCGGCGCTGTCTATGGTTTCAACACCATCGGTTCCATTCTGGGTGTCTTTATAGCTGTCTACCTGGCCATGCCTCAACTCGGCCTGAAAGGCACGATCATTCTGGGCTCAGCTATAGACATTTTGCTAGGGTTGTCGCTGGCTTGGTGGTCGTTTCCCTCATGGCGCATTCCTGCTGTGGTTACGACGATCAGTCTTGTATCGCTCTTCCTCCCCACGTTCTGGTTGAATTTTGATCCGGTTATGATGGCTTCTGGGGTTTATCGATTCGGTTTACTCCCCAAGAATGTGAAACAGGAATCCCTGTACCATCGTGATGGTAGAACCGCTACGGTATCAGTGATAAAACGTTCGAATTCTTTGGAGATAAAAACCAATGGAAAGCCTGATGCAAGCATTCAGGTAGGCGGCATCGGTCATTCATGGGATGAAGATACCATGGTAATGCTTGGAGCTCTCGGCATTATTCTCCACCCGACATCCAGGACAGCTGCCGTCATCGGCTGGGGTTCGGGGCTCTCAACACACGTTCTCTTAACCTCACCAAATATCAAAAGTGTGGATACGATAGAGATTGAACCAGAAATGGTAAAAGCAGCCGCTCTCTTCGGTCCAAGGGTGCATTTAGCTTATGACGATCCTCGTAATCATCTTCGGATAGAGGATGCGAAGGCTTATTTCTCCTTCAACAAACAAAAATATGACATCATCATATCGGAGCCTTCCAATCCTTGGGTCAGCGGCGTAGCAAGCCTTTTTACCAAAGAATTCTATTCTCGGATTAGAGAGTACTTGAGCGAACAGGGTCTTTTCATACAGTGGCTGCAGTTGTATGAGATAGACAGGCCTCTCCTCGCCTCGATCATGAATGCTCTTTCGCCATACTTTTCCGATTATGCCATCTACGCCACCTATGCAGGAGACGTTATCATTGTTGCATGTCCTGACGGGACTATTCCTGAGCCTAATCCGGTTTTCTTATCCATGACAGACTTTACAAATGAACTTCGGAGAGTCGATATTATGGGCATCCCGGATATTTCTGTCCGGATGCTGGGCGATAAAGCTCTCTTTGCCCCCCTTTTCGAAAGGTACGCGATTACCACCAATTCAGATTATGCGCCAGTCGTAGATCTTTACGCGGTCCGAAGCCGTTTTTTCGAAAAAGAGGAGAGCAGCCAGCTTTACAGTAATGAAATGTTGCGGTTGCCAATTGCCCAAATGCTGGGCAGGAAGCCTGACCATCTTTCTACGTCCGAAGTGACTTACGCGGCAAACTATCCAGAATCACAAAATATTCATTTCTGGGCCATGCAGTATCAGTACCTAATGAATGATCACTGGAAATGGGACCATCCTGACATTCCCGTTATTGAGAAGATGTTACCAGACGCTATAATAGCAAGAGAAGTCCTTACTCGGAGTTGTTCTGAAAATTATTTGCAGCAGGAATGGTGGAAGGCTATGTATAATACGACGGCGAGTATCGCGGCGTATGCAACAAATGAACAGCTCACGGCACTTCTTCAGAGGATTGAGACACCAACTTGTTTAAAGAACTATTCTGTACCCCAGAAGGACTTCATCTTATTGCTCAGGGCAGTGGGAGCGAGGGACCCCGCGCTTATGACACGGTACTCGGTTAAGCTGCTGAATGAGATGGAGAGGAATGTAGTTAACGTTGATCTTTTCGAATATATACTTTCCGCTGGCATATTGGGTAATTTGTCATTGGGCAACATGCAGGACGCCTCACTCTTATGGGATAAATATGGCCGTCTGCTACCCATGAAAGATGCTCAATCATTACCGATCCAGCTTCTTGTGGCGCATCTTTCTGACGGCCAAGGTAAATTATCCGATTTGAGATAATTGTCCATACTCAATATTAAATTAAACCACCATAACGACGTGTAACTCAAAAATGATCAAATCTACCAAATCATTGAACAGCTGATACCATTCCGGCTCATTGTAGAGACGCATCATAGGAGGGTAGATGAGGAAGTTTCATGTAGGTTTATTTTTTTTATTAAGTCCTTTACTTGTCTTCGCATCCTGCACGGACGACAAGAACCCAGCCCAGCAATATGGAAACACGATGGTTCAATCATATAAAACCGCCCAGAAGCTGGATGCAAAAGTGAATATTCTACAGGTTCAGAAGTCTATTCAGGAATTTTACGCTGCGAACGGCAGATATCCGACGGACTTATCCGAGCTCGCAACGGTCAGCGGGCTTGCCCTTAAGGGCGACAATTATATCTATAACCCCGAACACGGGACGCTGACGGAAAAGCAGTGACCGCGTTCCTCGTGAACCGAAACACACTCTCAAAAATGAAAGCAATCGAACATATTAAGGACAAGGTCCTTTCCAACAAGCGCCTCACCCGCAAGGACGGAATCGATCTTTTCAAATCAAACGATCTTCTCGCGCTCGGGCGCATGGCCTCCCATGTAGCTCGGAAAAAGAACGGGAACCACGTCTATTTCGTCCAGAACATGCACATCAACCCCACGAACCTCTGCGTGAACCGCTGCAAGTTCTGCGCATTCAGCCGGAGCAAGGGCGAGCCGGGCGCCTATGAAATGAGCATCGACGATATCCTGAAGAAAGCCCGAAGCGCGGGGAAAAATGTGCGTGAATTTCATATCGTCTCCGGCCTTCACCCCGACCTGCCCTTTTCCTGGTACCTGGACATGCTCAGGGCGCTCAAAAAAGAGTTTCCGAAAATTCATCTCAAAGCCTTTACGGCCGTGGAGATCGACTATCTGACAAAGCTGTCCGGCCTAAGTCTGGCTGACACGTTCCAGAAACTCAAAGAGGCCGGTCTTGGCTCCCTTCCCGGCGGCGGCGCGGAGATATTCAATTCCTCAGTTCGCAATACCTTATGCGCCGAGAAGATCAGCGGAGACCGCTGGCTTACGGTAATCGAAGCGGCGCATGAAGCCGGGCTCAAGACAAATGCGACCATGCTCTATGGCCATATCGAAACCGCCGAACACCGGATCGACCATCTCATCCGACTCCGCGAACTCCAGGACCGTACGGGCGGCTTCCAAGCTTTTATTCCTCTCAGTTTCCATGCACAGAATACAGAAATAAAAAAATCTGCTTATACGACGGGATTCGACGACCTGAAGACGCTGGCCGTATCCCGGTTGATGCTCGATAATTTCGATCACGTGAAAGCCTATTGGGTCATGCTCGGCGAAAAAATTGCCCAAGTCTCGCTCAGCTTCGGCGTCGACGACCTCGACGGCACCGTTGTCGAGGAGCGCATTACGCGGGCAGCCGGGGGAGTCACCGATGGCAGCATGACAAAAGACGAGATCGTTCACCTTATCAAGCAGGCAGGACGCACGCCGGTAGAGCGCGACACCGTCTATCATGTCGTCAAAACGTGGACATAACTCTTCTCAACAACCGCCGACAAACAAAATGACCAAGGAACTGGATAGAATCGCAGCCCACGTTGCGAAGGGAAAACGCATAACCCGCGAGGAAGGACTGTTTCTCTTCAGACACGCCGACCTTCTTACGCTCGGAGAACTTGCGAACTCGGTCCGAAACAAGCTGCATCCGAAGCGGATCGTGACCTTTGTCGTTGACCGCAACATCAATTACACCAACATCTGCGTGAACAAATGCGCCTTCTGCGCTTTCTATCGCGATGCAGACAGTCCTGACGCCTATATCCTTTCAAAACAGGAAATTTTTCGGAAAATCGAGGAGACGATCGCCCAGGGCGGGACGCAGATCCTTATGCAGGGAGGGGTGCATCCGGACCTCGGCCTGGAGTATTTTGAGGATCTTTTTTCATCCATCAAATCGAGATTTACCATACAAATACACTCCCTTTCCCCCGCGGAAATAACGTTCCTTGCGCAGAAAACGGGCATCTCCGTTGTCGATACGCTTCGTCGTTTGCATTCTTCGGGATTGGATTCTATTCCTGGAGGCGGCGCCGAAATTCTTGTCGACCGCGTAAGAAAAAAGGTCAGTCCGAACAAGATCCGCTGGCGTCAATGGGCCGATGTGATGAAAACGGCCCACACACTTGGCATGCCTTCGACTGCGACCATGATGTTCGGAAGCATAGAAACGGACAAGGAGATTGTAGAGCACCTCGTCCGGGTCAGGGACATCCAGGACGAATCCGGCGGTTTCACTGCATTTATTCCATGGACATATCAGCCCGGCAATACGAAACTGGGAGGACGTCCGGCAACTGCTGTTGAATATCTAAAGGTTCTCGCGCTTTCACGGGTGATGCTCGATAATTTTGCCAACATACAAGCATCATGGGTAACACAGGGGGCGAAAATCGCACAGGTTGCACTCGAATTCGGCGCCAATGATTTTGGAAGCACGATGATCGAAGAAAATGTCGTGGCTGCCGCAGGCGTTACGTTCAGAATGACAAAACAGGAGATTATAAATATAATTAGAGATGCAGGTTACATTGCTGCGCAGCGAAATACGAGATATAAAATTCTGAAGATCGAATAAGTAAACATGTGAAATTCCAGCTATGATCAAGTGCCCGAATTCATACAGGGTACTCGTTTTTTTCTCGCTACAAAACGTCATATGTGCATATTTTTTTTCGTCCCGAATGTTACGAAATGGAAATACTTTGATTAACGGATGGTTATCCTCTATGTACACAAAAGGTGTGGATAACCTGTTATTAACTCTGTGAATATATTTTTTTTTTGCGCTATCTTAGCAGAGAGTGTGCAAATTGCCTAATAAATATGCAACAAAAAACACACAAATACAACGAGTTATGATATATATGCAACAACGCCGTCTTTTTTTACGTCCAAAACGCGCACGGTAATTTTTCTTCCTATATGGTTTTTTTGCGCATCCATAATGTATACTCTGATGTAATTATCCGAAAGTCCGGAAAGTAGCCCCGTTTCTGCATCAACCTTGTCTTCAACCACCACAGTCAGCTCAGCACCATGATGTTTTTGCCTGAATACGAAGTTCTTTTCCTGTCCAAGCCGACGAAGAGCTTCGCTCCGTTCTTTTTTTACGGCATCAGGCAGATGGCCGGCCAATGCTGATGCGGCAGTGCCGGGACGCGGTGAATAGCTGAACACATGCAGATGGGTAAGCGGCACGCTCTCAACGAGTCGCAGCGTATTGTTGAATGCCTCTTCTCCTTCACCGGGATATCCAACCATAACATCCGCGCCGAGAGCGACGTGGGGAACCGCACGAGCGATATCTTCGACAAGTGCACGGTAAAAACCGGCCGTATAATTCCTCTTCATTGACTGTAATATGGCGTCATCACCGCTCTGAAGTGGTATATGGAGATGCCTGCACAGACCTTGACCGATCAGACCAACAAGGCCGTCCGTGACTTCCCGGGGTTCGATGGAACTCAAGCGAATTCGTGAATGCCCTCTCATCCCTGTCAGCGATGCCAGCAGATCGGTGAGGCTCGTCCTCTCGGATAAATCGACGCCGTAGGTCCCTATATGGATGCCGGTAAGAACGATTTCAGGACAGCCTTGCTTCACCAGCTGTTCAAATTCCGACACCACCACGTTTGGATCAACACTTCGCGACCGACCGCGGGCGAACGGGACAATACAGTAAGAGCAGAAGTTGTTGCACCCGTCCTGTATTTTGAGGAATCCACGGGTTCGGCTCTTTATTGAGCTGGCCGGCACAAAAACCCTGGCTGCTTCAGGCACCTCATTTGCCCGCGATGCGACATACTGGATGATTTTCGACTTCTCGCTGTTTCCGAAGACCGCATCGACGCCGGCCATACACTTGATCTCATCAGGACGCGTCTCCGCGTAACAACCGGTAACAATGACTTTTGATCCCTGTCCTCTGCGTGTTGCAGCCCTGATGACCTGACGGCACTGCGTATCGCTCTTTGCTGTTACCGAGCAGGTATTGATAATATAGACATCAGCTGGTTCGTTAAAAGGCACAACCGTATTTCCCTGCGATGCAAAGTCCTGGCGAAGGATGTCTGTTTCATATTGATTGATTTTGCATCCGAGGGTTGTAAACGCTATTCGCATAACTGGCCGGTAAGGGAATTCATTCCCGCTGCGGTTATATTCGCGCTGACGAGGGCGCCGATGAGCGAGGGGGGGGCTGCAACGTTTACGGCTTTGTTCCCCCGTGTTCTGCCTGTGATCATTCCGCCTTTTTTGCTGTAACCGTCAAGCAGTATCTCCTGAGTCGTGCCGATCAATTCCCTGTTCTTTTGTATGGTGATTTCCTGCTGAAGTGCGAGAATTCTGTCAAGTCGTTTTTCCTTGATATCTTCCTCGAGATGTCCGGGGAGCCCGAGAGCGCTCGTTCCCGGTCTTTTGGAATATTTAAACGCAAAAATGCCATCATAGCGCACTTCCGACAGCAGTTGCATGGTCATCTCGAAATCCTGTTCCGTTTCACCCGGAAATCCGGCAATGATGTCGGTAGTCAGCGCAATATGGGGCACTGCTTCACGAAGTTTCTTCACTTTATTGAGGTAATCCTCACGCCTGTATCTTCTGTTCATTGCAGTGAGGATTGAGTCTGAACCGCTTTGCACCGGCAGATGAATGGATTCGCACACTTTCGGCAATTCACGAATTGCCATGATCAGCTTGTCCGACAGGTCCCGTGGATGAGAGGTCACAAACCGGATGCGTTCTATCTCGCCGATATCGTTTATTAACCGCAACAGGGCGGGGAAATCGATGTCCCTTCCCAGCCCTTTGCCGTAGGAATTCACATTCTGACCCAGCAAAGTGACTTCTTTATAGCCCCGGAGCCCGAGTTCGCGTACCTCCGCAACAATATCCTCGGGCATGCGGGAACGCTCTCTTCCCCTCAAGTAGGGAACAACACAATAGGTGCAAAAATTGTCGCAGCCATACATGATTGAGACCCATGCCTTGAGTTTATCTTTTCTGGTGGCAGGAAGGCGTTTCCGGTGATACTCAGGATCTCCGGCAGTCTCGACGATGGTTTTCGCTCCGAAACGCTGCTGCTCGATAAACGAGAAAAGACGGCTGATATCCGCAGGGCCGAAAATCATGTCCACGTACGGTGCCCGGGAAAGGATCCCCGCTCCCTCCTGTTGGGCAATACAACCGGCGACGGCGATTTTCAAGCCGGGATTCTCTGCTTTCAGGCTCTTCAAGCGCCCGAGTTCGCTAAAAAACTTTTGTTCAGCCTTTTCCCGGATACTGCAGGTATTCAGGATAACCATGTCCGCGCGCCCGGCATCAGCCACTGATGCGCAACCCTGCGCTTCGAGAATGCCGGTCATGCGCTCGGAATCGTGTTCATTCATCTGGCACCCAAATGTTATGATATGGAACGATTTCATAGAATATCTATTATAATCCGCCGATAATGGTTTCACAAGAGGTATCTCTTGGTGATTTTATTATGTACACTGGATATTGAGTCGGCAGGGCTAGCGGGTGATTGTAAAACGAACGGTTTCTCCCCGCTTTACCGAGAGGTTCGTGCGGGCATTCTGCTTGTACAGGAATATTTCAAGAGCACCGGAACTGTTGATGATGGCTCCCGGCGTTCCCGGAGTCGACTCTGCATAGTACTTCTTGAGACCCTTTATTTCCTTGCCGCCAATCATGACGCTGGATGCATCCAGACTGGAACCTTCGCCGAGTAACTGTCGAATCTCCGTGATGGTAATGTCGGTGATGATATTGCCGAAGCGGTCGACATGCACGACATGCCCTTCGATTGCGTTTTCGATAATTTTCGGCGCGGGGATATTCAACTTCACATAATCCGTAATTTCATCTCCGAAGTTGCCTGAAGCAATCCCTTTTGCCAGCCAGCCCGCGACAGGAGCGAAAACATCCCGTCCATGAAAGGTCGGCCCCGGATTGGGGAGAAAGTAATGCGTAGCAGTGATATGATGGACGCGAATCCGCTCCGCCTCCTGATAAATCAGACTGAACAACCCATTGTCGGGACCGACAAAATAATAGCTTTCCGTTACAATGATGATAGGCCTTCTTCCGCTTCCGACACCGGGGTCGACAACAGCAAGGTGTATCGTGCCTTTTGGGAAGTGACTATAAGCCGACTTGAGGACATACCCTGCTTCCCAGATATCCTGCGGTGTAATCTCGTTGGAGATGTCGACGATCTGAGCCTGCGGATTGATCTTGAGAATGACGCCCTTCATACTTCCGGTAAAGGGATCGCGAGCGCCGAAGTCGGTTGTCAGCGTTATGAAAGGAGGCATCAATCCCTCAATTGTATAAATTTAAAACTGGAAGGAATAATATCAGTACCCACCCGCTTTGTCAACCTCAAGAATCTATTACGCCTGCGTGCTGTTTCACCAAGCGGGGATTTCCGTGGCAGATTCTTGACAAATAGGCGCTGTATGCTATGCTTCGTTTAGTGATTGTTTAATCCAAATTTACGGAGGTGTTTTATGAGGAGCATGAAAGTACTTTTCTTTTTTCTCCTGGTTGTTTTACTCGGTGTTGGCGGCGCATTTGCGGTTGAGGACGCTTCCTTAGAACTGGGGAAACAGCTGTTTAACGATCCCAAACTGGGAACAAGCGGAAAATCATGCAGTACCTGCCACGTTGACGGCAAAGGTCTTTCAAACGCGGGGACCATGAATGGACTACCCGGGATCATCAATGCCTGCATTACCCATAATTTGAAGGGTAACGCTTTGGATGTGAATTCCGTGGAAATGAAGTCCATGATCCTGTACATCAAGAGCCTTGGACAGAAATAGGCGGCTTCCGCAGCAAAGCCGGCAGACGAATGAAAGAAGATGTCCTGCGCGATGTTTTCAGGTGAACCCCTCTGCTGCGCGGAGGGGTTTTTATTTAAGCTGTTCGGCGATCGTCTCGAATCGGTGCTCCCTGTACGAAAGAATTCCCAGGATTGCGACACCGCACATTTTTTCTATGAGCACAGGATTCGTTTTTTCCGCCAGCCCCGTTTTCCCGCGTCGGGCATGGTTGATTACTATCCCGGCAATATCCAGCCCCTTTTCGTTCAATGACGCGACCGTCAACAGGGTATGATTAATCGTACCGAGCCCCGGCCTTGCGACGATTAAGACGGGGAGCCCCATGTCCCGCGCCAGTTCCCGATAGGTATAATTCTGTTGAAGTGGAACCATAATGCCTCCCGCCCCTTCTATGATCATGAACTCATGCTTGCGGGCAAGTTCATGGTATGCTTTCACTATTTTCCCGGTACGGATCTGCGCCCCCTCAAATTCAGCGGCGACAAGTGGCGCGAGGGGTTTTTGAAAGCGGTAGGGGTTGATAAGGGCAAGAGCATCTCTTGCATTCGATGCTTTCATAAGCTGCATCGCATCGCGGGGGATGAGCCTGCCCGCCTGCCGGCGGCATCCTGTTTCCACGGGCTTCATCACCCCTGCGTTCACACCCATACGGACAAGCGATCGCGCTATGCCTGCGGCAACATAGGTCTTGCCAATACCCGTATCGGTCCCGGTTATAAAAACGCCTTTTTTCATAATCCCCCCGCGATCACAATGCCCGACTGTCGAGATTGAAAACCTGGCCGGAAACGTCCTGCATGAGAGACAGATGATGCACGAAATCGGCCACTTCGACCGGATTTGAAACGCGGCCGAGCGCGTTTGACTGAACTATACGATCGAGCATCTCCTTTGATAGTTCTCCGCCCATGTCCGTGGGGAGGTAACCCGGCAGCACCGCATTTACTTTTATATTGAACGGCCCGAACTCCTTCGCGCAGGCCCTGGTCAGACCGATGAGCCCGGCTTTCGAGGCTGAATAATTTGTCTGCCCCTCTCTTCCCTGCAGTCCAACGATCGAAGCAATCGAAATGATTTGCCCATCATGCATCCTGATCATAACCCCGGCTACTGCGCGAATGCAGTGAAACGGGCCCGTCAGATTGGTCCCCAGCACATCGTCCCATTCCGTCTGGCTCATGCGGAGCATCAAGCCATCTCTGGTCATCCCCGCATTATTCACCAGGACGTCGATACGGCCCCATCGTTTAATCGTATCGGCAACCATCGCATCGACTTCAGCTGTTATCCGTACATCGGCGCGCACCGGGACGGCCTCTCCGCCCGCGGCTCTGATCCTCTCGACCACGTCCGCGGCAGCGCGCGCTCTTTCCTGGTAATGGACGACAACCTTATGGTCGGTGTTTCCGAAGCGAAGGGCAATCGCTTTTCCCAGACCACGCGACGCACCGGTCACGAGCACGACCCGCTTTTTATCTCCCGTAGTCATCCGAAGAATCCTTCCGTCTTGCAGCGGTCAAGCGCGTCGAGTGCAATGTCGATATCATCGTCACAATGGGTTGCCATGACCGTGATCCGCACTCGTGCCGAGCCTTCTGCAACCGTAGGAGGCCGAATGGCCGATGCAAAAATGCCGCACTCAAAGAGCCTGTTGCCTGCGTTGAGCGTTTTTTCAGTATCTCCGATTACTATCGGTATGATCACCGATTCAGAGCTACCATAGCTGACGCCCAGCCTGCTGAGCCCGGACACGAGGCGATCTCTGTTTTTCCAGACCCTCTTTTTCAAACCGGATTCACGTTCGACTATATCGATTGCCGCGATCGAAGCCGCACATACTGATGGCGGCAACGCCGTGCTATATATGAAGCTCCGGGAACGGTTTATGAGGAAGTTGATAAAGTCCCTGCTGCCCGCTGCATAAGCGCCGAACGATCCCAGCGCCTTTCCCAAGGTCCCCATCTGGATAGGAACGCGGCTTTCGAGGCCGAAGTGTTCGGCCGTGCCCTTGCCTGTTTTCCCGAGCACGCCGACTGCATGAGCGTCGTCAACCATCAATAGGGCGTTATGTTTTTCAGACAGGGAGACGAGTTCGGGAAGCGGAGCGATATCGCCATCCATACTGAATACGCCGTCAGTGACAATCAGCCTGCGTCCGATGGAAGTCGCCTTTCGCAACAGATCTTCGAGATGGTTCATATCTCTGTGCCGGTAGACCGCAACCTGTGCCCTGCTCAAGCGGCATCCATCGATGATGCTGGCATGGTTCAGGTTGTCGCTCAGGATGATGTCGCCAGGGCCCGCAATCGCTGATATTATACCGGTGTTTGCCGCATAACCGGAGTTATAAACAACGGCCTTTTCTGTATTTTTAAAGCGCGCGATCCGCTCTTCAAGTTCCGCATGGACTTCACTGGTGCCGCATATCAGGCGCGATGCGCCCGCCCCACAGCCATATCGGACCAAAGCAGCCGTTGCCGCTTCACGCAGGGCAGGATGGAACGAAAGACCGAGGTAGTCGTTTGAGCACATGAGCAACAGGCTCCTGCCGTTTATGATAATTCTCGGACCCTCGCGGGATTCAATGACAAGGGGCTTCCGGAACATATGCCTTTGACGTAAATCTGAAAGTTCGCGCTCAAACATGGTTTATTGAAAGGCTGGATGGCTCTGTTTAGTGATCTGGAGATAATTTTCCAGCGTTGAAGCAGCTCTGCATTCACCGGCCGATGTGATCAGCACAGGTTCGAGTTGGAGGTATCTGACGAAAGCACCCAAATCAAAATGATCGCCATCGACGAAAAACACTCTTCCGCCATGCGGGTCGCCGGATATCTTCAGCTCCGGTATTCGAAGATAACCGATGTGAAGTGAAGCAACATAACCTGCTGTGTAATCGGGATCGTCAGACCAGCAAAGTTCAGCTACGGCGCCGGGAGCATGGGCGACTTTCGTTGCCAGCGCAAGTGCTTCAAACGTGCGGAAGTGCGTAAGCCCGAGTGCGGCGAAGCGTTTACGGGTAAGCACCAGCGTTTGCTCATCCCAGTCAAACCGTGATGCCCGCACGCCCCGTTCCTGATCCGGTTCAAGCCGTTCTCCGGTTCGAGCATCCATAATGATCGCGCCCCGCATTGCATGGCCGGAAGTTGAAGCGCCTTTGCTCAGATGGTTGATGGCCTGCTCGATGGAATGAAGTGAAGCACCAGCATGTAGAAGAGCACGAACAGCTGCCGATCTTCCTGCCGGCACCGAAGAGACGTCCAATGCCGTCATATTGAGCGCCTTAATCCTCTGGAGCGTTCGGCCTTTCAGGTTTTCGGCAGTTATGGTAATCTGATCCGGCAAGGGAATCCTGGCCGTGGCGCGTGCCGTAAGTTCGCGTATCGCCGCATCTAGCGTATCAGGCCGGACGATCCGTTCCGCACCGGATACGTGCCTGCCCTGACAGGACGCGTGCATGCGAATGCTGTAGAGCTGGTCTTTCATAACCGTTCAGACCTGGAGACCCAGATCACGAATCATGGCAAGATCTTCGATCGGGTCGAGACCGGATGTCGTAAGGTAGTTGCCGATCATGAACCCGTCAGCGCCTGCAGTAAAAATCAGGGGATGAAGCCGCCGCAGCGCAGTGCCTCTTCCGGCACAGACGCGTATTTCCTTATTCGGAAGAATTAAACGGAACAAGGCAATCGATTGCAGAGCTTCAAGCGGTGAAATTGCGGAGGTCTTTGCAAGCGGGGTTCCTGCAATGGGCATTAGAAAATTGATTGGAACCGAGTCAACGTCGAGTTCCCGCAGGGTAAAGGCCATCTGAATGCGGTCCTCCATGGTCTCGCCCATTCCCAATATGCCTCCGCTGCATGCGGAGAGCCGCAGGGAGCGTGCACGGCCGAGCACCTCCAGCCGTTCCTCGAAGGTGTGGGTTGTACAGATGCGGGAGAAATAATTCCGGGATGTTTCGATGTTGTGATGATACCGGTCAAGTCCGGCATCTTTCAGGAACGACAGCTGGTCTCGCGTAAGCGTCCCGAGCGTCGCGCAGGGAGAAAGGTCGAGTTCACGAACAAGACGCACTCCTTGTGCGATTTTTTCGAGATCCTCCCGGGAGTCGATGCCGCGTCCGCTGGTCACGATGCAAAACCGCCGGGCTCCGTTCTTTTTTGCACTTTGTGCTGCCTTGGCTATGTCTTCCTTTGAAATCAGCGGATAAACGGGAGCCGCCGTTGCATAGCGAGCAGACTGAGCGCAATAGGCACAATCCTCGCTGCACGCCCCTGACTTTGCATTCACGATAGAGCAGATATCAACGGACGAACCGCGGAAGTGTTCCCGAATACGTCCCGCAGCAGCAAAGAGGTCCCAGAGATCCTGTCCTTTAACAAGAGACAGCGCAGTGGCGGACGTTATATCAAGCCTGCTTCCGCTCAGGACGCTTTTCAAGGCCTGCGGAACAGTTGTCGGCGACTGATCAAGCATGCCCTTGTTTTACCCGATGGCAGACCAATTGTCAACCAATTTATATAATAGAGGTTAACGATTTAGATAAGGGAATAACTGCGGTCGATTTCAACGAGCAGGGGATGATGTTATATCTCCCACCCGCTTTCCGAGCGTTCAGGGTAAATGAATGTCGCTTCCTGTTCCCTCCGGATTTCATGGGATGATACGTCCTCAATTGTGAAATGGAGCCGGGAGGTGTGATAGTGCAGATTCTTTCTCAAGGCCACGACATAAACTTTCGTCTTCAGCACGCTGTTTGGCGGAATGATGAACGGGTTCCTGCCCATATGCAGCTCCACGTCCTTTATTCCCGTTATGCTCAGCTGACAAATTGCTGGTTTGAGATTACGATTTTCAATAATGAGTGAATAGACGTTTATCATGCTTCCCTTTTGAGCAATTTGCGCTATTGGTTGAGGTTCATCGCGAAACACCCAGAATGCAAGCGGCATGCGAATATAGGCCTGATAGGCAAATAGCACCGCAATAATTCCAAAGGCGGCGGCAAGCCCCGCAACGCGAGCGCGCGGTCCTTTTGAAGAGTTGGATTCCCTGGCATACCGAATGAGCGACCCTTTATTTTTCGCTCTCATCATTTTGCTGCAAGCATCGATGCACTCCGCACAGTTGATGCATTCTACCTGCAATCCCTCGCGAATATCAATGCCTGCGGGGCAGACCCGCACACAGGCTTCGCATCCGCCGCAGTCGTTCGCAAGTGCCCGGTCAAATGCAATGGTTAGTGTTTTGTCATCAAAGAAAGCGCTTTGAAACCGCGCATAGGGGCAAACCGAACCGCAGAATTTCTGGCGAACGAAGGCGAGGTTCAAATAAATAAAAAAGGCAAAAAAAGCCCATATGCCCGTAGTCCAGGGACCCAGCTGCCGCGCGAAGATATCGGAGGCCATTTCATAGGGAGAAACAAAGTACCAGATCAGGCTCGCCGAAACGATGACCGAGAAGAGCAAAAGAAGGAATTGGGAAATCACGGCCCGCAGGAAACGTTGATCGCTGAGCCGCTCCGACAGCGCCACTAAGCGTCTCGAAAAAACGGACAATACGGTTTGGGGACACATCCAGCCGCACCAGATACGGCCGTAGAGCACGGTAAAAAGCATGATTCCAACTAAAAAAAGCAGAAAAACGAGAAGGAAAAAATAGGCTTCGCTGATCCATATGACGGAACCGAAAAAATACAGTTTGAGTGACGGAACGTCGAACCGCAGTGCGCTTTCATTCTGCACACGCAGGAAGGGCACTCCAATCATAAGGGCCGCTTCTACCCAGGCGACAACCCAGCGCCGCGACCGGAATGTGGTGAACGTTTTATGTGCCAACGATGGCTGATTCATGTTTGTCCTTTTTTTATAATACGTCATTCCGACGGAAAATACCAATAAACCGCTGACAGCAACACGTACTTGTGTATATCGTGTTCTCAGATCGGGAGCAAACACCCACGCCCTTTGACCGTATAACAGGATAAAGAGAACTTAAGAAAGAGAACAATCCTTTTCCGGATTTCCCTCTTGATTCTTCCACTGATTTCAGCTGAGATTTTTCCGGGGACGGGAAAAAGATGAATGGTTGGCTCCCCGAGGAGGACTCTACGAGAATGAAAAAGCTGGATCGTGCCGCATGGTATAATGAGGAAGCGTTGAGTTTCTTCAAACCGAGGAGAAACATCACCCCGCGAAATCTTCCGTGTTATGGCAATACGACGCCCGTTGTTTTCGCTCGGTCATTTGTTGTGCCGGGAATAAATATAATTAGCCACGGCGCGAACTTTTTCAGCGCCGAGCTGATTTTCAAATGCCGGCATGCCTTTCGGCGTGCCGCTGCCGATCACGCGGATATGGTCAGCCAGCGTAGCGCCGTAGATGAATTTCGGCCCCGTAAGGGCAGGCCCAATGCTGCCTTTTAGATTTTCTCCATGGCACATGACGCATTCCGCCTTATAAATCTCCGAGCCCTCTTGAGCCAGCTCGGCTTCCGGCATGCCCGATTCCGCCTCTTTTGCCTCAGGAGTAACGACGGCTGCTTTCAGAGCATCCATCTTCTGTTTATATTGGTCTGCTTGAGTCCATCCCGTGGTCTGCGGTGAATAGAAATACATATAACAGAGACCGAAAACAATCAGACCAATGAACAGGATCGTCATACCCGCCGGCATTTGCGACTTTCCCTCCTGCCTCTCTTGTATTCCGTCAAATTCGCTCATAGGTCTTCTCCCGAAATAGCGTTTGTCAATTTTTATTCCGAATGCCGAGATCTGCGCTCAATCGTCATCAAGCATGCGGTACTTCGGTTGTTCCACCTTCCGCTTCCTTTTTCCCTGAAAATAGTAGAGTATCATCCCGATCATGACTCCGATGAGAAGAAGGGTAAATCCAATATAGATCCATGTGCTCATAAGATTAATCCTTCGTTTCCTTGCCGAGCCTCATAAGATAGGACACAAGGGCGTCCATTTCGTTTTTGTCCGACAAATCCCGTAGGTCCTCGGCGGTATAAGGATATCCCAGCACGTTCATTTTTCTTTCGCTATACGTCGTGTCAAGTTTGCGGTCGGCCAGCCAAGCGTAGGCAGGCATATTCGATTGAGGATACATGCTCTGCGGGTTTTTTAAATGCAGGTAATGCCACGCAGCCGGATATTTTCTCCCCACATGCGCAAGATCCGGTCCCGTCCGTTTGGACCCCCATAAATGGGGTCGGTCGATGGCGGAATCTTCCAGCCGCGAAGGCGGTCCGTAGCGCGCCGTTTCGAAGGGAAGCGGACGAACGGTCTGGGTATGGCAGTTGTTGCAACCTTCCCGGATATAGATGTCCCTCCCTTCCAGCTCCAGCGGTTTATAGGGCATTACCTTCTCAAGATTCGCTTTTGCGGTTCCCATAAACAGGGGAAGAAAGGTAGTCAGAACCGTTCCGATGAGAATGGTACTCATCGCCAGAACGATAAAAACAACCGGCCTTTTATCGACGTTCATGATAATTTCCTCCAGTGGATAAATACCATAGGTCAGGCTTTCTGCACGGCTGGCGCCGTCTGAATGGTCTTGTAGATGTTGTATACGAACAGCAGAAAGCCCGCGAAAAAGATAACGCCGCCCGCTGTTCTCATGTTCCAGAATGGATAATTAGGCGTCAACGTCTGAATGAAGTTTGAATAGACGAGGCTGCCGTCCTTGTCCATGGCCTGCCACATGGCCCCCTGCCGGATACCGTTTATCCACATCGTAATCGAGTAAATGAGCTGCCCAATCAGTACGAGCCAGAAATGCAGATTTGCCAGCTTAATGCTATATATTTTGGTATTATAGATGACCGGTATCATGTAGTAAAACCCAGCGGAGAGCGTCATGGTCACCCACCCCATGGTTCCCATATGAACGTGTCCGGGCACCCAGTCGGTATAATGGATCAACGCGCTGAATGTGCGCACCGCCTGGCTTGGCCCCTGTATCGTCTGCATACCGTAAAAGGTGATGCCGAGGATGATGAATTTCACGAGGTAATTCGAACGCATCTGTTCCCACTGGCCGTTCATGGTTCCATAGCCGTTGATCACCGACGCCCAGGATGGAGCAATCAGGAAGATGCTGAATGCGATTGCGACGGTCTGAATCCAGTCCGGTAGCGGTGTGTAAATGAGATGGTGGGCGCCGGTCCAAAGATAGGCGAAGATCAGGGACCAGAAGCCGATAATGGAAAGCCGGTGGCTGAAGAGCGGAGCGTTGGTCGCTTTCGGAAGAATATAATAAAAAACGGCAAGGGGCAATGTGGTAAAGACAAAAGCAACGGCGTTGTGGCCGAACCACCATTGCACGTTTGCGTCATTGGCTCCTGCATAAATCGAATAAGACTTGAACCACGAAACGGGTACGGCAATGTTGTTTCCGATGTAGACAATAGCAACGCCGACGACGGTCGCGAGGATGAACCAGAGCGACACATACATCTGCTCTTCTTTTCGTTTGATGATCGTTCCGATAATATTAATGGAAAACATCACCCAGAGGATGACGACAGCGATATCGAGCGGCCATTCAAGCTCAGAATATTCCTTGCTCTGGGTCATGCCTGCAAAGAGGGAGAGCGCCGCCAGAACTATAATAATATTGAAAAAATACAGGGTTGCCTGCGCGAGCCGAGGGAATGCGAGCCTTGTTCTTCCGAGTCTCTGCACGAGAAAAAAGAACAAACTGAATGCGGCAGGTACGGTAAAACCATAAATAAGGGCATTGGTATGGATGGGACGGAGCCTCCCATAGGTCAGCCAGGGAGTGATGTTGAAAGAGGGATAGACGAGCTCCAGGGAAATCAGGATGCCGACGAGAAGTCCAACGATAGCCCAGAACAAGGATGAAATGGCGAACCCTTTTATGGCACGATATTCGTATTGGTTGTCCGTTGTCATTTCCGCTCTCCGATCTCTCTAATAACAATCCCGGGATTATACTTTTTGTTTCACAAGATCCTCGAAATTAGCTTTTTTCAACATTTCCACCATTTTGGCCTGAACAGACAACCACAACACGTGGGATGGGCAATGCTTTGAAAAAACGCAGTTCTTCTTGTCGGCAATACAAATATTCAGCGCAAGTTTACCTTCAATGGCTTCGAGCACATCAAGCGCGGAAATTTCACGGGCTGGTTTTGCCAGCGAGAATCCGCCTTTAACGCCCCGAAAGGATCGAACAATTTTCGCCTTGACCAGTTTTTGAAGAATTTTTGCCAAAAAAGTCTTCGGTATCTGATATTCATCTGCTATTTCTGCGATAAAGCTTACTTTTTTATACGGTTGCCGAGCCAGGTACAAAACGCTTCGGATGCCGTAATCGCCTTCACGTGTAACTTGCATAGCTTAAAGTATATCGGACCTTTATCCATTGTCAAGGAGCACCATCTGTTTTTAGAGCCGCCATGGAACACCTTAACGGTCATCCCCATTTATGATATAATGCCCCAACAAGAGGCAATATGAAAGAAAGCCATCCACCACTACCGGTAAAACTCTTCGTCGGCATGCTGTCACCTGAACCGGAACTGTTCAAGGCGTGCGCAGAAATCCTCGGCAGCGAATACGGGCCAGTCGAATACGAAAGTGATCTTTTTAGCTGGAATAACACGGATTATTACTGCGATGAAATGGGAGAGAACATCCTTCGGAAATTTCTCTTCTTTGAGCGGGTCATGGACCCCGGAAAACTCCCCTCAGTGAAGCATTTTACCATCGGTCTGGAAAAGCGGTTTGCCATTTTTGAAAGGGATTCCCTTCGGCGAAGAATCAACATCGACCCCGGCTATGTCACGGAAGCCAAGGTCGTCCTTGCTACAACAAAAGATTTTGCCCACCGGTTGTATATCGGCGACAACCTCTATGGGGAAGTCACGCTGCGATACAGCACTAAAGAACGTAGCTTCATCCCCCATGAATTTACCTACCCAGACTTTCGAACAGACGTCTATCTAGCGCTGTTTAACGGCGTACGGGAGTCTTTGCGGGTGGCGCTGCATGGCAGGACCCAGCATTGATAAACACCAGAGGAACATAAGGATTGCACGTCGGAAGGGCAGTATGTCTCAGACGTTCATGGGGACTCGACAAAAAGAAAATTTTTCGTCGCTTCAACTGTTGATGCAGGGATGAATTCATGCACGCCCAAACTGATGCGATCATAGGGTTTCAGTTTTTTATCGAGGAACATAAAATTGGCATCATCCCATGTTTGGAACTCTTTCACCGATTGCCTGATTTGCGCGTGCACCATATCTTCTATAACTTCATAAGAAACTTTTCCCATTTTGAGCAAGTGGCCGCCGAGAGGAATGTATTCATTCTTTTTCTGAAGTTTTAGTGTCTCGATCAGTTCTGTCTCGCTGATCAAGCCGTCTTCCACGAGCAGGTCGCCGATAGCACGGGAGTAGGGAGAAAATGCCTGAAGTATTTTCCCTTCGTACATAAGCATCGTTCCGATATTGTTGCCCGATTCGATAACCAGTTCGCCGGTCCTCGACCGCATGCCGACAAGAAATAGGACATCCGTAATATTCAACCCCAAGGGATTGTTTTTCATGGATGCTATTTAATCATAAATGCCGGTTACTGTCAAACCGGATTTACTTGAGGCGAAGGAAGGAAAGCTGTCCCGATTCTGTCCGGCCAATCTTCATTCTTGGTCACCTGTCCCGGGAGAGAGCTGATCCCGATTATTTTAAACAATTCCTCCAATTTTACTAACCTCTTATTAATATAAAAGCGCAGCGATCGCGACACCAGAGAAGCTCCTAAAGGACGCCGCAGACACTGATTTCGGGAGCCAATAATCGGTTAAATAATTATCGGAATACGGGGTCGCATTCGCATGCGTCGGACAGGGATTCACCTCAATCGCGGTCAGTGGTCTTGGCAATTCCGAGTTTAAAATGCGATTGCGATTTCAGTTTGCAGAGTGCTGCCGACATATCTGCAGCAAGGAAACGACAAATCCCTTTTTCAAGAACTCCCTCCAATACCGTTTCCCCTCGCAATTTATTTCAGGAAATAGCAGTTTTTTCATTTACCCTTGTCCGCCGTTCAAGCTTATTTCGGATTGATTGATTGGGAGTCATTGGGATGAACTACGTCTTGCCGAAGGGCGAATGCTTCGGCGCTCTCAAGTGCTGTTTTTACTATTTTGCCCAATTCCTTGGCTTTGACCGGTTTATTCACATACTCGAACACACCCAAACTGAGTGATTTTAAGTAGGTTTCCACTGCACCATAGGCGGTAAGCATAACCACCGGCATTGCCGGCACCATGTGTTTCAACTGGAGGAGAAATTCAAGGCCGTCCATGTCAGGCATTCGATAATCGGTTATGACAAGATCTACCGGTATGCCTTCTCGAATAACCGTGAGGCCGGAATGCGCATCAGTCTTGATAATAACCTTGTAACCGAAGTGACTCAGGATTTCGCCAAGACTTCTCAGATTCTCAAGTTCATCATCCACCAAAAGCAGTGTTTTCATAAGTCCTCATTTCCTACTTTCTGATCTCAAAACGATCAATCAGGTGCTTCATGGATATGACGATGTCGTATATGCACATAAAGAATCTATGAAATATAAATAAAAGCAAGAATAATGCCCATGAAATTTTATCATGAAATCAATATGTTAGGAATCCGAGAATGACCAGATTCGGACCGGTCATAACAGAAGGGACATCCCTATTTCAACGATAACCTGTTGATTTACTGAGGAGTGTTGGAGTGTCTAATTTTGGACAGTCATGTTTTCCGGTTCGTCGTTCAAGGCATGCTGTAACATCCCGTAATCCGCAACGGTATCAATACTGATCCTGTGTTTTTGGAGCTTGCTGTATAGGGTGGATCTCGGGATGCAGAGAATTTTTGCCGCGAGATGTTTGTTGCCACGGCAGTTTTTGAGCGTTCTAATAATCAAATCTTTCTCAGTATCTTTCAGGGACATTGTATCGCGGGATCGATACTGGCCTGTCCTGCCGTGAATATTTTCGGGAAGGTCAGCAGGCATAACGTGCGGACCTTTTGCCATGACCATTGCGTATTCAACGGCATTAACCAATTCCCTCACGTTTCCGGGCCATGAATAGTGAAGAAAAAGATCGAGCGCCTCCGGCGACATGGACTCTGCCTTGCTCCGCCCCCGATGACGTTCCATAAAATGATTAACTAGCAACGGGATATCGCTGACCCGCTCGTTTAGTTCGGGAAGCGTGATTGCAATAACATTTAACCGATAGTACAGATCCTCACGAAACTTTTTTGCAGCTACGGCTTCTTTTAAATCAACATTGGTAGCAGCAATCAACCGAAAATCGACATAGATGGCTTTCGTTCCACCGATCCGCTGAAAGGAATGCTCCTCCAGTACACGCAGAAGCTTCACTTGGGAACTAACCGGCATCGTGTCGATTTCGTCGAGAAAAAGTGTTCCACCTGCCGCGGCCTCTACCCTGCCCAGGACCCGCTGGGTCGCGCCGGTAAAGGCGCCTTTCTCATGGCCGAACAATTCGTTTTCAATAAGGGTCTCCGTGAACACACCGCAGCTCACCGCATGAAACGGTCCGTCCGCCCGGCGTGAGTGGTTATGGATTGCCCGTGCAACCAGTTCCTTGCCGGTGCCGCTCTTACCCTGGACAAGAACGGAACTGCCGGAAGGCGCGATATTTTCTATTATGTCCCTGATCCGTTCGATCTTGGGGTGTGTCCCGATAATTTCGTAGTTCTTCTTGAGCCTCTGAATTTCTCCTTTAAGTTCCTTGTTTTCCTTCAGAGAGTCATAATAGGCCCGGGCGCGGTCGAGAATCTGAAGCAGATGAGAAGGGGAATAGGGCTTCGTAAGAAAATCGAAAGCGCCCATTTTCATTGCTTCAACGGCACAATCAATGGTGCCTTTCCCGCTCACCATGATGATCTGGGTCTCCGGATTATGCACTTTGAGCGACTTGAGTAGCTCGATCCCCGTTATGTCCTTGAGCATCAAGTCAGTGACTATGACGCTGTACCGTTCCTGAAGCGCCTTTGTGAGAGCAATAGTCCCATTTTCCGCAACATCGATCTGGTACTTGCCCTCCCGGTTTACTATTTCGCGCAGCGAATCAAGCACCATTGGTTCATCATCAACCAGCAGTACCTGCGGCTTCATTATCATTTATAAATCTCCATTTCCCTCTTTTTTTACGTAGTGAAAACTACGTTTAATGTCTTTCATGTTGGAACAACGACCCTCTGAGTTAAACCTCTTCCTTTCGTTTTTTTTATCGTGCTTGAAAGCACGGAAGCCTTCCTTAGAAAACGGCCATCACAAGCCGCGGTCAGGCTGCGCTCTGGGTACGGTCATCCCACTTCTGCTTTCTTTTCGGAACACGCAAGCCAAAACTATAGCTATACCTTCGTTTTTGCGAGAAAGGTAGCCAGAATGAAACGATGAAGCACTGCGGCCAATTTTTTGATTTTACGTACTATTCCCCACTGCTGCAGGCAGGGATATCGAGACAACCGTTCCCTTTCCCTCTTTGCTGAATACAGAAATGTCACCGTCGTGCTGCTTGATAATGTTATAGCAGATAGCGAGCCCGAGTCCCGTGCCCCGTTTCTCCAGCGATTTCTTGGTTGTGAAAAAAGGCTCAAACACTCTCGCTAGAATTTTTTCCGAGATGCCGGATCCGGTATCCTCTATATCGATGGCACATCGTACCTCATTGCATGAAGTGGTTACTATTATCTGGCCGCCCGGCTGCATTGCATCCAGCGCATTCTGGAACAGATTCAGGAAAACCTGCTGAAGCATTCGTGCTGACCCCACCACCTGCCTGTCCCGGCTGCCATAACGTTTCACGACCATGACCCGGGCGTCAGTAATCTTTTTATCGGCCAATTCCAAGGCTGCATCGATGACAGGGTCCACTTCTATCGGTTCAAACGGTTCGATTTGGGGCCGGGCAAATTCCAGCAAATCCCGGGTCATCAACTCGAGATTGTCAATGCCCGTCTGAATTTTTTCCAGATATCCCCGTTTCTCAAAATTAGGCGGCAGAGATTCGGAGAGTAGATAGAGATAGTTACCGATGTAGTCAAGGGGGTTGTTGATCTCATGGGCGATCTCCGCGGCAAAAGTGCCTACCGCAGCCATTTTTTCGGACTGGATAAGTCGTTCTTCAAGCCTCTTCTTATCCGTTATATCGCGGAATATCAGGACGGATCCCTGAAGTTTTCCCGTCGTATCATGGAATGGAGAGAGCGATGTGGTGAATATATCCCCCTCGATTGCCATATCCCACTCCTGTTGCACCGGTTTAGCGGCATCGACCATGGTTCGGAAAGGACGGCTGCCGGGATGGACCGGAGAATCATGAATAATCTCGGCGCAGTGTGCACCGATGACGGCTTCATAGGATTTTTTTAACCGTCTGCTAAAGGCCCGGTTCACCCGAACGATCCTCCCTTCCTTGTTGATTATGCAGATCATATCAGGAATAGAATCAAAGGTGGCTTCCCAGTCCGTTTTGGCCTTGACAATCCGCTCGTAGAGATGCTCGCTGTCCAGGCTCTTATCTCTGTTTTCTCGACTCACTGCGGCTCCGTATCAGCATGAGGCCCATCGCGCCCTATGACAAAAAGGTCCTGTTTTATGTCGGTCATCCTGATCCTTTGACAATTCAGTGATACTCCCTTTTCCTTGACCGCCCCGAGGCTGCGGCTAACCTCCGCTATGAGAAGGGATATATCATGGATGACCTAATTTTTTTTGCGAATCTCCCCGTCGATTGGTTGAGCATCTCGGCAAAGTTCCGAGCAATTGACAATAACGCTTACGGGATTGTTTATTTCATGCTCGACGGCCCGTGCAATTTCTCCCAGCGTGGGATCCCCTCAGGTTTGCGCACTGCGGCTGGCGAAACTCGATTATGCGTTGATCCCCTCAGCCCTTACCGGCTGCCGCATTCAGTGGGATCCCCTTTGATCTTTTCGATTGCATGAGAAAGCGCAGGGAGAACAACGGCAAGGTTCTCACGCACGGCCCTGGGGCTGCCGGGGAGGTTAACAATGAGAGTCTGTTTTCTGATGCCGGCCACGGCGCGGGATATCATGGCATTGGGCGTTTTCTTGTAGCTTTCGGCACGCATGGCTTCCGCCATTCCGGGGAGTTCCCGTTCTATGACCTCCCGCGTTGCTTCGGGTGTGACATCACGCGGCGCCACCCCGGTTCCCCCTGTAGTAAGAATGAGGTCTACATCCCCGGCGTCACAAAGTCTCTCAAGAACTTCAACAATGCGTGTTTTCTCGTCCGGCAGGATTTCATAATGAACTGCCGATGCGCCGATGGTGCCGATCATTTCACGAATCACGAGGCCGCTTTCGTCCACTCGTGCTCCAGTAGAACCTTTGTCGCTGAGCGTGATGATTGCTGCACGGATCTCGGCAAGTGTCATGATGTGTCCTTTTTGAAGTTTCTTGAGCAGCCGCTGAAGACTATGTGTTCACCTCAGCAGCCATCCCTCTTATATGCAGCGTCAGTACCAAAACGTATTCACAAGCGATAGCGATCCGATAATTTATGGCATATCTAGCAAGCGGTTCCTTGGTCCGTCATGAGATAAGGGTTAGGAGACAACGCCACCCACCGTGATATAAGGGATCCGCAGTGAGGGCTGTGCATCACTCACCGGTGATCCCTGGCCGTCCTTCCCGCAAGTCCCGATTGAGAAACCAATGTCGGAGCCCACCCTGTCAATCGCTTCCAGGACTTGGGGGCCATTTCCTGTGAGCGTCGCACCACGGACCGGCTCTCCGATTTTCCCGTTTTCTATGAGGTATCCCTCGCTCACTTCAAACACAAAATCTCCGTTTACCGTATTCACCTGACCGCCGCCCATCTTGCGGACAAAAAGCCCGTTCTGCGTTTCACGCAGAATCTCATCGGCATCGGTTTCGCCCGGGATGATCATGGTGTTCGTCATACGCGGTATCGGGCGGTACTTGTAGGATTCACGTCTGCCGTTGCCTGTTGAACGCGTCCCGTCCTTCATCGCTGCCAACTTATCGTACATAAATGTTTTCAGCACGCCTTTCTCAACCAGGATGGTATGTTCGGCATCAGTCCCCTCGTCATCGAATCGGAAGGACCCGCGCTTGCCGGGAAGTGTGGCATCATCTACTACGGTCACGAGCGGTGACGCTATTCGTTCACCGATCCGTTTCGAATACACCGATAAACCCGACTGGGCAAGATCAGCTTCGAGCCCATGTCCCACTGCCTCATGGATCATGGTTCCTCCGGCCTCCGAGGACAGGATGACCGGCATCCTCCCTGCAGGGGCCTTCCGTGCGGAGAGCATCATCACGGCCCGACGAGCTGCTGTTTCTGCCGCCGTATCGAGGGCATCCTGGTCGAACAGTTCCATCCCCGCATTGCCGCCCACCGATTCATATCCAGTCTGGACAACATCCCCATCGGCAGCAACGACATGAACAAGCGCAGTCAGGTACAGACGCTCATCCTCCGCGATTCTTCCATCCGAAGAAGCTATCGTTACCCGTTGACGATGTTCACGATAAGTTACCAAGGCCTGTCTTATGCGCCTGTCAAACAAACGCGCGATCCGGTCCGCATTGAGCGCCATTTGGACTTTATGGCTCGTATCAACCCCTTCCGGCTCTTTTATAATACGGTAATCCACCCGCGGCTTTATTTTGCATAAGTCGATCGTGGAGATGTTGGCTCCGCCTCCTGCCGCGTGTCTTACGGCGTCGGCTAGTTCAAGAAGCGATGAGGTCGTGAGGTCATTGGTGTATGCGTAAGCGGTGCGCTGTCCGAACAAGAGGCGGACGCCGGCACCGCAGTCGATACCGGAGACGACTTTTTCCATCCGGCTGTCTTCACAAATGAGGGAAAGCGGCGTGCTTCGTTCTACGAAGATATCAGCGTATTCTCCCCCGTTGCTGAGCGCTTTTTTCAAAACTTCCGCATAGTCAAGAGCAACGTCCATTTCATCTCCCGCCGAACCAACCCTAACTGATTCGCCTAATCTTTGCTTTTCGGCATTCACTGAACCGCTATCGAATCCTGCAGCTGATAAAAAGTTTTTCTATATTACCAAGGCTTGCAAGTTATTTCAATTTATATTTTTTAATCATGATGTATTCGCAGTACAATCTGTCTGCTTCCCTCGTGTTACGACGACGCAGGCTACGCTATCGGAACCATGAGAGAAGGCAATGAGACCCTCGAGATAGTCAGAGAGCCAGCGCCAGACGTTCTGTCTCTCGATATTATAATGAGAACGAATTGCTATCATGTCTGCACTGTCGCAAACAGAACCCTGATTTCAAAAAAGCCTTCGCAATTATTCTGGCCGTCAAAAGCCCGCTGGCTAAGGATGAGTTTGAACGCGGCTTTGGCGGCAATAAGGATATTGTCCGGCCCTTCAGCCCCCTGGTAATTTACGCCAATATATCCTTGCGGCGCAGCCACTTTCCGTCCTCACCCATAAGACAATAAGCGACAGGACATTCCTGCCTCAGGGATCTTTCTTGTCCCGAAACGCGCTAGAACAACCTTTTTTTAATGATCCAACGCTTTGCTCAATGCGCTTCCGAAGACCGGCGGGCTTCCTTTTCCTCCTTGACTTCCATGCTGTTTTAGCTGTAAATTACCCTATGTTTCAACGTCTTATCCGCACGCTCCAGCAAAAGGAGTTTTTCACCCCCACGAGATTTGTTTTTGTTCTCCTCGTTGTCCTATCGTTCATCATCATTCTTGGCCAGTTTTTTCAGCAATCCCTTCAGGAAGAGATGGCGAATCAGTTCAATCAGCAGCAGCTGTTTCTCGCCCGTGAAGTGGCGATGAACATCGAAAGTTTCACCGACGACGTATACAAAAACCTCAAAGTCATATCACAGCTGCCGGACATTGACCGCATCAATGTTGACCCTCGGGTCCGGTCAGTGACCGAGTCGATAAACTTCAGCCTTCGAAACCTGGCACTGGTCTCAATCCGGGTGCTTGATCGCAATGGCATTCTTCTCTATGACAGTTCCTCGCCTGGACGGGAAAAGATGGACCTTTCGAAAACCGATTACTTTGCAAAAGCGCGAGTGCTTCCCAGGAATGAAAAGTTGATCACCGATCTCTTTGACGACCCCGTCTCTCATCAGGGCAGCAAGGAATTCATTGTGGCCGTTCCTGTTTACCAGCAGCTGAAGAACCAGGAGTCTCCAGTGTTCACGGGTATCGTTCTTGCTGTCCTTTCGGTGGACGGCATCACCGAGCGGTACCTTTCCCCGATCAAATCAGGAACGCGGGGCTACGCATGGATGCTGGACAGCGATGGCACGCTCCTCTATCATCCCACGAAGCCGGAGATGGTCGGCAAGAATCTCTACCACACTGACAAGACCTGCTTCCAGTGCCACAAGTCGTTCGACAGCGAAAAAATAATGATTGAGGGGAGAGAAAATACCTCCGGCTATTACGTAGCGCCTTACGGCGAACGCAAGCTGGCAGCGTTTTATAAATTCCCCGTAGCGCGAAAATCCTGGATCGTGGTGGTTTCCGCCCCTTATTCCGATATAATCAGCCTCATGCAGAAAAGCAGGCTTTTCTATTCCCTTCTGATCATTTCCATTTTTCTCACAACCCTCGCCGCATCCGCTGTTACCATCATAACCTATAAAAACAAGATCAAAGCGGAAGAGAAAGCCAAGCATCTTGAAAAAAGCCGCCGTTTGGAGAAGGAGATCGAGATAGCAAAAGACTATCTCGAAAACATCATCGAAAATACACGTACAAACCTCATGGTCCTGGACAAGGACCTGACCGTCAGGAGCGTGAACACCGCCCAGGCCCAGACCCTCGGTCGATCGAAACAGGATGTGATCGGCAAGCCTTTTTTCTCGCTCTTTTCCCATGAACTCTTGCCCTATGACGGCATCCCGATAAGTACCATCCTTCAAAAGACACTCGCCGGCCGGAGCATCGAGATCAGGGACTATCCCATTATGGGGTTGCACGAATTCCCACTCTATTTTACCATGAACATCAATCCGCTCCTGATTGACGGGAAAATCCCTGGTATTCTTATTTCAAGCAACGACGTGACCAAACGCGTCCAACTTGAAGAAGCTCTCAAGCAATATACGGTGGAGCTTGAAAACAAGGTTGACCGGGGCACCGCCACGGCAAAAAAACTGGAACAGCAGGTCCTCCATTCCGAGAAACTCGCTGCCCTCGGCAGACTCGCCGCAGGAGTGGCCCATGAGATCGGAAATCCGCTTACCTCCATATCAACCTTCGCGCAGTTACTCCGGGAGATGGCACAGGACGAATTTACGCAGAATAGCCTGGACATTATAAACAATCATATTCAGAGAATCACGGACATCGTCCGCCGCATGGCCACCTTCGCCCGCGCTGATTCCTTGAACATCAAGGATGTCAACCTGAACGATGTCCTGAATTCCACGCTCGATCTGATGCGGCTCGATAAACGCATGAAAAGCGACATTGCAATCGCGGTCTCGCTTGACCCCGACCTGCCCCGGGTCATGATTGATGAAGGCCAGATATCCCAGGTCTTCATCAACATCATCCTCAATGCCTTTGACGCCATGCCTAATGGGGGAACCCTGCGCGTGCACACTCGGCGGGGCGGAGATGATGAGGATCGGGAAACCGTCATCATAACCTTTGCCGACACTGGTGTCGGGATCCCGCCCGAGGAATTGCAAAAGATTTACGACCCCTTTTTCACGACCAAGGAGGCGGGCAAAGGCACGGGCCTCGGACTTTCTTTGAGTTATGAAATAATAAGACGGTTCAAAGGTGATATCAATGTTTCCAGCGAGGTCGGGAAAGGCACGGTTTTTACGATTCTTCTGCCGATTAAACCACATTGAGGAGTACCTATGGGGACACCAAACATTTTGGTTGTTGACGATGAAAAAGACATCTGCATGGCGCTGAATATCCTCCTGACAAAGGAAGGTTACACGGTCAAGGAGGCATATAACGGCGAGGAGGCTCTTGACCGCCTGCGGGAGACAAATTTCGATGTTGTGATGACCGACATCAGGATGGAAAAAATGGACGGCTTCGAGGTGCTGAAACAGACCCAGAAGATTAGTCCCGAAACATCGGTCGTCATGATGACCGCCTTTGCCTCTGTGGGCTCAGCCGTCGAGGCGATGCGTGCTGGCGCCTCGGATTATATCACCAAACCTTTCATCAATGACGAAATCAGGCTGACAATTAGTAAGCTGCTCCAGAGCAGAGAACTGCGGATCGAAAACCAGATACTCCGCCAGGAATTAAGCCAGAACCGGGTGGCGTTTGCCAACATCATCGGCAGTTCGGAACCCATGCATAAAGTTTTCTCCTTCATGGAAAAGGTCATTCCCAGCAAGAGCAACATCCTTATTACCGGGGAAAGCGGAACAGGAAAAGGTCTCGTTGCCCAAGCCATCCATTCGGCCGGCCCCCGCAAAGACAAACCCTTCATTTCCATCAATTGCGGCGCCATCCCGGAAAACCTCCTGGAAAGCGAGTTGTTCGGCCACAAAAAGGGCTCCTTCACCTCGGCGAACGAGGACAAGAAAGGTCTTATTACCATGGCCAATGGTGGAACGCTCTTTCTCGATGAAATAGGCGAGCTTCCCCCGGCGCTCCAGGTAAAGCTGCTGCATGTTATCCAGACGAAGGAACTTACGCCAGTCGGCGATACTCGTGTTATCACCGTGGACGTTCGTATCATTGCTGCGACGAATGCCGACTTGATTCAGCGGGTCAAGGAAAACAGATTCCGGGAAGACCTGTATTACCGCCTGAACGTAATCGAAATCCACATGCCCTCCCTGCGAGAGCGTCGGGACGATATCCCGGTACTCATCAAGCATTACCTCGGGATCTTCGCAAAGGAATCTGCAAAAACCATCAAGGACATCGACTACGAGGCGATGCAATCGCTCCTTGCCTATGATTGGCCCGGCAACATACGGGAGTTGAGAAACACGATTGAACGGGCGGTCGTGCTTGCTGACAATGAAGTCATAACGATTCACGATTTGCCCGATAAATTCAGAACGCTGGACGTTGAAGGTGTATCAACATCATCACTGCGGCAGGCGCTGGATAATTTTGAACGAGAATATATTCGGAGAAGTATATTAGAGAATAAAGGGAGCAAGGAAATCACGGCAAGCAAGCTCGGCGTAGATCTCGCCACGCTTTACCGGAAGCTGAAGAAGCTCAGAATCGAAGCCTGACCACCGTGCCGTTTCTTTGCCGGATTGATAGCTTTCAGATCGGCGTGTCGGACCTGGAAAGGATACCCTCTCTCTCGGACTCGCGTCGTATTTGCCCGGGGATCCCGACGGTGTTTATCGCGGACACCGGCAAAGAGATCCATTGCATCAGGCTTTTAAGACTGATTTCGTTGTCGGTCACCTCCATCAATACTCCTCGGTAAGATACACCGTTTGCAATAACTTCTACTTCCTTACCCATCATGGACTGGATATCAGGCATTCCGTCCTCTCCTTCCGGCCACTGACAGACACAGGGCGATGCTAGCAAGGATTACCTTCTCAATGTTACCAAAACCATTCGGCATGATCAGATTGTAACGTTGTGATTCCTGCCCATCGTTGGTGTTCCATGTTCAGTTTCTTCAAGCATCAGGGGAAATCCATGGCGTCCTGTTCTCTTCAGCATATTCTCGGCAGCTGTTCGCCCTGCAGCATGTCGATGATTCGCGTCCCACCTATGGCGGTTTCCAGCAACACGCCTCCCTGCGGCGTATCGTAAATCTCGCCGATTATAGCCGCGTCCCGTCCATGTTCGTGCCTTTTCATACTGTTTACCATGTCGTCGGCAACCATGGCATCTACGATAGCAATGAGGATGCCTTCGTTTGCGACATAGAGGGGATCAAGCCCCAGCAGGCTGCAGGCACCTCTGACCCCCTGAGGGATCGGGAGAGAAGACTCGTTGATACGGATACATAAGCGAGATTCAAGTGCTGCCTCCTTAAGCGTCGTGGCAAGACCTCCTCTGGTCGGATCACGCATAAAATGAATTTTCGGAGAAACTCTGTACATGGCCTCCACAAGACTGTTCAGAGGCCGTGTATCACTTGTTACTGGCGGATCGAAGGTCAAGCCGTTTCGCTCCGACATGACAGCCACACCGTGGCTGCCGACCTCGCCGCTGATGATGACTTTGTCGCCATTTCCGATTCTTGCTGCCGATATATCCCGGCCATCCTGCAATACGCCGATACCCGATGTGTTGATGAAGATTCCGTCCGCCTTGCCTTTGTTCACTACTTTCGTATCACCGGCTACAACCTTGACGCCCGCTTTCGCTGCTGACGAGGACATGGAAGTGATGATCTTTTTCAAATCAGAGAGAAGGAATCCTTCTTCTATTACGAATCCCACGGAGAGATACAGGGGGTCAGCTCCCGAAACAGCGAGATCGTTCACTGTCCCGTTTATGGCAAGTTCACCGATATTACCGCCCGGGAAAAAGAGCGGCGTAACCACGTAGGAATCGGTGGTATAGGCCAGGCGGAGAGATGGCACGTTTACCATGGCTGAATCGCCAGATCCCTCGATGCCAAAGGCAGGGCTAAATTGGGATTTAATAAGTTCATGCATGAGTCTGCCGCCGCTACCATGCCCAAGGAGAATTCTATCCACTCTTTGCTCCCTTAAAAATGATGGTCTCAATTCCATCGCGTTTTATGCTTCTTGCGAAACTATCAGAAATGATTTCCATATTTATAATACGCCGCGCAGCTTCCCTCGGTGCTGACCATACACGGACCGATCGGGCTTTCAGGCGTGCATCCTGTTCCGAAGAGCGGACACTCCGTCGGAATCTTTACGCCGCGGAGAATATCGCCGCAGGAGCAGAGCTCCGGCTCACTTGCTTCCGATGCGGGAGGATTAAACCTCCTGTTTGCGTCGAACGCGGCATATTGTTCCCTCAACTTCAGACCGCTTGCAGGTATCACTCCGATCCCCCGCCAGTATGCATCCGCAGGCTCAAAATACCGATCGAGAAGCTCCACCGCCCGCGGATTTCCTTCCGGACGAACGACGGTGCGATACTGAATTTCCACAGCCGAACGCTTCTCCGCTATCTGGCGTACGATCATCAGTATTCCTTCAATTATTTCTTTTGCTTCGAAGCCGGTTATGACCGAAGGTTTTTTATACTTTGTCGCGACGAATTCGTAGGGTTTTTGCCCGATGATGGTGCTGACATGTCCCGGGAGTATAAACCCGTCCACCTTGACATCGGGCGAGTCCAGCAATGCTTTTAATGCAGGTGGCACGAGTTTGAACGCGGCATACACGGAAACATTCTGGATTCCTGACTTTTCCGCCTGGGCTATGCTGGCGGCAATAAGCGGTGAGGTCGTTTCAAAACCGGTTCCGAAAAAAATAAATTGGCGATGGGACTCCGTCTGCGCAAGCTTCAGTGTGTCAAGGGGCGAATAGAGAACCCGCACGTCAGCGCCTTCCGATCTCGCTTCCAGCAGTGATTCTGTTCCGCCGGGCACACGCATCATATCGCCGAAGGTCGTTACGGTAACGCCGGGTATTTTTGCCAGAGCGATGGCAGCATCGACATCCCGAACAGAGGTTACGCATACCGGACATCCCGGCCCGCTAAGCAGCGTTATGTTGTTCGGGATGACGTCACGGATGCCATGTCTGAAAATCTCAACGGTATGGGTACCGCAGACTTCCATTAGCTTGAGAGGTCTGTTGATTTCCTTTGTCAGGGCCCGCAATTCGTCCAGCATCTGTTTCATATCACGCGCTCCCCCTCCCGCGCTCGATCTTGCTTCAGTCGTTCTCTTACGAGGTAGGCCTGTCCGAGTGAAATACACGCATCATTACACGGCACTTTGCTGTTCACAAACACATTCAACCCAACGGCGGCAAGACTGGTCGCAACGCCGTTTAGTAGATACCTGTTCTGGAATGTCCCTCCGCTCAGGGCTATATCGTCGATTCCGTAGTGCTTGGCTATTTTTTTTGCCATCGCCACAATGGCCGCAGCAACGGTATTGTGAAACTTCGCTGCAATGGTTTCTCTCGGAATCCGGTGCAGATCCTGAACAATAGCACGTACAGTCGGTGAAAAATCCACGATAGTATACCCGTTTTTCTGCGTGAACTCAATTGGATACATTTCGGATACCCCCTCTTGGGCACAGGCCTCCAGTGCCATGGCAGCCTCGCCTTCGAAGGTATTGAGGTCGCAAAGGCCGATCAACGCCGATACGGCATCGAACAATCTGCCTGCCCCGGACGAGAGCGGGGAGAATTCGCGGGAACGGGCAATAATCCTAACATTTTCTATGTTTGTTTTGCCGTATTTTTCGACAAAGCCGGCTGTTTCGAGAAGATTCCAGGCGTCACCGCCGGAGTTCATAATAAAGCTGATCGCTGTCTTCCAAGGTTCACGGATGGCAGCCTCTCCGCCGGGAAGCGGAATATAGCTCAGATGTCCCACCCTTTGAAAACCATCGATATCGGCAATGATGAATTCACCACCCCACAGATGGCCATCAGTGCCGTATCCCGTGCCGTCGAAGGCAACGCCGATGATCTGGTTATTCAATCCATGTTCAGCCATAACTGATCCGATGTGCGCATAATGATGCTGAATACCGACGATCATCAATTCCTTCCCCGACCCCACTGCCTTTGCCCTATATTCCTTTGCCCATCGTGTCGACAGATACTCCGGATGCAGATCGTGGACGATTGCCTGCGGCTCAGACCGATAAACTGCCTTGAGATTCATAAGGATGGTTTCGAAGAATTTTACCGTTTCGTAATTTTCCATATCTCCGACATGTTGGCTGGGGATAGCAAACCTGCCCTTTGTCAGAGTAAAGGTATTTTTGAGATCGGCACCGCATCCGAGCACTTCCGGGCCTTCATCATTTAGCATGATCGGGTCAGGAGCGTACCCCCGGGAACGGCGGATAAATAATAGATCAGGGTTCATGGTTCTTGGTTCAGGGTTATAACTATATTTCTGTCCCTTATCTGAATTATCGTCCTGGTGCTTACTCCCGACCCTTACCTCTGTCCTTTTCACTCTTATAACCGAATCATCTACGCGCATAAAAATATCGCGATTATGAAGGAGGAAACCATCCGCGATGTCCGCGAGTCTCCTAAGAGCCTCTTCGTTGTCGTGAATGATCGGCTCCTCCGAGAGGTTCCCGCTCGTCATGACGAGTGCATCAAAATGAGCACTCGTGACGGGAGTTTTCGCATCAAGGGGATGATGGAACAGGAGATAATGAAGCGGGGTATAGGGCAGCAGAAAACCGACATCCCTGTTGTTCGGGGACACCGCATTCGGCAGTGGGCGGTTGTTCCTCTTTCGCAGTAGCACAATCGGCCGCCTATTCGACAGCAGCGCATCATGTTCAGCCTTGGAAACGACGCAGAATTTTTCTATTCTCTCAACATCAGGGGACATTACAGCAAAGGGTTTATTACTCTTCCTTTTTTTTTCACGCAATCTTTTGACTGCACCGTCGTTCAAAGCATCGCAGGCAATGTGAAATCCTCCTATTCCCTTGACCGCGACTATCCCGCCCTGCTGGAGAACACGAACGGCTTTCTGAACTGCATTTTCCTTATCGGTTACTGTGAACGCTGTGCTCTGCACTTTGTACTCGACACGGGGCCCGCAGGTTGCACACGCATTCGGCTGGGCGTGAAATCGACGGTTCCTCGGTTCTTCATATTCCTTCCGACATGAGGGACACATGCGAAAGTCCGCCATGGTTGTGTTCGGCCTGTCATAGGGAATCGACCGCGTAATGGAATAGCGGGGTCCGCAGTTTGTGCAGTTGATGAAAGGATAGAGATACCTTCGGTCCGCAGGGTCGAGCATTTCTTGAAGGCAATCAGGGCAGATCGAGACGTCGGGGGAAACCAGGGTAAAGGGCAATCCTTGCGCATGATCGAGACTCTGCCGTATGGCGAACTCTCGGTACCCCTGGAGGGGGAAGGACGTTACGGTGAATTCAGTGATTTGCGAAAGCGGCGGAGCTTCATTTCTCAGCCGTTCGACAAACTCGGGCAGACGCGTTCCCTCTACGTCGATAAACACTCCTTCGCTCGTATTGGTCACATACCCCTTCAAGTCCAGAGATCCGGCAAGGTTGAAGATGTAAGGACGGAAACCGACGCCCTGGACAATACCTTTGACTACGATTTGAGCTCGCGTAACCATTGAGCCCATGCGTCGATCCCCGCGCGGGTGGCGCAGGAGACCTCGAATATCTTCAGATTGGGATTGAGGGCAAGCGAATCGTTGCGAACCTTGTGCATGTCGGTGTTCATGTAGGGAAGAAGGTCTATCTTGTTCAGCACCAGGGCTGAGGACTCACGGAACATGAGGGGGTATTTCAGTGGTTTGTCGTGCCCTTCTGCGACGGAGAGCACCATCATTTTCAAATCCTCACCAACCTTGAACTCCGCCGGGCAGACCAAATTCCCGACATTTTCAATGATCAGCATGTCCAGGTCCCTGAGCGGCAGTTCATCGAGCACTTCGCTTACCATGTTCGCGTCCAAGTGGCAGGCTCCGCCTGTATTTATCTGGACCACGGGCACTTCAAGCGCTCCGATCCGTTCTGCGTCATCGGAACCGACAATATCACCCTCGATCACGCCGATCTTCAAATGGGGTTTGAGCGCTTGAATCGTCCGCTCGAGAAGCGTCGTCTTGCCCGCTCCCGGCGCACCCATAAGGTTAACCACATAAACGCCGGATTCCTGGAATCGTTTGCGGTTTTCTTCCGCGATTCTGTCGTTCGCTTCAAGTATGCGGGTGACAACCTTAACCTTCATTCATTGATCTCCATGTCCACGATTTCCATTTCTCGTCCGCTTTTCATTTCAATAAATTGGGATCCGCACAGCGGGCAGGCAAAAACGAACCGGGCATTTTCCACGGTGAAGTCTTTTTTGCACTCGGAGCACACACCGCTTATGGGGACCGATTCGATGACCAGTTGGGCTTTTTCCGCCACCGTGTTTGACTTTGACGCATCGAATGCAAACTGGAGCGCCTCCGGCATGACGCCGGCCGCTTTCCCGATACGCAGCCTAACAGAATCGACATGGTTCCCACCGACTTCACGGCATTTTTCCACTACGATATCGAGAATACTAAGGGCAAGAGCGGTTTCGTGCATGGCATTTCCCGATTCAACGACTTCCTTTTCGATCTTTTGTATTGCGAATCCGGCATGGACAAGAACATAATCTCCCACCCGCGGTTCGTCAGGCATGAGCATGAGATTTACTTCTTTTCTCGCTCCGAATACGTCTATAGTCGCCGACAGGTTGTCGATGCTGATTATTCTCGAGGGGATTGCGAGACACATGGGTAAGTCCGATCAAAACAAGGATATTTGCTTCCGGCCTTGCTGATACCATTTATCGCACATCTTGTCCGTCCTGTCAAGCCTGCAGAGCATCGTCCGGGCGGCAGTCGCCTCAAATCCGAGCACGGCTTATCACCATCAGATAACCTTCAACTTCTTCAATTCCTCGAAGATCAATTCCTTCACTTTCGGGATAACTGCCTTCAATTCATCGCTCAATTCGAGCGACCATGAGGTAACATCCTTGGGCTGCACCCCAATAATGATCGTTTTCGGCCTTTTCCCGGTCAATTCGGCCATATGAAGGACGTCGATGAGGCTTATCTGATGGAGGGAAACCTGCTTTTCTGCTGCGTATTTCATGTCCTCCGGGGCAAAACGGAACAGGGAACCAGGCGTGTCATTGGCCTCTACAACGTCGATAATGATAAGATGGTCGATCTCATGGAACAGCGGGATCAATTGATGACTGACCGTCCCCGCTTCCATCACTTTTACGTTTTTTGGAAAGGCTGTGTCTTGAAGGGCATTTATCAGATGGACGCCGAAACCATCGTCCTTGAGCAGGAGATTACCGACACCAAGTATAAGAACTTCTTGGGGAGGCGCCGAAACGCCTCCCCGAATCTGATCATCTGATGTCATCTTAATGTTTTTTGAGCTTGTATCCCGTAAAGATGGACGTAAGTGACTTGTCCTTGTTAATCATGGTGATCATGATGCTCATGTACACGTGAATCAGGATGAAGATAATGAAGAACCACATGACGAGGATATGCCAGATCCTGGTATAGGATTCTCCCCCGAGCATGTTGCTCACCCACAGGAAGCTATTCGGCGTCTTGATGAACCCGAAGAGACTGCCATGGTAGAGCGCCGCCCCGGTCAGGGCTTCGAAGATGATCGCGAGGCCGACCACGAGGTAGGCCAGGGCCTGGAGCGGGTTGTATTTGCGATAGTCTTTGTGCGAGCCTTTCATGAAGAGATAGTAGCCGAGGATGTCCGGGACATTCTTCAGGTTCTGAATGACCGAGAAATCCTTCCAGTCGGCATCAAAGGTCGACCGGAAGGCCATGTAAATCCTCACGATGAGCCCTAAAATAAGCGCATAGGCCGCCGTAAAATGGAAAAAGCGCATCGACGCCATAATTGTACTGTCCGGCCCGCCGGCGATAAACGGCCAGTGGATGTAGATTCCGGTGAAGACAAGCACGGCGATCGAAATGACCCTGATCCAGTGGTCCAGGATATAGCCAACGCTCCACTCCTTTATCATTTTATCTGCCATGGTGTCCTCCCTATGAGACCTTGAAGTCCATGATACGGTTAGACTCAGGATGGATCACATGCACCGTACAGGCAAGGCACGGATCAAAGGAGTGAACCACGCGCATGACCTCGAGCGGTTTTTCCGCGTTCGCAACCGCCGTCCCGATGAGAGCCTCCTCAATCGGTCCGCGCATCCCATTATCGTCTCTCGGGCAGACGTTCCAGGTTGTCGGCACCACGCACTGATAGTTCTTGATCCTTTTGCCATCCACATCGATCCAGTGGCCCAGGGCGCCGCGCGGAGCTTCCCACAGACCGATTCCCTGCGCCTTGTCGGGGATTGTGTACTCGGCGTACACAGCCGTATTCCCGTTCTTTATGTTCCCGACGAGGTCCACTCCCCACTGATACATGGCATCGGCCACCATCTTGCATTCCAGGGCGCGCCCGGCGATTCTGCCGATAATGCCGAAAAGCACCTCCGGATGCCCCGCATGTCCAATCTTTGCGAGGGTATCGTCGATCAGCTTCTTGGCCGTGGGCTGTCCGGCAGCATAGGCAACGACCATCCTGGCAAGGGCACCCACTTCCATGGGTTTGCCTTGAAGCCGCGGCGCCTTTGCCCACGTGTATTTCTTGCTGGAATCGTACCCGGTGTACTCCGGATCCGTTTCTCCCACGGTGGGATTGAGCGGTTTTGAGTTCTTATACCAGCTGTGCGACGTATGCTCCATGACGTCTTCCGGCTTTGCATCATGGACTTTGGGGAAATCGGAAGCGAAGATCGCGCCCCTCGGCAACATCCGCTTTTTGGGATCAAAGGACCCATCCTCGAACACGCCCCAGGAAAGGAAGTTGGCGTAACCCTTGCCCACGCCCGCAGCACCGAGATAGAACGGTGCGATGGCAAGCACGTCGGTAATGAATACATTGTCGATCCAGTCCTGAAGTTCCTTCACTCTAAAGAGGTAGTTCTTAAGGTCATCGACTGACGGAACATGCGTCACGCCGCCCGGAGGGCTCGTCATGGTCATCGGCATTCTGCCACCGAACAGGGCGCTTACCTGGGCCGCCTTTGCCTGCATTTCAAGGGCTTCAAGATAGTGGGCCACAGCCAGGAGATTCACATCCGGCGGAAGTTTATATGCCGGGTGCCCCCAATAGGCATTCGCAAAGGGGCCAAGCTGTCCGGACTCGACAAACGCTTTCAGTTTGCCCTGCACCTTCTTCAGAGACGCTTCCTTCGGCTGTGCCTTGAGAGCCGACACCACATCGACATAGTCGAGGGCATTGAGGTGATAGAACCAGAGAATGTGGGAATGGACGAACTGAGCGCCTTCGATGATGTTTCTGAGGATACGGCCGTTGTCCGGCGGTTTTACATTGAATGCCTGGTCCATGCTCATCGACGAGGCATGACCGTGCGATGTCGGGCAGACCCCGCAAATGCGCTGCGTAATGTGCCACGCGTCGCGCGGGTCCCTTCCCTGAAGAATGATTTCAAAACCGCGGAACAGCGTGCCCGTTGTCCAGGCGTCTTTAACTTTGCCGCCTTCAATCTCCACATCGATTCTGAGGTGGCCCTCAATTCTCGTAAACGGATCAATGGTTATCCTGGCCATTATTTTTTCCCTCCGTCGTCTTTAGTTCTGCCGGAAGCCGCTGTCGCGGCGGCGTGAATCGCAATACCGGCAACCGTAGCTACCGCGGCTACCGCTCCAATCTTGTCAGCGCCAGCCTCCACCCCGCCGAGGCCCGGAATCTTCACGCCCGGAAGCGGTTCATAGAATCCCGCAAACTTGTCAGTCCATCCCGGCTCGGCGCAGCCGATACACGGTCCGCCGGCTTTAATGCACCAGCTGGTCCTGTCGTTGTACTGGATCTTGGGGCATGCCGAATAGGTCATCGGTCCTTTGCAACCCATCTTATATAAGCAGTATCCCATGGCCTCTTCTTTGGACCCAAATTTCTCTACGTACCGACCCGCATCGAAATGGGCTCTGCGTTCGCAATTGTCGTGAATCGTCTGGCCGTAGAACATCTTCGGTCTGCCGAATCCGTCAAGATCGGGCAGTTTTCCGAGAAGAAGGAAGTTTACGACAACCCCGACGAGATATTGGGGGTTTACCGGACAAAGGTCGAGGTTGACCAACGGCTTGTTAATGCCGACCCTCTGCATGGCTTCTTTAATACCGATAATCTGGGAAGGATTCGGTTTCGCTGCAGGTACGCCTCCGGTAGTGGCGCAGCTCCCGATGGCCAGAATGGCAACGCTGGGACCGGCCATTTCCTTAAACACGTCGAGCATCTCCCTGTTGCCGATCATCCCAAAGCCTTTTTTCGTCGGGATACCTCCCTCAACGATAAGGACATACCCGCCGGCTTTCGCGGAATTGGCGAGAATTTCTTCTGCCTGCTTACCGGCTGCAGCCATGATGGTTTCATTGTAATCTACACTGAGGATGTCAAGGATGACTTCTGCGGGACTCGGATAGGTTGCTTTGATAAAGGCTTCGGTGCAGCCGGTATCTGATGCGAAGTTGAGCCAGATTACCGGTGTTCGTTTTGCGGCTTTTTCCAAGGCTGCTGCGATTTTTGGAGCGAAGGATTCAGAGAGGCCGAGAAGGACAGCAGTTGCACCACAATACTTTAAAAAATCTCTTCGTTTTATGCCACGAAACTCTAGAGCATCAAAAAACTGTTTACTTGCTTCTTCTTTCTTACTCATAAGCGTCCTCCTTAGAATTTGGCTCAAATAAGTAAAACTATTTTTTTCGTGGATTGGCCGGAGTGGGCAGAAGAAAAAGTGAAACCGCTCTTAAATTGTTACTGAGAGTTACAATTTAGAAAAAGGTTAGCATAGACAAATCTATTTGTCAAATTTATATCTATATAAAATAATATTTTTTCTGTTAAGGACATGCTTAACTCTGATCATGTAAAGAGACTTTTGGCGGTTTCTTCCGCCCCACGACAAGATTATATGTCTTAAATTGCAATGACATCCCCTTCCATGTTCGCTAAGTTTTATTGATAAACAAAAAAAACATGTTCCTCGGACCATCCCCTCTCTCAGGCACAAGGGGGAGCATCAGGGAGTAGACTGCACTCTGACTTGTGATTCGCCGAAAACCCAGGTTACAGCAAATCCGGCCATTCCTGATTGCTTCGTTCTCATCAGAGGACTGTCGGCAAAGACTGCCCCCGACAGATTGTCGTATCGCAAAAAAGAACCAAACCAAACGTCTTTAAACCGCTTGCTCAAGGTCAGGATCAGGAGCGATCCGCTGTATCCACCGCGCGTGGTGTAAGCAGGGCGGAAGCCCGGGACCGCATCGGCGCTATCAACCTGGTAGTAGTATTCATGATATTCTTTTGAGGCAAAAAGCGGACCCAGAGCAAACCCTAAATTCCACCCTCTTTCCGAACCGAGATTCAAGAAATCAAAATTAAGTTGGGGATTAATCACAAATCCCTTCCCGGCAAGATAGGTGAAATCCGATGCAAAGACGGCTCGTGCTGGAAGCCGGAGTTGGACAGCACGGTCTCCGCTGCAATTAGATATTAGACAGATTTCCAGAGAGGGCCCTATCTGGAAAGTGGGATCAAGATTACGCATCCCGGTGCGGGCCGTGTTCTGGTTGCTTTTAACCGGCAGAGCGCCGTCCACACTAAGATTCAATTGAACACGGTCTGAATTGAACAGCCGACCATAGAGGCCCTTCCTGTCCAGCCGGAGAATCTCTCCGCGATATACGAGATACGGAAAGGGAAGTACGAAAATCCGCTGTTGGTTGGAACCCCGGTAATCAGGAAGACTGATGCCGGTTACGCCGAAACCAGCCTCCCATAATGGCAATTCATCAGCCCGCGCAAATGACGATAGATACAATATCAAAGAGACCGCAGCAACAGGTGCTATCCGCCTCATCAAGCGCACCCGATCTATATCAAACATAAACCATTCTTAAAGTTAGGATTTGCAAGACGTCAGGAATTGGCTTCCTGACGTCTTGCCGGATTCCCGGAGATTAATCTGTATTACCCTGCCCTTGGCACTTGCTTCAATTCAGCAACAATACCTGGAGAAGGTCACCGCTTCGTTTGTGTTGGAGGGGCGTCTTATTTCAAGTTTTTGAGAATGTACTCCGCTATTTTGTGAGCATCGTGGTCCGATATGGTTTTCTCGTCGAATTTGGTCATGCCGGGACCGGGGTTTCTCATAATGTGCATAATATCGGCAGCCGTCATGACATGGTTCGCTTCACGATCTTTTTTATGAAGTGTTTTTGCCGGATTTACAATATTTCCCCCATCGGGATGGCAAATTTTGCAGTTTGCGGCGAATAGCGCCGCACCTGACTTTTCAGATGCTTTTTCCGCGACGGCATACTCAGCGACCAAGCAGATGACTGCCAGTGAAACAAACCCTAGAAATACATTTTTCATAACCATAGATTCTCCTTTTTTGAAAGTAAAATATTTTTTTTACTATTTGCTTCTCTACTTGCCCGTTCCGTATTCCGCACTCAAGTACTCAGTGATGATTTTTGCGTCTTCTCCATTGATCGGCGCACCCATTACTTTGATCATTTTATTCACTTCCGCCGACCAAGTCGCCTCCGGCAATGCCGGCTGCATGGTTATGTATTCGAGGCTGTGGCAAATATTGCAGAGTGTACGCACTTTATCCAGTCCAGGTCCGGGCTTCAACGTTACGTCGGTGCTTGGAATTGTAATAGAGTGAACACTGCTTTTATCCTGATCGCCCCCGCTCTGCCCCTGAGCATTGCCCGATGCCGATGCCAACATCACGATAGCGGTTATTATCAAGAGATTTTTCATGGCATATCTCCTATCGCACGGTCACGGTGACTTTTTCGACAACGTTTCTCATGTATCCGGCGGGATTCCAGCGCGGTTCAAAGGGCTGAGACTCGCCATTGTTGTCCGTTGCCCTGACCATGAGCGTATACCTCCCCTTCTTTTTCGGTAGCCATGAATAGGACCACTGGATCCATGAGTATTTCCCAAGGTTTTTCCCGAGTTTCGTTTCATTCCATGTTTTGCCGTTATCAATCGAGACCAGGACATCCCTGATGCCGTAACCTCCTGAAAACGCGATTCCTTTCAGATCTACTGCTTTATACGCCTTGACCGAAGCTCCCTCTTCCGGATCTATAATGAACGACCTCGTGTCCATCCGGTTAATGGGTATTGATTTTTCCACTTTCCCTCCCGGCTCAACGCAGGCGCAGGGGTTGTCCGGAATTCGGTATGCCGTCTTCACCCAAAATCCTTCAAATGGCTCGGAAAGGACAGTTATATCACTCAGGGCCTTTACCCAATACGTCGCAAACCATCCGGGTACAATGAGTCGAGCCGGAAATCCGTTGAGCATGAGCAACGGTTGTCCGTTCATTTCGTAAGCGACAAGGATGTCCGCGTCAAGAGCTTTGTCAACGGGAAGGCTTTTCACTAAATCTGGGACACTTGGCAGGGGTGGTTTATCAAGTCCGTTGAAGGAAACGTCAACTGCACCGGGTTTGATTCCGGCCTCGGCCAGAATATCTTTGAGCCTGACGCCGGTCCAGGTAACATTTCCCATGGCTCCGTTCTGCCACTCACCGCCGGCCACGGGAGGTTCGAAATAACTTCTACTGTTTCCGGAACACTGAATAACTGCGGTCATCGTTACTTTTTCATATTTTGTTTTTAGATCATCCATGGAAAGCTGCAGCTCCTTATCCGTATGACCGCTTACCTTGAGTCGCCACTCTTTTAAATCCACCGAAGTAGGAACCTCAGAAATGTGCCACCTCACAAAGAGAGCATCGTTCGGCGTTATCAGTTCACGGAAATATTGCATCGGCGTTTCCAGCTGCGGAGGGCGTGATGTCAGAAGAATCATGTCCGTTTTCTCGGGAAACCGTACGAGGTTTTTTCTGTCCACGGCGGCCAGAAGCTCTCCCGGAATTTCACCGAGCGTCGTCATACCGGCTACAATGCCGGCAGTCTTCAAAAAATCCCTTCGTGTGAATTTGATTATTGGATCTCCCACGGCGATGTCCTCCCTTGAGAAAAAGATGTCTTTCCGATAAACACAAGAACCTCTTAACACAGGCATTTGTGCCGCCCGCCAGGAATATCACGAAGAACCTGGAGGCTAACTGGTAGAGCAGCAGGGAGAAAAATAATAACCTAGAAGAATAGAAAAACGCACACAATTACTTTATGATTGATTATAGCCTAAAATTAGATGATTTCAAGATATCAGCAGGAATTGCGGTCTGAGAGATTCACTATTTCTCGGCTAGGCACACCAAGTCAACAGCAATAAAAGCCACATAGCACGACACGGCCATCAGCCGAAAAAATTTTATGAAAAAGCTCAACGATCATCGTCATTTATGTTTTTTGACTGAATGACAAGGTAGCCGGAAAAAAGAATCAGTATGCCACCGAGCAGGGCGGTTAAAGCTGGCGTTTCAGAGAGGAGCAGATAGGCCATCGGGATCGCTGACAGCGGCTCCATATACCCTAGTATGGCAGCGTACTGCGCCATCACCTTCCTGAGCGCATGGTAGTAAAGCAGCGGCGCGAGCGTTGAGTGCAACAATCCCGTAATCGTCAGGAGAGCCAGAAGGCGAAGGTTCAGGTGATATGTGCTAAGAAACGCCGCTGGTGCGAGTACGAGTGTTGTAATCCAGAGCAGAACGACTATCGCCTTGTGATGCATCAGCATCCTGCTTAATTTTCTTGAAAAGAGGATAATGAAGGCATATGCTACTCCGGAGACCGTGCCGGCGATAAAGCCGGACCGGTGAGGCTCGCCGGTACTCAAACCTCCATTAGCAACAACGATCAGAACCATGCCGAACAGCGCGATGGGCAGTGAGAGGATGGTCACCTTTTGCAGACGTTCAGAGATAACAAACGGTGCGAGGAGAGCTACAAACAGGGGGGCTGTATAGTGGGTGAAAACCGCATTTGCCACCGTCGTATGACCTAATGCGTAAAAATAGCTGATGTTGTTTGTAATGGATGAAAGCGCAAGCAGACCGAAGATCCACCAGACTTTCGAAACGCCCCCCAGACTCAGTTCTCCCCGAAAAGCCAGGATCGCCGGCACTGAAAAGCTTGCGATCAGGGACGTGTAAAATAAAACGATGACGGGCGGCAGGGCCAGCCAGCGGATAATCGGGCCCCACGTGCTCCAGATCAGCATCGCGGCAATGATTTTGAGGTAGTTGTTCATTAAAAAAGGGTCAAGAGCCATGGGTCAAGGGTAATGGCCTAAAAACAAGATGCTGTTTCGCATCCTGCTTTATGCTCTCTTGACCCCCGTCCCTTGACCCTTGACCCCGGTTCTTTCTTTTGATCCCAGTCCTTCGGTTTTTTTCGCTTCTACGTTCCCATCTCCCACGACTCAAGATATTGCTTCTGCTCAGAAGTCAGCCTGTCGATCTTCACACCCATGGCATTCAGTTTGAGCCTGGCAATTTCCTTGTCTATGTTTCCGGGAACAGGATAGACCTGTTTCTTTAGTTTCTTGGCGTTTTTCAGCATATACTCAGCTGAAAGGGCTTGATTGGCGAAGCTCATGTCCATGACGCTTGACGGATGTCCTTCAGCCGAGGCGAGATTGATCAGCCGCCCCTCGCCCAGGATATTGATCTTTTTTCCATTCGGCATTGTGAATTCCTCGACAAACTCGCGGATAACCCGTTTTTTCTTCTTCATCTTATCAAGGGTTTCTAGGTCAATCTCAACGTTGAAATGGCCGGTGTTGCATACGATGGCCCCATCCTTCATGGCACGGAAGTGCTCCTTCCGTATAACCTTGATGTCTCCGGTAACTGTTACAAAGATATCACCGATCCGGGCTGCTTCGATCATCGGCATGACCCGATAGCCGTCCATCACCGCTTCAATGGACTTGAGCGGATCGATCTCGGTCACGATGACATTCGCTCCCATGCCCTTGGCCCGCATGGCAAGCCCTCTGCCGCACCAGCCGTAACCGGCCACGACGAAAACCGAGCCGGCCAACAGCCGGTTTGTTGCACGAATGACGCCGTCGATGGTGGATTGGCCCGTCCCATAGCGATTATCGAAGAAGTGCTTTGTCTGGGCGTCGTTCACGGCGACGATAGGATATTTGAGCACTCCGGTATTCGCCATGCTGCGCAGACGGATCACGCCGGTCGTCGTTTCCTCTGTCCCGCCGATGACTCCCGGGAGAAGGTCCTTTCTCTTCGTATGAAGCACGGACACAACGTCCGCGCCGTCATCCATGGTCATCATCGGTTTGATATCGAGCGACGACATAATATGTTTGTAGTAAGTTTTGCCGTCCTCGCCCTTGATTGCAAAGGTGGGGATCTTGTCGTGCTTGACGAGCGAAGCAGCAACGTCATCCTGTGTTGAGAGCGGGTTCGAGGCGCACAGGACTACTTCAGCGCCGCCTGCCTTGAGCGTCTGCATCAGCGAAGCTGTCTCGGTGGTCACGTGCAGGCATGCAGTCAGTCGGATGCCCTTCAGGGGCTTTTCTTTTTCAAAACGTTTCCTGATGAGGTTCAGGACGGGCATACTCTGGTTGGCCCATTCGATGCGCAGCTTTCCTTTGTCGGCAAGTCCGATGTCCTTGATATCGTATTTCATCCATTCTCCTTGGTTTGGGTTATCTCTATTCAGAATTAAAGCCCTGCGTCCTTCTTAAGGGTGGCAGCCTTGTCAGTCTGCTCCCAGGTGAATTCGGGCTCGTTTCTGCCGAAGTGTCCATAAGCCGCGGTTTTCTTGTAAATGGGCCTCCTCAAATTGAGCGTCGTCATGATCCCCTTGGGCGTCATGTCGAAATTCTTTCTGATGATCTGAACGAGTTTTTCATAGGCAACCTTGCCGGTCCCGAAATCATCCACATGGATCGATACCGGTTCGGGAACGCCGATGGCGTAAGCGAGCTGGACTTCGCATTCACCAGCTATGCCTGCCGCCACAATATTCTTGGCAACGTAGCGGGCCATATACGATGCCGAGCGGTCAACTTTAGTCGGGTCTTTGCCCGAGAAACAACCGCCGCCATGGCTTCCTACGCCGCCGTAGGTGTCCACAATGATCTTGCGGCCAGTGAGACCAGTGTCACCCATGGGTCCGCCCGTCACAAATCTGCCCGTGGGATTGATGTGGTAGACGATGGACTTTTCGTCAAGAAGATTTTTAGGGACCACCGGCAAGATCACTTTCTCGATAACGTCCCTGCGCAGATCCTTGAGGTCGACATCGGGGCTGTGCTGGCTGGATACCACGATCGTATGGAGCTTGTACGGTTTCCCATCGCGATATTCAATGGTCACCTGGGACTTTCCGTCAGGCCTGAGATAAGGCAGTATCTCCTTCTTTCTTACTTCCGAAAGCCGTCGCGTAAGCTTGTGAGCGAGCATGATCGTCATGGGCATGAGTTCGGGAGTCTCGTCGCAGGCATACCCGAACATCAGGCCCTGATCCCCGGCCCCGCCGGTGTCTACGCCCATGGCAATGTCGGGCGACTGGGAGTGGACGGACGTGATGACCGCACAGGTTTCCGCGTCAAAACCATACTTGGCTCGGACGTACCCGATTTCCTTGATGGTTTGGCGGACGATATCCGGGATTTCGACATACCCCTTGGTAGTGATCTCACCTGCAACCATGGCAAGGCCAGTAGTGAGAAGCGTCTCGCAGGCAACGCGGCTCATGGGATCCACAGTCAATATCGCGTCAAGAACAGCGTCGGAAATCTGGTCGGCTATTTTGTCTGGATGTCCCTCGGTAACCGATTCCGAGGTAAAAAGATAATTCTTGGTGCAGCTGCTCATCTGGTTTCCTCCTGGCCTTTAAGACCGTAAAAATTTTGTTTTTATAGCATAGATGCCAATTTTGTCAAGGGAAAATATCACCTTACGAGAGATTCAGCGATACTGCATCGAAGCCGTAAGAGCCACGGGCAGGCTTGAAGAATACATTAACCGGACCAACATTTCAACATGTTTTTTCGTAGTCCGATGCCGCTCTGTGCCGATATTAGGCTTACAGTTCACCTGGCCTGCGCAGTGAATGATGCAGTCAGGACGACTGGAATAATTTCCCCCATTTTCACCCTATTAAGAGTCTGTAGGAACCGGCGGAGGTTCAATTGAAATTTCTCAATACTCCACTCAAGGACCTCACGGGGTGGAAAACCTATTTCGGATTGCCGATGCGGACATCAACGAGAAAGACGCAAATTATTGGAGGCTTTTCGGAAACATGATTTTCTTTCGTCATTTTGCAGGCGTGGACAGATATTTTGCCTGGGGCAGGAGATAGCTCTTCTTATAAAAAAGGGGGACCTCAATGATGTTCTTCATGATAGAATCCACCCTCCCGGGCCATCCGTGCTTTTTTCAGATTACTTATTTGGTCTGGTCTTCCGTCTCTTTGGACAAACGCGCCGGATCGAAGGGTTGCAGTGTGGCACTAAAGCTTGTGATGCCGGCAGGCGGCTGAAGGTAACGGATCTCGAAGGGAACCTTGTCCTCTGGCGGGATGACCGTACCCTGCCCCCGAAGAGCATTTGCTTTCATTTCTTGGACATGTTCTCCGCGTTTGGCGAGAATGGCGTAATCGCTCGGAGAATAAAGCTGTTTTCCGCTCAACAGCTTTATTTTGTTTATTACTGTTCCCTTAGCATCGTAGATATCTACAACAACCAACCATGCCGGCTGCGGCTTGTCCGTTGAATTTTCAACAACCCCCGATATCAGCAGATCACCATTCGGCTCCAGAGATCCCACTGCATTCGTGATACGCAACCCTTCCGCCGAGATCATATGAGCAGCGGAATCATTGGATGATGGCGCTGGTGACCGCAGGAACATATATGCGCCGAAACCGCCCAAGACCAGAATAATGATCGCGGCTACCATAATTATTGCCTTGTTGCCGGATCGGGGAGATTTAGTCGGTGACGCTCCTAACACGGCAGAGGACGATGGGCGATGAGAAGATTCTTTCTTTAATGCCTGTGCAGCGGGAACCACAGCCGGGCTGGTCCGACGCGACGGTTGTGATCCGGTCTTGAACGGGGGAACATTCTGAGCAGGTTGATGCCGAGCAGTGGGAATTACAGCCGGTTTCGGCTCCGAGGGGGTCTCCGGTTGAGCCACTCCTGACGGCATTACTGCAGCCTTTGTTTCCTGTTCTGGCTTTTGATCATGCTGAGCTATGCTTGGCGTTTCGCTTTGCGATGTGCTGACCGGCGTCCGCTCAGCTGCTACTGCTGCTGGTTCCACAGCCATTTCTGTTTTCGGTTCCTGTTGAGGTTCCGGCTGTCGTTCCAGTTCCAGCTGAGCAGCCTCTGCTTTTTCGACCGCCATTGTGACAACAGGTTCCGGTTCAGCTGCAGCAACCGGCTCCTTAACTGTCTCGGCATCCGGTTTCAGGTGAGGCTCAGGCTTTTGCCCGGGCGCAGGTTGAGCCGCCTCAATGGCCTCGCCGACCGCTGCAACCCCCGGCTGCGGCTCAGGTTCCGCAACCTGCATTGTCAAAGTCTCTGTGTCCGGCTGAGGTTCAGGCTGCTGCTCAAAAGCAGGATGGACATCCTCCCTGACGGCTAAGGCCGGCGTCATACCCGGTTCCGGCTCAGCCATTTCAACTGTCATTGCTGTTGTCATAGTTTCTGATTCAGGCATTTTCTCCTGTTCAGGCCGGGCAATATCAGACTTCTCGCTCTGCAATTCGGTCTGGGGGGGTAATTCCGGCTTACGCGCTGGAAGTGGCTCAGCTTGAGAAGCAGGATTGTCAAAGGGGGAACGATCTGCCTGGGATGGCTCTTCTTTTTCGTGGAGGAAATCAGGAATTGGAGACTTCGGAAAATCATCACTAACCGTTGTTTCCACGGTCGGCTCAGTGGCCGCTTTTCCCGGGGCCATATCCGGTGTTGTTGCAGCTTCAGTGGTTTGCGCCACAACCAATCCAATGTCAGATGTTGCGTGACTGGGCTTCTGCTCGAACAGATCTAATGCGGAAACAGCGGATTTAGATAACGTATAGGTCGAAAATTCCTCTCTGGTGATTCTCACATATGCGCCGCAGCGTGTGCAAACGAATTTGATGCCCTTGCCACTGATCTTATCGTCGGAGACACGGAAAAGCTTATGACAATTTCCACACCGGACTTCCATCCTGCACTGCCTCCTTGAGAAATAACTCAGTCGAATTTACGATATCAAATCCTGGAGCGATCCATAGACGCTTCTCCCGATCCCCGCATCTCGCATCCGGTTGACGTCTTCTTTCTCATTTGTGCTATTGTAATATATTTTAAAAAAATTATCTACTTCTCTGAAGTATTTTTTTTGCCCTCATCCTCTGCGGGGAGATCCTTCTTTTCCCCGGGAATGCGATACTCGTCGGAAGCCCATTTCCCCAAATCTATAAGTCTGCAGCGTTCTGAACAGAAAGGGCGGAACGGATTATTTTCCCAAGCTGCTTTTTTCCTACATATCGGGCAGTATGTATGTCTTTCTTCCATCGATTGTGCCTGTCCTCTCGCCTGATAAGGATTGCCGCAATGTCTCTGTCATAGATCGTCCCAGGCGGCTGGGATAACCCCAATTACTGGCAACGGGAGGTACGGATAACGCCGCCTTTTGCTTGCCCTCCGTGGCAGCGTGACACTAAAATCTGAACGTCAATCCTGCATAAATTTCCGTTGGAGGCATAGGATATTCTGCGATTACCTCATATGATCGGTTTGTGAGGTTCTTAATCCCCATAAAGAGGTCTGTTGTCAGGTACGATCCGAAGGCAAGCGTTTGTATTACCTTTGCATCCACGACTATGTAATGTGACGATGGATTTGCTGTTGGAGCAGGTTGGAGGTAGTTTCTGACATAACGTCCTTCGATATAAAAATTCGTTTTTTTCGGCAACGTTATGTTTACATTGCTCTTAAGCTGCTCTGCAGGGACGCCGGGGACATAGCCTCCTGTATCTTCATCCTTGGGATTCAAATACGTGTAGTTGACCGCCCAGGTAAGAGCATCAAAAAAGGTGAATTTAGCTTCCGCTTCGAACCCCGAGATGCGAGCGGTGCCGACGTTCAAGGGACTGTATATGAATGTGATTGGATCCGGTTCCCAGACTATCAGGTCTTTGACATGACGATCAAAAACCGTAAATTTGAGCACCCGTCCCTTCCCAAGGGACTGTTCGACTCCTCCTTCATATTCCACAGAGGTTTCAGGCTTGAGATTTGGATTGCCTTGCTCAAAACCATCAAAGGCCCAATAAAGGTCTTCCAACGTCGGCGCCCTGAAGGCCCTCCCTACCGAAGCCCTGAATGTCGTTCCTGTAGAAGCCATGAGATAGCGAGCGCTGGCTTTAGGATCAAACTCGCCGCCATAGACCGAATGGTCGTCGTACCTGCCTCCCAGAATAAGGATGAACGGTTGGCCGAGCGAAATCTCGTCTTGAATATATCCTGCCGTGAGAGACGCTGAATGTTCCCCTGCAATGGTGCTTTCGAGATGATCGCCCTTTGCATCCACGCCCAGGGTCAAGAGATTCCAGGAGTTTGCAAGCAAGTTTGCTTGTAATTCAACGCTATTCGAGGCGCTGATGTTACTGCTGTACGGGGGATTGTCAGGGTCGTTATAGAGGATCTTGTCCCTCGTATCATATACGCTTACGCGCATGTCCAGTTCCTTTGAGAACTTCACCTTATAGGTAAGCGCCGTATCAAAATAACGATCCCATTCACGCGCCAACGGGCTCGGAAATGCGATAGAACCTGGTACGCCTATCGCCTTTTCTACGTAGTTCACCGTGGCCTCTAACGATGAATCCTTAGAGAAATCATAACCGAGCTTCGCTTCTGTTGTGGTCTTGTCAAGATCGCTGTTGATGCGGTAACCGCCGTCCTTTACTTCGTTCACTGAAAGGCTGTAATAAAACTTACCGATCCTGCCCGAATTATCTGCTCCGAGAGTCCAGTATCCGTGACTTCCGCCTGCGCCGGTGATGGTAGATTCCAAGCCAGTTGGTTTTTTGGTAATTATGTTAACCACACCGCCCAATGCATCCGCTCCATATAAAGCGGAAGCAGGTCCCCGCACAATTTCAATTCTGTCGATTTGTTCGATCGAGATGGGAAGGACTGACATATCAAAACCGCCGGTGGCTGCCGAATTTAACCGTATCCCATCCAACAACACCAAAACCTGCTGATAGGTCGAACCTCTGATGCTGATGTCAACGATTGACCCAATCGGTCCGTAGTCGTTTACTTCGACACCCGTAGTTCTTTCAATGATCTCCGCCGCAGTCGTTGCATCGGATTTCCGAATTTCGTCAGCGGTAATGACCGTAACTGATTGAGTTATATCCTCTAACTCCTGTTCCGTTTTAGTGGCTGTAACAACGACCTCATTCAACTTCACGGGTGTCTCATCTGCTGATGCTGCATACGAGAACATGACTAAGTAACAAAATCCCAAAACAAATACTGCAATACGACTTTTCATTATTTCATGCTCCTTCCATCGAGGTTGTGGACATGAAGAGGTCTCCTGGCTCAGGACTTCCTACTCACCGGCCTTCCCAGACGGGCCGCTCAAATTGCCTTAAGCTGTTGGGTCTGCTTAAAATGTTTGAACGACCGTATTCCAGTGGCATGCTCGGTTTTCGTTTCCATCACAGTTGCGCGACAGCAGGGGAATTGCACCCCATTCCGCTTCCTCATTCCGGTTAAAGAATTCCGTTGCCTGACTAATCAACAGCGACTATGTATCTCCAGACTGTTCCGGATTTACCGCAATCACCTCCTTTTAAAAACGTTTGGCACTGAGGGGCCACAACATTGAATCAGACAAGGGGGCTATGAATAATATCTTCAATGGACTTCATATCGATGCTCTGTTGGAGTATGGCCGCCCAATTTTCAAGAGCCCGGTCCCGTACCTGCGCATAATCGACCGTTGCGCTAATAGCCCTAAACCCGCGCTTTTCCCTGAGTCCGTTGAGAAAATCCCTCCGGAACCGGTCATTATCGAATATGCCATGGAGATAGGTGCCCCACACAGTGCCCTTGGCGGAGCCGTCTTTAATGCGTTCGGAGTCTGGAGCCCAACGTTCGGAGCGAGCAGAAGTCCGTTTCAACAGAAATAATCCCACATCGCCGGTCGTCCTGCCCATATGAATCTCATACCCCTTCAGAATCTCATCGTTGTTAAACGCCGGAAGTTGAACTTTGAAGTTTGAACCATAGTTCAAAACCGCCTCCGCCTGTGACGTAACTTTGCTGTTTTCGAAAACAGTCTCCGTATCAAGCAGCCCCAGGCCAGCAACTTCTTTTTGATTGCTTTCCACGCCAAAGGGGTCAAATATTTTCTGTCCCAGCATCTGATAACCGCCGCACAGTCCGACGACCATCGCACCCTTCTCCGCGGCCCTTTTCACGCTCATGGCAATGCCCGTTTCCCTGAGGAACTGGAGGTCATGAACGGTATTTTTGGAACCAGGAATCATGACGACATCAGCGTTTTCAATGTCTTCAGCGCGAAGGGAATAAATAACTTCCACGTCTGTCTCATAGAGAAACGGATCAAAATCGGTGAAATTCGCTATGTACCTCAGCCGCAGGACAACGATTTTTATCCTGTCTGGACGTCCGGCTTTCATATTTATCGAGTAACGTTCAAGAGGGATGCCGTCCTCCTCGTGCAGGCCTAGGTCGCCGAGATACGGAATGACGCCGAGGACAGGTCTGCCCGTTTTTTCGCGAATCATATGCAGTCCCGGCTCGAGGATTGCCATGTCTCCCCGAAACTTATTGATGACAAAGGCCCGGATGTAACGGGCATCTCCATCAAGAAGGGCGATTGTCCCGAAGAGCGATGCGAAGACTCCGCCTTTGTCGATGTCGCCCACGAGGATGACCGGAGCCTGGGCATAGCGGGCTATGCTCATGTTCACGACCTCGTCTTTGCTCAGGTTGATTTCCGCCGGGCTGCCGGCACCTTCGATGACGATCAGTTCGTGCTGTTTCGACAACCGGTCAAACGATTCCGTTACTGCCGGCCATGCCTCGTTCTTGAATGCATAATAGGATTGGGCATCCATGTTGGAATGGACCCTCCCGTGCATGATCACCTGACAGCTCGTTTCGCTCGCGGCTTTGAGCAGGATAGGGTTCATGTCAAATGACGGTTCGACCCGGGCTGCTTCCGCTTGCAAGGCCTGGGCCCTGCCGATCTCACCGCCTTCCCTGGTGATAAAGGAATTGAGTGCCATGTTCTGCGCTTTGAAAGGTGCAACATCGACACCCGCATTCCGAAACAGCCTGCAGAGACCAGCAACGAGCAGGCTTTTGCCGACGCCCGAACCGGTGCCCTGTATCATGAGTGCTTTGGTCATAAATCTTCCTTTACGAATCTGATTTTCCCAAGAGGATAAATTTATTTTATACCAGCAAAGTGGGCATTTGTGCATCTTATCATAAAACAATACCTACTTGGTTTCTTCGCAACTAGCGCCTTCTATCCCCGGCGTGAAGGCCGAGGTTTTACGTCGCTTATGATAAATTATTCTCGAAGCTGATAAAGATGCCTTTATTTCCGGTTTTTCTGATCTCTACGTCGACATCAAAGGCCTTTTTCAACATGTCCGTTGACAGGACATCCTCAGGTCTGCCGGAACTGATGAGGTTCCCCTCTTTGATCAAAATCACCTTCTCGAACTGAAGAGCGATATTGATATCATGAAGCGCCATCACCACGGAGATATTCTTTACTTCGCGCAATTTCCTGAGCAACTTTATCAACTCAATCTGATACTTTATGTCAAGGTTGGCAAGGGGTTCATCGAGGAGGAGCAGCCCCGCTCCCTGCAGCAACGTCATGGCGATGAAGGTCCGCCTCCGTTCGCCGCCTGACAGGTCCATGAGCCGCACGTTCGCCTTATCAATCAGTCCGACCATATCCAAAGCATCATCAACGCTCATCGCAGGGGGGATATCGTACGGATACAGCCCCATGCCGACCAGTTCTTTAACGAGGAACGGAACGCTGATATCTAACGACTGGGGAAGATAACTCATGAGCTTTGCGCGATCCCTGTTGTTCACGCTGTTGAGGGCTTTTCCCCAGAGCAGGATGCTTCCTGCCGCAGGTTTCAGAATCCCGCTCGCCAGCTTCAGAATTGTCGATTTCCCCGAGCCGTTCGATCCGAGTAGACCGATGAAATCCCCCTCCCCGATGAAAAACGACAGTTCCTCAATAAACGGCCTGTTCTTTTCATACGAATAGCCCACCTCATTGAGTTCAAGAATGGCTGTCTTAGATGCCGAGGACATCTTTTCTCCTGAGCAGATACAAAAAATAAGGCGCGCCGATGATGGCGGTAACCACCCCGGCGGGAAGTTCCAGGGGAGGCAGCAGCGACCGGCTTATCAGGTCGGCAACACAGAGAAGCGAACCTCCTCCGAGCGCCGAAGCGGGTATCAGCAATCTGCTGTCCGCACCGAGAAAAAAACGCATGATATGCGGAATGAGAAGACCGATAAAGCCGATCATGCCTCCAAGCGAGACCGAGGCGGCTGTCAACAATCCCACGGAAATGAAGAGAATCATCCGCTCGCGCTGCGGCGAGAAACCCAGACTATGCGCGAATTCATCGCCGAGGATGAGCGCATTGAGCGCCTTTGCCCTTGTTACCGGGAGCAGTATTCCGGCAGCAATGAACGCCAGGCCGTAAGGAATGCGGGACCATTCGGACATGGAGAGGTCGCCGAAGATCCAGAGCATGGCGCGCCTGAGCCCCTCGTCGGTCGAGATGCTCATCATGAGCATGAGCAGCGCCGAAAAAAGAAAGCTCAGCCCCACCCCTGCAAGAAGAAGCCGCTCCGGCCAAAGGCCGCCCCTTTTCCAGCCCATAACGCCGACAAGGCCACCAGTGGCAACAGCGCCGACAAAGGCCAACACCGGGATGGTAACGGCTCCCAAAAAAGTGAAACCGCCGATGATGCCGAGTGCGGCCGTCAGCGAAGCGCCGCTCGATATTCCGAGAATATAGGGATCGGCCAGCGGATTGCGAAGAATGCCTTGCAGCACCGCTCCTGATGCCCCGAGCGCCATGCCCATGAGGAAGGCAACAAGTACGCGCGGCAGACGGACGGAGACAAGTATCTCCCGGTCGACGTCGCTCAGATTGTAAGGCATGATGGTCCGGGGCCCGAATAATGCCGAGAAAAGGATGATGAGCACGGCTATGGACAGCAAGACCCCTATTTTTACCTGAGACATTCAGCGAGCTCCTCAATGCCTTTGATTACCCGCGGCCCAAGACGGTACAGGCTGTCACCCACGTAGCAAACCTTACCCTGTTTCACTGCGGGCACTGATGCCAGCCTTTCGAGAATTCCCTTCGAAACGGCCCGCATATCCATCCCCGAACCCTTGCCGATGACGATTACGTCCGGCGACCGGCGGATGGCCTCCTCGATGGAGAACTTGGGATATTCCGTCTGTGCCGACCCGGAGATGTTTTCGTAGCCGAGCAGCGAGATGGCATCGTCAATGACAGTGCCCGGCCCTGCTGAAATGAGCGGGTCCGGCCAGACAATGAACAGGACTTTTGCGGGGACGGCGGGACGGGATTTGTTTTCTCTCCTTTTAAATGCCGCGATGCCATCTTCAATCTCTTTTGCAAGTCTGTCCGAACGCTGTTTGATACCCAAAGCCCTGCCCAGTTCCTTGATGCCCTCCGGAAGATCACGAAGACGTCGTGCCGTCGATATAAACGTCTTTATGTGCAGCGATTGAAGCCGGTCGGCAAATTCCTTCGGATTACCGTCAGTGGTCATTACGACTATATCAGGCTTCAATGATAGTACCGCTTCCAGTGACGGGTTGGACATTCCGCCGATCTTTGGCTTTTTTTTCGCCTCTTCGGGATAATCGCAGAACGTCGTCACCCCAACAATATTTTCCCCAAGCCCCAACGCAAACATGATCTCCGTCATGCTCGGCGCGAGAGAGACGATCCGCTTCGGCGAAGTGGCAGGATCGGCAGCAGACACTGGGGAATACATGCTGAAGACCGTTAACACTATGCAGATAATATTTTTTTTCATGGACAGCATCACAGCAGGCAATCTGCTAGAGCCTCTCTCGATGAACTTTTTTAATGCTACTCGACTCTTGCGCCAACATTTCAGGACGAGCTGAATATCCTCTTCCGACCTGGTTCCAACAAAAAAAATCCCCAGTCTTCCGAAGAAAACTGGGGATTAATAGATACTATTAACCCACACAATATCTTAGCGCCGAAGACTGTGCGAGTACATCCAAGCAGGTCTTCTGGCTCTCCCACCCTGTCTGCCTTCCCAACCCTTTTGGGCCAGTGGCATCTGAGACAGAGTTATTGACCTCGTGTTGTGCGAGGCCGGGATCACAGCGGCGGGTCCGCTCCCGATTCACACGGGATTCCCTTTGTCTGGATGTATCACGAATCAATTAGTGGATTTTATAACACAGGTGAATCGTAATGTCAAAATGTATTTCCTTTCTCTTTGATTGTTGCATGTCACTATGGTATAATCCGCAGTACTTTCATCAATATACAGGAGAAAAAATGCTTTTAGAAGACCTCAAACAGCATCTTGATAACATCAAGGGCAGGCTGGAAACCCTGCGGAGGCATCTTTGACACTCCCGTTAAGGAATCACGTCTGGAAGAGCTCACACGTCTTACAGAAGCCGCCGGCTTCTGGGACGGCAAGAACAAGACAAATACCATTTTAAAAGAAAAGGCGTCCCTCGAACGTTCACTCAGGGACTGGAAAGCGCTTTCGAACCGTTTGAGCGACCTGGTAGCTATGGCGGAGCTTGCAGCGGAGGAAGGCGGGGATTCCCTGCGTGCCGAACTGGAGCAGGAAATCGCTGTCATCGATAAAGACATTGCATCAGCCGAGGTTGCGGCGCTCCTTTCCGGCGAGCAGGACGTTTCAAATGCGATCGTATCAATCCACCCGGGTGCAGGAGGGACCGAAGCCCAGGACTGGGCCGAAATGCTCATGCGCATGTACCTGCGCTGGGCCGAGAAACGCGGGTACAAAACCGAAATCCTCGACTACCAGGCCGGCGAAGAAGCAGGAGCGAAATCCGTCACCTTCACCGTTTCCGGCGATTACGCCTACGGCAGGATGAAGGCCGAAGCGGGTGTACACCGCCTCGTGCGCATCTCGCCTTTCGACGCGAACAAGCGCAGGCATACCTCGTTCGCCTCTGTCTATGTCTACCCCGAGGTCGAAGACGACATCGACATCGTGATTGATGAAAAGGAACTTCGCATCGACACCTATCGCTCTTCAAGCGCAGGCGGCCAGCATGTGAACAAGACCGATTCTGCGGTCAGAATCACGCACCTGCCGACGAATATCGTCGTCCAGTGCCAGAATGAGCGATCGCAGCTCAAAAACAAGAATGTCGCCATGAAAGTGCTGCGATCGCGGCTCTATGAAGTGCGGAAAAAAGAGCAGGAAGAAAAGCTCGGCAAGCTCATCAGTGAGAAAAAAGACATCGCCTGGGGAAACCAGATCAGGTCCTATGTATTCCAGCCATACCAGTTGGTCAAGGATCACCGGACCGGCGTTGAGGTTGGACACGTTACGTCCGTGATGGACGGAGATCTGGACCAATTCATCGATGCATACTTGATAGCGGGAAGCGGGGTAAAGTAGCGACACTGGGGAGAGATCGGCTTCTCTTCCTCCAACCTTTTAAGGTTTTATTCCCGTTTCCTGTTTACTACCAATCGTCTGCTGACTTAATCACATCCCCGCCATCTGCGGCCCCCGTGATTCAATATACTTCTTTACACCCCGGTACAAAGCTTCTGCAAGTGCCTGCCGGTAGGAGTCTTTCTTAAGCAATTTTTCTTCCGCAGGGTTGCTTATGAACCCGACCTCGGCGAGAATGCTGGGAATGTTCGTGTTCATTAAAACATAGAAAAAAGCGCTTTTAATCCCGTGGTTTACCACGCCGCTTTCCAGTGGCCTCACGGAATCAACGAGTGACGCCTGCACAACGCCGGCGAGTTGTATCGACTCTTCGATTTTGTTATCAATTTTTAGATCCTTGAGCATCTTGTCGACTTCGGAGTCAAGTTCGCCCAAGCTTCTGGTCGACATAGCGTTTTCACGCGCCGCTGTTGCCATGGCTTCTCGATCAGACGCCTTGAGCCCCTGAACATAGGTTTCTATACCCCGTGTTGTTCGCTTCCTATTGGCATTGATATGAATGGAAACGAACAAATCGGCATTGTGCGATTTGGCAATAAAGGGACGCTGGTCCAGGGGTATAAAAACATCGCGATCCCGCGTCATCACAACATTGCATCCGAGGCGCCCTTTTATCAAGACAGCCAATCGCTTCGCGATGTCCAACGTTATGTTTTTCTCCTTCAGTCCGCTCTTGCCGATGGCACCCGGGTCATGGCCTCCGTGTCCCGCATCAATAGCAATCGTCCTTATTTTAAGGCCCATCTGTCTTGACAGTGTGAGCCGGTTACCATCGTTATTTGCTTCAACCGGTTTGGGAAGCGCAGGCGTAATCCTCGGAATCTCGGTTCTTGGCTCCGTTTTAGACTCTTCCGCGAGGGCTGGTGTCTGGTCGGTTTTTGCCTCCGCTTTCGGTTCCTCCGCCAGGGTCGGTGTCTGTTCGGTTTTTGCCTCCGATTGACGATCCTCTGCCAAGGCCGGCTCCTGTTCGCTTTCGTGCCCTGCAGTAGACTGCACGTTCTGCTGCGTGTCCGTATCCAAACTCTCAACGCGGATATCGGCCCCTTTCCCGCCTTCGCCGGTCACATCAATGACAAGACGATGGGGATCACGAAGCGGAAATGCCACATAGCTTTTTATGCTGGCAAGATCCAGAACCACCCGAACGATATCCGGAGCGTATTGACTCGCTCGCACTTGTTTGAGTATGCCGTCGTTCACCGGCAGCGGTTCTTTGTCAACTGACGGGTCAAGACGCGTGCTCAGAAGATCGAAAACCAGACGGTCTGGATGTTTTAATTCCTGCGCCTGAAACTGGACCGAGGTATTCTGCTCGATAACGATACGAGTATAGTCACCGCCTGACCAGTAACGGATCTTTTGCACAACACTGTCCGGCTTCGTCTTGCCTAGGGCCGCGATCACCGGAACGGGCATTTTCCGGAGCTCCGTCTCCTGTTTGTGTTTCCTGCTTTTGCGCATTGAGGGAGATGCGCGCTCTTTTGCCCTGGAGGTCCAGGAACTGTCGGGATAGTTTTTCGACAGCTTGTCCAGGGCGTCATCGGCGGCCGCGCTGTCTTTCCGGTAGTCGAGAGCTATTTCGAGTACATGGTACAGCGCTTCAGGGGCCCTGGCGTTTTTGGGGTAGGATGACTGGCACGAGAGAAAGTTCGCGGCTGCTTCAGCCAGGTCCTTCGACCGTTTATTATAACGGTAGAGATCCTCGTATACACCAGCGCGGTCAAAGCACGCTTCGGCAGCGCTGGGACTCTTGGGATATTTTTTTTCCACCATTTCAAGCGTCCGGATACAGTCCATCCAGTAGGAGCGATACTTTTTCTTTTTTGATTTTTTGAGATCGGCCAGGCGTTCGGAGGCGATACTATACTTGTGCCCGGCTTCGGAGTTATAAGACGGGTATGCAGGCGCAGAAAAAGCCAGCGTAATGGTGCAAGCCATGAAGGCCGCGATAAAGGAACGGCCGCGTGTCATCATCATTTCCTGTTGTTTTTTAACTGAATTTACGGTCATTGTCAACAAAAAAAGGCCCCGGATGTCCGGGGCCTCAAAGTTTTCTTGAATCATTACATTGGCAACGCGGGGAAAGTGGTGTTTCCGCCTTCCTCTTTCATGATCGCAGCCGCTGATTACGACGCAGCCTTTGCCGTCTCGACCAGTTTGGTGAACCCGGCCGGGTCGGTTACGGCGAGATCTGCGAGGATCTTCCGGTCGATTGCCACGCCGGTTTTCGTAAGACCAGCCATAAATCTACTGTAGGTGACCCCATTCAACCGCGCTGCGGCATTGATGCGCGCGATCCACAGTCTGCGGAAATCCCGTTTGCGGGCCTTCCGGTCCCGATATGCATATTTGAGCGCACGATCGACTGCCTCAGTAGCTGGTCGGAACAGTTTTGATTTTGCTCCCCAGTATCCCTCGGCAAGGTTGAGAACCCGCTTTCTTCTGGCCCTCGTCTTGGGGCCGCCTTTTGCTCTCGGCATTGTTGAAACCTCCTCTGTTCATAATTCCGGCTCACAGTCCTCACACGTTGAACTCTGAACGCTGTATTCTGTTCTCGTTACTTTACTCCATAGGGCAGCATCTGCTGGAAATTTTCCCGTTCGCTCTTGGTAATTTCGAAATCGCCGCTGAGCCGTCTTTTGCGGGTGGCATTCTTTCCGGACAGCAGATGGCGTTTCCAGCCTTTGCGCCGCATGATCTTTCCCGACCCCGAGACCTTGATCCGTTTGGCCGCGCTCCGGTTCGTTTTCAGTTTTATCTTTACCTTTGTTTTCGCCATGATTGACTCCCCTTCCGAAATCTTTTTTTAACTCCTCTGTATAAACCCAAGAGAGGCATACGGCCTCCGCGGAATGACTCTGGAAAGCATCGTTGACCGGCGGCTCCCGGTTAAGCCGTTTTTGCCTTAGCGCCGAGCAGCAACGTCATGTTCCTGCCTTCCATGCGCGGCGGCTGTTCCACGACGGCCTCATTCTGAAGATCGGTAACGACCTTATCAAGCAGGGCTCTGCCCTGTTCGGTGTGGGCCATTTCGCGTCCCCGAAACATGATCGTCACTTTGACCTTGTTGCCGTCTTCGAGGAACCTCTTCATGTTGTTCATTTTAAAATTTATATCATGATCATCGGTCCGGGGACGAAGTTTTATTTCTTTAACAACGATGACGGTCTGATGTTTTCTGGACTCTGCAGCTTTCTTGGCGATTTCGTACTTATATTTCCCGAAATCCATGATCCGGCATACCGGCGGCTTTGCCGTAGGCGCCACTTCGACCAGGTCCAATCCCGCCTCCTCGGCTTTTTTGATCGCCTCCCGTGTATCCAGGATGCCGAGCTGTCCTCCATCCGCGTCGATGACCCTGACTTCCCTAACCTTGATACCATAATTGGTTCTTGTCGTAATTTTACTGATAAACAATCACCCCCTTATCAATTCTGTGGAAATGCCTTTGCCTTCGATATTTTTTCTTACACCGTCAATGAACTCTGCAAGTGTCATGACACCGAGATCCTTGCCGCCTCGTTCGCGCACCGCCACGGCGCCCTGTTGCACTTCCTTCTCCCCAACAACAAGGATATAGGGAACCTTCTCCATCGCCGCCTCGCGAATTTTAAACCCAATCTTTTCCGACCGTCCATCAAGCTCGGTCCTGATCCCCACCGCAAGCAGCTGGTCCCGCACACCTTTGGCGTAATCAAACTGTTTGTCTGTGATGGAGATCACCTTTGCCTGCACGGGAGCAAGCCAGACCGGGAACGCACCTGCGTAGTGTTCGATCAGCATACCAAAGAATCGTTCGATAGAGCCGAGTAGCGCCCGGTGAATCATGTAGGGTTGGTGAGCCTGGTTGTCGATGCCGATAAACGTCATTCCGAACCGCTCCGGCTCATTGAAATCGAACTGCACCGTGGAGCACTGCCAGAGCCTGCCCAGGGCGTCCTTGATCTTGATGTCGATCTTGGGACCGTAAAAAGCCCCTCCCCCTTCATCCATCTCATATCCGAGATGAACCTTTTCAGCAGCAACCTTGAGAGCCTGTGTTGCACTCTCCCACATCATATTATCACCCACGCACTTCTCGGGCCGTGTGGCGATATAAGCCTTGAAATCGTCGAAACCGAAGGTCCTGAGCATCTTCATCACGAAGTCGAGAACCCGGATGACCTCTGCCTCCATGTCTTCGGGAGCCACGAAAATATGCGCGTCGTCCTGCGTGAACCCCCGAACCCGCAAAAGCCCATGCAGAACGCCGGAGCGCTCGAAGCGGTACACTGTGCCCAACTCTGCGTACCGAAGCGGCAATTCACGGTAGGAACGAAGCTTGTTCTTATAGATCATGATATGGAACGGGCAGTTCATCGGTTTAACATAATATTCCTGTCCTTCCACATCCATGGAAGAATACATATTCTCGCGGTAGAAGCCGAGATGGCCCGACGTTTCCCACAGTGTCCCCCGTCCCACATGGGGCGAGTACACGAAATCGTAGCCGTTTTTCTGGTGCTCGTCGCGCCAGAAGTCCTCGATGGTCTTGCGGATCAATGCGCCCCGCGGATGCCACAGGACCAGGCCGCCGCCGACGTCATCGGACAACGAGAAAAGGTCGAGGTCCTTGCCGAGTTTTCTATGATCGCGACGCTTGATCTCTTCGAGCCGTGTTAAGTGGGCTTCCAACGCCTCCTTGGTCGGAAATGAGATGCCATAAATCCGCTGGAGCATCTTATTCTTTTCGCTGCCACGCCAGTAGGCGCCCGCAATGGAAAGGAGCTTGAAGGATTTTATCTTCGACGTCCACGATACATGGGGTCCGCGGCAAAGATCCGCGAAATCACCCTGTTCATAGAGAGAGATCGTACCGTCGGGCAGCTCTTCTATGAGCTCGACTTTGTACGTCTCGCCCAATTTCCCAAAGAACGATAAGGCTTCAGCCTTGGAAAGCACTTTTCTCGTGATCGGTAGTGCAGCCTTGGCAAGCTCCGCCATCTTCTTTTCGATCTTGACCAAGTCTTCGGGCGTCAACGGCCGCTCGAGGTCGAAATCGTAATAGAAACCCTCTTCGATGGCCGGCCCGATCGCGAGCTTTGCCTTCGGGAAAAGC
>DATJAP010000022.1:0-6346 GCA_035516155.1 Nitrospirota bacterium
GGGAACGCTTCCCGACAACCATCCTCTCTCCATCTGGGACTGTGGCAACGTCGGTATCATGCTGACCGCGAGCCAGGCGGATGTGATGGTCGTTGCAGGCCTTCGCTTGAACTGGCTGCTCCAGTCGGGCAGCGTCATTCCGCCTACGACCAAGGTCGTGCGGATTGATATCGACCCCCACGAAATCGACCGGAACCGGCAGGCCGATGCTGGACTGGTCGGCGATTGCGGCTCCGTCCTGGGCCAACTCGAACCCCTTCTTGCCAAAAAGGAGCGCCGCGAATGGGTAACCATGCTGAGAGCGGCAAGCCAATCCATGATTGACGGCGAGCTCAAAATACGCCAGACCGAATCCGATCCCATACACCCGATCCGCCTGGCTGCGCAAATCCATAAATTCCTGGGCGATGATGCGCTTTACGTGGTGGACGGCGGCGACACTTCTTATTTCGGACTGGTAGGGTTCATGTCCAGACATAAGGCCGGCGTGATCGGTTCCTCTGCGGGTCTTCTCGGCTGCCTCGGCACGGGCATTCCCTTTGCCATGGCGGCCAAGCTGGCGCGGCCGGAGATGAAGGTACTGCTCTTGAACGGCGACGGCTCTTTCGGGTTTAACGCCATGGAATTCGACACGATGGTGCGGCACAACATCCCGATTGTGTGCGTCGTCAATAACGACTGCGCCTGGGGCATGATCAAACACTCCCAGGAGATGTCGATCGGCAAGGAAAGGCTCCAGTGCTCGGAACTGGGCACGAGACACTATGAAAAGATGGTCGAAGGCCTGGGCGGACACGGCGAATTGGTCGTCAAGGACGCAGAGATCATCCCTGCGCTTCAGCGCGCCTTTGAGTCCGGAAGACCGGCTTGCGTCAATGTGATGACCGATCCCACGGTCACCAGTCCTGCAACGGTCCTGTTCTATCAATCGTTGAAGATGGAATAATACCCAGGGATGAAAAGAGGGATAAGGGGAGAGGGAAGGTAACTTTTGACAATATGACAAGAGGCCCGAGGAGGCATTTGATGAAAGCGCTTCTGTTCAATGTCAATGTGCCGAAATTTTTAATCATCCAGGCACTGCGGCCGATCAGCGGAAGCTTCTGTTACCGGGGCCCATTCTCGACGGTGAAGCTTGTCGATATGCCGGAACCGACCCTGCCGTCGCCGGAGTGGGTGAAATTAAAGACACAGCTCTGCGGGGTCTGCGGCAGCGATATCAATCTCCTTTTTCTCAGAGATTCGCCGACGGCCTCACCCTTCACATCCTTTCCCTGCGTGCCGGGACACGAGATCTGCGGCGAGATCGTGGAAACCGGCAGTGCCGTTGAGCATTGCCGCACCGGCGATCTGGCCTCCGTCGTCCCCTCTCTCAACTGTCATACACGCGCGATAAAGCCCGTCTGCCGGAGCTGCGCCGCGGGAATACCGGCCAATTGCGAGAATTTCGCCGAAGGCGCTTTTTCGCCGGGGATGTTTATCGGAATCTGCAAAGACATCAACGGCGGGTTTGCCGAATATTGCGTGGCGCATAAAAGTCAAGTCTATTGCGTACCCAACGGTGTATCGCCGGAATCGGCGGCCCTGGTGGAGCCGCTGGCCGTGGGTTTGCAGGCGGTGCTGGACAACCGGCCGGATGCCGGGGACAAGGTGCTGGTGATTGGCGGCGGCGTCATCGGCGCCATGGTGGTTAAGTGCATGCGGGCTGTGGCTAGCGGCTGCGATATCACCGTTTCCGAGCCGTCACTCTTCGCGGCTGAGTATGTGAAGCAATGCGGCGCCAACCGGACAATCACCGGCGGAATGATCGACGCCGCCGTTGAGATTACCGGCGGGAGGGCCTATCGGCCGATGCTGGGAGAACGTGTATTGATGGGGGGCTTCGACAAGGTCTATGATACGGTGGGTCATGCCGACACCTTGAATATGGCGCTCCGCGTCATGGCAACAAACGGGACGCTTTCCGTCATCGGCATCGGCAAGGAAGTGAAATTGGACCTCACGACGTTGTGGCTCAAGCTGCAGACAGTCAAGGGTTGTTACGGCTATCGTTATAACGATATCGAAGGCGGCAGGAAGCATGCTTATGAAATGGCGCTCGATTTGATTTCCTCCAAAAAAATACGGGTGGATGACATGCTCACCCACAAGTTTCCGCTCGAAAAATACCGGGAATTGATCGAGGTGAACGTGAATAAAGGCGCCCACCGGGCGATGAAAACCGCTGTCAGCTTTGAGTAGGAAAGGAGGCATCCGTGCAGCCAACGGACATTCGCGGCCTGAACCGCACGAGTCTTCCGAACGTCAACCAGATCGGCATCCTCGTCCCGAGCATTCCGGAAGCCGTGGTATATTATGCGAAGCTTCTCAACATCGGGCACTGGTATCGCTCGAACACCGTAAAGCATGAAGCCACCTACCGGGGTAAACCCATAAGCACCGATGCGGACATCGTGCTTGCATTTCAGGGCGCGCTGGAGATCGAGCTGATTCAGGTGAATCATAAAGACGAGTGTGTCTATTCGGATATGCTTAAGAAAAGCGGCGGCGGCATCCATCATCTCGGTTTCACCGTATCGGGCTACGATAAGAAGCTCGATCAGATGAAAAGGAACGGCGTTGAAGTGCTCCAGTCGGGCGCCATCACCACAAAGGGTTCAGCCATAACCCGCTATGTTTATCTCGACACGATCAAGCAGTGCGGCATCATATCGGAACTGATCGTCACGACCCTGAAAGGCCTCCGGATGCCGCATGGTAAGCTCATCATGGAGATCGGCTGCCTCACCGGCGATGTGGAGCGCGTTAAAGTATAAGCTTCGCCTGCCCCTGCGTACCGGCAGGCCCTGAACCTGGAATGGTACAGGGCAGGCAGGCTCCTCCTGCCCCGGCGAAGTCAATGAATCTCCGCTCTATATCCCACAGCCCCGAGGGACATAGGTGAGAATTCACTCACACTGCACGAACATTTTGTGCCGTGTCGGGAATACGAAGGGGGTGACGAAGGAATAATAGTGGGATTCAGGATAATTCTATTCTTTCCTCATCCAGTTCTACCACGGATGAGATGATCCGGAAATCTCTGTCTGCATGTAAAAGACAGGCTTTCTTATAGGCTGCCGCAGCGATAAGCAGGTCGGTGGTGGAAACAAACTTGCCTCTTCTACCCAATTGGAACCCCCATTGGGAAGCCCTTTCGATAACGGCATCATCTATTGGAATTTGTGGAAGAGATGTAAGCGATTCATGCAAGGATCGGAAGTCCTTCTCATTTTTAGCGCCCCTCAGGATCTCTACGACAACGACTCCACAGGAAACCGCCTCTTCCTTCTGAAGGATTTCCTTGACCCTTTCCTTGATTTTCTTCGACCCTTTCGGACGAAGATATTCAATCCATGCAGAGCTATCGATGAGGAACATCTCTTTTTCTTCTTCCTATGAATTCCTCAAGTGTAAAGGAGAGTTCTATTTTCCCTTCGAGATCAAGTAATTTTTTTGCCTTTCTTCTCCGGACAAACTCCTCAAGTGCTTTTTCCACCGCATCCTTCTTCGTTTTCACTCCGGCCAAGGCCTTCACTTCCTCAATCAGGTCTTCTCTTACCGCTAATGTCGTCCTCATTGATGCCTCCAGAATCATCTTTTTAAAGCATAATATAATATGCCTATAAAAGTGTCAAACAAAAACATACTCCACTTATATGATAGTATTTTCCCGGATGGACGGGCAAATCTCAATCCTCTACCCTTCTTCCTGGCCGGCATACCCGATTGTCTGTCCGAAAAGCGGCCGCTGATGCGGTTCCAGCTTGAACTCTTTCGCGACTGCGGCCTTGTTGCAGTTGTGAAACCACGAAGCCAGTCCCAACGAGGCGCATGCCAGATACACGTTTTGCGCGATAAGGCCGGTGTCGGTAAAGTAATATGATTTCTGAATTTCCGCATCATAAAGCCCCGGCTCTTTGAAACCGGCATTATCGAACCTGTCGATATCAACGACGTAGATGAGACGAACGGGAGCGTTTGCCCCGGCCTTTCCCTGCCATGCTCCGATCGCAAGAGCGCGGATGTCACCGAAGGCAACCGGGGTCAACCGATGAGAGTCAGGTTCATACAGATACGTCCCTTGCTCCATGGCGACATAGATGCAGATCTCCTGCGAATTGCTGGCCGACCCCGCAGTCCTTCCCAGGCCTCCGAAAGGTCCCTTGATCCGGTTGATTCCCTGTGCTGCCCAGAGGATGTCCGAAAGAATCTGCAGAGGGATTTTCCGGTCGCCGATGGCGCGGGAGGTCCTTCTGATTTTTAGTGCTTCGAAAACTGTCAGACATTGGTCAAAGACCGGTTCGAGAAGTGTAAGGGGCTGTAGATCTCCGATCGGACTCTCTTTCATGGTATTCCTCCTCTTCGGTTCACCGGGATGGCGTCAGCAAACGTTTTTCCGATTCTTCGCGGGATTCAGAAAGGATCTTCTCCCCGTCACCGTGGAATATCGTCTCGGCGTCGTTTTCCAGTCCTTTGATGACGGTTGGAATATATTCCGAAAGAGGGATCCCTCTGAATTTGAGACGCGCGCGGTCACGTCCTCCCCTGTTCAAATCAGTATCGACCATGGGCGGAACGATTTCAATCACCTTGATTGATGTGTCTTTGAGCTGCTGCCGCAGCACGAGGGAATAGACGTGAATCGCGGCCTTTGTTGCGCTGTAGACGGGCGTATGGAGCATCGGCATGAACCCAAGCCCCGAACTCACATTGATCACCGCGGCTGACGGTTTGCTCATCAGATGGCGGATGAAAAGGGCAGTCAGCTCCACCATAGAAACGAAATTGATGGCAATCTCGTCTTCGCCTGATTTGAGTTCCTCATATCCTTTTTTCAGATCGATATATCTCTAGATTCCCGCGTTGTTGACCAGGATGTCGAGATCGGGAAAACGGCGAAGCACTTCCACGGCAAGATTCTCCCTCTGCCGGACATCCCCGACGTCACAGGGCAGTGCCGTAATCCCCGGGAACTTTTTTCCCACCGCTGACAGCTTCTTCCTGTCGCGTCCGCACACAATAACCTTGCTTCCTGATCGGCGAAACGCCTCGGCAATGCCGAGCCCGATACCGCCGGTACCTCCGGTCACAAGAACGGCTCTGTTTGAAAGTTTCATGGTAGCTCCTCAGCGGGAATATGCGGGGCGGACATTCTCCTTCCACGGCGCCTCGAAGAGGGATTGCCATCTTTTCCAATATATCTTACAGGACTAGCTTTGATCAAATAGGATTTTGCTTGACAGGCAGACAAGGGAGGCGTCCATAAAATTACAAATTTCTACTTTTTAATGATCTATTTCCCTGCCGGGACAGGCAAATCTTATCTCCTACCCTCATCCTGCTCGGGCAAAGTCAACCCTACGACCCTCCGGCCTTGGATCGGGCCAAAGGCTGAGGGTTGACCCTGAGCAAGGCTTCTTTGCCCCGTCCTGCAAGGCGGGGCTTGGCGCCACCGAATGGGTCGATAAATCTCCGTTCCACATCAATGCCTATTCGCTCAACGCGAACTCGATCTTCAACATCATTCGTTTAGGATACGGTGTTGAAAGTTTACACTTAAAGAAAACGGATCAAGATGAGCCTCCGAGATATGCATCCAGCACCTCTTCGTTGTCCCTCACCTCTTCAAGGGCTCCCTGGATGATTGATCGTCCCTGGCGCATTATGGAACGAACCATTGGTAGACTCTCGATCCCACCTCTCGAAGGGGAAGGTGGGGCAAGAAATTTGAATAGCCCCGACAACAGGAAGGGGTCACTTTGATTTCCCACATCGTCTCTGGATGTAATCCCGATGTGGTATGTTCCCGGTTCCTTGGGGAATTCAGGCCATTCATCCGGGACAATCAACTCCGTCTTCCCAATGACTGGCTTAGAAACAATGTCAGGTGTATCCTCCCACAAGAACTTAGCAGGATCATACAATTTGTCATCTTTGCCGACATACACCACATAGCTCGCCGCTTCGGAAACAGGTCCCCACCAAATGCGTCTTTTACGGATGAATGGCATGGGTTCTCCTTTCTAGCCTATTCCACCCCATCTCCACCTTGCTCGATTAGATCTCCATCACGGAGTCGAAGCTTCCGAATGTATTGACCTCACGTGCTTGATTCTTCGAGTCTATTGTCCACTCACCGTCAACGACAAATTTGTATCGGTACCTGCCGTGAGGTAACGTCACTCGCTTCTCCCAGCACCCGTTTTCGCCAGGGGCAAGCCTGCTCTCATCGTTTATCTTCCAATCGTTAAAGTCACCGGCGACGTAGATGTCTTTCGCTGCCGACGATTCCAGAGCGAATGTC
>DATJAP010000023.1:0-3440 GCA_035516155.1 Nitrospirota bacterium
TGGATCATTCGGTACCTTTTTCTTAAATACTCTCTTGCCTGTTTCGTCGATAATTCCTAAATAACTGTTGCTTGAATGTAGATCGAAAGCTGTGTACAATCTCATAAAGCACCTCCTGGGTAAGATGGGGATCTTTCCCAAGAGCATATCAGAATCTTTAGATTCTGATATGCTCGGAGGTGCCCTTTATATGATTATCAGAATACTGCTTGAAAAGTGCATGTGAACGATGAGTTCACACGTCGCGAAGCTGGCAGCGTGGAACGATTTGTTAATCATTGAGTCTTAGACTCCAGATTGGATGCTCGCAGCAATCGATTGCAAAGAAAATGAACGCTGACGAAGCATTTATAACGGTTCTTAAAATTTTCCGGGAATCGCCGTCCCGCACGCCGGGCACTTGCCGTTCTCGATCTTATTCCGCCTGACGTCGAATATATACCGTTCGATCAAAAGCTCGCCACACTCATGACACCAGGTGTTTTCCCATCGATGGCCAGGCACGTTGCCGAGGTACACATACCAGAGCCCCGCTTCTTTTCCCAGGGACCATGCCTTTTCCAGCGTACTGATTGGCGTCGGTCGGACATCAACCAGTTCGTGATGGGGATGGAACCTCGTCACATGCCACGGCGTAGCAGGGCCAAGGCAGTTTTTGATCCATGCCGCGATATCTCGAAGCTCCTTTTCATCATCGTTGTATGCCGGAATAATATTCGTGACAACCTCTACATGCATCCCGTGTCTCTTCGCCTGTTCCGCGACATCGAGGATTCCTTTGAACTTCGCGATATGCCCAATCCGCAAGTACGTCCTGTCGGAAAACCCTTTGATGTCCACCCGGTAGACGTCGAGGTACGGGGCTATCATATCAAGCGCCTCTTCCGTGATATATCCGTTCGTTACATAATTGGTGCGGAGCCTTCGTGATTGAGCGAGTTTTGCCGAGTCGAGGGTATATTCGAACGAGAGCGCGGGCTCGTTGAATGTCCATGATATGCCGAGGCAACCTGAATTATCGGCCTGATCAACTGCGTTCTCCGGCGAGATGTATTCGGTGTCCATGGGCCCTTCTTTCCAGTGGGCAATGTCCCAGTTCTGGCAGCCCGGGCACCGAAAGTTGCAACCCACGCTACCAAGAGAAAGCCACCGCGAGCCCGGATAGTAGTGGAAGACCGGCTTTTTTTCAATGGGATTGATCGAGATCGATGAGACTTCGCCGTAGATCGTGCTGAATAGTATGCCGCTTTCATTTATCCGCGTTCGGCACCAGCCCGTCTTGCCTTCCGGGATCACGCACCTTCTTTGGCATATGAGGCACCTGGCCGCATTATCACCAAGTGCGGCATATGCATACGCTTCTTTTTTCATGTTCGTTGTAATGCGAATTGATCGCGAATGTGAAATCAGGATTTAAAAAGCATCAACCGACGCGCATGTCCGGTATTTCCCTCAATATTTTGCTGATGATCACTCCTTGTGCTGTGCGAGATGATCCAGTACAACGACAACGGCGCGTGCGCGTCTGTTGATCACGTCGAGAACGTTGTCGAGCTTCGCGACGGGATCGGTAATAGAGGGGTCGATAAATTCCTCGGCCGCTTCTTCAACGGTCTTCAGGACGCGGAGTCCCTCAGGTGTCCTGAGCAGCGCATCCTTCCACGCATCCTTTGCCAGGAGCAAAGATCCCAGCAGCATTTTCCTGATCTGCTCCGCCTTGATTTCGAGAAACATGAACCGGTCATCATGCATTGTATCGTGATAATTCCTCACCTGCGCTGCCTCCTGTCTTGCGAGGTTTTTACCCCATTAGAGAATCCACCGACTCCTTAGGAACACTGCAAAACAGTTTTGCGGTGCGCGACGCGCATAATTTGTTAGAAATACCCGCCCGCAAATATACCTGCGCCTCATGGCCTGAGTTTGCGAAGTATCTCTTCCAGCACTGCGATCTTGTCATTCCGGTCCTTCAGATCCCTGGCAACTACAACGAGCGAAGCTGTATTAGCGTCCTCGACCACCAACACCTTCCCCTCCCTTAACTCCCACATATGTGACACGGCTCCCACCTCCTTCACAACGGTAAGAACATTCCACTCCATGGTAGGGCTTCGGTCTCTGACTTGACGTTTGAGTGCGAGTTTGGCACTAACCATTGCTTAAGTAGACCCCCTACTAGGCAACTTAGGTATCCAATTTGTTCAACGTGCGCTATTACTTTATTTTATCACTACTTTATGTATTATCCGACGAGGTGTGAAAAGATATTCTATGCGCAGACGTTAAGAACTTCTGGATGAACCATGATGAGTTTCGAGAAATGAGAAAATATAACATCTTCAGGAAGCACTCCTCGTCGTCCATGACAAGCGATACGCAATATTACAAGGTCGCCACGTCGCCCTTTGGGCTCCTTTCGATGACTCATTGGGTTTGGGCAACAGGCCCTTTCACCTTGACTCATAATTTTCATACAATACCACGTTTCCAGCCCGTCTCACATCTATGAGCAGCCCGGCAAGTCCCGAACTCCTGAATTCCTCGATCCGCTTTTTCATGACTATGACGGATACCTTGTGACTTTTTAAGAAACGCCGAAACACGTCCCCGGAGACAAATCGGCGATCATCCCGGGAATATTTCATGCCGTAACTCAGGTCTTCACTCGCGCTGTCGATGATGGAAACACGCCCTTTCAAGTAAAAGGGCAACGAGGAGATTTCCTCGTAGTCGCGGTAGAGGAAGACTTCACGGTCTTTTTCATTCTCCTGAAGGAAATAGCAGAGGGATTTCTTGCTGCAGTACGGTTCGGCCTGCCTGACCATGTGCAGCGAGTATACAAGGAGCGGCAGGGATAATAAGGCGATGACACCGACGGAATAAAGGTACTTCTTCCAGAACATGAACGCCGCGGCCACGGCGGCGCCGGCCGTCAAGATGGCGAAGGCATGCAAATAACCGCTTTTGTAGCCGCCGACGGCGTGCAAAAAGGTAGTGTGATCGTCTGGCCGAGCGTACGTTGCCGCCATGAGCAGCAGACCGGCGCACACGATTAATGCCGCACATATTCCGAGCAATCGCGATTTTTGCTCGGAGAACAATTGCTCCATTTTGAGGGCGAGCAGAAAGGCCACAGGCGGCGTCCCCGCGATCATATAATAGCTTGCCTTGGCGAATGAGAGCGAAAATACCACGAGCGGAACGAGGTACCAGAGCCATAGGAACCGTTCGAGATCGCTCCGGAAGAAGGGTTCCCCTCTTCGTTTATAAAATAAGGCCGGCAAGAACGCCGTCCACGGGAGCAGAAACACCGGGGTCTGCAACAGGGGGAAATAGATCGGGCCGGTATGATAATCCCGGGGAACGCGGGTGCCGAAAAACCGCATGACATGCTCTCTGATGAAGTAGAACCATGCGAATTCGTTGATCCTGATCATGGC
>DATJAP010000024.1:0-174946 GCA_035516155.1 Nitrospirota bacterium
AGAGGATCTGTCCCTAGTACGAGAGGACCGGGATGGACGAACCTCTAGTGTGCCAGTTGTCCCGCCAGGGGCAGTGCTGGGTAGCTATGTTCGGTCGGGATAACCGCTGAAAGCATCTAAGCGGGAAACCCACCTCAAGACTAGATCTCCCGGGTAGCAATACCCCTGAAGGCCCCCGGTAGACCACCGGGTTGATAGGCTGGGCGTGTAAGGGTGGTAACATCCTGAGCTAACCAGTACTAATAGGCCGTGCGGCTTAACCACTATTATTATTTAATGAATCTGCTTTTGACAGATTCGGCTTTTCGACGTATTCTTGCTTATTCAGTGTCATTGATAATCGTCATACGATTTTCGGTGGCTATACCGGAGGGGTCACACCCGTTCCCATCCCGAACACGGAAGTTAAGCTCTCCAGGGCCGATGATACTATGACCGAGAGGTCATGGGAAAGTAGGACGCTGCCGGAATATTTTTTCGAAGCCCGTCATCTCAGGATGATGGGCTTTTTTTTGCGACCGGCAAGAGGGGATCATCCGGAATCGTACGCCTTCTGCGAAGGATGATAAACCTTGTGTAGAAATAGCTCCTTTCCGAGATACGGTTACAGCAACGATCAGCGTTGTGAGATGCTTGCGCACAATGGTTGTGCGAGAAGGAGCCTTTAACCGCAACGGTCGACGAGAGCACGGGAACTCTTGACCTTGACAATCTCCCTGTCTGAAGGCCGAGCGTTGCGGCTTGGGTGATCAAAGCAGGCTCCAAAAAAATAGCCGGCTGTATATAGGTGTTCTTTGCGCTGCGTTCATGGCGTCCTTGCGCGAACAATCGCCAGATCCCGGTTTGCGTCCCCCGGCAGTTTCGGGTTGACTCAAGCATAATTCACGGTATAATCGTTTCATGCGAGAATTGGCACAAGGCGAAGAATTCTACGATGGCACGGCCCTGCTCGGCGATGCCGTGCATGGTTACATCTCTTTCACCACTCCTCGCGGCTCAAGCGAAAAGACAGAGAAAGACCTTATTGATACTCCCTGGATGCAGCGTTTGAGGCAAATTTACCAGCTCCAGAGCGCTCGCTGGGTTTACCCGTCAGCGGAGCACAGCAGGTTTCAGCACGTGCTCGGCGCCATGCATCTGGCTGGAAGGTTCGCCCGTCATCTCTACCCCTCGCTCAAAGCAGCAGTGCCTGACTGCCCATCGGCAAATTATGTCGAGGAGTTTCTCCGGATTGCGGCTTTGCTCCATGACATCGGGCACGGCCCTTTCGGACACTTTTTCGATGACAATTATCTGGCGAAGTATGACCTGACCCACGAGAAATTGGGACAGCACATCATAAGGACCGAACTCGCCGACATTATCAAGGCCATTCGCCGCAGCCCTACAGGCGAATTCGGAAAGGGGGAAAAGCTCAACCCGGACCAGGTTGCGTTCCTCATCGGCAAAGGACCGGGGTCGCCCTCATCAAAACAGCCTCGCTGGGCCGTCTTTTTGCAGCCGCTCTTGTCCGGCATCTATACGGTGGACAATCTCGATTATGTCATGCGCGACGCCTATATGTGCGGTGTTGCGATCGGTGCCGTGGACATAGACCGGCTCATGTATTACACATTTTTCACCGACAAGGGGCTGACACTTCACAAATCCGGTCTGACTGCCCTGAACATGTTTCTGAACGCCCGGCTCTATATGTACACGAATGTGTATTACCACCGGACCACCCGCGCCATTGACGAACACCTGAAGGAACTGTTCAAGGAGACCATGGCTAGGATCTTCCCTTATGATAACCCCGTAAAAAACCTGAAGGAATATCTTTCCTTGACTGACTGGTCGCTGCTCGAAGGGGTGAGAAAGTGGGAAGGCAGCAAGAACGCCGACACTGCCGCACTCGGGAGGGAATGGGCCGCCATCCTTGCCCGCGAGGTCAAATGGAAGATGGCCTACGACGTCACGCTGTCGATGCGTGTTTTCGAAAAGGGAAAGACAATCATCGATGAAGGCGAACTGGTAAAAAGAATTAAAAGGAACCTGCCGCAAAAGCTGAAGGACTTGAGGTTCTGCGTGGACATGGCAAGTCAGGACCCGCGTCCGGTCAACCCCCTCATGATGGGCGAGCGCCAGGTTTATGTATTCAATCCCTCAACACGCAAGGTTGAAAAGGAGCCCCTGAAAGATTTTTTCGATTATATCCCCGCCCGGGTCGTTCAATGCAGGGTTTTTACCCTGAACCACGATCACGACAAGGAACTTGCTGATATTGTAGACAAAGTCCTGGGAATCCAGGAGGAAAGCATCAAAACAAACGTTTGAGCATCGACGTTGTGCTTCATCGGCCATGTTGCCGTCTTTTTGCAATCTCTCTGGTCCGCTTGACAATTGCCGCAGCGGATATTTCCTCATACTCCAGTAGTTCCGCAGGCTTGCCGCTGCGCGGCATATTTCTCACGGCGAGCGGGTAAACGGGAATGTTTGTTCCTGCAAGAGCGCTCATGGCCGCCTCCCCCAATCCGCCTTCCTCAAAGTGGTCCTCCACCGTTATGACTGCACCGGTTTCGTGTGCCGCAGTAATGAGTGCGGTTTCATCCAGCGGTTTGATGCTGTAGAGGTCGATTACACGAACAAGGATGTCCTCCTTTTTCAAATCCTCGTAGGCCTGAAGCGCTTCATGCACTGTTATGCCCGCGGCCACAATGACCGCAACATCAGCCTTGTTGGATTTCAGGAGCTTGCTTCCGCCGATGCGGAACACTTCGTCGTTGCGGTAAATGATGGGAGTTTCCTTCCTCGTCGTACGAAGATAGGATATGCCTTTGTGCCTGGCCATTTCGGCGACGAGCTTTTCAGTCGAAACCGCGTCGGAAGGGTAGAGGATGACGCTGTGCAGCAGCGTTCTGAACAGGGCGATATCCTCAAGGCCCATCTGGGACGATCCGTCCTCGCCGATCGAAACTCCGGCATGGGAGCCGCAAAATTTTATGTCGGCTTGCGAATACTGGCTCATCCGGATCTGGTCAAAGGCCCGTGTCAGAAAAGCGGCAAAGGTGGAGACAAAAGGCGCCTTACCGCGGATCGACAGGCCGAGGGCTGTGCCGACCATATTCTGCTCGGCGATGAACATCTCGAAGAACCGCTCCGGATACCTCGCTTTAAACAGTTCGGAATAGGTCGAATTGCTCACCTCGGCGTCGAGCACAACCATATCCGGAAACTCCGGGAACAATCGCTCGAGCGCTGTTCCATAGGCATGGCGTGTAGCCACAGGTTTTTCGGTCGAGTAGGAAACCGGCTGCGCGCTCGACGGTGACGTTTCCAAAGGCCTCAGGTCATCCGGCTTTTCGATTTTTCCGGTTATCGCTTTATCGATTGGTCCGAGTTCTTCGAGAGCCCGAGCAAGTTCATCCTTTTTAAGCGGCCTCCCGTGCCAACCGTTTTTGTCCTCTACGAACGATACTCCTTTGCCTTTTATTGTCCTGGCAATGATCATGACCGGCTTGTCCCGGGTTGACAGCGCCTGTTTGTACGCTGTCAGGATCTGCGGCATATGATGGCCGTCAATAACAATCGGTTCCCAACCAAAGGCCGACACCCGATCCCTGTACACAGAGAGATTATGGCCGTACATGGTCTCCCCGCGCTGGCCAAGCCGGTTCACGTCCATGATGCCGATGAGGTTGCCGAGCTTGTAGAATGCAGCGAGTTCCATGGCTTCCCACTGAGAACCCTCAGCCATTTCGCTGTCGCCGAGCAGCACGTAGGTCCGGTAGGGCAGTTTATCGATGTACTTGGCATTCAGCGCCATGCCCACGCCGATGGAGAGACCCTGCCCGAGTGAGCCTGTGGCTGCTTCGGTATATCTGAATTCGCGCGTCGGGTGTCCCTCCAGATTGCTGCTGAATTTTCTAAAAGTCAAGAGCTCCTCTTCCGACACTTTCCCCGCCGCCGCCCAGAGGGAGTAGAAAAGAGGTGATGCGTGACCTTTGGAAAAGATCAGGCGATCATTATTCGGGTGCAGGGGATTATCGAGGTCGTACTTAAATGTTCCGCCGAAAAGAAGTCCCGTCATGAGGTCTGCTGCGGACAGCGAGGATGTGGGATGGCCGGAACCGGCCTCGGTGGACATGACGAGACTGTAGTAACGAATGAGTTTTGCGATCTTTTCCAGGTTATTCATGGTTCACCTCGAAATAAATTTCACAGTAACGACGGGGACCCGGCCGTGAGAGCCGAAATGATGCAACTCAACTCCCCGATCCAGCCCTTAGCCGCCGTTTCGGTGTCTTCACTATAACTATAGAACGTTACAGGAGGCTTTGCATCGTTACTTTTATCAATTCTATGGCCGGACCAGGGTACACACCAAGCCAGACCAAGAGAACAGTAAGAGATGCTAACGTAATGCTGCTACTACGGGATAGCCCGGCTTCCCTTTGCAGCTTCTGCTCCACGGGCGCAAACAAGACGAGGATGATCCGCAGGTAGTAATAAAGTCCTATAACGCTGTTGACCACAAGCACGATCACCACCAGCCACAGCGCAGAACCGACACCCGCTGCGACAATATAAAATTTTCCAATAAATCCGGCGGTAAGCGGGATACCTGCGAGGGAAAAGAGCATTGCCGTGAACACGCTGGCAAGAAGGGGCCGTCTCCAGACAAGCCCCCGGTAATTATCCAGCTGGTCTGCATCACGGCCAGGTCCTGAAAGGACCGTGACCACGCCGAATGCGCCTAATGTCGTAATAAAATATGCGCTCAGGTAAAAGGCAGCAGCTACGCGGGCTACCGGGCCGCTCGCGAGAATGGTGATGAGCAGGTAGCCGAGGTGGGAGATGGACGAGTATGCTAAAATTCGTTTTATATTTGCCTGGAGCAATGCCAGGAGGTTGCCAACGAACATGGAAGCGACGGCAATGATCGTAATAATGACGACAAGTGCTCCCTGGGTGTGAATGTCCACCATGGTAAAATAGCGAAGCACAAGAGCGAATACCGCTCCTTTTGAAGCTGTGGCAATAAAAGCCGTGACCGGCGCGGGCGCTCCTTCATAGACGTCCGGTGTCCAGAGGTGAAAGGGAACAACGGCGAGTTTGAATCCGAGCCCGACAATGATCATGGTGGCCCCGGACAGGAACGGTAGCTGCCGTACCTGTGCGCCACCAACGCGTGAAGCGATTTCCATGAAAGCCAGGCTGCCTGTTTCTGCATAGACGAGGGCCATGCCAAAAAGAATAAAGGCGGATGAGACAGCAGCCAGAATCAGGTACTTGACGCCCGCCTCCACGCTGCGGTCGCTATGCCTGAAGTATGCGGCCAGGGCGTAAAGCGATACGCTCAGGAGTTCAATGCCGAGAAAGAACGATGCAAAGTGCGTCGCTGCAGTTAAAACGGCACAACCCAGCAGGGCAAGCATCAAAAGGAGATAGAACTCCTCGCGATGGCCCTCCTGCTTTTCAAGGTATGAGTAGGACATGGCTGTTACCGCGAAGCCCGCAAGCAAAAGAAGGCCCAGGAAAAAGAAGGCATATTGGTCGATGGTGAGAAGGGGCGTTACCTCCCGCGGGAGCACGAACAAAGCGCCTGAAATGCATATCCCGGAAAGCGTCAATCCCGCAAGGGTAAGGATTACGGTGATTTTGTGATTGCGGTAAAAAGCAAGTACGAGCATGGTAGTCACGATGGATGCCGACAGGGCAAGGTAGGGTGAGAGCGCGGTAAAATCGGCGATGTTCATTCTCCGCCTCCCTTTATTTGGACCGGGTTTTCCTGGGACGCGTTGCTGCTCGTGGCGTGCATAACCTGCTCAACGGGTTTTAATACCATCCGCGGAAAAAATCCGATCCAGATAATCACGACGATTAATATCGCCATCATCCCCGTTTCACGGCCTGTAAGGTCCGCGAGATGTACGTCCTCTCTCTTTTCTCCTTGAAAGACGCGCTGTACGATCCAGAGCGAGTAGATTGCGGCAAGGACGAGACCGCTCGCCGCGAGAACGGTTACGATAGCGTGCATCCGGAACGAACCGATAAGGATCATGAATTCCGCAATGAAATTACCGAAGCCGGGCAATCCGAGCGATGCCAGCGCAAATACCAGCCCTACCCCGCTCAGGCGCGGTGCCGGATCCCACAACCCACCCATCCTGTCCATCTCCCGCGTATGGATGCGCTCCTGGATCATGCCGACAACGATGAACAGAGCGCCGGTGCTGACTCCATGCGCCACCATTTGCACGACCGACCCGGAAAGCGCAGTGGTCGAACCGGCGAAAACACCGAGAAGCACGAATCCCATGTGGCTTACGCTGGTATAGGCAACGAGTCGTTTGAGATCGTTCTGGCCGAAAGCCAATACGGCTCCGTAGATAATTCCGACTACGGCAAGGCCGAGCATGGTCGGGGCAATCGCTGCAGCGGCGCCGGGGAACAGCGGCATGACAAAACGCAGGAGTCCGTATGCACCGGTTTTGAGCAGGAGACCCGCGAGGATCACGCTCCCTGCGGTCGGCGCTTCGGTATGGGCATCGGGCAGCCAGGGATGGAAGGGAACAACCGGCAGTTTCACGATAAAAGCAATGAGGAATCCGGCCATGATCCAGAAGGCAGTTGAGGGGGCAAGGGACGTGCCGAGAAGCAAATTGTAGTCAAAGGTATAGATGCCTGTATTCCCGCCGTGGATGAAGTAGAGCGCGAGGATTGACAGGAGCATGAGCAGGCCGCCGGCCTGGGTAAAGATGAAAAATTTGAGCGACGCGTAAACACGGTTCTCGTGGCCCCAGATACGAATGAGGAAGTACATGGGCACAAGCATAAGCTCCCAGAAGAAGTAGAACAGGAAAAGATCGACGGCGAGGAACACGCCGAGAATCCCCGCAAGTATCCAGAGCAGGTTCATATGGAAAAATCCCACGCGGTCGCGGATCTCCGTCCACGAACAAATCACGGAAATAATGCCGAGGAACAGCGTGAGCACGACGAGTATAAAGCTCAACCCATCCATGGCGAGGTGAAAGCTTATGCCCAACTGCGGGATCCATGCCTGGTTCCATTCGATCAGCCATCGGTCTTGGTCAGGCGCAGGCAGGATGGAAAAACCCGGCCACACGATCGCCAGGAGAACGCAATCCAGCGCCAACGCGGCGAGCGAAATCCATCGTGCAGACGCATGATTGTCGCGGCCCAGAATCCCTGCAGCCAGTCCGCCGAGAAGCGGTATGATGATGAGCCAGAGAAGGGTCATGATGAATTATGCTGTCCTGCCGCAGCGCCCCCCGAGGGGCAAAGACCGGGGACAGGATCTCCTAGGAAAAGAAAATAACGATCGCAAAAAAAACGACTGCGCCCAAGGCTATGCCCATTGCATACCACCGGATATTGCCTGTCTGTGTTTTGCTCAGCCAACGAGACAGCGCACGATTGAAGTTTGCGACACCGGTGTATCCGTGGTCGATAATGTCCTGCTTGTTGATTTCCGCGATCCAGAGGAACGGCCGAACGATAATCCGATCGTACAATGCATCAAAATCCCATCCCGCCAAACAGAATTTTCTAAACGAATCAATGCTTCGGGCGTTCACCAATTTCTCCGCATAGCGAGGACGGCGAATATAGAATACATAGGCGACAAGAATACCCGACAGCGAAACAAACGAGGCGATGAGTTGGAATATCAATTCAGTCTTCGCACCAAATGGATTGGTTGCCGTCTCAGGGAACACTGACTGGAGAAAACCGGAGAACAGGGGCAGGTTCCCGAGCGTTTCAGGTAGCTCGACGAAACCGCCGGCTATCGAGAAGAAGGCGAGGATTACGAGGGGGAATGTCATTCTTGCACCCGGGCGATACCCTACTTCTTTTTTGGGTTCGCCGAAAAACGTTACGAAAACCATGCGAAAGGTGTAGATCGAAGTAACAAACGCGCCGAGGAGTCCCGCGGCCCATAATGCGGCGCCCCCCGACGGCGAGGACCATGTCTGCCACAGGATCAAGTCCTTGCTGTAGAATCCTGCGGTCACGAGTGGGAGTGCGGACAGTGAAGCCGATCCGATGAGAAAAGTCCAGAACGTGGACGGAAGCTTGTCGCGAAGGCCGCCCATCTTGAACATGTCATGCTCCTCGTGCTGGGCAAGAATCACGACGCCTGCGCCAAGAAACAAAAGGGCCTTGAAGAATGCATGGGTCATGAAATGGAACATGGCCGCAGGCCATGCTCCGACGCCCAAGGCAAGGAACATGTAGCCGATCTGGCTGATCGTGGAGTATGCCAGGACGCGTTTGATGTCGCGCTGCGCAAGGGCGCTGAACCCGGCCACGAGCAGGGTCGCGGCTCCGATTATCGCCACGGCTGTCTGAACAACAGGCGCCAGCTCAAAAAGCACATGGGTTCGCGCAATGAGATACACACCCACGGTCACCATGGTCGCCGCATGGATCAAGGCGCTTACGGGCGTGGGGCCGGCCATTGCGTCCGGCAGCCAGACCTGGAGGGGAAGCTGGGCTGACTTGCCGAGCGCACCGCCGAGGAGCAGCGCCGCGGCGAGAACGGCCGTGTTATGGCCAACGGGCCATTTGGAATGAGCAGCCTGCATCAAGCCCTGTATCTTGAGGGTGCCCAGGTTCGTGAACAGGAGAAATAGTCCGATTGCCATTGCGGTATCGCCGACGCGGGTCACGATAAAGGCTTTGCGGGCTGCGCGGCCGTTCGCAGGATCGGCGTACCAGAATCCGATCAGCAGATAGCTGCAGAGACCCACGCCTTCCCACCCGAGGTAGAGAAGGGCAAGATTGTCGGCGAGCACGAGAGTGAGCATGGCGCCAACGAAGAGGTTCATATATGCAAAGAACCGGCTGTACCCCGCATCACTCTGCATGAATTCGGCAGAGTAGAGGTGAATCAAGAAACCAACAAGGGTGACGACGAGGACCATAATCAGGGAGAGCGGGTCAAGGGCGAAGGCGATTGGTACCGAGTAACCGTCGAACTGCATCCAGGTCCAGAGCGTCTGGGTAAAGGCATTGCCTTGCGGCGGTGCGGTCACAAAGCCGACGGCGATGAACACGGCGAGCAGGGCCGCGAGTCCGACTGAGCCCACACCGACAACAGCGACCATCCTTTTAGTCAGACGGCGGCCCATTGTCGCCAGGATGAGGAATCCGGCAAAGGGAAGCGCAGGGATGAGGAATAATGAGCCGTTCATGGTTCAGGGTTCAGAGTCCAAAACTATTATCCTTTCATAGTGCTTGCCGCATCGGCGTCCAGTGTTTTGAAATTGTGATGCAACTGAAGAACGAGGGCCAATCCGACGGAGACTTCCGCTGCCGCCATGGTCAGGATAAAAATGAACATGACCTGGCCGTCAACCTGGCCCCACCGCGCCCCTGCGACCACAAAAGCCAGGCCCACGGCGTTCAGCATCACCTCAACGCTCATAAGCATGAATACGATGTTCCGGCGCACGAGCACGCCGGTCAAACCCAATGCAAACAGGATAGCCGCTAAAATGAGACCATGTTCCATGGGGATGTTTGCCATTTAAACTCCTTAATGCTTATGCGGCCTGCCGAGGTGATACGCACCGATCAGTCCCGCCAGAAGCAGTATTGAAGCCAGCTCTACACCGATCACGTAGGGGCCGAAGAGGGCTATTCCGACCTGCTTGGGAGTTACTTCGGTGATGGAGACAAGCCGCTCGCGCTCCTCAATGAACAGATAGATCAGTTCGAATGCGAGTATCAGGCACAGGAGAGCAGGCCCCGTCCAAATTCCCGGTTGCAGCCATTGAGACTCCTGCCTGGCAGCATCCGCACCGAGGTTCAGCATCATGATGACAAAGACAAAGAGGACCATGATGGCTCCAGCATAGATGATCACCTCGAGCGCGGCGACGAAAGGAGCGCCGAGAGCGAAAAAAATGATCGACACCGCGAGCAGCGACACAATAAGGTATAAAAGCGCGTGTACGGCGCGGGTCCTGGTAATGACCATGAGCGTCGAGAGGACGGCTACGACGGCTGATAAGTAGAAAAGAAGGTTCATGACTACAGTTACTTCCTTTTAAATTTGAGCTGTGTTTTTTTCTCCTGTCTCATGGCATCAAGTCTTTCACATCAACGGGACTTGCTTCATTCTCCGCCTCGCCTTTATCCTTATTCTTGATCGAGAGTCCGGCAACGCGGTAAAAATTATAATCAGGATACTTTCCCGGTCCGCTGATAAGCAGATCCTCTTTTTCGTAAACCAGGTTTTTCCGCTTGTACTCACCCATCTCGAAATCGGTCGTGAGCTGGATGGCATAGGTCGGGCATGCTTCTTCACAAAATCCGCAGAAAATGCACCGGGAAAAATTGATGCGGAAAAACTCGGGATACCGTCTCCCGTGCTGGTCCTGTGTGGCCTGAAGCGCGATGCAGTCAACGGGACACGCCACGGCGCAGAGGTAGCACGCGACACAGCGCTCCTCCCCGTCTGGATCGCGGGAAAGGATAATCCTGCCGCGCCACCGGGGAGGGATATAGGGCCGCTCCTCCGGATACTGGATCGTGGCCCGCCGTCGGAACATGGTCTTGAAGACCGTCCAGATTGATTTCAGTAAGCTGATCATAGGTTTTTGACTTACCAGAGCATCATTGGCAACTATCTCCTCAACAAAATCGCCGCTCCCGTCACCACCAGGTTCAGCAATGACAGCGGCAGCATCACTTTCCACCCGAACGACATGAGCTGATCATAGCGCGGCCGGGGGAGCGCCGCGCGTAACAGGATGAAGAAACAGATGAATAAGAACGTTTTGATCAGGAACCAGGCAAGGGGCGGCAGCAGAGGCCCCATCCATCCGCCGAAGAACAAGGCAACGGTAAGCGCTGAAATCAGGGTGATGCCGAGATATTCTCCCACAAAGAACATGCCGAATTTCATCCCCGAGTATTCCGAATGGTAGCCTGCAACGAGTTCGCTTTCCGCCTCGGGGAGATCGAAAGGCAGACGATGGGTTTCCGCGATACCGGCGATAAAGAAGACGACGAATCCGACAAACTGCGGCACCACGAACCACATGCGGCGCTGCGCTTCCACGATTTCCCGCAGGTTGAACGACCCCGCGAGCATAACGACGCCCATGACCGATAGGCCCATGAAGACTTCATACGAGAGCATCTGTGCGGATGCCCGCAGGCCGCCCAAGAGCGAATATTTGCTGGCGGATGCCCATCCGGCCAAAGCCACACTGTATACGCCGAGGGATGACATGGCCAGAAAGAACAGGAGCCCGATATTCAGATCCACGATCTGGACGCCCGGCGCAAAGGGGATGACCGTGTAGGACATGAGGACGACCACAACGATGACCGCCGGCGCGATGATGAACACGGCCTTATCCGCAAAGGGCGGGATCCAGTCTTCCTTCGTGAAGACCTTGATCATGTCCGCCAGCACTTGCAGGAGGCCGAATGGCCCCACCCTGTTCGGACCGTAGCGATCCTGCCACAGCCCGAGCAGCCGGCGTTCGAGCCAGATCAACAATCCGCCGATTGTCAGCACGACGATTAAAACGCCGTAGAGTACTATGAGTTGCCTGATAATGTCCGCCATGATCATGAAGCCTTCTTTATTTTATAAAACCGCGACGGAACAATGTTCAGTATTGCAGCCACGGTTGAGTGCAGGCCTGCAATGCCCTTGGGTAAATCTGGAAAGATCATCAACTCCAGCAGATAGGCCCCCTGATCAGTTGATATCTCCGCCATCTCTCCCCGAGTCGCATTTATGCGTGAAGCATCTTCGGGATTGAGCGCAAGGTAGGGCTTGGGCGCCCGTTGGGAAATTCCGGGAGAGAGGAAGCTCAACTCCTCGGAACCGAAAATATGATAGAGCGGCAGGACCAGCCATTCGTTGTTTTTATAGTTGAATGCATCCGGTATGCGTTGGGAGCATTCTGTTTTGCCGTTTTTCGAGCCCTCCAGCAGCCTTTTGCCCGGATCTCCCCCGCGCAGCGGGCCGCCGACTTCCTGCTGAAATTTATTCAAGGCCTGGACGGAGTTCCATCCCGGCGACCAGTATCGGGATATGAGAGATGGCGGCGGTTCGCCCTCGTACCCCTCCATCGAAAAGGAGAGTGGTGAGTCCGCGTCCTCCGGAGGCTTCGGCTCGTGGACGCTGATATTTGCCAGCATGGAGGTACGACCGCTGTACCGATGAGGCTGGCGCGGTATTTTCTGGCCCGCAATCCGAAACCCGGCATCCGGCGCCAGGTCCTGAAGCGGTTTGAAAAGGGGGAATGCAGCCGTAATTGCTGCGGTGATATCAGCAAAATTCTTCCAGGGCGCCGCGCTGCGTCCCGAAGCGGCGAGAATGTCGCGAATCCATTTCCAGCTTTCCTGGATATCAAGGCCGGGTTTGATGACCTCGTAGAACCGCTGAGCACGTCCTTCGCTGTTCACGATCGTTCCCTGTGACTCGGCAAACGTGCCAGCCGGAAGCGCGAGCTCCGCTTTTGATGACATCGGATTTACCAAATGATCGATGACGACAACATGTTTTGCTGCATTGAGCAACTCATTTACCTTGCTTGCTTCGCTTCTATGGTAAAGATCGTTTTCGAGGACAATGACCGTATCGGCGCTTTTGCGAAGAACGGCTGTGCAGGCATCTTCCAGCGGCTTGACCTGAAGAAGGGCGAGACCGAAGCTGTTGCATTCCTTCGCAGTGTAACAAAGCCCGGCTGTTTTCCCGTTGTCGCACAATGCCCACGCAACGTTCGCGGCCGCCTGCACTATGGCTTCGCTGCCCAGGCTTGCTCCCGACACGATGAGCGGCCGCTTTGCATTTTTTAGCGCATGTGCGATTTCCTGTGCTGCTTGGAGTACCGTCCCGGAAAGATCTTTTACAGGAGGAGCATCGGGGTTCAAGCATTGAACAACGGCGAAACCGAGCCGGGCGATGTCATCAGGCGCCGCATGGTATGTTTTTGCCGCGATGTCATCGAGTTTTGTACCGCAGAGCGACGCGGAAAAAAGCGGGCTCCGCTCATCCTGGGCAATATTACGGACCGCTGCATCATCCCATTCCGGGACCCTGATGCCGGCTGCCCTGTCCAGGCCCTTTCGTCGAACAGACTGCCGGAGCGCCAGTGCCAGCAGGGGGGCGGTATTGGTCACGTCTTCGCCCAAAATAAACACGGCGTCGGCCATGGCTGCGTCGTGGAGGGACGGCGATTGGGCCGGACCCTTCACAAGGATATCGATGATCATGGTTTGGAGCCGCTGCTCTAGTTCTGGTATCCCTGAATAGAAGTTATCCGGTCCAACGAGCGTGCGGAGCGCGAAATTGGATTCAAGCGAAGCGCGGGGGGATCCTATGCCGATTATGCCTCTGCTCCCGGCAAGCATGTTGGTCACCTGCCCCAGCGCGATGGCCTTGTCCACCGGTTTATGGGCATGCTGCCCGGGCTCTTTCAGAAGAGCCTTCCTGATTCTCCGCCCGCTGTTGACGAATTCGTAGCCGAACCTCCCGCGGTCGCAGAGGAAGTAGCCGTTCACCTCGTGGTTGTACCGGTTGAGTATCCTTCTCAGTGAACCGTAGCGCGCGCCGGGAATGGTATTGCACCCGAGGCCGCAATGCACACAGACTGAAGGCGCGGTCTGGAGGTCCCATTTGCGCGCGTAGTGCTGCTTGAGCGTTTTGTCCGTGAACACGCCGGTGGGGCAGACCTCGACCAGGTTTCCGCTGAATTCGTTTTCCAGGGCGCCGTCCTCATGGCGGCCGAAGTAGACGTGATCATGGGACGAAAGAACCTGGAGATCACCGCCGCCCGCATAATCGCGGTAAAATCTGACGCAACGGTAGCACTGGATACAGCGGTTCATCTCGTGGTTGATAAAGGGGCCGAGGTTCTGGTTCCGGTGGGTCCGCTTTTTGAACCGGGTCCGCCGATAAACGTGTTTCGTCATAACCGTCATGTCCTGCAAGTGGCATTCACCGCCCTCATCGCAGACAGGGCAGTCGTGGGGATGGTTCAGCATCAGCCACTCGATAACGCTCGACCGAAACGCCCGCGCATCAGGATCGTCCACGGAGAGGCGCAAACCTTCGGCCACCGGCGTCATGCAGGACATCACGATCCTGCCGTGGGTGTCCTTCTCGTCCTTGAACAGCTTCACCGCACACTGTCTGCACGCGCCCACGGAATGCATGGCTGGGTGCCAGCAGAAATAGGGAAGGTCAAAGCCGAGTGAGAGGCAGGCTTGCAGAAGATTCTGGCCGTCGTTGACCTGATATGGTTTATTGTCGATATAGATGGTGAGCATAGGAGATAATTGCCAAAATTTCAATTAAAAATGTGTTCATACAAGTCGGGTTCTACGCTTTTGACATTCAAGGAAGAACAATCCTGCTCTTTGCATTAATGAAGTGTCTATTTGTAACTGCATTTTTTCCCCCGGATATGCCTCTCAAAATCCTCGCGAAAATATTTGATCGCGCTCTGCAGGGGTTCGACCGCGCCCGGTGCGAGCGCGCAGTAGGTGTTGCCCGGTCCCAGGAGCCTGCACTGCTGGGCTAGGATATCGATATCGCTCGGCTCACCCTCGCCGTTTTCGATTGCGCCGAGCATCTTCTCGATCCACGGCAGACCCTCCCTGCAGGGTGTGCACCAGCCGCAGGACTCCCGGGCAAAGAACACTTCCAGATTGTGAACGAATCCCACGGGACAGGTCTTGTCGTCGAGCACGATCATGGTGCCGGTGCCAAGCCTGCTACCTGCCTTCATGACCGAGTCGAACTCCATTTTCACGTCAAGATGATGGGAGACGAGAAAATCCGTGGAGGCACCTCCGGGGATGACGCCGCGGAATTGATACCCAGCCTGCATGCCTTCGGCATACTCTTCCAGAAGTTCGCGAACCGTCACCCCCATGGGCAATTCCCAGATACCCGGTTTCCTGACCCTGCCGCTTACGCCGTAGAGCTTGGTTCCCGCGTCGGGACTTTTGCTGAGGCTCTTGAACCACTCAGCCCCGTTGTTCACGATATGCGGGATGTTCGCTATCGTCTCCACATTGTTGACGATCGTCGGTCTGCCGAAAAGGCCGCAAACCTGGGGGAACGGAGGCTTGGAACGCGGTGTTGCCCGTTTTCCTTCCAGCGCGTTCAAGAGCGCGGTTTCTTCCCCGCAGATGTATCTTCCCGCGCTACCGTGGATGCGCAGCTCAAGGTTGAATCCCGAGCCGAGGATGTTCCTGCCAAGATAGTTGCTCGCATACGCTTCAGCGATTGCCGTTTCGAGCCGCTTTATTGCAAGCTTGTATGCCCAGCGTACGAAGATGAAAGCTTGCTCCGCCTCGATGGCGTAAGCACTCACGATCATGCCTTCAATGATCTGGTGCGGATCTCCTTCGAGCAGTAGCCGGTCCTTGAAGGTGCCCGGTTCCATCTCGTCCGCGTTCACGACAAGATACTTGGGACGCCGGGCCTGCGACCCCATGGGAACAAAGCTCCATTTCACACCTGTCGGAAAGCCCGCGCCGCCCCGACCTCGCAGGTTCGACGCCTTCACGATGTTTTGAACATCCTGGGGCGTCATCGAAAGCGCTTTGTGTACAGCCTGGTAACCGCCTGCTTCCTCGTATTCTTGGAGCGTGAGGGGCTGCCGGCCGGGATGGATGTTTTTTGTGAGCGGTCGTTCCATAGTCATATTTTAACCACGGATGAACACGGCGTGTCGTGCCGTTTTGTTATTCCCGCATTTATGGACATCAACCGAGGATGCTACTTATGTATATTTGCCGAGAATTTCATCCAACATCCCGGGCGTCACCGGTCCATACAGGTCGTCATCCACCATCATTGCCGGGGCCCGGTCGCAGGTGCCGAGGCAGGAGACGGGAAGCAGCGTGAATCGTTTGTCCTTCGTCGTCTCTCCGAAGGAGATATTCATCCGGTTCTTTAAGAGATCGAGGAGAGGATTGTATCCCATGACCCAGCAGCTGATGCTGTCGCACACACAAATCACGTGCCTCCCCACGGGCCTCCTGAAAATGAAACTATAAAACGTGGCCACTGCATCAAGCTCGTCGGAGGTCATCTCGAGGAGATTGGCAACGTCCCTGAGCGTTTCATCCGATACCCAGCCGCGGTGGCGCTGGACAATATTCAGCGCACCGACAGATACGGAGGACTTTGAGGCCGCATGGGCCAGCTCGGCGGCGATTTCGCTTTTTTCTTTTTCCGACAACATACCTTTCACAGAACTTTTTTAGCGGTCTAAATCCGCCAGGATAAAATCAATGCTCCCCAGGATCGCCAGCAGGTCGGCGATCATCAACCCCCTGCTTATCTTCGGCACCATCTGCAGATGGGGGAACGAAGGTGTCCGGATGCGCGTGCGGTACGAAACGGTGTTCCCGTCGCTGATCAGGTAGTAGCCGTTGTTTCCCTTGGTTGCTTCTATTCCTATAAATGCTTCACCGGCGGGAATGACCGGTCCCCAACTCACGCTCAGGAAATGGGTGATGAGCGTCTCGATATCGTGCATCGTCCGCTCCTTGCGCGGTGGCGTGGCGAGCGGGTGATCGGATTTATAGGGTCCCTCGGGCATGTTGCTCACGCACTGCTCGATGATGCGAAGGCTCTGTCGGATTTCTTCGACGCGGACAACGCCACGGTCATAGCAATCGCCATGAACCGCCGTGGGAATATCGAATTCGAAGTTCTCGTAGCCCGAGTAGGGCCGCTTCTTGCGGAAGTCCCACTCGAACCCACAGGCCCTGAGGCCCGGACCCGTCACGCCCCAGTCGATGGCCTCATCGAGCGTGTATTTGCCGATGCCGACGGTCCGTGCCTTGAATATTCCATTCCGCATCACGATGGAATCGTATTCCTTGAGCCGAGGGGGGAGATATTTAAGGAACTTTCTGACAAGGCCATCCCACCCCTTTGGCAGGTCCTGGGCAACACCGCCGATCCGGAACCATTCGGGATGCATGCGGCCGCCGCAAACCGCCTCAATCATATCGAACACCCGCTCCCGGTCGGTGAACATGTAAAATACGGGCGAGAGCGAGCCCACATCCTGGGCAAAAGTGCCGTACCATACGAGATGGCTCGCGATACGGAAGAGCTCGGCCAGCATGACCCGGATCGTTTTGACCCGGTCGGGAACTTCGATCCCCGCAAGCTTCTCTACAGCGAGAACATAGGCGAGATTGTTCATGACGCCGCCCAGATAGTCGACGCGGTCTGTGTAAGGGATATAGGTATGCCACGATTGGCGTTCGGCCATCTTTTCCGCGCCGCGATGGTGGTAGCCGATATCGAGCACGGCGTCCCTGATCGTTTCACCATCAAGCTGGAGGATGAACCGTATAAGACCGTGAGTGCCTGGGTGCTGCGGTCCGAGGTTCAGAAACATGAAGTCGGTATCTTCTCCTGCGCGTTGCATGCCCCAGTCCTCGGGGCGAAACAGGAGCGCATCCTGTTCAATCATCTCTTTTTCGTCAGGCAGGCGGAAGGGGCCCATCTCCGTTGCCCGTGCGGGATGGTCCTTGCGTAAGGGGTGGCCCTGCCAGGTGGGTGGCATCAGAATCCTTCTAAGGTGGGGATGTCCGTCGAATTTCACGCCGAACATGTCCCAGACCTCGCGTTCGTACCAATCCGCTGACGGCCACAGAGTCGTTATTGTGGGCAGGGACAGCGAGTTGCTCCGCAGCGGGACCTTGATCCGGATGTCATCGTTCCGTTCATAGGAAAGAAGATGATATAAGACGGTGAAATCGCTTGACGGCTGGTCCTGCCGATGCGACCGGACGCGTTCATCGATTGAGGTAAGGTCGTAGAGCGTTTTATAGGGTTGCAAGACGACGGTTTTGAGATGGTGCAGAACATCGCGCGCCCGTTCCTTCTTGACCCAGAGCGTGGGGATCTCGTCGCGCGTGGTCTGGGCAGCGAGTATGGCGTCGCCGAAGGCAGATTTTAGTTCGTCAATGATAGGGGACATATCTATAGAAGAGTATTGCAGAGTGTCACATTTAGAGTTTAGAGTAACGGCAAAGTCAGACGGCACGAAGCCGTCGTACTTCGAGCTTTGGGCCATCTGTTATATTTCATCGGGCGATCGCAGTGTCGTCGCCTTCGTGCGTTCCTCGCGCTTCAAGTCATGCATGGATGGCATTTCAGGCCGCAGTACTTCCTGTGGGCCCGCGACCCAACTCAGGGGGCGCCGCTCCCGCCCTACTTTTTCGCGGAGCATGAGCAGCCCTTCCATGAAGGCATCGGGCCGGGGAGGGCAGCCCGGTACGTATACGTCAACAGGCAGGAATTTGTCAACGCCCTGCACCACGCTGTAAATATCATACATGCCGCCGGAGTTTGCACAGGAGCCCATGGAAATGACCCAGCGCGGCTCCATCATTTGTTCGTAGAGCCGCTTGATGACGGGAGCCATCTTGATGAAAACAGTACCGGCGATGATCATCATGTCGGCCTCCCGGGGCGTGCCACGCATGACTTCCGCGCCGAAGCGGGCGATATCGTACTTGCTCGTGAGGCTCGTCGCCATTTCGACGTAACAGCAGGAGAGTCCGAAGTTGAACGGCCAGATCGAATTTTTCCTGCCCCAGGCAAGCATGTCCTGGAGCCGAGTAAGGAATAGGCTCCTTTGTACTGCGTCCTCGACGGAATCGTAGCCGGGTTTGTTTAAAGAATAGTTCATAGTTCAGAGTTTACCGTTCCACGTTCATAGTCCAGAGTTCGCGGCATGAATTAATCACTTTGAACTTTGGACCTTGAACGGTGAACTTTCTTTTACAAACGTTCCCCACTCCAGCGCGCCAAGTTTCCAGACATAGACCAGCGCGGCAACCAAGACGCCGATAAAGACAAGCATTTCCGCATAGCCGGACCAACCTGTCTCACGGATCGATACGGCCCAGGCGAAGACGAAGACCGCTTCAAGGTCGAAGATCACGAAGAACATGGCGATGAGGTAGAATTTGACATCGAAGCGCACCCGCGCGGTGCCGGTTGACACTATGCCCGACTCATAGGGCTCGTTTGTCTGCTTCTCCCGGTGACGTTCTCCCAGCACATAGGAAAACGCTATCATCGTTGCCACGAGACCTACCACAGAAAGGAAGTAAACGATGAGGGGCCAGAGATTCGAAACGGTCGGCGATTCGGGCATAACCATAGAATATCACAGGGGAAGCGAAAGTCAAGCAAGCGGCGGGCAAGGAAGGGAAATGATCCGTCATCAAAAAGAGGAATAGACAGCCCTATTTCTGGCGGTAGTGAAGCACGGGCAGTCCGTCTGCTCTCGTATAATAGCCGCCTTCCTTACAGGGACGGCAGAGTGTTTTGCCGTCCCGGATGACCTCCCGCATATTCTGCACCTGTTCGCCGCAGGCGTCGCAGCGAGTCTTCGCAAGCGGCCTGCCGGGCATGTCTTCCGCCCTGACTAAGATTTCGACATCCATGACATCGAAGAGGTCGTCATCGGACAGTGTCTTGTAAGCGTTGAGCTGGGCCCGGTATTTATCGCCGATATCGCGGAAACTGGCGCGCGCAGTTTCCTTTGACTCCTCCCGGGCGATAATGCGGACGGCCTTTCTCGTTTTCAGATTCAGAAATGACGCAGCCATTTTGCCGTAATCCATAAACTTCATGGTCCGCTTCCCTAAACTGCAGCCGGTTACGGATTGGACCGCGTCTGTCGCGCACCGATCCATCTCGACAAAAGCGATGATGTTTCTCCTGTCCCGTCCTTTGGGGTCGAAAATTCCGATTCGGCTCAAGCCGAGCATGGACATCCTGACGCCAAGCACCTGCCCGGGGCAGAGATGCCCGTGAGTCTTCACCGACTCTTGAAGCAATGTTTCGAATTCAGATGTAACTCGAGCATGAGCGCACCGAGTGGCAGGCATGACTTGCTCCTTCTCTCTGTCAATCAGCCATTCCGGCACTGGTTTCATCCGACCGGAACGGCCGTCTCAGCTCCCTGCTGTTGCATTAAATACGCTTCCAATTCATCGGCGCAGGGGCCATAGAGCGTTGAGTTCAGCTTCACGTTCTGGGTAAACTTGAAGATCCATTCCTTCATTCTTTTGAGAAACGGGCCGTCGTTCGTGATCGCCAGAAATTCCAGTTCCGCCTTGACGACATCCGCGGGCTCTCCCTCGCAAGTGAAGTCGAGACCGCGCTTCTGGTACCACTCTCCAACTTCGACTGAGGAGTTCCCGTAGACAATCCCCTCACGGTAGTATGACTCATAGGGAGGACAGAGGAGCGTGGGGTAAGCAGAAATGTAAAGCCGAGTATACTCCGCCTGAAGTTCCTCCAGGGTGACGGCGCCGAGGATCTCCGCGGAATGAAGTCCCGCCACTCCCTCGGTCATTGATAGTTTCCCGAGTTCTCTCCTGTTTTCCTCCGTGGGATAGGAAAAAATCAGCGAAAAGTATCGATAGGGATTCATTGTCCAGGCTCCCTCACCGGCAGCATTTTCGTCAGGCTCAGGAACGCGAGGCCGAGAAATGCCATAACGCCCACCGTGATCAAGATTTCCACGGACGAAGGGAAATAGTCATAGAACGACATGAATATTTTTTGCGGGTGGAGGAGGGTGCCTCTCACCTGTCCCACGGAGATGGGATACGACCACTCCATCGTCTCGTTGTGCAACGTTACCGGCAGCCTGAGCGGCATGATATTGTAGGCAGGTGGCAGGAGCAGGATACGATGGGCGAAAACGCCCACAATGACCGAGATGCTCCCCAAGACCAGCTTTTTCGGTTCCTTCGGATACTTGATGAAGATGATCGTTGCTAGCAGGATAAAGACCACCTCTGTGGCGTGGAACAAAGGATACCGCGTAAACACCAGCTTTAATGCCTCGAACTCACGTCCTGCGCTCCACCAGAAACGCACGACGAAGTCATTGTAGTAAATGAAAAGCATAACGACCGATGCCACCGCCGATACCTTGGCGAGCAGCGCATACGTGGCCTCCAATTTATTGTTGTACCCGTATATGACGAGGGAGGCAAGGATCACGATGGCCGGGCCGCTGGCCAGTGCGGCAGCAATGAACGTGGGGGCCAGCGCTCCGCCGTACCACCAAGGTCGCGCCATCTGGGTCGCAAGCACCCAGGCGGTCACCGTATGGATGAGGATGGCAAGCGGCAGGGCCACGGGCGCCAGGTTCTTTGCGCGTTTATCCGATCTCGCCCGGAGCCTGGCAAGCTCAGCCTCGCTTAAGTTTCTTTTGCCGACAACGCCGATGAACGGCACCGTGATGCCCCGGGCCGCGATGTCGGGAGAGAGCAGCGTATAGGTGTAGATTGCCGATACCACGGCGTAGCCTGACAGGACGATCACGTCCCAGGGCAGCATGGATTTAAAATTCGGGTAGAGCAGAAAATAATAGAGCCGGTCGGGCCTGCCGATATCTGGAATCAGGATGATCATTGCCCCCATGGCAAAGAGAAAGGCCGTGAGCGAAGCCACCTTGGCGATGGGCTTCAATTGCTTTGCCCCAAAGAGATAGATGGCGGAGGACACGACGAGACCTCCTGCAGCGGTTCCCACGAAGAATGCCCAAGTCGCTATGTACAGGCCCCAGGAGAAGCCGTTTCTCATGTCAGTCGCGATCAGACCCGTACGAAGCTGATATATCCAGGTAGCCAGGCCGATGCCCGCCAGCCCGGCAAGGATCGCCATGACGAGATTATACTTTTTTCCCATAGTGGATGCCTCCTTTTCCTTCTTTCCGCGCCGGCGGAATGTAGAAGACTTTGGGGTCCGTACCAAGATCAGCCATGAGTTTGAATACGTCCCTGCCGCTGATGATCCTGGAGATCTCGCTGTCCGGATCGTTCAGGTCGCCGAAGGTCCTTGCGTTACCCGGGCAACCGCGCACGCACGCGGGCAGCAGCCCTTGGTCCACATACTGGACGCAGAAGGTGCATTTCTCCACCACACCCCTGGGCCGCTTCTGGGTGAATACAAGCCGGTTGTCTTTGGTCCGGTGGTCCAAGGGATAACCGTAGCGGTATTCCTTGTCCGCAAACCAGGTTTCTTCAAAGCCGGCCTTCTTGAACCCCTCCTTAAAGCTCTCCGTGGATTCCTGCCAGTTGAACTGACGGACCCCGTAGGGACAGGCGGTCATGCAGTACCGGCACCCGATGCAACGCTCGTAGTCCACCAGCACGAGCCCGTCCTCCCGCTGCCAGGTGGCTTTCACAGGGCAGACCTTGACGCAGGGCGCGTTATCGCAGTGCTGGCATGGCACCGGTAGAAAGACTTCAGACAAATCGGGGTATTCTCCGACAGGGATCATGTGCTCCTGCGATCCCACTGTTTCGACGCGCTGCCACCAGGTCCCCGGCGGAAGCGAGTTGTGGATCTTGCAGACAACGGCGCAGCTCCTGCATCCGATGCAGCGGTTGAGGTCGATGACCATTCCCAGTTTACGCATGGCTTGCCCCCTCGGCCTTTTTTACTTCGCAGGCGCACTCATTCCAAGCCGTCGTGGGCTCCCATACGCCGGGAGTGAAGTAGATGACATGCGCCGCTTTGATCCACGGATAGGTGAGCGAGTTATAGGACGTGCCTTCGGTGTACTTGCTCCACCAGCCCTCTTCGAACACGGCCACGGCATGATGCAGGCCGGGGTCGAGGACCGCGTATCCGAGGACCTTGCCCCGGTCGTTGAAGGCTTCCACATGGTCTCCTTCCTTGATTCCCCGCTCCGCGGCCGCTTTCGGATTGAGCCAGATCTTCGGCTTGAAGTCCTGCAATTCGAGCAGGCTGATATTGTTGCTGTGCGTCGAGTGGACCCGGTAGAGGGAGTTTCGCGTGATCAGGGCGAACTGATATTTGTCTTTTTCCGCCCGTTTTCGGTTTTCCGTGTCCTTGAAGGGGTCTTTGTGCCGGGGCAGCGTCTCGCCTGTATCGATGAACACGTCTTCGTCCTTGTAGAATTCGATTCTGCCGCTCTTGACGAACCGCGCTGTTTTCGGGAACGGCGCTGGGAAGGAGGGGGGCGGAAACGCCTTCTGATCGTGAATTTGCTCGTAGAACATGATCTGCCGCTTGTTCGGTGTGGTCAGGTTTATTCTCACCGGGCCTTTCTTAAGCATGTCAACAGTGATGTCCTGTACTGTAGGTCCGCCGGTCTTGAGCATGAGTGCCGCGGCATCGAGCGAGGCCTTGTTCGCGAGCTGGCGTGCGAGTTTGAGCGTCCATGTCCCATTTTTTTTCGCTGCTTCTTCCTTCCAGTACACCTGCGGATCGGGATAGAATTCGGCGATGTTCTTGATATTCTCCTCGTTGCCGGTCTTGTGGGCGAGCCTCTTTGCGATCTCCTTGTAGATCCAGATTTCGGGCATGCACTGGAACAGTGGCTCGATGGCAGGCTGCTGGAGTTGGATGTAGGGATGAGGGATCGTCGCGGTAAGTTCGTACTTCTCATACCATGCAACGCCGGGAAGTACCACGTCGGACCAGAGACAGGACGTGCTCATCTGGAAGTCCGTGGTCACGATCAGCTCGAGGTCTCCATTTGCGGCCTTCTCGCGCATCCGGTTCGCCATGTTGTGCTGGTCGAAGGGGTTGCCCCAGCCGTAGAAGAAGGCCTTGATCCCGTTCTTGGGATAGGGGATCTCCTTATTGTATTTCTTGAACTCCTCGCCGTTCCGATACTCGTCGTTCATCCAGAGCAGATAGTTTGTCCACTTGTTCATCTTGCCCTTGAAGTTCCACCAGGCGCCCAAGGGCCAGCGGACACGGTACTGTCCCGCGTAGGTCGAGATGCCGGATCCGGACTTGCCGAGGTTTCCGGTCAGGGTGACGATGAGCGAGAGCGCCCTGCCCTTCAGGTCCCCATGGAACCACTGGTAGTTGCTCGCACCATAGACGATATGAAGCGGTTTGTGCGTGGCCATTTCACGGGCGATCCTTTTGATCATATGCGTATATCCCTCGACCCGGGACTCTTGGGGCGCGATGATGCGGGCTGCCTGTTCCGGCGTGTAATGGGCGTTGAGGGATTCCATGAGGAGCTGGAATACCGGCTTCGCCTTCACCTTCTTGCCGTCGGTGAGATGCACCTCGAACTCGCCTTCGAGAGCGGGATCGAAGTCCCTCTTCAGATTCTCGGGATCGGGGATGGCATAACCTTTGGTGTTCTTGTTATAAACAACATAAAGGTCGCGATATTCCGGGATCTTTTTCTTCTGCTCCTTCGCCCGGCCGGACAGGGAAGCCACGTCGGCTGCAAGGAGCTTTTTGTTGTTGTCGAGCCGGACCAGAAGGGGCATGTCGGTGTTCGTCTTGATGAATTCTTCGTCGTAGAGTTTTTCGTTCACGATGACGCTTACGATGCCGAGAGCAAAGGCAGCGTCGGTGGAGGAATTGATCTGGATCCATTCATCGGCCTTTGCGGCCGTGGGGCTGTAATTAGGATCGACGACGACGACCTTATTGCCTTTTTCCCTGCTGATGTTCAGGAACTTCGCATCAGGCACGCGGGTGACCATCACGTTGGAGCCGAGGATCATGGTGTATTTCGAATTGGTCCACTCCAGTGACTCCAGTTCCTCGGTCTGCACGCCGAAGGTCATGGGCCAGAAAGCGGGTAGATCACCGTTCATCGTATAAGCGTGGATGACGCTCCATTCGTTCATGGAAGCGAGGCGCATGAGAGCGCCTTTGTGCACATAGCCCGTGCCCGGGACCTGAATGTTTCCCGCCACGGACTCGGGTCCGTATTTCTGCATGATCCCGGACAGTTTGTCCGAGACGTAGTCAAGTGCCTCGTCCCAACTCACGGCCTTGAATTTTCCCTCGCCACGCTTGCCAACCCTGATCAGTGGCTGCTTGAGCCGGTCTGGACCATAGATGAGATTGAGCGAGGACTGCCCCCGGAGGCATCCTCGCGGGTTGTACTCCGCCTCGGGATAGTCGGCTGCCTGAACCAGAGACTGGATCCTGCCCTTGTAGACCATGGCATTGAATCCGCAGGCGCCGGTGCAATTGGGCGAGCAGGTGGACCGTACGTATTCAAGCACCCCGGCGCCTTCTTGCTGCAATTCGGGCACCGCATCGGCTAACCGAAAAAAGTGCGATCCTGCTGCGGCCCCGGCGCCCAGGGCACAGAGCTTGATGAAACCTCTCCGTGAAATAGCCATATAATGAACCTCCTTTACGCGCTTCACGTTCACAAACCCCGCTGCATGCTCCAGCGCAAATAAAACCATTCTCCTCTAAAATCGGAGCTAACAGCCAAATAAAGCGGCAAGACAGCGGCTCAATCTTAAAAAAACGGACGAAAAGCGCAAACCTCGTATCGCGGTGCGCCATGGTTACCAATACAGATTCAGCTTTACTCAGCTGTCAGGAGAGCGTTGACGGGGCTGCATTGCCCCGCCGGCAGAGGATTTAACAGGATGTCCTGGCTTGCTCGCTTGTGTGCAGCCGGCAGGACGAAGAGCAGGAATACGATTAGCCTGTACCTAACATTATCCTTCCTGCTCTTTCCAGGGAACATTACCAAGCGCCTTGTTTCATGGCACACCGTGCGTGCCTTGCTTATGCAGGAGAAGGGAGCCGCGGGTCCTTCGCGCTGTCTTATTTCGCGGTTGCTCCGCCGTACCGCTCGTTGTAGAACTTCTGGATTTTCTGAAGCTCTTCCTTGCTGATGCCCTTGATGTACCAGTCGTGCCGCTCATTGGACTCGATATATTTTTTTGTCAGCTCGTTGTACAGCTCCGGCCCCGCCGCTTCTTTCACCTCGGGCAGGAACTCCGTGTAGAAGTTCTTGGCGACCTCGTAGATGCCATGCCACCAGGCGTAATCCGGGCCCATCATGGCCGCGCCGTGACGCGCACGCCTGCCCTCATGGTGCCATAATTCAAAATAGGTCCACTCAAGTTTATTCGAGAAATCATTCGGCTTGAGTTTTCCCTTGTCAATGAGCTCTTGCCGTATCTGCGTCGCGGGGATGGCGAACTTAGTATTGTAGAAGTCCACGAGGTTGTCGAACTGCATGTAGAAACTATCCACGAAGGGGGCCGAATGGCAGCTGTTGCAGACGTCCTTCATGTTGTCACGCCGCTTGTCCGCGTTCTCCAGCTTCTTCGAGACCGGCGGCCTCAGGGTCCAACTGATCCGGGCACCTACATCGTGCGTCACGGGCTGGTTCGGTGTGGCGCTCATGTGGCAGGTGGCGCAGGTCGGTGCGGCGGTGTAGTCTTTGCCCACGACCCACGAATCCTTGTGCATGTTCATGCGATCCTTGTTGGCTATATACAGGATGCCGTGCTTAGATTCCTGGTAGACCTCCATCTGCGGATGGTCCGGTCCGAGATGGCACTTACCGCAGGTCTGGGGCTCACGGGCCTGGGCCTTCGAGAAGTTGTGCCTCGTATGACATGCTGTGCAAGAGCCACGGGATCCATCGGGGTTAATCCTGCCGATCCCGGTGTTCGGCCAGGTGTTAGGGTCGAGTTTCCCGTTGGCGAGGACCTTCACGACTCCGCCGTGACACTGGCGGCACCCCACGGTGACCACCTCGGGGCCGCCGACGACTTCACCGAGGTAATTGTCCAGGGAATTCAGAACGTCCTGTGCTTTCGCATGGTGGCTCTCGGTCATCTCCTTTTCTTCCTTGGCATGGCATTTACCGCAATCTTTGGGTGTAACGATGACCGCGATAGTAAAACCGTTATGGTCCATGGCATCAGGATCGGTTTTCTCCGCCTTGTGGCAGGAATAACAGTCAACGCCCTTTTCCGCATGTCTGCTCAGCCGCCACTCTTTTACGAACGAGGGGGACTGAGCCTCGTGACAGCCTATACAGGCTTGTGCTTCCTTCGAGATTTGCATCGTTGCGTCGCTTTGCGCTGCTTGTCCCGGCGCGGCATGGCATACGAGGGCCATACCGAATAATGCCGATACCGCTACGATAAACAACGGTTTAATCTTCATACTCTCGATCCTCCTTTTCGATATGGAGCGCATGGGAGCACTCGCTCACGTCCATTTGCCGTGCGCCGGTTTCTAATGGTCTTCCGCACCCGTTACAGCTATACGATACGCTGGACGAACATAAAGGTGATGTTAAAGGATGTAAATATTCTGTAATTTTTTTTGTGAAAGGCAGATTCTTTCTGAGCCAAATCGATGTGTATCATAGGTCTACGGTGATGCCATTGGTTATTAATTAGGCAATCGTGATGGTTTAAATATAGCACTCCTTTGGACATCGTGTGGCCTCTATGAATTTCATTAAAAATCAACAATTTTATTTATTATTAAGAGATCGGGAATAAGTCTTTGATATTATCATCTGCTCCATAAAACCTCGGCCTTCAGGCCAAGGATATAAGGTGCTGATTGAGAAATGACCAATATAGGCATTGTTTTAGTTTGTCGTGGATAAATGTCTCCTACCACCGCGGCATAGACCTGATCATCGCAGCACTAAATGCTGAGCTGAATTCTTTTGACGAGGGGGAACGGGACGCGAGCGCGTTCGTGAAGCTGCACAGTCACCATCCGCTCATGTTTTTTCAGGATGAGCTGAAACGTCAGATCTATGACCAGGAAGATAACAAGCGTGATCGAAAGGACATATGTAATATTCAGATTGATTCGCATAGCTGTGCAATCCTGCACGAGCAAGAAGGAACCCCTTATTCTGTTGAGCGCTCTACCAGATGATACTCATGAATAACTCCGTGATCGATCGGCGGTCATATCCCTATTGCCCGTATGCGGGAATGAAGCAGGGGTGTTCAGGACGAAATTTTAGGAATTGCCCGGTATTTCCTGTCTCTGCAATTTATCGTAACTGCGGGATCTAAAGCGATGAACGGTGAGCGGTCCCTGTTTTTAACAATATTACCGGCTCATCATCTGAATGCACATGATTGACATCATGTCACCTCCGATGCCAGGGGCTGGCCAATATTAGAATTTTACCTTGACTTTGAAGCGGTTATGCTCTATAGTATGCTCCGTAGAGGAGGGGACCATGACTAAAGCAGACATCATCTCCGAGGTTTTTGACAAGGTTGGCCTACCGAAGCAGGACGCTGAAGAGCTGGTAGAGATGATTCTGGATTTAATCAAGCAGACCTTGAAAGAGAGTGAAACCGTGAAGCTTTCGGGTTTCGGCAACTTCGTTGTTCGGAAGAAGAACTCGCGAAAAGGCCGGAATCCCAAGACGGGCCAGGAAATCGAGATTACTCCCAGAAGCGTTGTCAGTTTCAGGCCGAGCATGATCTTTAAAGAACATGTCATCGAATCCCCAACAACAACCACTACCAATACCGCCGAGTAGGCTCTTTTACCGTATCGGTGAAGTAAGTCGTCTTACGGGTCTGGAGCAATATGTACTCCGTTATTGGGAGACGGAATTCCCTCAGATCAGGCCGGAAAAAGGTAAAACGGGCCAGCGACGCTATACGAAAAAAGATTTAGACAACATTCTCCTGATCAAGCAGCTGCTGTATAAGGAAGGGTACACGATTGCCGGCGCCAGGAAAAGGCTGAACGGAAAAGGAGAACAGGAAAATATCAACTCCGTCATTGAGTCAGCCAGGAAAGAGCTGAGAGAAATACTGGAAATGCTGGATTAAAGGGTTATTGGTCCGGGATCGCGAAGAAAAAACTTATTCCCCCCTGCAAATCCTGATCAGGTCACAAAAGAAAATCCATCGGGGCGTGGCGCAGCCTGGTAGCGTACTCGCTTGGGGTGCGAGTGGTCGGCCGTTCAAATCGGCTCGCCCCGACCATTTTTGAGAAAAGCCCGGATATCCCTCCGGGCTTTTCTTTATATGATGATGCGTGGCCGCAGATACCATTCCTGTGGCAGATGATGGATTTCCCCTCCCTCTAGAAGCATCAAGGACTGCGTTCATCTGTCCTTCATATTCATTGCAAGTAAGTACAGAAATAGTAATATGCGCAAGCAGCGGAGCCCGTCCTGCTTGCGTCTGTTTAGGAGATAATTCATGATCCTCGTAACAAATGACGATGGCGTCTATTCGCCGGGCATCCAAACCCTCGCAAAGCGTCTTCGCGAACTCGATGCGGTGGTGATCGTGGCGCCGGACCGCGAACGGAGCGCGGTAGGCCACTCCATGACGCTCCATCGGCCGCTGCTGATCGAGGAACTTAAGGAGTCCATGTTCAGCGTCAACGGCACGCCGACGGACTGCGTAAATATAGCTGTCAAGGGCCTGCTGAAGGAGATGCCGAAGCTGATCGTCTCTGGCATCAACAAAGGGCCGAACCTGGGCGATGATGTGACCTATTCCGGGACCGTGGCAGGCGCCATTGAGGGACTCCTGCTCGGAATTCCTTCCTTTGCCGTTTCGCTGAATGCCCGGGAGGATTTTCGATTTGCCGATGCGGCTGAAGTCGCGCTCCGGACTGCTGAACGTGTTCTGGAGAAGGGGCTACCCGCAGGCACGCTCCTCAATATCAATGTCCCCAATCTACCGGTGGCTGAAATGCAGGGAACCCGCATCACCAGACTCGGCAAGCGGATCTACCATCAGATGACGGTGGAGCGGGTGGACCCGCGCGGGAAAAAATACTACTGGATCGGCGGCGGCGAACCGGATTGGGAGCGAGAGGAGGGCACCGATCTCGATGCGGTCGACCGGAAATTCGTCTCCATCACTCCCCTTCACCTCGATTTTACCGACTATTCCTCCTTCGACCGGCTACGGGCCATGGAATCGATGTCCTATGCAATGCCGATGCACAGGAGCGCGGAGTGATTAATTTCGAGAAAGAACGCCTGCGCATGGTGGAGGAGCAGATAGAGGCCCGGGGCATACGGGACGAAAGAGTGCTGACGGCCATGCGCAAGGTGCCACGACACGAATTCCTGCCCGAGGCGATCCGTGGCATGGCGTACCAGGACAGCGCCCTCCCCGTGGGTGAGGCGCAGACCATATCCCAGCCGTACATGGTCGGCCTGATGACCGAACTCCTGGATCTGAAGGGTACTGAGAGGGTACTTGAAATCGGAACCGGATCAGGCTACCAGGCTGCCGTTCTTGCCGAGTTGTGCGATAAAGTGTATACCGTGGAACGCATCAAAGTGCTTGCGGACCGGGCGCGGCTGAACTTTGACCGTCTCGGGTACCAGGGCGTGGCCATTAAAGTATACGACGGAACCTATGGGTGGAGGGAAATGGCGCCGTTTGACGCCATTTTGGTGACGGCGGGCTCGCCCGATATCCCCGCCCCGCTCGTTGAGCAGTTGAAGGAAGGCGGCAGGATGGTTATCCCCGTGGGTGAGCGGTTCGGCCAGACGCTGCTGAAAATCGTGAAAACGCCGCAGGGACCGGTGACGGAGCGGAGCATCCCCTGCGTGTTCGTACCACTCATCGGCAATCACGGGTGGAAGGAGTGAGCTTTCTGCTGGTGATCTACGGCAGGTTCCCTGTGAGAGCCAGTCATTTCCGGTGACGGCGTATTCCTTCTTCCGTCCCCATCACTTCATAGAGTAAGGAAAGCGCCAGTCCAATAGCACCTCCCAGCAACGCCCCGACCAGCACGTCTGTCGGATAATGTGCGCCGAGGTATATCCTCGAAAAAGCAATCATCCCGGCCAGGAACAGGGGATAGAATCTCCATAACGGTTCTATATAGCGTCGTGTCAGGTGCCAGAGGGGAAGGGCAAAGGCAAAAGAACTGATGGCGTGGCCGGAAGGCATGGAAAATGACCCCGGACAGGGTAAGAGGAGCCTCACTCCTTCAACAACGCGGCAGGGTCTTGGTCTTGCAATGATGTCTTTTATCCAGTCCTCCACCCATCCAGCCAGATAGGCTGCTGCACACGCGATCAGAAAAGTCCAGACAGCCGCAGCGAGGAATGTTTTCCCTTGGTCGTTTTCCTGCTTCGCACCGCGCAGGAATATGGCAAGCAGATAGGGAATGATCAGGAGATACCCATGTAATGTGAGCGCCGGCATGAGGACGTCAAAAAAACCGTTTGCTAGGCCATGGTTGATGAATAACAGGATTTCCGTGTCAAGGACTTGAAGGGTCATGATAGCAGACAGTGCCCGATGATTGATTATGCATGCCTGGAGTCAGAGGAGAAAAAACTTTTTAAAAGGGCACGAATGCCCGGGAGACTTATTTTTTCCGGAGGCAGCATTTAATGACGTTCGTGTCGCTCACCTCGATGAGGCCTTTATTGACAATCGAGGAAACATCCTCCAGAATGTCGTTGATTATTTCTTCAGAATCAACCACTTCAATTTTGACGGGCAAGGTTGTCGATAGTTCCAGCATCTTTGCGGTGTGAAGCACGCCATCGCTGCCATATCCGGCAAGGCCCCGAAACACACTGGCGCCGGCAATTTTCCTTTTAAAAAAAATGTCTAGAAGCACCTCATAAACCGGCTTGCCATGGAACTTTTCTGCCTCATCAATATATATTGTCAGTTTTTTTGCAGGTCCATTTTTGACCATGGAAACCCCCTTTGAAATCACCGTGCAAGCGGAAACGGGATGTATTTTCCCCTCGCTCGTTCCTTCAAGCTCACCGTCCTTGCTGTTCCTATATGCTTTTAGCCAGCACTTCTCCCAGTTTCAGCGCGATGAAGCCGGCCGCGACGCTGAAGACAACGTTCATACCGGCGACCAGCCATTCACCGTCCCTTACCAGCGTTCCTGTTTCGTACTCAAACGTGGAAAAAGTCGTATAAGCGCCGAGGAAGCCGACAACGAGGAGCAGCCTCCATTGCGGATTGGCCAGCAATCGCTCCGTAAAGAGGGTCATGAGCAGGCCGATGACAAAACTGCCGGAAACATTGATGACGAAGGTTCCGAGCGGAAAGCTCCGGCCCCAGCGCTCGCCGATCCAGACCGCCATGCCATAGCGGGTAATGGATCCGACGAATCCGCCGATGCCTATGATGATAATGTTCATCATGAAATTTTCCAGCCTGAAAATGCAATATTCTTATCAGAAGGTGATTCGTAAGTCAATGAAAATGAAGATGAGGCCGGCATATGACGGATATCATAGAAAAATCTTTTGCAGGGGGATAAAAAAGTGTATAATAAGTAAATCAAACGGCATGATGCCACAGCGAGAGAAGGAGAATAATCATGAAGGAAAAGGTAGAAGAGGCACTCAAGAAGGTACGGCCCATGCTTCAACGCGATGGTGGCGATATCGAACTGGTAAGCGTGGATGAGAAGGGTACGGTAAAAGTTCGACTCAGAGGCGCCTGCGGGGCCTGTCCCATGTCGACCATGACGCTTAAAATGGGCGTCGAGAAAATGCTGAAGCAGGAAGTCCCTGACGTCAAGGAAGTAGTTCAGGTAGCGTAGTCATTATTTCCCTGGCAGTTCCGGGAGGATCCGTGCACGGGACGTCCATCGGAGCTGTCAGGGTGTTTGACCCGATTTTCTCTGCCTTGGTCAAACGTACCATGGTTTTTTTAATCGTGCAGGATTCCCCCGAAATTGAGCCTTCATCCTTGAATTAACCCCCCCGAGAAAAGAAAAGTGCTACGCCACATCGCATTGTTATTTAAAACAAATCAGGATGATTCTCAATTAGATACGGCAAAAATTCGCTTGACACAATATCGTCATTCTGTTATAAACGGTGCGGCTTAGCAGATATTCTCAAACGATAATTTCCTGTAAATTCACTGTTCTTTACGGTAATTATACTGGTAATTATACTATTGAATAATGGCAGGTGAGACTAATGGAAGCCACGACCATAAAGGCACACGACACGTTCAGCGGAGGTGTGCATCCTGCTGACAATAAGTACCTTTCAGCACACAAACCCACCGTAGCCGCCGCAATTCCCAAAAGAGCAATCATTCCCCTGAGCCAGCACATCGGAGCACCCACGAAACCTCTCGTCGTGATCGGGCAGGAAGTAAAAAAAGGCGAGAAAATCGGAGAAACAACGGGATTTGTTTCCGCGCCGGTACATGCTTCGGTCTCGGGCAAAGTGGTCGCGATCGCGAGCTTCCCTCATATACTGGGCGTGGATCTGCCCGCCGTTGTCATCGAGAGCGATGGCAAGGATGAGTGGGTCGCCGGTCTCAAGGAAAATCCCGATTACAGCATGCTGAGCTCCGAAGAGCTCAAGAAACTGGTACAGGATGCCGGCATCGTAGGGATGGGCGGAGCGACCTTCCCGACCCATGTCAAGCTTTCTCCTCCCAAGGAAAAGCCGATTGACGTTGTTATTCTGAACGGCGCTGAGTGCGAGCCTTATCTTACTTCCGACCACCGGCTCATGCTGGAGAAGCCGAAGGAGATTGTCGAAGGCCTCAGGATCTTGATGCGGATCCTGAATGTGAGCAAGGGGTATATCGGTATCGAAGCCAATAAACCCGATGCCATTGAGGCCATGAACAAGGCCGCAGCCGGCTCTTCCGACGTCAAGGTCTGGCCGGTCAAGGTAAAATATCCGCAGGGCGCGGAAAAGATGCTGATTAAAGCCATCGCGGGGAGGACGGTGCCTGCCGGCGGACTGCCGATGGACGTCGGGGTGGTCGTGCAGAACGTCGGTACGGCCGAGGCCATCTACAATGCTGTGCGCTACGGCAGGCCCCTTATTGAACGTTACGTGACCGTGACGGGCCGCGGCGTGAAAGAGCCGAAGAATTTTCTAGCCCGGATCGGCACGCCCTTTTCTCAGCTGATCGAGGAGGCCGGTGGTCTGACGGATGCCGCAGCCAAGGTGATCTCGGGCGGTCCGATGATGGGCATGAGCCAGTATACGCTCGATGTTCCGGTAATCAAGGGCACCTCGGGCATTACAGTTCTCCCGAAAGAGGAAGTGAGCACCAAACCCTACGGGCCCTGCATCCGCTGCGCACGCTGCATTGATGCCTGTCCCATGAAACTTCAGCCGTCGCTCATCGGCGTCTTTATCGAAAAGGGGCACTATCAGGACGCCAAGGACTACAATCTTATGGACTGCTTTGAATGCGGTTCCTGCACCTTTGTCTGCCCGGCAAACCGCCCGATTGTGCAGTGGGTCAAAAAAGCGAAGAAGGAACTGGCAAAGAAGAAGAACTAAAAGAGCAGAGAGCACGCGTAAACGGTTAGCCGCCATGCTCCCATGCGTACGTTAAGCGAGGTCAATTCGATGGATGCACCGGTAAAGGAACAGCCAAAAGAACAGCTCAAATTGATTGTGTCGATCGGGCCCCATATGCATGATACCGAGAGCACGTCGAAAATTATGTGGACCGTAAGCGGGGCGCTCCTTCCCGCGACGCTCATGTCCGTGTATTATTTTGGCCTGCCGGCAATCATGGTCATCCTGGTCTGCCTCGTAACTTCGCTCCTGGCTGAGGCCGGGATGCAGTGGCTCCTGAAGAAACCCGTGACACTCTCCGACGGAAGCGCGTTCCTGACCGGACTGCTCCTTGCCCTGAACCTTCCGGCCAATGCGCCACTCTACATTCCCTTCGTCGGCTCGGTCGTGGCCATCATAATCGCCAAACAGCTCTTCGGCGGCCTTGGCTACAACATTTTCAACCCGGCGCTCGTCGGCCGAGCCTTCGTTCTGATCAGCTTTGCAAAGATCATGACGACCTTCGTTGCCCCGGTTTCAACATTCATGGCCCTCGATGCCAAAACTACGGCCACGCCACTGGTCCTCCTGAAAGAGGAGGGGATGGCAAAGCTCCTCGAAATTTACCACACCAAGGCCGCCCTGTATCAGGACCTCTTCCTGGGGAACCGCGCCGGATCCCTCGGCGAGACATCGGTCATCGCGATCCTGCTTGGCGCGGCATTCCTTATGATGAAACGGTATATTACGTGGCATATTCCCATTCCGTTCATCGCCACCGTGGGCATTCTCACATGGGTATTCGGCGGAAAGGACGGTCTCATGACCGGCGATCCGATCCTTCATATGATGTCCGGTGGTCTCATGCTCGGCGCATTCTTCATGGCTACGGACTACGTTACCGGTCCCTCGGTCCGGAGCGCCCAGGTGGTCTTCGGCATATGCGCCGGCGCACTTACGGCGCTCATACGCCTGAAAGGCGGATACCCCGAAGGCGTGATGTTCGCCATCCTTCTCATGAACTGCTTCGCGCCTCTCCTTGACCGGGCAATGAGAAGCCGCGTCTTCGGCAAGGCCGCCGCGGCCCAGGGGGTGAAGAAATGAAGGACATGCTGAAGATAACCCTGCCTCTCGTCGCGATTTTCGTCGTCGCGGGTATCATTATGGGCGTGACCTACCAGCATACCTATCCGGTCCGATTTCAGGCCGAGAAAAAGGAAAAAGAAGAAGCCCTGAAAGAGATGGCGCCTGATGCCACCGACCCCATTAATCCGGCAGGCACCTGGACCGCCAACAACAAGCCTTATGAGTATTATCAGGCGACCTCGGCCGGCAGGCCGGTGGCCTATATTGCGAGTACTGCGGGCAAGGGTTATTCCAGCTATATCCAGATGCTCGTTTCTCTGAACACCGATCTGAAAATCAAAGACGTCAAAATCCTGGATATGAATGAGACCCCGGGTCTGGGCGATCAGGTCCTGGAGCAAAGCTTTCTCGACCAGTTCAAGGGCAAGTCGCTTTCGCAAATCGTCCTGGTCAAAGGCGAAACCAAGGAAAACATCCAGGCTGTATCCGGCGCCACTTATTCGAGCCGCGGCGTGACGAACGGCGTCAAGGACGCCGTACAGCTGCTCGTTGATAAGTACGGAGCGGGCGTCAAGACGGCGGCGCAGGAGGTGACGAAGTGAGCAATAATACCAGTTTAGGGACTCTCTTTAAAAATGGCGTCTTCGGGGAGAATCCGGTCTTCAGGCTTGCTCTGTCTCTTTGTCCGGCGGTTGCTGTTACGAGCGGTGTAAAGAACGGATTCTTGATGGGGATCGCGGTTCTTTTCGTCATGACCATGACAAACGTGACCGTTTCCCTGCTCCGGAACTTTATCAATCCAAAGGTGCGAATTCCCTCCTACGTGTTCATCACTGCCACCTGGGTCACCGTGATCGACCAGGTCATGTCGGCCTATCAAAGAGCGGTCTATAAGGAAATGGGCCTCTACATCATGCTCATCGTCGCATTTGCCATTATCCTTTCGCGGGCGGAGATGTTCGCGAGCAAAAACAAGCTTCTGCCGTCTTTCGTTGATGGAGTGGGAATGGGAGTGGGCTTTACCCTTGCCCTGATGCTGCTCGGCGTGTTCAGGGAGTTCCTGGGCAAAGGATCGCTCTGGGGTGCCCATATCCTGCCTGTAAAGCCACTTCTCATCATGATTATGCCGACGGGCGGATTCTTTGCCATGGGGCTCATGATGGGCTGGCTCAACTGGATAGATCGCAAGTTCTTCGGCGGCGCGGGAGCAAGCAGCGGAGGACATTAGGGGTCGCGAGTCTGTTGAGTGACTCGTGAGACTCAATGAACTCTTCAGACTCATTACCGGAGGTAATGCTATGTGGCAGCATGTTCTGACAATCTTTATCGCATCAGCACTCATCAACAATTTCGTTTTTTCCCGCTATCTCGGCCTCTGTATTTTCTTCGGTGTTACGAAAAGAATGGAGACAGCGGTCGGAATGAGCTTCACCTTTACCGCGGTCATGCTGGTCGAGGCGGTCCTCAACTGGCTCATCTACACCTATATCATGGTTCCCTATCACCTGGGCTTCTTGAAAATTGTTATTTTCATCGGAACAGTCGCCGCTTTCGTGCAGGCGGCGGACACGATGATGAAGAAGGTTGCGCCTGCTCTGTACTATAAGCTGGGAATATATCTCGCGCTGATCGTGACGAACTGCATCATTCTGGCCGTTCCCCTTTTGAATGCCGATAATAATTACAGTCTTTTCGAGAGCATGGCGCTTGCTGTGGGATCGGGTCTTGGGTTCAGCCTTGCGCTTATTATCATGGCGAGCATCCGGGAGAAACTGGAACTTGCCGATGTGCCCAAGTCATTCCAGGGACTTCCTATTTCATTCGTTCTGACCGGGCTGATCGCCCTTGCATTCCTGGGTTTTTCCGGCATGATCACGCTGTAAGAATCTGAACGAAGAAGGTACTTAAACTATGTATGAACAAATGACGAAGATCCTGTTGCAGGTACTGAACCACGCCGCGAGTATTCTCTTCAACAACATCGTCCCGCGCATCGCAGCCGAAGGTTCGATGGAGGCGACCGGAACCGTCCCGGTGACCACCGTGTATACGACGTTGATCGTGCTCGCAGGGCTTGGCGTTGTTTTCGGTGTGGCGCTGGCCATCGTTGCGTCAAGGTTCGTGGTGAAGGTTGACCCCAAAGTGGAAAAAGTACGGGAAACGCTTCCGGGAGCCAACTGCGGGGCCTGCGGGTTTGCAGGCTGTATGGGCTATGCAGAAGCCGTCGTCGGCAATCCGGATGTGGCGGTGAGCATGTGCGCTCCCGGCAAATCCGCGGTGGCTGAAAAGATCGCCGAAATCACCGGCAAGAAGGCCGAAAAAATCGAGCCCAAGATAGCCCGCGTATTTTGCCAGGGCGGCAACTCGCTCAGCCAGCGGAAGTTCATTTACACCGGCGTGCAGGACTGCACCGCGGCGGTGCTTGCCGCAGGCGGCGACAAGTCCTGCGAGTATGGATGCCTGGGTTACGGCACGTGCATGCGCGCCTGCCCCTTTGGCGCGATCACGATGAGCGCCGACAACCTGCCGCTCATCAGTCCCGAGAAATGCACGGCCTGTGGAAAGTGCGTAGCCGCCTGTCCTAAGCAGGTGATCGAACTGGCGCAGGCCTCCAAAGCGGTGGTCATTAGCTGTCACAGCAGGGACAAGGGCGTTGATGTCAAGAAAAAGTGCCAGGTCGGCTGTATCGCCTGCGGCATATGCGTAAGGACCTGCCCGGTCGATGCCATCAAGATCGACAACAACCTCGCCCGTATCGATCACAGCAAGTGCGTCGTATGCGGACTGTGCGTCAAAAAATGTCCCACGAGCGCGATACACGATTACATTCCCGTACGGCCGAAAGCTTATATCGACCCGGCGAAATGCGTGGGCATCGACGTATGCGAGAAGGTCTGTCCCGTGAATGCGATCTCCGGAGAAATCCGATCGCTGCATGTAGTCAATCAGGAAAAATGCATCGGCTGCCGGATGTGCGAGTCCCGGTGTCCCAAGAAAGCGATTACCATGGTGGAATCCTCTTCAGCGGCCGCGCAGGCCAAACTCGCAAAAGCAAAAGAGCCGGTCGCCGTATCATAAATCGTAATTGCTCGAGAACCCGCCTGTTGCAAGGGGGATGCGTTATTGCATCCCCCTTTTTTTAGTCCGCCTGCGCCACGACACCGATTGATGGTGTATACTATTCCTGAGAAGCGCACAACGGAGAATTTTTCCGACCGCATGCAGTCGGTTCTATGGAACGGCGTTCGCGGTCTGTGTTCGAAAACAATCTCCTTTTTTTTGCTTGACAAAATTTCGCGCATAGGCTAAAAACAAACTCATTCTTCATTCAGCGTCATTTTTCAGCTTGTTCTGTTCTGGGAGGGTCACATGAATCCTGATGATATAAAATATCACAGAGAGCACACGTGGGTGCGGGCAGAGGGCAAACGTGCGACCGTCGGCATCACCGACTATGCGCAGCAGCAGCTCGGTGATATCGTATACATCGACCTGCCGGAAGCGGATACTGAGATCGACGCCGACTCGGAGCTCTCCGAGATTGAGTCCACAAAAGCTACGTCACCGGTGGTCAGCCCCGTATCGGGCGCAGTCATTGAGGTGAATGAGGACCTTGCCGACTCACCGGAAATTATCAATGAGGATCCCTATGGCAACGGCTGGCTCGTGGTTGTCGACATGAGCGATCCGACGGAGCTGAACGATTTGATGAGCAAGTTGGAATACGAAAAGTTTTTGAAGGAAGAAGAGGGAAAGTAGGATTACGGCGCGAGCGCTTCCGTAATTGTACAAAGACCGAAAGGGAGAGTATATACTCTCCCTTTTTTCTTGAGGGAAAACAGGTTTTCATGCCAGGGGCGCAGAAAAATTCCATACAGCATCATAGGCCATGAGTTGCTGTCTTGTTTTTTTGTTCAAAGATTTTCCTTCGTGATCTGTGGTACAATGCAATATTAATCCGGTTTGTTGATTAAGGAGCAAGTCATGTCCGTAAAATTGACGATCATCGGCGCAGGACCAGGGGGGTACGTCGCGGCGATCCGCGCAGCGCAAATGGGCGCGCAGGTTACCGTGGTGGAGGCCGCGGAAGTGGGGGGCACCTGTCTGAACTGGGGTTGTATCCCGACCAAGACCATCATCACCTCTGCCGAGGCACTCGAGCATGTTCGCCGCGCTGCTGAATTCGGAATCGAAGTGGCCGGCGAGGTCGGCTATAACCTCGGGAAAATCCGGGAGCGCAAGGACAAGGTCGTTTCCATACAGGTGAAGGGGATACGGGGACTGTTTAAAAGCTGGGGTGTCAGCCTGATCGAAGGCCGCGGCTCACTGCTCTCTCCCGATGTGGTACGGGTTGTCCAGAGCGACGGGACGACCATGGATGTAAAGTCGGACAAAGTCATTATCGCCACTGGTTCCCGTCCCGCAAGGCTCCGGGGCTTCCCCTTTGATGGTGAGAACGTCATCACGAGCGATGACGCGGTTCTGCTCAAGCGCATTCCCAAAAGCCTGCTCATTGTGGGAGCAGGAGTGATTGGTTCGGAATTCGCCTTCATCTACCGGTCCTTCGGCGCGGAAGTGACTATGGTGGAGATGCTTCCACGCGCCCTCTCGACGGAAGACGAGGACATGTCCGACATCATCGAGCGTGAGTTCAAAAAGTCTAAGATCAAACTGATCGCAAATACAGGCGTTGAAAAGGTGGAGAAGGCGGATGATGGGATGTTGACGGCGACCCTCTCGAACGGACAAGAGGCCAAGGCGGAGATGATCCTGGTATCCATCGGCCGCAGCCTGAACTCGGAAAATCTGGGACTCGACGCCATTCGCGTGGCCATGGGCAAGCGAGGGGAGATCCTCGTGAACGAGAGGATGGAGACGAACGTGCCGGGCATTTATGCCATTGGCGATGTGACCGGCAAAATTCTGCTCGCTCATGTTGCCTCCGCTCAAGGCCTGAAGGCCGCTGCGAATGCGCTCGGCGGAAGCGAAAAAATGGATTACGGTGCGGTACCCGCGGGCATCTTCACCATGCCGGAAATCGGCAGCGTGGGCCTCCGGGAGCAGGAGGCAAAAGAAAAGGGAATCAAGTACCGGGTTGGAAGAATCCCCTACCGGGGCCTCGGCAAACCTCATGCCATGGGTGAAATCACCGGCGTGGTGAAGATCATTGCCGATGAGGCAACGGACAAAGTGCTGGGAGTGCACCTGTGCGGCGCCCATGCCACGGACCTCGTCCATGAGGGAGCCCTCGCGATCACGATGGGCGCAACCGCGAAGCAGCTCGGCAACATGATCCATGCCCATCCCACCCTTGCCGAGGGCATTATGGAAGCAGCTGAGGACGTCCACAAAATGGCGATTCATTTGCAGCGAACGGACAAATGAAAAAGGCGGAGAACCATGCGAGGGCAGCAATGTTTGACGTATTTTTCAGCGAAAGAGCTGCGGCTCCCCGGCCGGTGCCGGCACAGGAATTCGTTGTTTCTCTCTCCTGAAGACTGCATCCGGAAAAAATTTCAATCCTGGCTCTTTTCATCGTGATGTCCTGATTCGCTGCCTTCCGTTTGTCTCCGGTTTTCAGGACCATCCCCCTTTTAATATTCGAATTGGATTACAAGACAAGTGACAGTCTCACAACTTCGCCCGTCATGTGATCATTGCGTTTTGCAGTTGAGCAGGGCCTTTGGCCGATGCAAGCGCATTTGCCCTCGCAGGCCTTTAAGAGCTCGACATGGGCTCAAAAAGCTGTATTCCGCGGTGATGATCTTCACTTCATGTCTCTTCCACCAGATGCTTGTTGACAATACTGCCCCTCCCAAGGCCCACGAGGATATTCCGTACCTTTTTAATGATAGTTGCATCGAACCCGCCATGTTACTTAGCCAGGGGAGTGAACTGTCTTTGCCTACAACTAATGAACGAGTAGAACGGAAATTGTCAGATTGGAAGATTGAGAGGCGGCAGTCAGACAAAAAACTGCATGGCCTCATCATGGTATGATAATGGCTGCCTGTAAACTCATCTGTAGATAACCCTGCCGTGAAGGGTCTGATCAGTGGCGAAAAACCGGTTCGACTCTGAGCGCCGAAGCGGGAATGCATGACGCTCGGATTGGATTTAAGCCGCTGTCTCTGTTCGCCGAACCAGGCGAATAAACCGTTTCAAAACCCGCTGTTTGCGTTTGTTACAGATTCGGATATTTCTTCCAGCTTCCCGAAGGCTTTGAGGATTACCTCGGAAAGAGCCGGGTGAATATGGATACCTTTGGCAAGGGACCAGATGTTTCCGTCTGCGGCCATGGCGTTCACAACCTCTTGGATCAGGATGGATGCCTGGGGTCCGATGATATGGAAACCCAGTATTTTTGCTGTCTTCCGGTGCACGATCGCCTTCACAAACCCCTCGGTTTCCATCATCGCCTCTCCGCGCGCCACGTCGGAGTACATTGCTACGCCCACGAGCAAGTCCTTCAGTCCCACCATTGTAGCTGCCTGTTCTTGAGTCAGACCGACCGAGGCGATTTCGGGCCACGAGAATACTGCATGTGGGACGGTCAGGTAGTTCATCCGCGATTTTTTTCCGTGAACGGCATTGTGCCATACGAGTTCGACCTCGTGATTGGCCGCGTGGCGGAACATCTTTTTGCCGATGGCATCGCCGAAAGCCCAAATGTTCTTTTTCGTTGTCTCAAAAAACTCATCCACGATGATGTAACCTTTTTCGTTCGTTTTCACGCCCGTGTTCCCGACCATGAGGGCATCGGCATTGGATTTTCTGCCGGCCGCGATGAGAACGTGCCGGGCGGTAATCTCCCTTTGCTTGCCCGTCTTCCGTTCTTTGGCGACAACGGTGGTTACTTTCCCGGTTTGCCGGATTTCGATTGCCTCCGTATCGGTATAAATCGTCATGCGGCGGGAGAGCGCGGCTTTTAACAACTTCGACACCTCGGGTTCTTCCTCAGGCACAAGCCGGCTGTTCCGCTGGAGAATGGTCACCTTTGTTCCGACTGCGTCGAAGAAGTGGGCGAACTCAACGGCGATGTACCCACCGCCGATGATGACCAGACTTTCGGGCTTTTCCGTAAGCTGGAGGGCTGTCTCATTCGTGAGATACTCGCTGCTTTCAATTCCTTTGATGGACGGGATGTACGGACGGGCGCCAGAGGCCAGGAACAGGGTTTTGCCTCTGATCTCCTTGTCATTTACCTGGAGAGTATAAGCTCCGGTAAAGTGCGCTTCTCCGAAATAGAAGTCAAAGTTTTCGGCCTTCGCCAGGGCCTCCTGGATATGATCATGGCCCTGTTTAACGGAAGCTCTCATCCGGGCCATGATCGCCGCAAAATCGATTTTCATGATCTCGGCGGTAATCCCGAATTTCTCCGCTTCACGGATTTCCATAATCCGGTCTGCGGGAAATATGATCAGCTTCGTCGGTATGCAGCCGACATTAAGGCATGTGCCGCCAACGGGGCCCTTGTCCACGAGTGCCACGGTTTTGTTGTGTTCTAGAGCGTCATCGATAAGATTGGTACCGCTGCCGGAGCCGACGACAATTATGTCATATTCTTTCATGAGTAACCTCTTACTGATTTTAGCATGTTTCATTGAGGAGTCAATGAACAGAGTACAAGCACGGGCCATTTCAAAAGGAGGAGGCGCCGGAGAGGGAAAATGGGAGGGGCCTCCGGTTCAGAGAACCCTACTCATCCCCTTTGCATTTGATGAACTCGGTCAGCAAGCAGGACATCGTGCTCTCATTTCCGTGTTCAGTCTCCGGGAGAGAACGCTGGTGCGGGTTCGAGGCTATGTGCGGATAGTTCATCAAACAAGCTGAAAACTATGCCTCTACGAGCCTGGCATATTATGCGCGAGAAGCTTGCCGTGGGACAATGAAAATCGGAGGGGACTGTGTAGAGATAAAAAAAGTTCAGAGTCCACTCCTTCCGATCCAAGGTGAAACAACGGAAGTCCTCATGCGTTTTCCGTCTCCTCTGACCTTTGAACTACGAACTCTGAACTGTCTTATTCACGCCGCCTTGGGTTTCGATTCCCGCGCGAGGTTGAAGTCAAAGGTGTAGACTCTGAAATCTCCCTCGGGAAAGGCCTTTTTTATCCTGCTGATGAACTCATCGAAAACCACTTTCTCATACTGCTGGATGTCGTAATCCCTCGTTTTCTCCGTCACCCCCTGGAGGTCCATGTCCAGGTAGAAATCCATGTCCGGTGAAATGCGCACTCTCATAATATTCACCTCCATGCTCAGCCTCTGCCCCCGATGGCTTGTTGCAAACGGTGCTCTACTCCAAGTATACCGCTTTCGGTCATCCGGGGCCGAATCCGGGACGGTCTTCGGGATGTTACGGTTTGATCGTGAGATAAATCGAACCGCCTTCTCGATAGATGAGCAGCAGCACGGTATCATGCTCGCCGATCTTGGACACAGCCTGCTCGAAATCCTGCGCGCTTTGTATCACATGGTGGTTCACTTCCTGGATCACGTCGTTCGCCTGCAGCAGCCCCTGGGCAGGACTGTCGGAACTGACGCTCGTAATCACCACGCCGTTCAGGTTCTCCGGCAGAGCAAGCCGCTCCCGGTTGCTGGGGGTGAGTTCCTCCACCGTGACGCCCTTCAGAGCATTTTCGTACTCCGCTTTCTTTATGACTTTCTTCTCTTTGTATTCGCCGAGCGTCACCGAGATGGTCTGCTCTTTTCCTTCCCTGATGATCGTTACGTCAACCTTGGTTCCCGGTGCAGATGCAGCGACCATATTCCGGAGGCTTGTCGAATCGACGATTTTCTTCCCGTTCATACCCACGATCAGGTCGCCCCGCTTGAGGCCCGCCTTGTCCGCGGGACTGCCGCTTTCGACGCCAGCGATCAGCGCACCCTCGGTTTCCTTGAAACCCATCGATTTAGCAAGGTCGGGCGTAAGGTTCTGGATGCTGATGCCCATCCAGCCGCGGATCACCTTCCCATATTTGATAATGCTGTCCATCACGGCTTTCGCCATATCGGAGGGGATGGAAAAACCGATGCCCATGTAGCCGCCGCTCGTCGAATAGATCGCTGTGTTGATGCCCACGAGCTCCCCGTCCGAATTCACCAGCGCCCCGCCAGAGTTCCCCGGGTTGATGGGCGCATCGGTCTGGATAAAGTCCTCAAAATCGGCCAGCCCGATGTTCGATCGACCCACGGCACTTACGATACCCATGGTGATGGTCTGGTTCAAACCGAAGGGGTTGCCGATGGCCAGAACGATGTCACCGGTTTTCAGTTTGCTGGAATCGCCGATTTTGATGGTAGGCAGATCCTTGGCATGAATCCTGATGACGGCGAGGTCGGTTCTCGGGTCAGTGCCGACGACCTTGCCTTTGAACTCCCGTTTGTCGAAGAGGATCACTTTGATTTCATCGGCACCTTTTACGACATGGTTGTTCGTCAGAATATAGCCGTCAGGAGAAACAATGACGCCAGAACCAAGGGCCGAGGATTTATATTTCCGCTTTTGTCCCGGGTTGCCAAACTGATCGCCGAAAAAATGTCTGAAAAAAGGATCGTTGAACATGTCGCCGAAGGGATTTTCTTCCTCGCTGATTGTTGAGGTCGTGGATATATTTACAACGACCGGTCTGGCCACCTCGGCAACCTCGGCCAGTGCATTGCTGAGTTTGCCGAGCAACTGTGACGACTCCCGTGAAACGACCTGTTCTTTTGCAAAAGCCGAACCGGATGTCGACAAACCGGCCATTAAGACAATGGCGAGAATGATCGCGCTGAACTTTTTATATCCTAAAATATGTTTTGCATAATACTTCATCTTTGACTCCTCCTTGTTGTTGGCAGCATTGGATAAATGGGTATAGGTCACGATCTGTGTCCGAGCCATTCCTGCAATCGCAGAGACATTCTTTTTTGACACCAAAGAAGCAGAAAAGTTAAATGATCTTTCCGAAAACAAAACATTTATCACCTTTATAAATATACTACGATTTTTTAAAAATAGACAGGGTGAGACCGTCTTTTAGAGCTGGATTGTTACTTCGAGCCTGGCGCTGTCGAGAAAGAGGAGGTAGCCTTCCACGGACGTAAGTTTGAACATTTCCCTGACTGCTTCACAGTAAATCTCAAGCTGCGGCTGGTAGTGGGCTTTCCAGGCAGCAAGGGATTCGTCGCTGTCCAGGAGAATGGCTTTGTAGTCGATGACATAGCCCTTCGTATTCCTGATCACAACGCGGTCGATCATGCCGCTCACCAGGGCGGTTCCTCTGTTGTACAGGAAGGTCAGCTCCGAGTAGGAACCGGACGACGGCTCAAAAATCCATGCGAACTCCCTGTTCGTCAGGACCTTGCGCAGGGTGGCTTGAACATCGTTTGTAAACGCCCGGATAATTTCGACGCCGGTAATGTCGGGGAACTCTGTAATAATGCGGCCGAGATCATAGGAGCCCGTTTTTGTCTGCTCCTCGAGGCAGCGATGGAGCACACTTCCCCTCGTGAGCGGAGATACGGCAGTCGCTCCGAGTGCGGGCATAAACCTTACAAGCGATTCCTCCCGGTCATGGTCTATGAAGTCCGTTGCATTTTTCCATTCGACCGTTTCCGAGTGCGGGATGGGGGAGATGTTGGATATGATGCGCCCGATGTCAGCCGGACGTTCGGATTCCTGATTCAGCACCGATTTTTCCGCAGAGGGTGATGAGGGCTCTTTCCTGCGAACGCCTGCGGAGGGATGGGGCCAGGCATGGATCACGAGGCCTGCCTGCAATGTTGCTTCTCCGTCGAACAACGGCTTCGGCGCTGCCGTATGGAGATAATCCAGCCACGTGTCCTGTTTGACCGGTAGTTTCCCCGGTGCGTGCGCGCCGATCATGATCAGGTGGTCGCGGGCCCGGGTCATGGCAACATACAAAAGCCGTTGATGTTCGCGTCGCAGTTCCTCCTTCTCCCGTTCCCACATCTCGTCGTATAGGGGGTTTGCCCCATCCTTGACAGCCATCCGCAAGCCGTCGCCGCCTTCGACAAGAACAAGAGGACCCGTTGCGGCTGACTTCGGCTGCTGGTTCATGCCGGGGAGAAACACGATGGGGAACTCGAGTCCCTTGGCTTTGTGTACGGTCATGATGCTTACGGCGCCTTGAGAGCCGGGCAGATTCAGGTCAGCGGCTGCCTCGCGCTGCTCCGAGTCGCGGATGTTTTTTACACGCTCGACGAAGTCCTGGAGCGTCGTATTTCCGCGGCTGTCGAATTCACGCGCCGTGTCGAGCAGCTTGTCGATGTTAAATATCGCCTGCGGGTTCCGCTTCCCGAAACGGACATAGGCGCCGGTGTCTTCTATAATGGCATGAATCAGGCCAGCCAGCGGAGCGAGGCCCGCGTTCCGCTCCCATCTCCGGAAAAGCTCCCCTGTCTCCGGCCTGCGCTCACGAAGTGAGTCGACCATGCCGCCATCGTTCTGTTTGAGATCGAAAATATCCCTATCCGTCAGTCCGAAGAGCGGTGACTTGAGTGCCGCGGCAAGGCTGAGCTCGTCACCGTGGTTCCAGAGGAAGAAAAGAACGTTCAGGATAGCCTGGATTTCATCTTCCTCGTAGAAGCCGATCCCGCCGACGACGCGAAAGGGGATGTTCTCCTTTTGGAGCGCCGCCTCGTATTCCTTGAGCTTTGTGCGCGATTGGATGAGTATGGCGCAGTCTCCGTATTCCGCGGGGCGGGTCTGCCAGTTATCAGGTTTCGCGGCATCATTGCCGCCAATGTCAGGAGACGGAGTTTTCTCATAAATAACAGTGCCGCTTCCGATGAGCGCCTTGATTTCCCGAGCAAGCACATCCGCTTCCGTCAGCTCCTGTCCGGTCTGATCCGGGGTCCCGGGCGCTAATTCGACAAGCCTTACGCTCCCGCAGTGTCCTGTTCGGTCCGTTTCCGAGCGCTGGTAGGACGCTTCCCAGAGGTGAGCAAAGACCATGTTCACGGTTTCTATGATCTGTTCTGTGGACCGGTAATTTGTATGAAGCGTCAGAATGTTGCATGCGTCGCCAGGGAGAAGCCTGACCATTTTTTCACGGACGAGTTCGATAAGTCGGTAATTTGCCTCGCGGAAGCGGTATATGGACTGCTTTTCATCACCGACCACGAAAAGAGTGGGAGACATGCCTTTATCCGCCCCCAGGCCCGCGAAGAGTTCCTCAGTCAGTCTGCTCAGGACTGCCCACTGGATGTCGCTGGTATCCTGGAATTCATCCACAAGGAAATGGAGGATCTTCCTGTCAAGCCAGTAGAGGATGTCGGGAGCATCCTTGCCCTGGAGCAGGCGGTAAGCGTAGATTTCAAGATCATCGAAGTCAAGCAGACCTTCCCGGAGTTTCGATTCCTGATAGTTTTTTTCAGCTCGCTGAAACAGGGTGGTCAGGCTGAGGACTTTGCGGCCCGCGCTGATTCGCGAGGAAAGTCCGCGCAAGCGGCCCAGCATCTCCTGGCAGGCAAAGTAGGCTTTCTCGTAGGCATCACGGCTTTTCCCGCTGAACGCCTTTTTCGCGATCGCGGGGTTTTTGCGAGGCTGGCCTTCTGTCGTGAAATAGAGAGGAACGAAGGACGCGGAAATTTTGACTATCTCATCAATGTCCAGCGCGGTTGCGATTTTAAGATGGTCCGCGGCCCTGTTTCGCTCATAGAGGTCCTGCTGGGATCGCAGGATGACTTCCATCTCCCGAAAACCCACTTTCCATTCAGCCGACGTTACCAGCCTCAGAAGCTCTGCTTCGTCATGTTCTATGCCCATGGCTGATTGCAACCCGAGGAGCAGAGCATCGGCCCCCCCTGCGTCGATCTCCATGCGCTTCAGTCTCGTCCTGATCGAGAGCAGAAATCCGACGAATGCGAGGAGGTCATTGGCGGAAAACCCTTCCAGTGCGGCCATGAGCTCCTGATCGTGGACCGACATCTCGAGTGCGTCTTCGATTGACTTCTGAATCTTATACCCCTGATCCTGAGCATCAAGAACACCGAAGTCCGGAGGCAGCCCTGCCTCGATTGGATATCGTTTCAGCAGGTTCATACAGAAGGAGTGGATCGTCGAGATGCGCAGATCCTGCCTGCCCCTGATGATCTTCTTGAGCATGGTTTCGGGCAGACCGCGCATAACTCGTTTCTTGATTTCCGCGGCAGCCTTGTCCGTAAAGGTGATGGCCACGGCCTGATCGATGTGGAGACCGCGATTGTCAAGCACATCGAGCAACGCTAGAAACCGGTCTTTGAGCGCGCGTGTTTTGCCCGATCCGGCGGAGGCGGAAAGATGCACGGACTTGCCGGTGTCAGTGGCTTTTTTCGTGATTTGATTGTGAAGTTCGACGATCATGTTCCTCTTTTTGACGAGTTGGCCCCGGGAGATCCGGGGCCTATCGTTCCTCGTTTCTGCACATGATGCCGTTCGGGCAGTACCGGCATTTGTTTTCATCTTGCGGTTTGGGCGTATAGTCGCCAGCGAGAATCCCTTCGACTGCCTTGCGGGCCTTGTTCATGCTTTGTTTTAAAATCGCATCGAATTCCTCACTGCTCCTCGGGCTTGCCTTGGGTTTTGACGATGGCTGGTCGCTCAGAACCTCTTTGTCAAAGAGCACGACGTCGCGCGCGGCCCCCCCGACCCTTCCCGACAGGTCGTAATAAACGAGTCCCACGGGCATCTTCAGAACAGGGCTTCCGGATTTCAGCGCTGTCCGGGCCATGGCGGCATAGACCGGCAGCTGGAAGATGTCCTGATCAGCGCTCATTTTCGGCTGAGGATACTTGCCCGTCTTGTAGTCTACGATCATGAAATTGCCGCTTTCATCGGCGTCGATGCGGTCAATCTTGGCCGAGAGCTCGACTTCCATTCCATTCGACAGAACAAGACGATATCCTTCGATTTTCCACTCAAGGTATGCCGGCCTCATTCCCTGCTGCCAGAATTTTTCCTCGGAGTCGAGGAAGCGCTCGGCCATGATCGCAAGAAACATTTCCTTGTCGCGCCGGTTGCGGAACGTGTCAGCTTCGGCCTTAAAAGCGGAATCTGCCAGCTTGCCCAAGAGAGCGCGGGCTTCCCCGCGGTTTTCCCCAGTGATGGCTTCGTTCCAGGAAAGGTAGAAGTTTCGCAGGATTGCATGCACTTTGCTGCCCCGATCGAGGGGAGAAATGTCCTCGGTCACTTCCTCGAGCGGCTTCATGCCGAGAACCTTGAGGACGTAGTAATCATAGGGGCAATTAAGATAGGTGTCCAGCTCCGTAACGGTGAACCCCCGTTTCAGCGGCAGGACAAGCGGTGAGGCCGATTCGGCCGGATGATAGTCGATGGCCGATTGGATGCCGGCCATCCCTTTTATAGGTGCGTTCAGGATGGTTGACAGCCTCCGGCCGTAGCCGTTGACGGCGATTGCCTTGGCCAGCTCGGGGATGCTGCGGCTCTCCTCGATCTTCAGGCTGAACTGGATGCCCGAGGTTTTCTCAACGCCTCTGTTGATCAGACCGGCTTTCCTGAGCGGGGCAAGTTCTTCCAGGAAAGGCGACGGCACCGAGGGCTGGTCCCCTTCATGCTCCGGATAGCTGAGCGTCACGCTCGCTGCTGAAAGCAGAAGCCGGTAGAAGTGATGGGCCGCGGCCATGCGCGCCCGCTCGAGCGTGCGTACGCCGAGGGATTCGAGGGTAGCTTCGGGCAGGAAAATGTTTTGCGGCAAACGCTGGGGGAAGTTGGCGTCTGTGAGGCCGCCGAGATAGATCTCGTTCCATGCATGGCCTCTACTTTCGCTCAGGCCCAGTATCTGGACCCCGCCTTCATCTTCCGGGGGAACCTGGAACCGCGTATGCATGAACGTCTTTCTCAGCAGGAAATGCCATTCGCCGAAGGTGTACCGGTATTCGGGGAAGAGGTTTCCCGCGCGGCCGAGGGATGCCAGCGTTTCAATCAGCTTTTTGTAAGCCTGGGAGTTAATGTTGAGCGGTCCTTTAATGGCCTCAACGCGCACTCCAAGGTCTGACCAGGCCATGAGGTCGGCGAGTTTTTTCATCCAAAGGGCGAGGGGAGCCGACTCCTCTGCAGAAAAGGGATCCAGGGCTTTGAACAGATCGGCCACAAGGTCCGTGAGGATATCTCCGTCGCCGTTGTCACGGGACTGATATCGAAGCGCTGCAAGCAGTTTATACTTTCCTCCGGGAATGCGCCGGTCCCGCATGAGGCGGTCAAGAGCCGGAGCAACGAGTGGATGTTCGCCGAATTTCAAAAAGGGCGAGCTGACGATCCTCATCAGGGAAGGGCCGGAGAAATCCTCCTGGACCGCCCGAAGCAGCGACAGTATGGCCATGGTCACAGGAGACGTGCTGAGCTGCCTGCCGAGCGCCCGGTTGTAGGGTATGCCGAAGTCATTGAAGAGTTCTTCCACAAGCGGCCCGTACTCATCGAGCGCGGGAAAAGCCACAAGGATGGAATCCGGCGCCGCGCCCAGCCGGAGGGACTTTTTTACCTCCCCGGCGATGAGCGACACCTCCTCCCGAATGCTGACGGCAGAAAGGACCCGGATATTCTTGTTAAAGGAATCAGGCTGCGGCGCCTTCTCCGCCACCAGGGCAAAAGGTTTGTCCGAAAAAAGCGCCTCGCTCAAAAACCGGTCTTCAGGGCTTGCCGCAGCCGCGGACGGTCCGGGCGAGAGGCCGATGCTGCCGAGAAAGTCCTTGGTCAGCCGAAGTGGATGGTGTTCGCCTGCGCGCCTGATGCTTTCCGCCGACGGGGCGTCGACGAGGATGGTGCAGCCGGGGTGGACCGCAATTTTTCTGATGAGCCGCGCCTGAATCTCGTCGACATCATTGATCCCGTCGATAATGATCTGGGCATAAGGCGACAACCATGCCGGGTCAAACCGGTCCGTAAGAAGCATGAGCGTTCCGGCGGGGTCGAGGAGGTTTTTCTCCGCCATCATTTTTTCATACCGCTCATAGGCATCAACGAGCAATTTGACCTGGCTCTTGTCCGAGAAATCGCTGTCCCTGACTGTTGCTGTGAGCTGCTGCGAAGCGATGCCCGCCGAAGAAAGCTGTTCGAGCATGTCCGCCACGACCGCGGATAGGGATGGGGCAAGGATATCGGGTTGATCACCGAAAGAGGATTTTCCCGTAATCAGTTCCTTGACGACCCCTTCGAGCAGAACGAGCCTGCTGTTCTCGTCCATGAGCAGCGGCCCGTTGATTTTTGCATAGAGGTGATACAGGAACTGATGGAGGGTCCGGACTTCGGGTTGCACCAGAGCGGCTGACCCGTGAATCCGCGCGACTGCATCCAGGAAAAGACGGCCATAGGACCGCTTCATTCGTGCCGCGGGAACGAGAATAAGGATGTCGTTATACATAAATGGCGGACCGGGGCGCGAGGAAATGACCTCTTCAAGGAGACGTTTTTTTTCTTCCAACCCCGCATTTCCGTATGGCAGCGTCACGATGTTCATCGTTCCATCATTATGCCACAAGTCCCGCAAATTGACAACGTATCGGTCCATGCCGGTCCATGCACACTTAAGGCCTCATTTATTGCTGCCGAAGTCGTGTGAAGCGCTTTCCCGGGAGGAAAATTTATTGACAATGAATTGTGCATGCTTTATAATTCAAAACAGTTGTTATGCAATTTAAAGTTACGACAGAAATATGCACTGGGTGCGGGACCTGCATGGATGTTTGTCCGGCCGAAGCGATCAGGATCGAGAACGGCAAGGCGGAGATCACCATGGAGTGCATAGACTGCGGGGCATGTCCCCGCGTCTGTCCCGAGGGCGCGATCAAAATGCAAACGGCGTCCGTTCCGGTGTCGACGGTTAAATAATTTTGAGGAGGCTGGCATGGCAGAAGCGGTAACGAGTGCGACGTGGGAACAGGAAGTTCTGAAAGCGTCCGGGTTGGTCCTGGTTGACTTCTGGGCGGTGTGGTGCGGGCCCTGCAGGATGGTGGCGCCGATCGTGGACGAGATTTCCAAGGAATACGAAGGCAAGCTCAAGGTTTTTAAGCTCAATACCGACGAGAACCCCGATGTAGCCGGCAAGTACCGCATCATGGGCATTCCGACTCTCATGTTTTTCAAGGGCGGTCAGACCGTTGACCAGGTTGTCGGTGCCGTGCCGAAAGCACAGCTCAAAACCAAGGTTGACACATTGCTCGCAAAGTAGCATGCCCCGTCCTGTTCCCTGGCTGGTTGCACGCTGTTTTGGTTTCGGAGGCTGCCCGATTCACTGGGCAGCTTTGCTTTTCATGGCTGATGAAGACCCCTGCTGAAGGAGACGTGTAAATGTCGAGGAAATATCTGGTAACAGCCATTCTTGTCCTGGCGGTCCTGTTCGGGTGCACCCATAAGGGCACACCGTCGGGTGGCAACGTTGCGGCTGACTTTGTGCTCCAGGACATGAACGGGAACAATGTCAGGCTCTCCGACTACCGGGGCAAGGTTGTCTTGCTTGAGTTCTGGGCCACCTGGTGTCCGCCCTGCCGCGCCTCCATCCCCGGCATCGAAAAGCTCTACAATGCTTACAAGGACAAGGGGCTCGTCGTTCTTGCCGTTTCTCTTGACGAGGGTGGATGGGACGCGGTAAAGTCCTTTATTTCGAGCAACGGTATGACCTACACGGTCCTCAAGGGCAATGATGATGTATCAGATAGCTATCAGGTTCGCACGATCCCGATGATGCTCGTCGTGGACAAGGACGGCCGGATATCGAAACGCTACCTCGGGTTCGGAAACGAAGAAGACCTCGAGAAGGATATCCAAACCATTCTTTGAACCAGACGCTAATGCGATTCCGGTTTTTTAATTTGACAAGGCACGGACCTGCCGCTATAATGTTTTTCGGAAAAGCGGGCGTAGCTCAGCTGGTAGAGTACAAGCTTCCCAAGCTTGGGGTCGCGGGTTCGAGACCCGTCGCCCGCTCCATTTTCATACCAATAATCCGAGGGCCTGTCTCTCGGATTTTTTGTTTCTCCGAGAGCTGCCCGGGTCCATCCATCACTACGATTGGCTCCTGAAAATTCAGACTCGCATATCCTTGCGCGTTTTCAGGAGTGCTGTCATCATTCGCCGTGCAGATCCTGTCCAGAAAAACCCCGTCATGCAGCGCTTGTGAGCTGATGGAATACCGCACAGCAGAAAATGGCGGACCCCGACTCTCCGGCGACAATGCTATAATAAGCCATAGATAATTTTAGAAGGCAGAAAGGGACCGTAGGTGCGCGTAAAAAAGAGAGGCGAGTATGAACAAGGAGCAGTTTAAACGACGGTATTTTCTAATGCACGGCTGCTTCATCGCGTTATTCATTGTTTTCATATCCGGCTATCCGGGCGTGCTGCAAGCACAGGAGTTATCCGCCTTCGTGCAGTCTCTTCCCTCGACCAGTCTGACAGGAACCGATTTGTCTCTGAAATGCCTCGGGTGCCATAACTACGCGGAAAATCATCATCCTATCGGTATTGTTCCTTCTCAACCCGTCAACTACCCTTTCCCGCTCTATAATGGGAAAATCATGTGTACGACCTGCCACATTGAGGACCATTTAGGGAGCGTAAATCTCTTGCGGGAAGGTCCGTATGTCGATGAGCGGGAGTTCTGCTTTAAGTGTCATGCTGAGGGGAAATATGCGGAGATCGATCCTCACATCATGCTGGATGGCTCTGGCAACATACAGAACGTGAACAAGCGGCCGGTTTGTCTCTTCTGCCATTCGGTAAAGCCCAACCCGGCAACGGACCGGACCGGAGATGTCCTGTTTAGGGCGGATGTCGCTTTTCTCTGCTGGCGCTGTCATCCTTCCATGGCAAATCCAATATTCTTCAAAGAGCATTTCTTGGTAACGCCATCAATGGAGATGAGGAGGTTTATGGGAGAGCAGGAACGGCGGTTACAAGTGACCATTCCCTTGGTGCCCAGAGGCCGCATTACGTGCTCGACGTGCCATAATCCTCATCAAAAGGACGTCATTCTCTATGGTCCTTCCGCCAGCGGGGCCGACGCTCCGTTCAGGCTCCGACTGCCGGCGGACAAAATCTGCATTGTCTGCCACGATGTCATATAAAGATTCCCGCTGTATCCGGATCGCATGCCGGCAGTAGCGTCACGAGAAACAATATGTGTAACATAGTTTACCTATAATCTATGGATAGCTTCGGTTCTGCAGACCATGGACGAGTCTATGCTTATTGGAGTCAGCGTCACCGTGCAGAACGATGAGAAACCTGACAAGATAGCCGAAGAGGAGCATCACTGACAAAATTACCGTGCATGTTCACCGTGTCCCTGGGGCAGGCCAATCAGACACGCTTCCATGCGAAGGAACATGGTCGCAACAGGACGTGCAGCCTTGAGCGGTTGATTGCCGAGGAGAAAATAAACGAAAAGGCAATCTGGACTGGAACGATAGAACCGCTGGAGAACACCTGACTCAAAAAACATGCAACAAATTATCGGAACTGAGGAGGCACTACCGGAAAAAGACCACCTGGATGCCGCGCATGACCCTTAGCGCAAGAACGAGGCGGCAATAGTCCCCAGTGTGGCCTGAATTCCGGTTGGTTTGAGCGCTAAACAAGCTCTTGACAACGACTAAGTACTTGCTTTATCATCATTCAGGTCGAGGGGGTTGCGGGTTCGAGACCCGTTGCCCGCTCCAGTTTAACAACTTCGTTAAATTATTCCACAGTGACCCTTGCCTGATGAATCAGGTGGGGGTTTTTTGTTATGGCCTGGGGAACCATCATGGCAAACAAAATTATTCTTATTACCGGCGGGGCTCGGTCCGGGAAATCATCCTATGCCGAGAAACTGGCGACGAGTCTGGCCGGCAAGCGGGCTTACCTTGCAACGGCCCAGGCCCTGGATGAAGAAATGGCCGCGAAAATAGAAAAACATAGGCATGACCGCGGCAGCGCCTGGGACACCTATGAAGAACCGCTGGCTGTTGCAGAACTCCTGCACAAGCTATCGGACCGTTACCAGGTGGCGCTTCTTGACTGCCTGACGCTGTGGCTCAGCAATGTCATGGCCCATACAGATGGTGATGGCACGGTTAATCTTCGCTCGGAAGAGTTAGTGAAGGCTGCCAAGAATTTCTCAGGGACGTGCATCATAGTGTCGAACGAGGTGGGACTGGGCATCGTTCCTGACAACCCGCTTGCAAGAAAATTCCGGGACTTTGCCGGCATGCTCAACCAGAAGGTCGCCCAGAATGCGGACGAGGTTTATTTTACGGCTTCGGGAATACCGGTAAGGCTTAAATAGCGGGGCAAGGTTTGGGGGCATGGATAAAGAACAAAAAGGATTAAAACAGCCGATGCGAAGAGCCGGTTGAAGAAAAAAAGGAGAGGGCATTGAAACAACTGACGGAAGCTTTAAAAAATATTCGTCCTGTAGACACGTCGCGTACGGGCGAGGTCCAGGCCCGTCTGGACAACCTGACAAAGCCGCAGGGAAGCCTTGGCCGGCTCGAAGAACTTGCGAAAAAATACTGCCTCATTACGGGTCGGGACAAGCCGCTGATCAGGAACAAGCTTATTTTCACTTTCGCCGGCGACCACGGTGTAACGGAAGAGGGCGTCAGCGCCTATCCTAAGGAAGTAACTCCCCAGATGGTTCTCAATTTCCTTCGCGGCGGCGCCGGGGTGAACGTTCTCGCGAAGCATGTGGGCGCACGGGTGATCGTCGTGGACATGGGCGTTGATTACGAGTTCGAGACCAGGGAAGGGCTGGAAATCAGGAAGATCGGTCGCGGCACCAGGAACATGACCAAGGGACCGGCGATGAGCCGGGAAGAAGCGGAACGAGCGGTGATTGCCGGAATAGAACTGGTCGAAAAGTACAAGGACGGCCTCGACCTGCTCGGCACCGGCGATATGGGCATCGGCAACACAACTCCGTCCTCGGCCATTGTCTCGGTCATAACGGGCATAGATCCTGGGCGCGTGACCGGACGCGGCACGGGAATCGACGATCATTCGTTCCGGAACAAGGTGGCCGTTATCAAAAAGGCGATAGCGGTAAACAATCCCGATCCCATGGACGCCCTTGACGTGCTTGCCAAGGTCGGCGGCTACGAGATCGCAGGCATCGCCGGCCTTGTGCTCGGGGCGGCTCTGTACCGGATCCCCATCGTGCTTGACGGATTCATATCGACCGCCGGCGCGCTTATTGCCGCGGAATTGAATCCCCTGGTCAAGGGATATATGATCGCGGCGCATCAGTCCGTCGAGATCGGCCATCGCGCGATGCTTGCTCACCTAGAACAGGTCCCGCTCCTGGACCTGAACCTCAGGCTGGGAGAGGGAACCGGCGCGGCTCTCGGCATGTCGCTCGTCGAGGCGGGTGTGAAGATACTTGCCGAGATGGCCACCTTCGCCGATGCGGGCGTTGCAGAGAAGCATGAGGAACCGGTGAAGCGGGAGGCATGAGAGGGACGATCCGACGCTGAGGGACTGCACTGCGCGCCAATGCCGAATAATGAACGCATTAAGGAAACCGGGATGATAAAGAATTTTATAACAGCACTGCAGTTTTTGACAATATTCAGGGTTAACAAAAAGCACGAGATCGAGGAAAGCGACCTGGCGCGGTCCATGATCTATTTCCCTCTGATTGGATTCCTTGTTGGGGTGATCCTGGTCAATGCGGACAAACTTTTTACGGTCATAGCACTTCCCCAAACGATCGGCACGCTCCTGATTCTCATCATCTCCGTCCTGATCACCCGGGCACTCCATGTCGACGGACTCGCTGACACGCTTGACGGCCTGATGGGTGGACGTGATCATGCTTCACGCCTTGCCATCATGAAGGACAGCAGGATCGGGACTGCCGGCGCGCTCGGCATCCTCTTCTCCCTGTTCATGAAATATCTCTGCCTCAACAACCTCATTGAGAGCGACCGGGTTGCCGTGCTGCTGACCGCTCCTGTGTTGGGGCGCTGGTCCCAGACTTTCATGGTGTTCAATACCAACTACGGACGCGAAGACGGGATGGGAAAGGCATTTGTCGGCCATCTACGGTCCAGCAGCCTGGTTGCCGCATCCCTGCTCGCGGCAGGGCTGACGGCATTCGTGGTCGTGCGGCTGGATATCCACTCTGTATTGCTGTGCGTCAGTGTTCTGTGTGGCGTTCTGCTTCTCACGTACCTCGGGAAGCGTTACTTGATCAGGAAGCTCAGGGGCGTGACAGGAGACGCGATCGGAGCGATGAACGAACTCAATGAATTGCTGGTGCTCCTTATTTTTGTGATTTTTTCAGGCGGGAATTAGCACCATGCCGACGCGAGTGTATCTCATGCGCCATGGTGAAGTGGCGAACGGCGGAGAAAAGCGCTATAACGGCCATATCGACATCGACATCACCGACAAGGGCATCGATCAGATGCACCGTCTGGCGGGATTGCTTTCCGGGAAGAACATATCGGCGGTTTACTGCAGCGACCTCATCCGCTCCCTCAAGGGTGCGGACATCGTTTCACAAAGTCTCGGCCTGACATATACACCCCTCCCCGAGCTCCGCGAACGGAGTGTGGGGGCATGGGAAGGACTCACAGCCGATGAAATAAAGCAGCGTTATCCCGAGGAGTACAAGAGATGGAGGGCCGACCTGCTCAGCTACCGACCGCCGTCCGGCGAGTGTCTGCTTGACGTGAGGGACAGGGTCCTTCCGGTATACAAGAAAAAGGTGTCATTTCATCCCGACCAGGAAATCGCCATGCTGCTGCACGGCGGCGTGAACCGGATCATTCTTGCCGATGCGCTTGGCCTCGACCTCGTGAACCTATTCAGAATCGACCAATCATTCGGTGCCTTGAACATCATCGATTACTTCGACGACGGGATGACCGTAGTCAAGCTGGCGAATGGCTGAAGCCTCCCGAAATTCTGTTGACTTTGATGAGCTTGTACGGTAATGTAGATATACCATAACCTGGGGGAGCTGTATGGCTGAGAGTCCTGATTTCAGGGGACGACCCTTAGAACCTGATCCGGGTAGTACCGGCGTAGGGAAGGCCAGTCAATGATCATCGTATAAACCTTTGCCAGCCGTATCTTCGGATACGGCTTTGTTGTTTTTTTTGCTGCAGAGAAAACTTTGTATCCTGCGGTTATAATATCGCATGGTTTATGAATAATATGATTATAACCCTCAATGGCGAGAAAAAAGAAGTTCATGACGGCATTTCCATCACGGGGCTGCTGGAATTTTTGAAGATACAGCACCAACGGGTGGCTGTTGAGCTGAATATGGAAGTCGTGAGAAAAGACAAGTTCGACGTGACGGCCATTCACGAGGGAGACAGCCTCGAAGTGGTGAGCTTCATGGCAGGGGGGGTAGATCGAGGTCCGGAGCTCACAATTCAGGGTTCAAGGTAACGATAAGGAGTACTGGAATATGACTGACGACAGACTCATCATAGCAGGAATAGAATTCCAATCCCGGCTTTGGGTGGGCACAGGAAAATACAAGGATTTCGCAGAAACGAAGAAAGCCATCGAGGTTTCCGGCACCGACGTCGTGACCGTGTCCGTGCGGCGCGTGAATATCATCGACAAGAGCAAGGAAAACCTGCTCGATTACATTGATCCGAAAAAATACAAGATCCTGCCGAATACCGCGGGCTGCTACACGGCCAAGGACGCCATCCGCACGGCAATGCTGGCCGCGGAGGCGGGAATCACGAAACTCGTGAAGCTGGAAGTGATCGGCGATGACAGGACGCTGTTTCCGGACAACGAAGCCACGCTGGAGGCGGCAAGAGTCCTGGTCAAGGAAGGTTTAATCGTGTTGCCCTACACCAGCGATGACCCGATCATGGCGAAGAAGCTTGTGGACATTGGCTGCCCGGCAGTCATGCCGCTTGCAGCTCCCATCGGTTCCGGTCTCGGTATCAGAAACCCTTACAACATCCGGATCATCATGGAAACGGCAAAGGTGCCGATTATTGTGGACGCAGGAGTGGGTACGGCGTCGGATGTTGCGCTTGCCATGGAACTGGGCTGCGACGCGGTGCTTCTAAACACTGCAATCGCCGGCGCCAAAGATCCCATCGCCATGGCGGAGGCAATGAAGTACGGCGTACTCGGCGGAAGGCTTGCCTACAAGGCGGGACGGATACCGAAGAAACTTTACGCGACAGCCAGCAGCCCGCTGGAAGGGATGATAGGAAACTGAAAATCGCCTTGGGCAGTGAGCAGTGTGCAAACCCTAAGCACCATGCCCTCTGATGCGGAGGAGGTTACGTTGTCGGTCGATTTCAAACTGTATCTCATTACTGACCGGAAGCAGATAAAAATGCCGCTTCCAGTAGCCGTCAGGCACGCGCTTTCTGGCGGCGTGAAGGCGATCCAGGTCCGGGAAAAGGACTTGCCGGTGAGGGAGCTGCTGAGCCTCTCACAGGAACTCAGGGTATTAACCAAGGAATTCGGCGCAAAGCTCTTCATTAACGATCAGGTGGACATTGCCGTAGCAGTTGAGGCAGACGGTGTCCATCTTGGTCATCAGAGCATGCCGTCACCAGCAGTCAGAAAAATAGTCGGCAATAAGATGCTGATCGGCGTCTCAACTCACAATATCGATGAAGCTCGTGCCGCGGATTCCGAAGGGGCTGATTTTATTACCTTCGGTCCCATTTTTGAAACACCATCAAAATCAAAAATGGGAAATCCGCTCGGTTTGGAGGCATTAAAAGACGTTAAAAGAGCCGTAAACATTCCTATTTTTGCCTTGGGTGGGATACATGGAAGAAATATTGGCCATGTTTTGTGGTCCGGCGCTTATGGAGTTGCCATGATATCGGCGATTTTCGGTGCAGAGGATATCAAGAAAAAAGCCAAGAACATAACCGAAATGATCCAGATTGTTGATAGATCCATTTGTGTTCAGTGCGGTCGAAAGTAATTGGAACTTCAGTGACCTGCGAAGAATCGGAAATCAATCGAGGTGCGGAATGAATCAGATACTTGAAGCGCGAAAAGGCAACAGGACCCCTGAGATGGAAGCCGTGGCAAGGACTGAGGGGATCACTGTCGATCTCGTCATGGAAGGCGTGGCAAAAGGCACGATTGTCATCACCCGGAACAACCGGCATACATCCATCACGCCGCTCGGGGTCGGCAAGGGACTGCGCACGAAAATCAACGCGAATATTGGGACCTCAAAGGACCGGATATCCATTGAAGGCGAGATAGAAAAGCTGAAAGCTGCTGTTGCCGCCGGAGCGGACGCGGTCATGGACCTCTCGACGGGGGGGCCGATTGTTGGTATTCGCAATGAAATACTGAAGCAGTCCACCGTGTCCATTGGCACCGTCCCGATCTACCAGGCTGCAGTCGAAACCGTGGAGCAGGGGAAGTCGATTGTCGAGATGGACCCTGATATGCTGTTCCGCGTGATCGAGGAGCAGGCTGAAGAAGGAGTGGATTTCGTTACGGTGCACTGCGGCGTGACCATGGCGAGTGTCGAGCGGCTCAGGAAACAGGGCAGGATCATGGACGTCGTCAGCCGCGGCGGGGCTTTTCACCTCGAATGGATCATTTGTAATGAGCGGGAGAATCCGCTGTTCACGCAGTATGACCGCCTCGTCGAGATCGCGAAGAAATACGATGTTACCCTGTCGCTCGGCGACGGCATGCGGCCGGGGTGCCTGGCTGACGCCACGGACCGGGCTCAAATCGAGGAGCTTATCACCTTGGGCGAACTCCGGGACCGTGCCCATGAAGCGGGGGTGCAGGTCATGATCGAAGGCCCCGGCCATGTGCCGATCAACCAGGTCGAAACGAATATGAAAATCCAGAAAGAGCTTTGCAAGGGCGCGCCGTTCTACGTGCTGGGGCCGCTCGTGACCGACGTGGCACCGGGATATGATCATATCACCTCGGCCATTGGCGGCGCTATAGCCGGTGCCGCGGGGGCCGACTTCCTCTGCTATGTAACGCCCTCGGAACATCTTCGGCTGCCGGACCTGGACGACGTGCGCGACGGGGTGATCGCCTCGCGTATCGCCGCACATGCCGCTGACATCGCGAAAGGCGTCAAAGGCTCCATGGACTGGGACAACGAAATGGCGCGGCGACGCAAGGCGCTGGACTGGAAAGGACAGATCGAGCTTTCGCTGGATCCGGTCAAGGCCCGGCGGCTACGCGAATCGAGCATGCCGAAAGAATCCGATGTCTGCACCATGTGCGGCGAATTCTGCTCCATGAAGGGCGTGAGCAAATACTTAAAAAAGGATGAGGCCAGGCGATAGTCGCGCCGGAAAAAATTTTTTTAAATTGGCCGAGGCAGATTATGAAAAAAACTTTTGTAGTTCTTGTCACCCTGTTTGCAGCTGCGTTTTGCGGTCTCTCCACCGTTGGTGCGGCCCCGAATCCCAGGGTCATTCTTTCTCCAAAAAAAGCAGGTCCTGGAGATTTGCTGCTCATCACCGTAAAAAATGCAGGCGGTTCTGTTGAGGGGACGTTCGCGGGCCGGCGCCTCTATTTCAATCCTGCAGGAAGGGCGATGAAGGCGGTCGTCGGCGTTGACTTGAACAGTGAGCCGGGGATATATCCGCTTGAACTCTCGTTCAACGGGACGAGGCATACCAGCAAAGTCAGAATCTTCAAAAAGAAATATCCGCTTCAACGTTTGACATTGCCCGAAGACAAGGTCACCCTTTCGCCGGAGAATGAGGCAAGGACCGAGCGGGAGGAAAAAAAGTTGGCCGAGATCTGGCCAGTGGAATCCCTGCGCCTGTGGAATGGAAATTTCCGGGATCCGCTGCCCGGAAAAGAGGTCACGACACTGTTCGGCGTGCGCAGGATCATCAATCATATTCCCAAAAGCTCCCATACCGGAGTGGACCTTGCCGCTGAAGAAGGCGATCCGGTCCGTGCGCCGAACGACGGAGTCGTTGTACTGGCGGAGGACCTGTTTTATTCCGGCAACAGCCTGATACTCGATCACGGCCAGGGAATATACACCATGTTCTTTCACCTTTCAAAAATGAACGTTCGATACGGACAGGCGGTTAGGAAAGGCGATATCATTGGCCTCGTCGGCGCGACCGGGAGGGTTACAGGTGCCTGTCTGCACTGGGGTGCGCGGGTCCAAGGCGCACGAGTAGATCCGCTGGAATTGATCCGATTGAAACTCGAATAAACAATCGGGAGAAATACGCACTGCTTACGATCTACTGATTTTTCTCCTCCTGAATGCTCACATGAAAAAACTCCTCTCCATAGCCGGTTCCGATCCTTCCTCGGGTGCCGGGATCCAGGTTGATTTAAAAACCTTTCAGGCCCTCGGCGTCTTCGGGATGGCCATCCCTGCAGCACTCACAGTCCAGAACAGCGAGGGGGTCTTCCGCGTTGAACCGCTCCCAGGTCGATTGCTTTCAAGTCAACTCGATGCATTGCTTTCGGACATCAAGCCCGATGCCATTAAAACAGGGATGCTTCTGACAAGACAGAACGTGGATGCCGTGGCAAAGACCGTCAAAAAGTTCAGGGTCCGGAATCTGGTCATCGATCCCGTGCTTCGTTCGAGTTCCGGCAAAATGCTGATGCAGCTCGATGCAATTGAGGCGCTCAGGAAAAAACTCATTCCCCTGGCTCGGGTAGTAACACCCAATGTTCCTGAGGCAGAAGCTCTTTCAGGAATGTCGATCAGATCGGATCAGGATATGGATTTCGCAGCCGGCAAAATCCTTGACAGTGGGCCGTCGTATGTGTTGATAAAGGGGGGGCACAGGCGAGGCCCCGCGACTGACACCCTCTATGGCGGCAAAACGGTGCTCACCTTTTCCACATCGCGGCGGAAAGGCGAGTTTCACGGCACCGGCTGCGTACTTTCATCGGCCCTGGCGGTGTTTATAGCAGTGGGATTCCCTGTGGAAAAGGCTGTGGAAAAAGCAAAACTGTTTGTGGATAAGCTGTTGAGGACCGCGAAACCGGTTGGAGAGAGCCGGGCGAGGTACTTTCATTTTTAACGGTTCGGGATGAGTTGTTGGACCGAGCGGGCTGGAGTATAGACTACACTAGCGTACCTCGAAATCGATCCAAGAACACTTGTGCAATTGCATTTTTTCATGGGAGGCTGCATGCGTATTGACAAAAGGAAAGCAGATGAACTCCGTAGGGTAAAGATAACTAGGAACTACATCAAGGCGGCGGAAGGCTCGGTGCTGATCGAGATGGGCGACACCAAGGTTATCTGTACGGCCACGGTCGAGAACGCCGTCCCTCCCTTTCTCAAGGGGAAGGGCACGGGTTGGGTGACGGCGGAATATGCCATGCTGCCGCGTTCTTCGTCCCAGCGGATTCAGCGCGAGCGCAGCAAGGTCGGCGGCCGGACGCATGAAATACAGCGCCTGATTGGCCGCGCTTTGCGGTCGGTCGTGGCCATGCATGCTCTTGGGGAGCGGACTGTGCTGATCGACTGTGACGTGATCCAGGCAGACGGGGGGACGCGCACTGCGTCGATCACGGGAGCCTATGTAGCGCTTGTGGATGCGCTTCGCTTTGTGAAAAGGCAGAAGCTGATTGAGGAGATGCCCGTGAAAGACCATCTGGCTGCCGTGAGCGTGGGAATCGTCGACGGCAAGCCGCTGCTCGATCTTTGTTACACTGAGGATTCTTCGGCCGAGGTGGACATGAATCTGGTCATGACCGGTAGCGGAAAGATCGTCGAGGTGCAGGGCACGGCTGAAGGCGAGCCGTTCACAAAATCGGAATTTGCCAAACTGCTCTCCCTCGGAGAGAAGGGGATCAACGCGCTGATCAGGAAACAGAAGGAAGTTCTTAAATGACTTCTTTCCCGACGTTACTTTTTATCGTCTTGTAGGACGAGAGGGATGACACGACTCAGTTGTTCGCCATGGTCTTTGCGTCCCGTTTCCGTGGCAGACCGTCCTGTTCGGCATATTCGCAGCAATGACTGCCAACCATCTTCTTGCGGTCTTTGCCGAAACGTATCTCTCGAATGTACTTCCGCTTATCCATGACAATATCGCGCGCTCTTCCATTCATCTTCTTCGGCCTCTGGACACAGAAAACCCGTCCCTGGTTCAGCTCATCAGATAAAACATAAGTTCTGTTTTTTCTTGACAAAACTGCACTCTCAGCTTTAATATTAAACAGCTGTTTTAAAATAAAAGAGTATTACTGTATACGCAAGGTTTCGATTTCCTTATATTATTCGGATTTGCGGTGTTCACAGCAACTGCGGCAATGACCCAGTACGCGGATATCGATTCAGGCCAATTAAAATCATGTACGGGGAAGAAAAAGGCCGTGCTTGTCGGCTCGAGAACATATGTGGAGTATCTTCAGGCTCACATCCCCGGGGCCATAAGCATTCCCACGGATAAAATGAAGATGAATCAGGCAAAGCTGCCCAAGGATAAATCAACACCGGTCATCTGTTAATGCAAGGAACTTGGCTGCACATTGAGCCGCATGGACGCGCGGATGCGGTCGTTGAAATGGATTATCCCTATCTCTTGATTTATCAAGCGGGCATGCCTGACTGGTTATTGCAGGCAATCCGGTGCAAAAGGGCGATAGTCCGGGCAAACTCAAGTAGTAATCACTCGATTGGCGGGGGAGCAGAGGAATGAAAAGAGAAAAAACAAATTACACGATTCAGTCCGTTTCGCATGCCTTCGATGTTCTGGAGTCTTTTACCCGGACAGAGGATGAACTCGGTGTAACAGAGCTCTCAAAGCGGCTGGGCCTTCACAAGAACAATGTGTTCCGTCTCCTGGCCACGCTCGAACACCGGGGCTACATCGAACAGAATAAGGCAACGGAGAACTACCGCCTCGGCCCAAAGACGCTCCAGCTCGGATCGATTTTCATTGAGCAGCGCGAATGCCGCCGCCAGGCCCGTCCCATTCTCGAAAACCTCGCGTCCGCATCTGGCGAGACGACTGTTGTCGCCGTACTTCGGGGGAACAAGGTCATCTACATGGACAGTGTGGAAACGGACCGCACTGTCCGCGCTGTATCGCGCATCGGCGCGATTTACCCAGCCCATTGCACGGCCGTAGGAAAGGCTCAGCTCGCGCATTTATCACTGGCCGATATTGAGGGGTTATATCCCGAGCAAACGCTCACGACGCTTACTGATAAGAGCATCAAGACCCTGGGCGGCCTCGCAGCGGAGCTGAAAAAAATCGCTGAAAAAGGATATGCCGTCGAAAACGAGGAGGCCGAGGCCGATGTGCGGGGGATAGCCGTTGCTGTCAGGGATTTTTCGAAAAAAGCTGTCGCCGCCATAGGTATTGTGGCTCCGGCCAGCAGGTTGACCGATGAACGGATGGACAAAGACGGCATCTACAACCTGATTCGCGAGTCCGGACGGGAGCTCTCGATGCATCTTGGTTACATCTCGCAGCCGACAAAAAAATAATGTCCTTTTCTTTTCCCCGGAAGCGGGATAAGGAGCTGAGGATGCAGTAGTTTATTGACGCGAAGTTCCCCCTGTGTTATTATCGCTAAGATGGTGATTGAACGAAAATGGGCTCACCTCAAGGCTCTGCTCCATGACATGCAGTCTGCGGTGCTCGCTTATTCCGGCGGTGTGGACAGCTCGCTTCTGCTCAGGGCAGCAAGCGAAGTCATGGGCAGCCATCTGATCGCGGTTACCGCCGTTTCCGCAACCTATCCTGCCGGTGAACTGTCTGCCGCAGAGGAGTTCGCCCGTTCACAGGGTGTGATGCACCGGGTTCTCCACACCGAGGAACTGGACTCCGAATCCTTTGTCCGCAATAATCGGGACCGGTGTTACCACTGCAAAAAGGAACTCTTCGAAAAACTCAGGCAGATGGCCGAGTCGGAAGATATTTCCGCAGTTATCGAGGGGTCGAACACGGACGATCTGAGGGATTATCGCCCCGGCAGGAAAGCCGCGCAGGAATTCTCCGTCCGCAGTCCGCTCGTGGAGGCGGGAATCTCTAAAGCTGAAGTCCGTGAACTGGCCCGCACCCTGAACCTGGCCGTGTGGGACAAACCGTCCCTAGCCTGCCTCTCTTCCCGTATTCCCTACGGAACGAGGATCACCCCTGAGATCCTTGAGAAAATCCAGTCCGCCGAGGATCAGATGCGCGTCTTCGGATTTCGGCAGGTGCGCGTACGGCATCACGGCAAAATAGCCAGAATTGAGCTCTCCTTTGCCGATTTCGGCCTGTTGCTGAAGGACGAGATGGCCGCATGGGTTACCGCAGCTCTCAAAAAACTGGGATATACCTATGTCTGTCTGGATCTCGAGGGATACCGGACAGGAAGTATGAATGAAGGAATGAATAAGGAAGTAGAGAGTAGGCCGTAAACGGCAGGGAGTGGCTGGTCTTTGAGAGGACGCCATATACTCTCGACAAGGAAACGGGGGACAGCATTGGAAAACGGTGTTCCCCTCAAAATTCTGGGATCTCTACTGCTTCTTTAAGGGGGACAAATGAAGGTACTGGTAGTCGGCAGCGGCGGCAGGGAGCATGCGCTTGTCTGGAAAATATCGCAGAGCCCGAAGGTCTCGGCTATTTATGCCGCTCCAGGCAATGCGGGTATAGGGCAGCTTGCAGACTGTGCGTCCATCAAGGCTGATGACATCCCGGGACTGCTTGCCTTTGCAAAGTCAAAAGCCGTCGATTTGACCATCGTTGGTCCAGAAGGGCCGCTCTCTATGGGCATCGTGGATGAATTCGAAAAGGCAGGCCTGCGCGCCTTCGGCCCAAGCGGGAAAGCGGCTGAAATCGAGGCGAGCAAACGCTTTTCCAAGGACCTGATGAAGAAATACAACATCCCCACGGCTGAATACGGCGTCTTTACCAACAAGGCCGCTGCGGAGGCCTATGTCTGTGAGAAGGGCGCTCCGCTTGTGGTGACGGCGGACGGCTTGGCCGCCGGCAAGGGAGTGGTCGTCGCCGAAACGACTGAGGAGGCGCTTAGGGCCCTGGACCTGATCATGGATAACAAGGCCTTCGGCGCAGCCGGAGACCGCGTGGTGATTGAAGAATGTCTCAGGGGGGAAGAAGCCTCGTTCATGGCCTTCTCCGACGGCAGGACTGTGGTGCCGATGGCGTCTTCGCAGGATCACAAGCGAGTGTTCGATGCGGACAAGGGGCCGAATACGGGAGGCATGGGCGCTTATTCGCCTGCGCCGGTCGTTACAAAAAAGCTGGAGCGGAAGGTCATGGATGCGATCATGATCCCCACAGTGAGGGCCATGGAAAAAGAAGGGCGACTGTTCAAGGGCGTGCTCTACGCAGGGCTCATGATAAGCGACGGAGAGGCTAGGGTGCTTGAGTTCAACGCACGGTTCGGCGATCCCGAGACGCAGCCAATCATGGCTCGCCTGGATACAGACCTCATCGAGATCATTGAAGCAATCCTCAACGGATCCCTGGCGAAGATCGACATTAAATGGAAGCCCGACTCCGCGGTCTGCGTGGTGATGGCCTCGGGTGGCTATCCCGGGAACTATGAGAAGGGCAAGGTCATATCCGGCCTCGAGAACGCCGCAAAACAAAAGGGCGTCGTGGTCTTTCACGCCGGCACTGCGCTGAAAAACGGGGCCATCGTGTCAGACGGCGGCCGCGTGCTCGGCGTAACGGGCCTCGGCCCTGTTGTTGCGGCGGCCATCGATAACGCCTACGCAGGTGTCCGGGAAATTTCCTTTGAAGGCATGCACTACCGTAGGGACATCGGCGCGCGAGCGCTCGAGACGGGGAGCTGACAAGGTCATGACATGAATAAGCAACCGTGCAGCAAAGAATGCAAAGATGACCTTGACGTTTAGATTCAAAAGCATATTAATACAAACTGCAGAAGATTCAACGCGAAGGCGCAAAGGAAACCGTTCATGCTGAGCTTCAACCCGGTAGCATTTTGAGTTAGCCCCTGGCCTTCTTAGTTCGATGTCTTATGCCCGGAATATGAGGCTGACTGGATCATGGGATCATCCATGCCGAAAGCAACGATAAAAAACATCGCCGGTTTTCTGAACAAAACGCTGAGGGTCGGAAAAATCAAAGATGCCTCGAAGAACGGCCTGCAAGTGCGGTCCCCTAAAAATGGCGAAATCGGCGCGGTCGGTTTTGCGGTGGATGCATGCATTGCCACCTTTGAAAAGGCGCGGAAACTCGGCGTCGATCTCCTCGTTGTTCACCACGGAATCAAGTGGGTTCCGCAGAAGGACCGGGAGCTGGCGGCGCTGAGAGAAGCCTGTTTGAAAGAAAACAACATGGCCCTCTACGCTGCCCATCTTCCCCTCGATTTGCATGAGGAATACGGGAACAATATGCAGCTTGCCCGGCTTCTGGGTCTCGGTCGTCTGAACAAGTTCGGCAGATACCACGGCATCAAAATCGGCTATGCCGGGACGTTCGGATCAGCGGTGAAACTCGCCGACGTTGCGGCGCAGATCGGGAAACAGTTGCGATCGACGTGCCTCGTTTTCCCTTTCGGGAAAGAGAGGATAAGATCAATCGGCATTGTCTCGGGTGGAGGCGGCAGCATACTGCCTGACGCCGTACGGGAAAAGCTCGATTGTTTTCTGGTCGGCGAGGCCGATTTGGCCTTGTTCAACGCGGCAAAGGACCAGCGGATGAATGTTATTGCTGCGGGCCACTATGCCACGGAGACCGTCGGGGTAAAAGCCCTGGCGTCTCTGATAAACAAAGTATTCGGTGTAAAAACGGTTTTTATCGAAGATACAAAGGATTTGTAGCGATACCCTGTTTTTATTTCACTAACTTTTCAAGAAGGGAGTTCTCATGAGCAAACCAGTTGTTGGAATCCTGATGGGAAGTGATTCCGATCTGCCGGTGATGCAGGAGGCCGCAGCCATGCTCCAGGAATTCGGGATTGAATACGAGATGACTATCGCCTCGGCCCACCGGACTCCGAAAAAGGTGCTCGAATACGGCCAGACTGCGGACAGGCGCGGTATCAAGGTGATCATTACGGGTGCGGGATGGGCGGCTCATTTGGCGGGTGTGGTCGCATCGCAAACCATCCTGCCGGTGATCGGCGTGCCGATCGATTCGTCTCCTCTCAAGGGGCTCGATGCGCTTCTAGCCACGGTGCAGATGCCAGGCGGGGTTCCGGTGGCCACCATGGCTCTTGGCAAGGCCGGTGCGAAGAACGCCGGAATCTTTGCGGCTCAAATCATCGCGGCCTCCGACGTGAAAATTGCGAACCGGCTTAAAGTCCAACGGGTCGAGATGGAACGGGAGGTTGAGGAGAAGGCAAAGCGTCTTGCGGTGATGAGCTCAGGTCCGGCTGTTTCAGAGCCGATTACGGTTGAAGCGGTGATGCCGGCCAAGAAAAAATCGCGGCGCAGGCGGTGGAAGAAAAAAACAGGCAGCACTCCGCCCGCGCATGGACCTGTGGCGTGAAGACGGAGCTCGCGTGTCTGCCCTGCTTCTTCGGCCAGGTCTCGCGCACGCTCGCCTACGCGGGCGTGAACGGAGAGCTGAGCCGGAGCATCAGGCGGAGGGCGGAAGCGATCATCGCGGCATCATCGCTCGACGAGGTGCCTGCCCGGACCACGACAGTTCTACACCGGATGCTGCGCAAGGAAATGGGTGTCGATCCATACTGCTCCGTCAAGGCAGCCTATAACCGCATCGCACTCGAACGACTGCCGGCTTTGCGGCGAATGGCGGCCGCAAGCGGCGACCGCCTTGAAGGAAGCGTCCGGGTCGCAATCGCCGGGAATGTGATCGATTTCGGCATCTATGAATCGATAGACTTGGACCGCTCGATCGAAGAGTCGTTCCGGCTTCCGCTCGTCTCCGAGTTTTACCGCGCCTTTGCCGAGAGGGTTTCCGCAGCGCGGCGCATTCTCTATCTCTGCGACAATGCCGGGGAGATCGTATTCGACCGAGTGCTGCTAGAAACCCTTCGTGACATGGGCAAGGAGGTGACCGCCGCGGTCAAGGGCTCGCCGGTCATTAATGACGCCACGCGCGAGGATGCCCGCGCCGCCGGGCTTCAGGATAGCGCAAAGGTGATCGAAAACGGAAGCGATGGCATTGGAACGCTGCTGGAGACCTGTTCGGAAGAGTTTCTCGACCGCTATCGCAGCGCGGACCTGGTCATCAGCAAGGGCCAGGCGAATTATGAAACACTGGTTCAGGAAAAGGATAAGCGGCTCTTTTTTCTGTTCAAAGTCAAGTGCCCGGTTGTTGCAGCGTTCCTGCAGAAGCCCGATGGCGACATCGTATTGACATGCGGGAACGATGCATAATGTAAATTTGGGAGCGGATGAGCCGGTGAAAAAAAAGGCGGAGATCATCACAATCGATCCGACCAACACCGACCCAGCCTTTTCCCGGTGCAAGCAAGTCGTCGCATCGGGCGGCGTGGTAGTCTATCCTACAGATACCTATTACGGCCTCGGCGCTGATCCGCGGGATTCCCGTGCGGTGAGGAAGCTTTTCGAGATAAAAAACAGGTCTGCCGACCATCCCATACTGCTGCTTATCGCCGACCCGGCAGAAGTGAAGGATTGGACGGAGGTTATTCCGTCCCAGGCAGCAGACCTGATGAAGCGGCACTGGCCCGGGCCGCTTACGATCATATTCAGGGCCAAAGCTGATGTGCTTCCCGAGCTTACCGCGGGCACGGGTATGATCGGGTTGCGGGTCCCCGGCAACAAGCTTACCCGAGGCCTCCTCCAGAGCCTCGGCTGCGCCCTGACCGGCACGAGCGCCAATCGGTCCGGTCAGGCAAGCATTCGCACGGCTGCGGAAGCTGAAACGGCGATCGGCGACCGGGTTGACCTGATTCTTGATGGAGGAGAAACCACGGGAGGAAAGCCATCGACGGTTGTCGATGTTTCTGCCGATGTTCTCCGGGTGCTCCGTGAAGGAGCCGTACCTTTACGGGATATCACCGGTTGAAGTAAAATTCTTTCTGCATGAAGGATGGCCGATGAAAAAAAAATTCGTACTCGACACCAATGTGCTGCTCCACGATCCGAAGGCGATTTTCTCGTTCGAGGAAAATGACGTCATCGTCCCGATCGTCGTGATTGAAGAGCTGGACAAATTCAAGAAAGGTATCGATGAAATCGGCCGGAATGCACGCCAGGTATCCCGGATCCTCGACGATCTCCGACAGAAAGGCAAACTGTCACAGGGTGTGCAGCTTGAGGGCGGCGGAAGTCTGTGCGTGGAACTCAACCATCAGTCCACGGAACACCTGCCGCATGAGCTGGTCGCGGAAAAGGCGGACAACCGGATACTGGCCACGGCGCTAAACTTGATGCACGACGACCTCCCGGTAGTCCTCGTAACGAAGGATACGAACCTTCGTATCAAGGCCGATGCCCTGGGGCTTCGGGCCGAGGATTACGAGTCGGACACCATAACGCTCGACGAACTCTATTCCGGCGAGACTGAACTCGTGGTCGGGCCCGGGGCAATCGAGGAATTCTATGCAAAGGGCGAGCTCGCTCCTGCCGGAGATCCCAAGCCTTTTCCCAATGAGTACGCAATGCTCAAGAATAGCGCCAATTCTTCCCAAACGGCACTCGCCCGGTTCAATCAGCAGAGACAGTCCCTGGTGCAGGTCATAAACACCAAGCACGGCGTCTGGGGCATCAATGCGAGGAACAAGCAGCAGCAGTTCGCTCTCGATCTTCTCCTGAACGACGACATCCGTCTGGTGACGCTCGTGGGGAAGGCAGGAACGGGAAAGACCCTCCTGGCCCTTGCCGCGGGCCTGGAGAAAACCATCGAGGCCAGGACCTTCCAGCGACTGGTCGTTTCCCGGCCCGTGTTTCCCCTCGGCAAGGACATCGGATTCCTTCCCGGGGATATCGAGGAGAAACTCCGCCCCTGGATGCAGCCGATCCGCGATAATCTCGATTTTCTGATGGGCGCCTCGGCTGTTGCGGGCCGGGTCAAGGGCAAAAAAGATCTTCAAAGCCTCTTCGACCTCGGCATGATCGAGGTGGAGCCGCTGACCTACATCCGAGGCCGAAGCATGCCAAACCAGTATCTCATCGTTGACGAGGCGCAGAACCTCACTCCTCACGAACTCAAGACTATCATCACGCGTGCCGGCGAGGGAACCAAAATCGTGTTGACCGGCGATCCTTACCAGATCGACAATCCCTATATCGATTCGTCCAGCAACGGTCTTACTTTCGTGGTTGAGCGGTTCAAGGAGGAACCCATCGCCGGGCATATCACTCTCGTAAAAGGCGAGCGTTCCGATCTCGCCGAACTCGCTGCAACGCTGCTGTAAATTACAGGTCAGAGCACAGGGTTTAAAGTTTAAAACTCTGACCGAGGAACCCTGAACTGCGGTCAATAACCAGGTGAAAAGAAATGCAACGACGTAAACAGGCATACGATACAATTTTTCTCATCATCAGCGTGCTGGCTACGCTCTTTGTTCTTACCGAGATCGTCTTGAGGTCCTTCGGCAAAAGCATATGCAGCACCGACGGGTGTAAAATGACGGCCCAAGCGGCGCGGTTCGGAGATATTTCCATTTTCCTCGTCGGGTTCGGCACGTTTCTCTCGCTTGCTGGTCTTGGGCTCCTGAACCGGCGCATCCGGAAGCCCGGGATTGAGCGGTTTATCAATCTCATCCTGGTAGTTGCCTTGGCGGGCGAAGGGTTCTTCATGGGGTATCTGGCGTTTCGGATTCATACGATCTGCCTGTTCTGCATCACGATATTTATTTTTATGAGCACGCTCGGCATTTTCAGGCTGCTCTCGGGTGAAACAGACATACTTGCCGGATTTGGCGCGCTCGCGGCGGTTTTCGTCATCCAGTATCTTGTATTGCCCGCGGGGGTGCCCGTGAATCTGCCCATGAATGAACGGCTTATCCTGTTCTACAGCAAGGATTGCAAGCATTGCGCAGAGGTTATCAAGGAACTGGACGAGAAAAAAATACAGGTCGTCCATTTACCGGTGGGCGATTATACCGTCTTCCTGAAAAACATGGGCATCGAGAACATTCCCACGCTCATGGTGAACGATCCCTATCAGAAAATATTCTTTACCGGTAAAGAATCTATTGAGCGTTATCTGCTCGCCTGTATGAATCCGAGTGCCGTCGGGGTCACGCCCCCGAGAAAAACGAAGTCGCGGGACAAGGCCGCGGACCCGGACAGGAGCATGACCATCGACCTCTTCAGTCAACCGGGTCTTCTGACGTCGCCAAGTCAATCAACAACCGACAACGGCATGTGCAAGGAAGAAGAGGTCTGTAAATAAGTACTTTTCCGATTTGATTTCCTTACTCGGGCCTGTCACGTGCCTGCCTGCGGTTGTATTTCTTTGTAGAAAAAAAACTGTTCTGTATGGTAATATGGGTGTCTATGGCCAAAATTCTTGAAAAACGGTTGATTCGACGGCCCGATGTATTTTATTACAAAATCGCCGCTCCGCTGATTTCTCGGAAAGCCGGCCCCGGACAATTCGTTATCATCAGGCTCCATGAGAAGGGTGAGCGCATCCCCCTGTCCCTGGCCGACATCAATTCCGCGGAAGGCACGATCAGTCTTATCGTCATGGCTGTGGGCAAAACCACTTCGGAGCTGTCAGGTTATGAAGCAGGTGAGGAAATCCTCGATCTTTGCGGCCCGCTGGGAACGCCTACGCACGTCGAACAGACGGGCAGAGTGGTTCTTGTCGGCGGCGGGTTCGGCGTGGCCCCACTCTATCCCATAGCGCGGGCCTTCAAAGCGGCAGGCAACAGGGTCACTGTTATCATGGGCGCGAGAAGCAGCGACCTGCTCATCTACGAGCAGGAGATGTTGGGCGTAAGCGACAAGGTGCTGGTGACGACCGATGACGGCAGCAAAGGAGTCAAGGGAATCGTGACCACGGCCCTTGCGCAGGAGCTGGCGTTCGGAGGTGCGGACCTGGTCATGGCGGTTGGTCCGGCAATCATGATGAAATTCGTGGCCGAAACCACTCGGCCCCTCGGCATCAAGACCATGGTAAGCCTGAATCCCATCATGATCGACGGTACCGGCATGTGCGGCGGCTGCCGTGTCTCAGTCGGCGGTGCCACCAGATTCGCCTGTATCGACGGGCCGGAATTCGACGGCCATGCAGTGGACTGGGATCTGCTCATGAACCGCCAACGGACCTATAAACAGCAAGAAAGAGAATCCTTCGAGATGTGGAAACAGCGCCATGACCGCATGTTGAGCAAAGACAAGCAGCCTATCTGTGAGTAGCCCCGTGCAGACCAACAGGAACAATATCAGTGGCAGGACGCCCGGGAAGCGGCGGTTATCTCCTTGACACCCCATAATCGTTATGTTAATTTACCAGAATTGTAATGATACGGGAGGATCTTTTGGACAAACAAAAAGGCTTTGTTGAAAATATTGCGGAGAAATTCTGGAAGTTTTTTTCGTCCGTTAAGCTCGCAGTCACATTGCTGATTATTCTCGCTATCGTTTCCATTATCGGGACTATCATCCTGCAGAATGAGTCCCCGGAAAGATACCTCAGAGAATACAGCCAATCCACGGTCCAGCTGTTCGAATTTCTGGGCTTTTTCGATATGTACCATACCTGGTGGTTCGTGCTCCTCCTTTTTCTTTTCACGGCAAATCTGACGGTTTGTACGCTCGACAGGTTTCCTCATACCTGGGCGATCATCACGGCACCGCTCAAACCCATTGACGACAATATGCTGAAAGCGCTGCCGTTCAGGAAAGAGATCCCTCTCCAGGGGGACATGGACAAGGTGAGGGAGAAATCGGCGAATGCGCTGAAGAATCATGGCTATTCTTATATCGAATCGAAAGATGCGGCCGGTGTGCAGCTCCTGACTCAGAAGGGCGTCTTCAGTCGGTTCGGTGTCTATATAACCCATGTCAGCATTCTGCTCATTTTTACCGGCGCGCTCATCGGCTCCTTCTTCGGATTCAAGGCGTTTCTGAACCTTCCCGAAGGCTCGGCCTCCAGAGTCGTCTACCTCCGGAACGAACCGATGTGGGACCAGCTCATGGACTCGCTCGGCATTGCCAAAAGTCCCGTGATCCACGACCCCCAGGAGGGCTTGCCCGCCATGCCGCTCGGCTATTATGTCCGGTGCGACAATTTTGATGTCGATTATTACATCGATCCCTCGGGCATGCCGACCGGTATGCCGTCGGAATATCACAGCACGCTCAGCATTTTTAATCTCGACGGAGAAAAGATCCTCGACAAGCGCATCCGGGTAAACGAACCGCTTACCTATCACGGCGTGACCTTTTACCAGTCGAGCTACGGTATCGTGCCGGAAGCCCGCGGCAAGGTGATCCTGAACATCCGCAAGAAGAGCGATACCCAGTCCCCGGGCGAAACGGTGGATGTTGAACCCGGAGGGTCGGTGTTTGTTCCTTCCATCAACCGGACGGTGAAAGTGCTCGGATTCGCGCCCTATGGAATGCGGAACACCGCAACCGGCGAGGTGCAGTTATTCAAGACGGACACCGATGAGTACATCAACCCGGCCGTGGCGTTGGAGATATACAACGGCAAGAAGGCGCTCTACCGGACGACCATTTTGAAAATTGATTCGGGGGGGCAGATGAATATGCCCGAGGACTACGTCATAAGCTATGGCGGCTATTGGGGAAAGCGCTACACAGGCCTGCAGGTCACCAAAGATCCCGGTGTCTGGGTTGTTTACACCGGCTTTATCATGCTCTGCTTCGGTCCGCTTATCGCATTTTTCGGATCGCATAAGAAGCTTTGGGTTAGGATCCAGAGTCGCGGAAGCGAGACCATCGTTCTGGTGGCCGGCTCAGCGAACCGGAATCGGATCGGCTTTGAGCGAGTATTCAACAAGGTTGTAGCGGAAATTTCCGGATAATATCGAATCATTCAGGAGGATTCAATGAACAGTTCCTTGCTCTTTAGTATTGCAACATTGTCGTATTTGGTCGCGATGGTGCTGTATATAGGCTACCTCGCGTTTCGGAAAAAGGGTATCGGCACAGCCGCAACGATTGTCACGGTCTTCGGCTTCCTCGTACAAACCGCGGCGCTGCTGCTCCGGTGGCGGGAATCGTACCAAATGGACATCGGCAGAGTGCCGCTGTCTAATCTCTACGAATCCCTAGTCTTCTTCACGTGGAGCACAGTGATGATCTATCTTATCGTTGAATTCAAGTACAAGACAAAAGCTTTCGGCGCTTTTGTCTTGCCCGTGGCATTTCTTGCCCTTGCATTCATCAACGTCGCCGGAATCAACAGCGACATCACCCCCCTGGTTCCCGCGCTTAAGAGCAACTGGCTCTTCTACCATGTGCTGATAAGCTTTCTCGGCTATGCCGCTTTCGGCGTCGCGTTCGCGATCAGCATGGTTTACCTGCTGATCGACATGGAAGAGCGGGGCTCCGCGACGAACCTGTACGCCGGCCTGGCCGCTATCGTTGTCCTGGCGTCGATAGGCTATTATATGGCGAGTCTGGGTGGCCGGATGAAAACCGCGTTCTGGATGGCAATCGGCGTGCTGATCCTGGCATGGTTTATCTATCTTATCGTCGCCGGAGCGCGTAACAAACCCCGGGTTTTTCTCTTCTGGTCATTCTGCGTTACGCTCGCCGTTTCGCTTCTGGTTGCCATGGGCATCGATTTTGTTTACCTCGTTTCATTCCGGCATCTTGCAGCGGGAGAATCGTTCAAGAAACATATATTCGAAGGGACTTTTTTGAATGCCTCTCCGGCGATATCCATTATCAGCTGGCTGGTGGTTCTTGCGTTCTTTTCCCTTGTATGGTTCAAGGGATTGAGCCTCAAAAACATCCTAAAGCCCTACATCCCGGCGCAAAACCTGCTCGATGACGTTACCTACCGCATGATCGCCATCGGGTGGCCGCTCCTCACTGCTGGCATCATAACCGGCGCGGTCTGGGCGAACAGCGCATGGGGCACCTACTGGAGCTGGGACCCGAAGGAGACATGGTCGCTCATCACGTGGTTCATCTATGCCATTTATCTCCATTCCCGCTATGTCCGCGGGTGGAAAGGAACCCAAATGGCAGTCATTTCCAGCGTGGGCTTCCTTGCGGTCATCTTCACGTACCTCGGCGTGAACCTCGTGCTTTCCGGTCTCCATTCCTATGGAGGCATGAATTAGAGCGGGCAGAAACCACTCCGCAACAGGCATCAAAAAACGACAATATTTCGGCCGCCGGTTATCAGTTAGATAACCGGCGTTTTTGTCAGTGCAAGGGACGGGGATACATGATGGCAGAACGTGCATCATGCCTGATTTGAAATCCGATTAAGAATAGAATGTTTGGCGCGCAGCAGGCTGCCGTAGGCACTCCAGCACCTCATAATCCGAAACATAAGCAAATCATCAATCATTGTGGATGATTGGCCATCCTTTTTGGGTTCCTCCAAAACTCAGCAACGGAGTCATTATGACGATACAAAGAGAATCATGGATCAAACATATACTTATACACGGCTGCGCATTGCATCGAGTGATGAGAGCGCCTCTGATACTGCATTATTCCGGATGAAGTCAAGGACCTTGGTCGAACCCATGAGGCTGTAACCTTTTCGTAACATGCGCTCACTGCATTCTTGTTAACCATGCAAACGTAATGGTATATCATTCAGGCCGCTTTTAAGAATCCAAGTTACGACGGATCTCGCTTATTTCCCCTCGCTCCTATTCATAATTATAATAATAACAAGAAAACATCCCTTCAAAAAGAGTCGATTTTAGCACAGCAGAGCGGTAAGTATAGCAAAGACCTTTCTTTAGTAGTACGTTTCTTGGCGTGACCTTGTCATTCGTCCGTTCCTTGGATAGAATATATACTATAAAATCGGGAGGACAACATGAACAGCCCCCAGCGCAAAAAGTTTTCGTTCGGCCGCTATAACCCGTTCAGCACCCGCAAAGCTCGATTAACAGGTATCCTGTTACTCTCCTTTTTCGTTATTTACTCCATTTCAGGATTTTTCATCCTGCCTTATTATGCCAGGAAGATTGCAACAGAAAAACTGACCTCACAGATGGGCCGCATTGTAAGCATCGGTTCGATTCGTTTCAATCCCTATACTCTTGCGGTTGTTGTCAATAACTTTGAAATCAAGGAGGCTGACGATCATACCACATTTATTTCCTTCAACAGGCTGTATGTAGACATAAGATTCATGTCCGTGTTCAAAGGTGGCCCAGTAATCGGAGAGGTGCGGCTTGAAAAGCCGCATGTCCATCTCGTACGAGTAAAGGAGAATACCTACAGTTTTTCTCCACTCGTGGAGAGGCTCCAGTCAAAGCCTGTGGCCACCGTCCCGGAAAAACCAGGCAAGCCCCTGGTTTTTTCATTCAGCAATATCCAGATCAAGGATGGCGATATCGAATTTGACGATCGACTGGCGTCAACGAAGCACGAAATAACGCACATTAACCTTTCGATCCCCTTCATTTCCAATCTCCCTGCCTATGTTGATTCATTCGTTCAGCCTTCGCTGAGCGCATTGATAAACGGCAGGCAACTGACCATCAACGGAGCATCCAAAGTTTTCTCCGACTCCCGGGAGACGTCGCTGGACATTGCGCTCAAGGACATGGACATCCCTTATTATTTGGCGTACTCACCCGTACCGCTCAAGGTGAAGGTGCTGTCAGGAAAGCTCGACGTACTTATGAGGCTTACCTTCCGCGAGTATGCCACACGTGCGCCGATGCTTTCCCTGGCCGGCGAAACGAGGATCAGGGATCTCGGGATAAGCACCCGGGAGAATGCCGCGCAGTTCATCAACATTCCTCTCTTGAGCGTTAAAGATATTTCACTCGACTTGGAAAAGAGAAAAATTGACATCGGGGCTGTTTCAACGGAACAGGGCCGGCTGACGGTCTCCCGTTTGAAGGACGGGCGAATGAATTACGATTCGATGCTGGAGTCGTTCGCGGCAACAGCACAGCCCCAAAGAAACGCTAAAAAGGAGAGCGTAGAGGCCCCCTGGACCGTGGCGCTACAGTCCTTCGTAGTAGATGATTATACCGTTACAATAGCGGATCAGAGTCTCGTCGAGCCTTTTGGAGTCACCCTCTCCGCGATCAAGTTTAACGCGCAAAATATTTCGACTGAGAAAAACACAAAAGGAACGATTGCGCTCTCCCTTCTCATCAATCAGAGGGGATCTGCGTCGGTCAAGGGCGATCTCGCGCTCGAGCCTCTTGCCGCAAGCCTCGCGGTAAACCTCGGGGATGTCCGTCTCAAGTTTCTGCAACCCTATCTGGCCGGGCGGACCCAAGTTTTGCTTGCTGGCGGTCTGTTGACCGCAAATGGCAATCTCACGGTAGGGCTAAATAATTTAAAGCAGCCACAGGTCTCTGCTAGCGGGAAACTCCGCGTTAACAGATTCTCCTTGCTTGACAAAGCAAGCGCCGAAGATCTTCTCAAGTGGGATACACTCTTCGTGAAAGTGCTAGACGCCCGCTCTGCTCCGCCGTCCCTGCATGTCAGCGAAATAGCGCTTACCAATTTTTCTTCCCAGGTCATTGTGAATGAGGACCGGACGATAAACCTGCTGGAAGCATTTAAGCCCGGGACACCCGCCTCGGAGAATGCCAGCCCGAATCAGGAGACCGGAACAAAAAAGGCCCCGGAAACAGACAGGCAGCTGCAGTCAGAGCCTTATAAAGTTCGCATAGATAAGATCGTTCTTCAGGGAGGGAGGGTTAATTTTACGGACCGCAGCGTCAAACCGCGGTTCAGCTCGAGCCTCCGTGAGATCGGTGGCCGTGTGACCGGACTCTCATCGGAGGAGAACATGCTCGGCGAAGTCGACCTCATCGGAAAATACAACGAATCAGCGCCCCTCGAGATCACCGGCAAGGTCAACCCGCTGCGCAGTGATCTGTATGCAGATCTTAAGGTGGATTTCAAGGACATGGATCTCACCTCAGTCAGCCCCTATTCAGGACGCTACGCCGGTTACATGATCCAGAAAGGAAAGCTCTCGTTTCAGCTTCAATACCTGATTAATAAAAACAAGCTTGATGCAAAGAATAACATTTTCGTCGACCAATTCACATTCGGAGACCCTGTTAAAAGCCCTGAAGCGACATCGTTGCCCGTGAGACTTGCTGTGGCTCTTCTAAAGGACCGCAACGGCGAGATACATCTTGACATCCCTGTATCCGGAGAATTAAGCGATCCCAAGTTCAGTGTGGGCGGCGTCATTCTCAAAGTCATCGTGAACCTTCTTCAAAAAGCCGCCACCTCTCCATTTGCGCTCCTGGGGGCCATCTTCGGCAGTGATGAGCAGCTTGGATATGCCGAGTTCGAGGCCGGTTCCGCCGTCCTGACACCCGATACAATAAAGAAGCTCGACCTTCTTGCAAAAGCCCTTCACGACCGGCCCGCGCTTAAAATGGATATCGTCGGCCACGCTGATCCGGTAAAAGACCGTGATGGGCTCAAGCAAAACCTCCTGCTGAGAAGAGTCAAGGCTCAGAAGATCAAGGAACTGGCCGGAAAAAATTATGACATCTCCTCCCTCGAGTCAGTAACCGTGACGCCAGAGGAGTATCCTCTGTTGTTGAAGCGGGCATATAAGGAAGAAAAGTTTCCAAAGCCCCGTAATTTTATCGGATTCGCGAAAGACTTGCCTGTGCCAGAAATGGAGAAGCTCATGTTAACCAACCTGAAGGTAACCGATGACGACCTGAAGGCGCTGGCAACCGAGCGAGCAAGGGCGGTCATGGACTATCTGTTGCAGTCCGGGCATATAGAGCCCGAACGCATCTTTATCGTCGAGACAGGGGCCCCGTCGATAGAATCAGAGAGAAAGGAAAAAGGCGGTGTCAAAACAAGCCGTGCTGATTTCCAGCTGAAATGAGAATTGAAAAGCATTCGCTCAGCACTGGAACGAGGTTATTACACCAAAGAGTATCGGGTGCCGGAACGCACCGTCACCGACACGAGATTGCGGGCTTGAGAAATGAGAATCTCTCTTGCATGCTGCCAGGTTCAAAAGTTGAAATCATGCCCGAGCATCCCCCCCTTCAAGGCGCGAAGCGAAGGATGCATGCTTGTCGGCTTCGACCGGAGCTGTCTTTATGTTCAAAGAGGCTGCGGCGTGACACGGCCGGACGAGGAGGCAGAATCTTACCGGAAGAACTAACCGGGAAATGGTATCCGGCGTGGGAAAGTCGGCGTTTTTTGCCGGTGCTGCAGGGAGGAGCGCATATCAGGGCACTTCGACAAAAAGCACAAATCTATGCTTCCGCAGTGCGTACAATTGAGGAAGCGGCTTACGCATTGCAATTCGAAATTGAATTTGCTGTGATATACTAGAAAAATAAACATGTTTTAATCGTTACGTACGTAACTATATTTCGAAAAAAAACAATGAGCTGATAGATTCGTATTCAGGAGAGATAGATGGGAAGAGGCGTTGTATTGTAAGTTGTAATGGCGGCAGATATTTCAAGGGAAAGTTGCCATGTTAAAAGTAATTATTTCAGAGAGTATTCATAAGCTATTGCAAGAAAAAGATAGTTTATTAAATCGGCAAGATATCTCGGTATTTCAGACGAGATCGAACGACGAGACGATGAAGATTCATCTCGCGGAGAAGGCGAATCTTATCGTAACTGAGCTGGATATGCCAGGAATGGACAGTGAACTTCTTTATTCCATGATCAGAAAAGACAAGGAACTTCAGCGAGTCGCTGTCCTCATGATTTGTCCAAATAACATGAAGTCAATTGAGCGATGTTCTCATTGCATGGCGGATGCCATAATTCTGCGACCAGTGAACCCGGCTCTCATCCTAGCGAAGGCACAACAACTTCTTGACCTTTCTTGGAGGGATACTTATCGCGCGCGGGTCTTGATTAACGGGAAAGCCTCAGTTCGCGGAAACCCCGACGATACAGCGCTGATTTGCTGCGCACATAACATAAGTTCCACAGGCGTGCTTTTTGAAACGGAAAAGGTCCTCAACGAGGGCGACCAGGTCGTCTGCTCATTCTTCCTTCCTGGCGGGACGGAAGTCCAGGTGGCTGGAGAAATTGTCCGAACCGTTCATCATGCGCCTCGATTTACTTCCAACCAATACGGGGTAAGATTTTCAAACCTTACAGCAGAGGCGAGACAAGCGCTGGAGACATTTATTCAAAGTTCCGTGCAACTGCAGTGAGACTTTGTCAGGTGGCTTCGCAAATAAATTTTTTCCTGTTAGGCTGATTAATTTAACGATCTTAGGAGCCTGATGGGGAGGCAGCAGCGTTACAATTGATAGTGACATTTTTTGTGGCGGCCAGAGCGAGGTATATAATCGCTTGCCCTTGTCCTTGCGATCTTTCAATAAACAGCAGAATGAGTGAAAGTTGCTTCCCAAACCGTAAAAGCTGCACCCTTTAGAAACAGCATAGAACGATTGGCAATCGAGTTCTATCTTCCATTCTGCTCAGCAATGAGTATTGAATTAGAGGATTCCTGTATTCGTTGACGTTTCCATTCTTTGCAACACATGAATTTATAACTCGTGTTCGATATTTCGTCTACCCATTTTTTATCCTTACGACGTTATCCCTACGACATCATTGACACGATTCTGCATCAGGCATATAGTTGTCAGGAATACGGTGAATGTGGTGGTATATGCATTTCTAAACTTGATAACATCGCGAATCCGCTGATATAATGAGGAGCTTAGACAGTGAATCTCCCCCGGCAGGCGCAGAGAGTTTTCTTGAATGTTACATGCGACAACCTTGCATTAGCCCTTAGGGCTGCCACTCCATCACCAGACAGGAGTCCGGTGTTTTATGTGGCTTAATAATGAAAATATTGTAGTACAAGGAGGATGACTTATGACTGGTATTAGCATTCAAAGGAGGACTTTCGTGCGGCTGGCGTATTTGCTTGTTGTTGGACTTTTTGTTGCGGCAGCGGGAGCGTCGCCTTCCCGCGCAGAGGAACAGGGCGTGACGAACAAGGAGATCGTGATAGGCATGTCAAACGCCCTGACAGGTCCGGCAGCAGCCCTGGGTACAGGGGTCAAAGCCGGCGCCATGACTTATTTTCGGAAAATTAATAATGCCGGAGGGGTGAACGGCCGCAAAATTAAAGTAATCAGCTACGATGACGGGTATGAACCTGAGCGGACCGTGGAAAACACAAACAAGCTGATAAACGAAGACAAGGTATTCGCCCTATTCGGATATGTAGGGACGCCGACGTCTGCAGCGGTGCTGCCGATTGTCAATAAGTCGCTTATGCTATTTTGGGGGCCTTTCACCGGTGCGGAGCTCCTCAGAACGCCGGTAACGAAAAACATCTTTAACGTGCGCGGCAGCTACGATGATGAAGCAGAGATGCAGGTCAAGTACCTGACGGAAAAACTAGGCAAGAAGAAGATCGGCGTATTTATTCAGAACGATGCATACGGGCTTTCGGTCAAGTTTGGCGTCGTCAAAGCTCTCAAGAAACGCAACCTCGAGATTATGGGTGAAGGGACCTATGAACGGAACACGGAAAATGTCGATGCCGGCTTGGCCGCTATAAAGCCTTACAATCCCGATGCAGTCGTCATGGTGGGGACCTACAAGGCCATGGCCGCATTCATCAAGAAGGCCAAGGCGCAGGGATTCAATCCTGTCTTTTTGAATGTTTCCTTCGTAGGGACGGCGGCTCTGGTTAAAGAACTGGCCGGCGAAGGCGACGGTGTCATCGTCACCCAAGTGATGCCGTCTCCCTATGATTCACCGTTGCCCCTCGTGCGCCAGTACCGTCAGGACATGAAAGCGGCCGGACATTCCGAGCTCGACTATACGGATCTTGAAGGCTACGTCGATGCGGTTGTGTTCGTGGAAGTTCTGAAAAATGTAGCCGGTCCGCTGACACGCGAATCGTTCATAGCCACAGCCGAAAAATTGAACGCAACCGTCGGCGGGCTCACCTTCACCTTTACAGCCGGGAACCACCAGGCGATGTCCAAAATATACCTCACCAAGATTGCAGGTTCCAAGGTTAGTGAGTTTTGATGAGTGGAACGAGTTTATAGATCGCATTAGCGGAGTATCCCTAAAGAAGACGAAGCCAGGTGATTCAAAAAAAGGTACATGGATAGCGCGGCGACACGTGCGAGCGCGACCGCGAGCATGGGGGGACGCAGCGGGAGGTGATCGTTCCCATTCATTTTCTAGTCAGATGAGGGGGATGCGTCTTTGCATCTGATGACGCTCGTAATGAAATATATTCCTTTTTCAAAATCAGGAAATACTCAGTTTATCAATCCAACTCGACACATTTGAGTTCGCGGAACTTGCACTGGTTCCATGAATAGCGATTCCCTTTAGCACGGTAGCTTTGGGACATGCGTTGGCAATATCCTGTTCGCTATGGCCCATTCCGCTTCCCTCGTGGGTGCAAAAGGGAACAATTGTTTTTTCGGAAAAGTCATAGCCTTCCAAGAAGGAGAACACCGGCATGGGCATCGTCCCCCACCAATTCGGATATCCCAAAAAGATCACATCATATGCCCTCATGTTTTCAACTTGTCCCGTCAGCTTCGGCCTGGCTTTGGCACGCAGTTCATTCTTGGCTACTTCCGTAGCTTCCGTATAATCTTTGGGATAGGCCGTGACGGATTCAATATGAAACATATCGCCGCCCGTTATTTTCTGAATCATGTTTGCGACAACTTCGGTATTGCCAACTTTTAGATCGACAATCCTGCCGCTGACATAATTTTGTCCTTTCCGGGAATAATAGGCTATCAGGCATTTTTTATTAGTTAAATTCATAATGAAATACTCCTCAAGATCATTATTTCAATAATCGTTCTTTATTGTACCGATTCTGCTGCCAGCAATAACAACCTTTGCTTATGCTTCATTAAACATGGTTCATTCTTCTTCTGTAAATTCAATATTTGCCAAGCCACTATTTTCCTCTCAACGACTTAATTTACGTGTTCCCGGAAGCGGTACGAACCACGGCTTCATGACCAATCACCTTTCCACCATCGCCGGCAGAGCGACGGTTTCGATCAGGTGGATATCAGTGGTGCAGGTAGCAACGGCCGATGGGCGAACCAGCGCGTCATAAGGACCGATGAATGGACCAGGCACCTCTTTCCATACGCTTGTCTCTTCCCCTGCAGTATATAGCCCCTCATGGCTACCTCCTTTCGTTTGCCTGAGCTAATATGTTTTGCTCTTCCGCTCAAAGACCGGTCCTTTTTTCCAGGGCTGCGGGGTACCGATCCCCCTGGATCGCGATCTTTGAAGCAACGTCCTCGATTTCTCGGAGATCGTCGGACGTAAGTTCGACTGCAACTGCTCCGATGTTCTCGTCCAGGCGCTCGCGTTTCTTGGTGCCCGGGATGGGAACGATCCACGGTTTTTGGGCAAGCAGCCAGGCGAGCGCTATCTGAGCAGGGGTCGCCTGTTTCCGTTCTGCGATCGTACGCAGAAGATCAACCAGGGCCTGATTCGCTTTCCGGGCCTCCGGCGTAAAGCGGGGAACAATGTTGCGGAAGTCGAACTTATCAAACGTCGTTTTCTCGTCGATCTTTCCCGTGAGGAAGCCTTTGCCAAGCGGACTGAATGGAACGAGCCCGATTCCGAGTTCCTCGAGCGTCGGCAGCAATTCCTTCTCAGGCCGTCTCCACCACAGCGAGTATTCACTCTGGACGGCAGTGACCGGCTGGATTGCGTGCGCGCGGCGGATCGTCTTGACACCGGGTTCGGAAAGACCGAAATGTTTGACCTTGCCTTCTTGAATCAGGTTCTTCACCACTCCCGCCACGTCTTCGATCGGCACCTCCGTGTCAACACGGTGCTGATAATAGAGGTCGATTGCATCGACCCTGAGCCGCTTGAGCGATCCTTCAAGGCTCTGCCTGACGCGCTCGGGCCGACTGTCCTGGACCTGCTGCCCGCTGGCGTCGATTTTGATCCCGAACTTGGTGGCGATCGCCACTTTCCCGCGGAACGGAGACAAAGCTTCGCCTACGAGCTCTTCATTGGTATAGGGGCCGTAAATCTCGGCGGTGTCAAAGAATGTGACGCCCCGTTCGACCGCTTCCCGTATAAGAGCGATCATCTCCTGTTTGTCCCCAGGCTGACCATAGGCGATGCTCATTCCCATGCACCCGAGCCCGAGAGCCGAAACTTCAAGGCCGCTTTTTCCTAATGTACGTTTTTGCATTGTTTCTCCTTTCTTCTGAGGAGGACTAAATTATTACGTAAACTGCGCTCCATTTGTTTGTGTCTCCTGTTGATGACCATATCCTACCCCTGAAAGAACAAAACGGATAGACCAATCCTGCTCATTTTTTGCCTAATCGTCCGAAACCTGCCATAATTAGGTTGACAGTAAAGCGGGGTCTGGTAGTATATGGTCAGGAGGCATCAATGAGAAAGCAGGCAATCAAGCAAGAAATTGAGAATACCGGAATGGAAAATGCGCTCGAAACTTTAGGTAAGTGCATTGCCCGATGGACCGATAAAAGCGATCGGATCGTGACCGCGATCCCTGGTTTGACACTTTATCGGCGGGACGAACCGAGCGAGCCGACGAGCATCATGTACGAACCGCGCATTTGCGTTATCGCACAAGGGGCAAAACGCGTGCTGCTCGGAGACGATACGTTTGTGTATGACGAGCAGCACTTTTTGATCACGTCCGTGGATCTGCCCACGTTTGTGCAGATCATCAAAGCGAGCCGGGAGAAGCCTTGCCTGGGGCTCATCTTGAAACTTGATCAGCGCGAGATGTCACAACTGATGGTAGACAGCCATCTTCCTCCGCCGCGTCCGCAGCAATCGAGCCGTGGAATGGCAACCGGCGAGGTTACGTTGCCGCTGCTTTCCACCTTTCAACGGTTGATCGACTTGCTCGATGAGCCGGAGGATATTCCGATCCTTGCGCCGATCATCCAGCGGGAAATTTTTTACCGTTTGCTTGTGGGCGATCAAGGTGTGCGTCTGCGCCAGATGGCGTCGGCGGGAAGTCAGAGTCAACAGATAGCGCGGGCAATCGACTGGTTGAAAGGTAACTTCACGCGGCCGTTACGTATCGATGACCTCGCAGCACAAGTCAACATGAGCACCTCGACCTTTCACCATCATTTCCGGGCGGTGACGGCCATGAGCCCGCTGCAGTACCAAAAATGGCTGCGTTTGAACGAAGCACGGAGGTTGATGCTCGCCGAAGATCAGGATGCAACAACCGCGGCGTTTCAGGTCGGCTATGAAAGCCCATCCCAATTCAGCCGCGAGTATGGACGCTTGTTCGGCGCCCCGCCGTTACGAGATATCACGAGTTTGCGGCAGATGGCAACTGTAGAAACGTAATGTAAAGCGAAACGTGGGAGCCCCGGAGAGTTCCGGGGTTCTGTGCTCGACTTTCGTCAAGAATTCTTCCGGCTGCAGGATCGTGACGCCGACATATTCAGAGAAACACGGCGCGCGCCTCACCGGCGTATACATGTATAAGTTACGACCTGTATTTGGTGATAATACAATGAGCTAACGTTGAACACTTGTAGATGAAGTTGAGTTTCATATAATATTAGCGAAGGTGCAGAATTCACTTTGTATACAGCACGTTGTGATAAAGTTTTCTGTCAGCATCTTTTTCCTGAAGCTGATAGAGCTTCCATTTCTCGAAACTCGCAAAGTTACAGTCTGGATTCTTTAGCAACCGATAAAATATGCTCATACGGAGTCATTGACATGATTCCGCTCAAGTTTATATTTATGAAAAGCCGGTAGCTGCGCATTTACTCAGCGAGCTATGCACTTTTTTTGTCTGCCTGGTTATATCTATTGGACAATTGGGCATAGGGAGATAGAATGTTTCGCGACATACCTGAACCGATGAGGAAAAGAATGCAGTATCTGGAAGAGATCGATGCTCGTGACCGGTCTGACGGCACGATGCAGATGAGTCGACTGCGTCAAATCACGCCGGAAGTGGGGCGATTCATCGCACTTTTGGCCGCTGGAGCACCGGATGGGCATTATGTCGAAATCGGCACGAGTGCTGGTTACTCCATGCTTTGGCTAGTATTGGCTTGTCGGCAGGCCGGAAGGAGAGTCAAAACCTTCGAGATTCTGGACAAGAAAGCAGAGCTTGCCCGGCAGACCTTCGCCATCGTCGGTGTTGGCGACGTCGTGGACTTCGTTCATGCCGATGCACTTCTTCATCTTCCGAACATTCATGATATTTCCTTCTGCTTCTTGGATGCGGAGAAGGAAATCTACGGACAATGTTATGAGATTATCATTAAGAATATGGTACGGGGTGGCTTTCTTATTGCGGACAATGCGATCAGCCACGAGTCCACGCTACGGCCCATGCTTGACCGAGCATTGTCCGATGAAAGGGTTGACGCCATGATCGTGCCCATCGGCAACGGGGAGCTGGTCTGCCGGAAGAAATAGGGCCCAACCAAGTGCTGCCCAGCACGCGTCAAAAGCTCGCCGCCCGAGAGCATCGTTGTCGATGATGATTATATCGATCCCCCGGCGTTTGATTGAGGCCGTGTATAACAACTGTCTGATATTCCTCTCGTTATCACATAATCTGTTTGTAGCATAGATTTTGTACTTTCTTATTTGATCAATATCTTCTTCCTGTGGATGTGACACGGGGACGATCGTTCCATATTGCAGTTTTCACCCTGAATAATGCAATCGGGAATGACGGCATCAATTGACACACCTGCTCCGCTAACATACGAAATGGAATCGTAGTCCCGGATTCCGTTCCGATCATAACTGGTTATATATTCCCGGCTACAATAAATTGAGTAAGATTCAGTATATTCAGGAATGGCAATTAGAAATCGCAAAGCTAAATCCTATCAGAGCAGCACCGCTAATCCGACTTCTCGTTTCAAGGAGTGAATGACAGGATGAACCGAATACTGAAGCTATATCATCGAATCGCAATCGCGATTGTTGTTTTGTGGTGCACGTCCGTCGTGATGGTACACTCTGCCGTCGCCGCACCGCGCGCCGTCTGGATCTGGGAGGAGGACTCCTACCTCATGCTCGACAAGGATGCGGTGCAACGAGAAGTAGAAACATTCCTCGATCGGCAGCATATCTCGACGATGTATGTGTACGCCGACGAATTTAACGGCCGGAACATTCTTGTGAACGAGCCGGATAAATACCGGAAGCTCATCGCAAGCGCACACGCGCGGGGGTTCAAGGTATTTGCGCTTCTTGGCTCGGCGTATCTTCGCACCCAGGAGTACGTCCTCCCGGAGAAGCGTCCTGTTGCCCTGCGAATGTTTAGGAATGTCCTCGAATTCAACAAAAACACGCCAGATGTATCCTCGCGATTCGACGGCGTCAACATCGATATAGAACCCTACCTTCTCGACGACTGGTCATCTGCGCGCCCGCTGCGCGTCAGGCAGTATCTGGATCTATCCGCCGAATTCATGCGCATGAAGGCCGCAGTCGGCTCGAGGTTGCTTGTCGGCCCGGCGATGCCGTTCTGGTACGACGGCATTGAAGATGTCGAATGGAACGGGCAACGCCGGAGGCTGAACGAGCGCATTCAAGATATTTACGACTATGTAGCGCTCATGGACTACAGGAATGTTGCCGAAGGTCCTGATGGGATCGTGTCGCTCGCACAGGACGAGCTCGACTACGCGGATCGGATTGAAAAGAAAGTGATGATCGGCGTCGAAACTCTTGAGACGACACCGGCGAAGGTCACCTTCTATGGCAAGGGCGAAAAATATTTCGAAACGCAGCTTGCACTAGCGGAATCCGCAATGACACGGCATCGGTCGTTCGGAGGTTTCGTTGTCCATCACTTGAAATCCTATCGCGTTTTGGTAGAGGAAAAGCAGAAATGAGGTCAGTTGAGACTATAGGGGACATTGTTTCCGATGTTACTTTGAGACTAACGCAGCGGGCGAGACCGACGCGCAAAAGGTGCGCGTCTCACCTCCGCGTTCATATGCAAGACACAACCAGAGGACTACACTGCAGTTGACAAAACGTCCTGCGCAACCTTGGAGGTGAAGTCGATGACTGTTTCCATTTCTTGAAATTACAAGATCGAAGCATAGTTACGAATCACGTTTACCGTTACTGTCGCAAATACTGTTCACTACATCTAATCATGCAAAAAGGGACGGCCTATTAATGCCGTCCCTATGCAAAATTCTAGAATCACGATAATTATCTTTCCCTTTCGCCCGCCTCTATACCTTTTTTCGTTTGCTCAATAGCTTTCTGTACGAACTCAAGCGCCTTGACCCTGTGTCCGCCTTTGTTGTGTTCAGCCACTTCTAACTCTCCCTTTGCGTGATTCAGGGCCTCAAGGGCAGCCATCATATGCGGCTGATGTATCGCAGCCCAACTACCTACTGCACTACCAATAAGCACTCCCACAATCAAAGCAATTACAATTTTTTTCACAATATTCCTCCTTAATTTTAAAACTCATGCCAAACAGTATATCAGAATATCACAACAAAATAAATCTATTTTCAATCTTGAACGACAATTTAGAACGATTCTGTTAAAGCGACCGTCTGATCCGGGAAACCCTCCATGAGTTTCCGCGGATGCCTTCCATTCATTAACGGAGGGTTCGGGTGTATCGTGTCATCGTCGAAAATAAACTGCTTGAATGATAATTTTATGATATAGTCATCCGCCACGATCCGCGGTTTTCTATATTATTGTAAATATGGCATCGCTTGCCAATTGTTGAGCACAGGGAGGTAAATGAGGGATATTTATCGGAGACTCATTTTTGAACACATATTCAAAAAGTGGGCAGCAGTATCCTAATATGGTCTCGCCGGGGAGACATGATAGTAAAAGGGAAAATTTTTTGAGGATTTTCCCTTTTCTACCGCGTGATTGTCAATCGTACGATTCCGTATTCATCATCGAAGTTGATTCTGATTGAAATATTGCGCTCCTTGTATCATAATACCGATAAATATGGCCTTTATGAAACAACCCTCTGATCTTAAGGTGTTCATATTGAAGAGGGAATTCCTTCGTGATGAGTGCGGACAGAAACGCGGTCGAAAAGCTTGGAATACTCTGGATCGGGAAAGAGGGGCGCTCTGCTTATTTGTTGCCGGCATTATATCAACTAGAAACCGTTAGACGCCATATCCAATAGCGCTCCGACCGCAGTGTAAGAAATAATTACATTTCCTGTTTCGCCAGGGAGGGTATTATACATGCGCACCATCGTTCGCATTGCACTGTTACTTGTATTTCTGGCTGGTTCAGGGACCGCGCTCTTCGCTGTGGGCAAGCAGGACATGCCGAAAAGTGTCGGCATGCCAGAGTCTGCTGCTAATGGTGCTAAGACAGCTGTACTGATCACTCCGGAGCTTACCATTACGAGTGCGAGGACTGCGGTACTGATCATGGACTATCAGAATGAAATCGTGAATATGCTGCCTGAGAATGTGCGAGTCCCTCTGCTGGATAGAGCAAGCACCATCCTCCAGAAGGCACGGCAAGCCCATCTGCCCATTGTTTATGTCGTCGTGCGCTTTCGTGAAGGTTACCCTGAGATCAACCCGCGTAACAAGCTCTTCAGCAGCTTAAAAGAATCGGGACGTCTACGTGAAGGGACATCCGGATCCGAAATCCATGACAGAGTAGCACCGCAACCGCAAGATATCGTAGTAGCAAAACGCCGTGTCGGAGCTTTTTCTACCACGGACTTGGATACGATTCTGCGTGCAAAAAATATTAATACGCTCGTATTATTCGGTATTTCGACGAGCGGCGTAGTCCTTTCCACGTTACGCTGGGCCGCTGACCTGGATTACTCACTCGTGGTCATATCAGATGTCTGCGCAGACCAAGACGCTGAAGTGAACCGCGTATTGATGGATAAGGTTTTCCCGCGGCAGGCTACTGTCGTGACTACCCGAGAATTTCTCAACGCTATCGGAGCTAAAGATGTAAGGTGACGATTGTGTAAGGCAGGTTGGAGGATTAAATGAGCAAAATGTCTTCCCGCAGTCTACACCATAAAACCAAGAGTGAACGTTTCACAGAGGAATTAGGAAGCATGATCCAGTGCTTACAGTAAAATGAGATAAAAAATAATATCCCCTGGTTTTATGTTTGCACAGTCGTTCATCGATCAGGTTTTTACTGCGATTGCCTCGAACATGCCTTCTGGCTCTCTTGCCTGTCTGCGTGATCAATTGACCGAGACATCTGAATTCATATTTAGTCCATGTCCCCTCGAAGATTCTAACATGCTTTCGAACCTGTTGCGGAGTCAATAGCACCGCAACTGATAGTCACATATATATTGTTACGGCCATACCGAGCGAGACGATCGGCTGCCCTCTATTCTTGCGATATTTCAATAATCGGCTATAATGAGCGAGTGATACTTCTTAAAGGTGTTGTTCTGTACTATCCAAACCAGCAACTTTTTTATATAGAAGCAAGCAAGGGAGAAATACACAGCTTATGTTTCTGCTGGTAGTCTTGATTTTATGATATATTGATCAAGTGCATGGGGTATTACAGCAGAAGTCACGAGTTCGGGATATTGGGATTGTCGTTATGCCTATTATCTTGATACCTGTGTCAGCTGGCATACCGCAGCAATTGTCAATCAGCGTCGTTACACGATAGTTGGCGATGATAGGGTCTCCAGAGCTGATGAAGAAGCGGCGTATGCGGAGTGAAGTATGCAAACAAAAATTCTGCATTCTATGAGTTGTTATCGTATAAAAGATACCAGAGAAGGGCAATAAAACTTTTTTTCTTGGGTCCTAGCACACAGGTTGATGAACAAAATCGGTTTTTATCTCCCAGTCGAAAGATGGGTATGAATACTTCCTCGATGTAGTATCCCGCAAGGTCTAAAATATATATGCCATGACCTCCTCTTTCGATTCAAATGAAGCGCAAGCGATCCTGCGGCACCGTCCATTCGTTCTATTCTGGTTTGCCCGGGTGGCGACCATGGTCGCCTTCCAGGTGCAGGCCGTTGCCGTGGGTTGGCAGATTTATGCGCTCACCGGTAGTGCGTTGTATCTCGGCCTTGTCGGGCTTGCGCAATTCCTGCCTATGTTTCTGCTGACGCTCGTCGTGGGCCACATTGCAGACCGTTACGACCGTCGGACCATTGCACGGCTTTGTCAAATCGTTGAAGGCCTGGCCGCCTTTGCGCTGGCATGGGGGAGCGCCGCCGGCTGGCAGAGCAAGGAGACCATCCTCGTCATCATGTTCATCGTCGGGGCTGTACACGCCTTCGAAGGGCCGACCATGCAGTCGCTCCTGCCCGGCCTGGTCACAGGCGAACTCCTTCCGCGAGCTCTTGCCTGGTCCGCTTCGGCAATGCAGACCGCAACCATCGTCGGGCCGGCGCTCGGCGGCCTTTTGTATACGGTGGGCCCAACCGAGGTCTATGCAGCCGCAGGAGTTTTGTTCCTAGCAGCAAGCGTACTGCTCGGCTTCCTCCGCTTGGTCCGTTCTCCCGCCATGCGCGAACCTGCGAGCATCAAATCGGTGTTCGCCGGCATCACCTTCATCCGCAGCCGTCCCGAGATACTGGGCGCTATATCCCTCGACCTCTTTGCCGTGCTTCTGGGCGGTGCTACGGCTCTCTTGCCGATTTATGCACGCGACATCCTGATGACCGGACCGTGGGGGCTGGGCCTCCTCCGTTCAGCGCCTGCAGTGGGTGCCCTTGCCATGTCCCTTTTCCTGGCGCGCCGTCCACTTACGCGTCGCGTGGGCAGGACCATGTTCAATGCCGTGGCGATCTTCGGCGCCGCAACCATCGTGTTTGCACTTTCGACATCCTTCCTACTGTCCCTAACGGCCCTAGCCGTGCTCGGAGCTGCCGACGTGATCAGCGTCGTCATCAGGCACTCGCTGGTTCAGATCGAGACGCCTGATGAGATGCGGGGCCGAGTAAGTGCCGTCAACTCCTTATTCATCGGAACATCGAACCAACTGGGAGAGTTCGAGTCGGGGATCACCGCAGCCTGGTTCGGCACGGTTTTCGCTGTTCTGATCGGCGGCATCGGCACGATTATCGTCGTAGCACTTTGGATGCGAATTTTCCCGCAGCTGGTACAGACCGACACATTGGATCCGAAGCAATGAGGTAGAATGGAAAATGGGAAAGTGAAGTCAGGTAAAATATCAGAGACGAAGATGTCGGAATGAAAGGGATTACCACGGCAGGCTGCGACATACTTACTGAAGCCGACAAGAGAGGCTTTAGTAATATTTTTAAAAAGGGAAGAAAACGGTACAACTTTTCACTCTAAATCGTGTCAAATTATGTATAATGGGATTAAGTATAGATTATCAACTGATTCCAGCATGAGACGTCTGCGCAGATTGGGTCCATTTTTTTACTATGAAAGAAATTGACGAGAACCAGGTGCCTGCCAGTGACCCCACAGGAAATACGAGGAAGGAGCTGCGCCTGTGAAGAGGACCTTCATAAAGTGCTTTTTGCTTGCCTTTGTTGTGTGCATTCCAGCGCTCCTGTCTGTTCAGGCCTGGTCGGATGACCAGGACCTGACATACTCAATATCATTCACGAATGATGAGCTTGATAACCTCCTTGCGCCTATTGCCCTCTACCCGGACCCGCTTTTGGCCCAGATACTGCCGGCTTCGACATATCCGGAAGAGATTGCCGATGCAGCAGCGTGGCTAAACAGCGGCGGGGATGTGTCAGGTATTGATGAGCAGGACTGGGATGAGTCCGTCAAGGCAGTTGCCCACTACCCGAGCATTCTTCAAATGATGGCCGAGAATATGGATTGGACCGCCGATCTGGGAGACGCCTTTCTCAACCAGCCGGAGGACGTGACAGGTTCGATACAACGACTCAGGCAGCAGGCGCAAGGCGCCGGCAATCTGATGAGTACCAATGAGCAAAGTGTCATGACCGACCAAGGCTATATCGAGATCATTCCGGCTCAACCTGAGTATATATACGTCCCTCAGTATGACCCTTTGATTGTGTATCACCGAAGATGGGCTCCCGGCATGCCGCCTTTCATTACCTTTCACGTTCGTCTGGCAATAGGGGGTTGGCTTGGTATGGACTTTGACTGGGGTCACCACGATATAATCCATCATGGCTGGAATCGCTCCGGCTGGGTCAATAATGCAAGGCCCTACGTTCACGTAACAAATGTTTATATCAACAGAAGTAGACCCGACATACATCAGGCATGGAGGCATGACGCATCGCATGGAGATCCCGCCAGATACCTGGCATTACACCCCAGTGGTTCCAATGCAAGCAGGTATGCGCGGATAAGTGAAATGAGAGGGGGCACTGCGATGACGACTAGGCCCTCGGGAGCGATGTTCGCTCCTAAGAGCGACACCAATGCATACAGCAACCGCGGCAGGGAAAGTCGCGGCATTGTGAACCAGGTGCCGACACCGCCGATTCAACATATCAGTCAACGCCCAACAACGCCGGCTCCAAGTATCAATGAGCGACCGATTACACCGACTCCTAGTATCAGCCAACGACCAGCATCGCAGACTCCAAGTGTTAGCAGCGGTTTCAATCAGCCGGTTTCTGGCCCAGAGCGTGTGCAGCCTGAAAGGACGCCTTCGGTCACTTTTGGTGGTTACCGAGGAGCTAATGAGGCAAGGGAACAGAGTCTTCGTGGCCAGAGCAGCCGCCAGAGCAGCGAGAGTGTACGCTCTTCCGTTGCCCCGGTGAACCACGGCAGTGCTCCCGCGCGTGGGAATGCCTCCAGGGATAAACAACGCTAGAAGCCGCAACGGGTTTGCTTCAACTATGTTCCGCTAAATTGAATGTAGAGAGGGAGGAAACTATGGAGACAATTCAGCAAAAATCCATATCTCGTTCCTTACGGGGTATGGTTTTTATTGCCGCACTATTGGTAATCGCAGTGTCGGTCTTTGTCTGGAGCATGCCGCTCATGGCGGCAGCATCACAAAAACTTTTCTCCTCTCCCGAAGATGCCTTGAAAGGACTTGTTGAGGCTGTCAAGGCAAAAGACAAAGCTGCGCTCGATCAGATATTCGGACCCTTTGCAAAAGATCTTCGGTCTAGTGACGAGGTGCAGGCTGCCACCGAATTTGAGGAATTTGCCAAACACATAGCAGAGAAAACCAGCCTCGTGAAAGAGAATGATTCAAAGGTGATCATTTACATAGGCAACGAGAGCTGGCCATTTCCGATTCCCCTTGTAAAAATAAATGACCAATGGTTCTTTGATACGGTAGCGGGCAAGGAAGAGATCCTTAACCGTAGAATCGGGGAAGACGAACTCACTGCCATACTGGTCTGTCACACATACGTCAAGGCGCAGCGCGAGTATGCCCTGAAGGACTGGAATGGTGACGGGATCCTTGCGTATGCACAGAAACTTCGGAGCGATCCCGGCAAGAAGAATGGTCTCTTCTGGAGGCACGCGCCAGGCGAAGCAATGAGCCCCTTGGGTGAACTCGTGGCACAGGCCAGGATGGAGGGCTATAAAAAGGGAAAGTCTGTGTTCAAGGAACAGCCGATACCGTTTCATGGCTACTACTTCAAGATACTGACACAACAGGGAGAGCATGCGCCGGGCGGAAAGTACACTTATATCATTAACGGCAACATGGTCGGTGGCTTCGGCCTGGTCGCATTCCCATCAGAGTGGGGCAAGTCGGGGATAATGACCCTCATCGTCAACCAGCAGGGCAAGGTGTTCCAGAAAAACCTCGGACCGGACACTTTGAAGATCGCTCAGGAAATACAGTCGTTCGATCCAGACGAGACCTGGACTCCGGTTAAGGAATGACAATTTCTTTTGATCTCCACGTCCGCGACGAGTTGTGCCCGGAGTAAGGATATATAAAAAACGCTTGAGTATTCAGCAAGTATTACCATATATTATTTACAGCATGCCTGTGTTGTCCTTTTATTAGTCGAATAGAGGAGAGCACGATGACTTACCCTAGCCGATGTCCTCATACCTGTGCTGGTCCTGATCCTGGTCGGGTTCACCATAGAGCGCATCCACTTCCTGTCCCCCCCTCGTTCCAGCCCTCGGCCGAGATACTGGCCTTACCCTCATCATCCGTTATTGCGGTGAGGTACGACCAAAGAGGCAGTAAAGTATTATATTTGCACCTGTGATATACTGAAACTATTGAGAGTTGCTTTAACGATAGTCGATTCCGAAAACGAAAATCGAAAAAAAAGGAGACATATCATGTTTGAAGGACTGTTCCGGCCGATGCATTTACTCTTGATACTCATTATCGTTTTAATCATTTTTGGACCGGGAAGGCTTCCGGAGATCGGGGAAGGTCTCGGTAAGAGCATACGGTCATTCAAAAAAGCAATGTCTGAAAAAGATGACCAGCAGAAAGACTCGAAATCGGACGACCAGAAGGATGAAACCAAAGGATAATGTTGCATCGTCATGTCTGTCACCACAGCAGCAGCAACACGTGAAAAGTCCTTATGCGGATTCCTCGCACTTTTGCTTGCCGTTTGTCGCTTTGATGACGAGATTGCAATGTCTTATTCTATGGAAAATTATAAGGCTATCCCTATGAGTTTTAAGTGGAACGATGAACTGAACACGGGAATCAGCAATATCGACATTCAGCACAAACAGCTATTCACCAGATTCAATGCATTGCTGCAAGCGTGCAATACAGCTCAGGAAAAAGATGCTGTCGGAAATTACCTCAATTTTCTTCATGAGTACATCATTTTCCATTTTGAAGCAGAAGAACGGGAAATGATTAATCACAAGTATCCTCGTTGTGACGAGCATAAGGCAGAACACGAGACATTCAAAAAGCAGATTAATCAACTCTACGAAGGCTATACGACACATGGTGTGAACATGCAAGTCTTTGTGATGACAATTCGGACATCGGGTGAATGGCTCGTGAATCACATTCTGAAGACCGACAAAGTCATGGCTGAATATCTTCGAAATGAAGTTGGGACCGGTTCAGGTGCCTAGAGCCGCTTTTCTCGAATCCAGATATTAAACCAGGAGAATGCGGATCTTAAGCAGAGTCGGACCAGTCGCTCGTAAAACGGGTTAATTTTGGCAAGAAATATCTCATTGTTGCTATCCTTACAACCAAGGTTGTTTTCTTTATCCTTTGACGCCTTATATACTGCTTTTCCAATCTTCATTGGAACTGGCAATTTCTCCTTTCCCTGAGAAGTTATTATTCCGTTCAATAAACTTTAACAGCCAGGAAGCCGCCATGTTTTCTTGTCTCCTTCCTTTCTATATAGTAGACTGGGGTTTGCATATTGGAACTGACCGGACAGGCTGCCTGCTATATCCCGTATTTGATAAGCGGCGCGAACGCAATATTATAGAGATTAAACCGGATTTAGGTTAATATATCAAAAAAGAGATATGGTTATGTTTTTGGCGAAAAACGAAAGGTTCAGAAACATGAAAGGATCGTTCCTTATAGCACCTGTTGCATGGTGTATCTTGGTGTTAATGCCGGGAGATATCCATGCGCAATCCGAGTATGTGATAGGGGGAGAACAACCTCCAGTTGCTCAGCCATTAGTCCGGGAAGGAGATTTAGCAGTCAAGCTTGTTGATGCCCTTAAGCTGGGAACGGCTACCAGCGAGGCTGAAGCAGAGAGCTTGCTTGGGTATGCCGGCATCATGCCTCGGAACGGGTGGATTGCCGATTACCCGGTTACGCCTGACGTTATCGGAGAGTTAACGCAGTCAATAGGCGTTGCGGCTGAATCCAAAAGCTTAAAAATGGGGAAAGATGAAGCTTTGCAGGCATTTCAGGATGTGACGGCCGGGGTTGACTTAGCTGTCAGGGGAGGTGCTCCTGGACAAACGCCACAGCAAAGTCCAGGTACCATCAGCACTCCTGATAATGCCGTGATAAACAACTATTACTATGACCAAGGCCCACCGGCTGTGACCTACTACCCCCCTCCTCCGGATTACGTTTATTTGTACACATGGGTCCCCTATCCCTTCTGGGGGTGGGATTTGTGGTTTCCCGGATTCTACATCCTGGCTGATTTCCACAGGGTTGTCCATGTCCATAATAGGGTGGAGGTTATATCCAATCATTTCGTTGATTATCGCACAAACAGGGTTGTTCGAATTGATCCTTTGAGGAGATTCAATGGACGGACCTTTGCAGGCACAGGCGTACCGCACGATCCAAGGCGTTTCATTTCCTCCGGCGTTCGAGGAGGGAATGAAGCAATATTTAGAGGTTCCCGTGAACGGGCAATGACAGGGGGACGGAAAACATATCCGCGGCCTTCCCGAGGAGGCAGGGGAGGCCATCAGCCCTCAGGTGGCAATAGAACACCGTCTGGGGAGAGAAGAGGGCATTAACCCTGTAACTCAGCAAATGTGCAATAAAACAGCGCCGTCGATTTCATCGTATTGAGGCAACCAGTTCCGCAGTCTTTTTTCCGATCGCAACTGCAAGTAAGTAAGTGCTGAGGGGGTCTCCATGAGTAGGGTAATTCCATGGGTGTTCTGTGCAGACTTCAGGTGGATAAACCACTATTCTCTGCGACCTTTAATTACTGATATCTGTCCCCAAGTGAGTCCGTCTTTCATTTGGCGGCAGATGAGCAGACTGCCCGGATAGCGAAAGTTTATGCAATGCATTGCGACATGAGAAAAGCCGTAAAATATCTTGATGGGAGAGTGCACGTATGAAATGGCTAGAAAAGTATGCAAACGACGCTTACGCGCTGTTACGAATCATGGCGGGATTCATGTTCTCGTTTCACGGCTTCCAGAAAATTCTGGGCGTGCTTTCCGAGTACCACCCGCCACTTGGATCCCAACTCTGGTTTGGCGGGATCATCGAACTCCTGGGAGGGCTTGCGATACTGCTGGGGTTTAGAACGCGCGCGGCGGCTTTTCTTTGCAGCGGTGAAATGGCCGTAGCTTATTTCCAATTCCACTGGAAGTTTCAAATCGGAAGTAGGTTTTTTCCGGCAATTAATAAAGGCGAGTTGGCCGTCCTTTACTGTTTTGTTTTTCTCTACATTGCCTGCCGAGGCGGAGTAAAATGGAGCCTTGACACCAGGGACCAATAGCGTCCAAGGTGCTTCAACCGGCACTGCTCATACTGCAGGACAGTGTTCAGTTCATCCCTCCATGATATTACAGAAAGTTATCGAGGTAGAGCTATTTAGGGGACGCTTTCAAGGGGAAAAGGTATCTTATTACGGGCAACGCGACATACCACGAAGAGTTTTTTCGTTATCTGCCTCTATACCCGGTTTGGGCGTTCGCCTTTTTTCTTCTTGCTGAGCTATTTGCGTGAAACCTTCCGGCAGGAGAGATACGAAGGTGGCCGGTGATGAGTTATGAGATGGATATCTTGAGAATCCAGGATGTATGTATCAACTGCAGAGAGAAGAGACAAATCAATCGAGAGGCTAGAGTACTATGAGCGTATTAATTGGGAAAGAAATAGAGAAAGCTTTAAAAAATAAATTGATCGTGATCGAACCCCTCAAAAGATCACAGATCGGTCCTGGTTCAATTGACCTTACCCTAGGTAACGATTTCAGGATCTTTAACAAACGATCGAAGATTTACCATATAAAAAATGATTCTTATTTTCAAGATATAACCAAAGATGTTCATATAAAAGATGGTGGCTACATCGTTATAAAGCCAAGTGAAATGGTTTTGGGAATCACGAAAGAAAAAATTACTCTTGCCGATAATATATCCGGTCGGCTTGAAGGCAGAAGTAGATTTGCACGTTTCGGACTAGCTGTTCATGTTACAGCCGGTTTTATGCATCCGGGCATCTCTAATCATCAGGTTTTGGAAATAGTAAATTTAGGACATGCACCATTAGCCTTGTATCCCGGTACCAAGATTTGTCAATTTATCTTTGAAAAATGCGACGGCCATGCTAAATATCAAGGTAGATTTGTTGAGCAAGTTAGGCCTTAAATTCTTCTTGGATGTATGAAACCCAATAAAAGACAAAGGGAGGCTGTCTTGTGAAACTCGCAGGCGGGGTGACCCTGCTCATTGTTATTATAGCCGCCGCTTCGCCGGTTTATGCAGAAGGGACGTGGACTGCTGAAATTTTCGGCGGATCATCCTATAGTTTCCCGACGCCTTTACGGATCCGCCAGCCAGGCTATGAGGATATCGATATCACGGCACGGTACGAGACAAAACCCTTTGAAAGAGATCCCTATTACGCATGGCGCATTGGAAAATGGCAGGATGGCAGTGCTTGGGAATTCGAGCATGTTCACCAAAAACTTTACCTAACGAATAAACCAGCCGAGGTGCAGCAGTTCCAGATCACCTATGGCTACAGTCTTTTTACGCTCAACCGCGCCTGGAAGTACGGAGGATTTATATACCGGTTCGGCGCTGGAGTAGTTGTGACGAGTTCTTTCTCGGTCGTTCGCGGAGAGAAATACGAACAGAGCGGTGGCCTCTTTGATACCGGTTATTTTCTAAGCGGCGCTACGATACAGGGTGCAGTGGGCAGGAGAATTTATCTCACAGAGAATCTTTTTCTCGCACTTGAGGGAAAACTTACGGCCTCATATGCGCGCGTCGATATCGCGAATGGGTATGCACAAGTGCCAAACGCGGCAGTCCACTGGCTTTTCGGACTGGGATATGATTTTTAGGAGAGGACACCTGATGTGACAGGGATAATGAACATGCAAACGCATTCTTTTGCAGGTTTTTCTGATGGCGTAGGTCCTCTCTGTTTGCCCTTGAATTGAAGCGACCATAGTCTCCCCGACATTTTCCAAAGCACATGACAGAAGTGTCGAATATTGGTTATAGTTTGCAGTGAGCTTTTAGCCTGCGCGTATGCCGATTTTTATGGAGTAGCAACTTTTACGTAGAAAAGAATAACAGGCTGGAGTATTATTGATTATATAAAGAGTTGGTCCAATTGGTCACTTGTACGCTTTTTAGGCTAATTTGTTGTTCACATTTCTGCCGCATGGACAATGAACAGAGGGTAACCATATGAAGCAAAATAATACAACAAGAAAATCCCATTGCAGCATCTGTGGCAAGAGGCTGAGCGAGAAGACAGCCTCCAGTACAATTCATTGGAAACCCGGCTATGTTGACGACACGGGGATCATTTGCGATTCCTGCTATACCGCCAAGACAAGCAGCAAAGGCCAGGGGAGCGACCGTTCATAATATAATAACCATGCGTGCACCCCTATACATCCTAACGCTCGCTGCGGCATAGATGTTTTAAGTGAATATCAGAGGATTTTTAGCTGACCGCGAGTGCACACCAGGAGGTGTTCCTCGTGCGGGTCAGGATCGCTCAGCAATGGAAATACAGTGCACAAGCCTTCCTGTGCTACTCTTTTGACAGTTTCGCCGATGATTCCCACATAGTTATTTGAGCACAGCGATATACTCTTTTGTGCCCAGACATCTAATCAAGGCTGGTCAGAAAGGGATACCGCGTGAATATCATCGCACTAAACGGAAGCCCGAGGAAAAAGGGGAACACGGCGATGTTGCTTGAAAAGGCCCTTGGAGGCGCTGCATCACGGGGAGCGAAGACCGAGTTAGTTCATTTGTACGATCTCGACTATAAAGGATGCCCCAGCTGCTTTGCCTGCAAAACGAGAGGCGGCAAAAGTTATGGCGCATGCCCGGTGAACGATAGTTTATCGCCGATCCTGAAAAGGATCCGCGATGTTGATGCTCTTATCCTGGGATCGCCGATCTATTTCGGAACCGTCTCTGGGGAGATGAAATCATTCACGGAGCGGTTGCTTTTTTCTGTTTTGACGTATACCGATCCGCCCACCTCGCTTTTCCCGAGAAAGATCCGGACGGGGTTCATTTACACGATGAATGCGACTGAGGAGCAGCTGAATAGCTATGGCATCGGCCAACATGTCGCTTTAAACGAGAGTTACCGAAAGAGAATATTCGGAGCCTCGGAGTCGCTCCTGAGCTTTGACACATACCAGTTTGACGATTATACAAAAGTGATTGCCGACCGGTTCGATCCCGAGAAAAAAGCAAGAAGACGCAAAGAGATTTTTCCGAAGGATTGCGAGCGGGCTTTTGAAATGGGTGCCAGATTCGCCAAAACAGCAAGTGAATGATGCACCATATGGTCTTTTCATACTATAATAAACTCTCAATCACCCAAAAACGAATCTACCGTAAGAGCGATGAGATCCACGCCGTCCCGTTGCCTGAGGGAGAAACGTTGCTCCCGCTTATCGCCCGTCTGGCTTCTGCGCTAGAGCTTGAAGACCGAGAACTGACCGAAGAGATCTGCCGAACGTTGGCAGCGAGCATGGCAGGACGCCTCGGCGTTCCGCCGCTCCGCGTAAAAGTGCTCGCGGTGAGGCCGTCTGCCACATGGGGTGAACTGCATGGATTGTATGAACTGGCCGAAGGCAAGGCTTCTGCGGTCATTACGCTATGGATGCGCACGGCCAAGCATCGTCGCGTTGTAGCATTTCGCGCGTTTTTCCGCACGCTTCTTCACGAATTCTGCCACCATCTGGATTATCATTTGTACCGTCTACCTGACTCATTGCACACCGAGGGCTTTTACAAGCGTGAATCCAGCCTCTTCCATCAATTGATGCCGATGAAAGAACAAGCTAGTGCGGGTGTTGCGGTCAAGATACCTTCCTGAACCATACAGTTGTTTCATTATTCGTTAGCTTGCATATTTCATCCTCTTCTGTACTTGAAAAACCTGGTGTTGCTGATCGGGAATGATAAAATTAACAAACATGCAATGTTAACCGTCTTGAGTAGGTAGACTTCATACCCACAAATACAGCAGGAGGGCCAATGCGATCAATAATTGCCTGCAACCTGCCTGCAGATACACCCCAAGAACTGGGTACCTGTTATGAGTAAACGACCTTTGCGATACTTGGAAATAGCGCAGTATATGCAGTGTATATGGATATCAGAGACACTTGCCTTTCAGCAGACGGCACGGAAGGTAGGGATCAATCATGCATACTCTCGATCTTAGGCAGACGCATGATAATACGTCAATACGAACATTCGTGAAATATCCATCTCTTCTTGTTATGCTTTTTGTCTCGCTTTTCTCATGTATGGATCACCCCCCGCGAAATAACGCATTAGTCACGGAAAAGATCATTGAAGCATACGGAGGCAGGGAACGACTGGCAAAGGTCGTATCGGTGGCGGCCGAGGGATGGATAACAGCGCTGATACGACGAGACGAAGGTATATACAAGCGGACGTTCCGTAGGGACGGCAAGCTGTCTGTTGAGATCATCTATACCCGCTTGACAGAAAAAAGGATTCTAATCGGAAGCAGAGGCTTTCGGGGCACGGGGAGTCAGGTCGAAGAGGTATCTGGCCCCCGTTATCTCGCCATGGTATATCAGTATAACGAATTAAACCTGCCATACGGATTGCTTGATAATAGCTTTACGGTGAACGAGTTGCAGAGGTAGGTACTGAACGACGCCGATGTTCGCGTGCTCCAGTGCACTGACCGTGCGGGCAACGAGATGCAAGTTTTCGTGAACGCGGAGAACTCCCGGATCGTCAAAACCCTTGCTACTTTTTACATGGGGAACCAGACAACGAGTCTGAGCGCCGAGTTCAGCGATTTCAGAATGGTCGATGGGATTCTTTTTCCCTTCAGGATCGTCAATTACGCGGGCGGGAGCAAAATCAGCGAAACTATTATTACCCGATATGTGGTCAATCCTCCTCCTGATGATTCACTCTTTACTCCCTGACTGCGAATCATACACGGTGTTGCATCCAAACAATTCGCATGTCATGTTCTCCGCACAAGACCTTTTTTTCTCTGGCTGTTGCCCTCTCCGCATCATTGAAAAACAATTCAATATTGTCTCATCATGTTCCCCGGTTAACACAAAAGCCACCGCAGTCATGGGGGCTTTCATCATAATCGGATCAGATCTCTAATTTTGGGAAACCAAGTCCACTACTATTTAGCGTTGAAACTTTCTTTGTGGCATCAGAATCGTAATTCTTCTTATAAAACATGATCCCGATAATTACGTTTAGAGAGTTGGATCTCTTGAGAAATGGAATCGGGGGTTTTTCTCTTCTTATCCCCATACTCCGCATCTCTTTTATGATATCGCTGTTCCACCGATCATAGGACAGCCCCTTCTTCAGGGCATCGAGCGCTTCTTTTCGTTTGCCCGCTCCTGCATACGCCCTGCCGAGATTATAATAGAGCGCTGGATAGACCACTTCTTCATCGAAGGCCCCTTTGGTCTGGAGCTTCTTGAGCGCCTTCAGACAGGTCTCAATACCCATACGGTATTTCTTTTCCACGAGTACTAGGAGGCAACCGTAATAGGAAAGAAGGACCGGATCATTCGGGAAATGAATTATTGATTGTTGCAATAATGCGAACGCTTCCTTTTGCTTGCCGACGCGTAACTGATACTTTGCCTGACGAAAATAATCAGCTGGTTTCAAGCCAGTAAAACTGGCATGATAAAATTCCTCATTGTGTTCAGCATGCACAATGTCGGGATGTTCCTTTACAAGCATCTACTCCCTCCTGGATAAAATATAAAACCTTGCGTTATTCTCAACAAATAAGCAGCTCGCTTTAATTCCCTCAGCATATCTTTATATAGTATATCACTTTATGGAGATGCAAAAAAAATGCCCTATGAAAAAACAGTCAATTCCTTGGAAATACAATAAGTTGCTGATGCGGCAACGAACAAATTGGTCATTTTGACCAGTTCATCTTGAACATGTGGTTTAATTTATGTGAATATATTAAGAACTTAAATTTAACTGTCTGAAGAAAACCAACATTCTTCGGATCGGTTGATACGCTCATAGCTGATCAAATTAGATCCCTTGACCGAGCTCAGAAGAGCCTAGAACTAACTTCCACGTTGTAACTGCACTCACTCACTGTCTCCCCCACCGCCAGATCATTTACGTCCGGGCAATCGATCCAAGGGATGCCTGCAGCGAACTGCTGATTTTCATTACCACTGATTCAATCGGGATATTCGAATGTCCTAGCTACTGCACGAGCGATCACCAGGATTGGGCCATATCCGGGATGGAGTGAAGGATCCTGAGTAATAACTATCCAACGCATCTTACTGTTACTGATAAAATTTTCATTCTTCGGAACATAAAAAGTTTCAAGCTGCGGACGCCAGCATCGACATATAAAATACTCAATTGACACCCGTTGACATGGCCACGCAGCAAGTATATATTCGTCTTAAACAGAGAGCGGCACCGTATGTTCATAGCTAAACAAGCTAGCATCGCAAGTCCGAAGATATCGGACCTACTCAATAAATGAGTTCCAATTGGTATATAATATAAACTCGTTTCCCAATGCTGTATATATAGGAGAGAAAAGGTATCAGCAAAAAAAGAATGAGAAAGGCCCGGCTGTCCGTGAGAGGACTTGCCCGGACAGCTTCACAGACAGGGTTTTGCTTTTCTAGCATGCTATGAAGGATGACGAAGAAGAAAGAGTCTGTAATAAATGTAAATATTTTTACATACAGGAGACAAAGACTTTTTCAAAGGATGCAGGGCAATGGGCTTCAAGTCAAAGGACATTCCCTCAATCGGCGTTAATCAGTGTTCGGGGATGCCGCGACTACGATCTGAATCAGTAAAGTCAGTCTTCTGTTTTACGAACTGACATCTTCTTTCTGGGGAGGAAGGTCATCGCCATTCTATTATAGGGAGGTAGCTATGAAAAAGTCGCTTGGTGCCAAAACACTCGCTCAGCCAGTGCCTGTGTGGGTTGTCGGTAGTTATGATTCACAGGGCAAACCGAACATCATGATTATTGCATGGGGCGGAATCTGCTGCTCGCAACCTCCCTGCATGACTATTTCCGTGCGCAAGGCAACATATACGTACGGGTGCATCATGGAGCGCAAAGCGTACACCATTAGCATCCCTTCAGCTGCCCTTGTGAAGGAAGTGGACTATGCCGGCACGACTTCGGGAAGAAATGTTGATAAATTTGCGATGACGAAGCTGACCCCTGTGCGCAGTGAACTCGTTGACGCTCCGTACATAAAAGAATTTCCTATTGTGATCGAATGTAAGGTGCTCCACACGTTAGAGATCGGGCTCCACACGCAATTCATTGGCGAAATCATGGACATCAAAGTCGAAGAGTCAATGCTTGGCGAAAATGGACTGGCAGACATCCGGAAGGTCAAGCCGCTTATTTTTGAACCTGGGGAGGGCGCTTATTACGGTATTGGCGAACGTATTGGCAAAGCTTTTTCGATTGGTAAAAAATCTTAAGTATCTGGTCGATGCTTACAGCACGTGGTAATGAGAATAAATCGCAAAAAATCGGATATGAATAATATTGCCAATCCATCTTAATGACGACGGCATAGCCTGAGATCAGAAGTATAGTGTCAAGACGGAAGGCGCATGACAAGGCATGTTCATTGCTGCACCAGATAGCATCGTATTCGCAAGGTTATCCAGGGGTTCTGCTCAATAAATGGTTCTACGAAGAGAGCTGATAATGAAAAAGTGCCCTTACTGTGCCGAAGATATTCAAAACGACGCGATAAAGTGTAAACACTGCGGTGAATTTCTGGATGTTTCCACGCCCCCACGTTTTGCGGAAGAAAAGATTCCATGGTATTTCCGAAAAACCTTTATTATCATCGCATTTTGCTCTGTGGGACCTCTGGCGTTGCCCCTAATTTGGTGGCGGCCACAGACGACGCGAGCATGGAAAATCGGACTCACGATAGGCATCCTTGTTCTCAGTTGGATATTGTTCCAAGCCACGATGGAGTCTATTCGTACAATCAGGGAATATTACAAGTTAATAGAAGGGCTATGAGCAGAGTTCCCCTAGGGCACGCATGATCGTTTTGGATGACCCACGCACAAAGGAGGAGTCGAGATGATGCTCGATTGGAATGATTATCATAAGCAGCTTGCCGCCACGATCGCGGACATCGGCAGGATCAATCCTGATACTGTCCGCGGGTATCGCGATCTCAGCAGCGCCCCTGCGAAGCTCGGGACACTCGCTCCCAAAACCCGCGAACTGATCGCACTGGCGGTAGGGGTCACCCGGCAGTGCGATGGCTGCATCGTCACGCATACGGATGCCGCAATTAAAAACGGGGCCACCCGGGAAGAGATTATGGAGGCGCTCGGGGTTGCCATCGCCGTGAACGCCGGCGCGGCCCTGGTATATTCGGCCAGGGTCATGGATGCATACCTCGCAAAGAAAGCTTGATCCGTATCCGAATGATCCAAAAGAACCAAACGATCCTGAGAACATCCCACTCGTCGTTTGGCACCGCCGCTTTGAAACGCGCGATTTGACACATCATTAGGTGAAATAAAAACGAACGATATGAAAGATGTTTATGATGAATGATCTGAACGTCTCGCGCTGGATGGGGATGTTTGGGCTAGCATGCGTCGACCTGTGTTTGAGCAGGTCCCCGCTGTAGAGGATGGACATGGGTGGTTCCGTTTTGGACGGCTCGGTTCTCGGCCAACATCTGTCCGCCGTCAAGGACATCGCGCTCACACGGATACTGCTTGGCCAGGGCGTTTACAGCTCGTGGATGGTATTTGCGGCAGGGCAGGCTTCCGCAACCTGATCCGTCAAGCGTGGACAGGCCCGAGTGGATCAGCACCCTTGTCAGCTATGGCAGCCTTGCCGCCTGGAGCATTTGAAAAACTGAAACATCACCTGATTCCTGGTCCTTCCTGCAGTCCAAGTACCACCTGCACCCCGAGAACGGATCGTGCACCAGCGTGCCTTCCACAACATCCTGCAGATAATCCGAAATTGCTATACCCACCGAAGGGTTGTATTCGCCTCCTCTCTCTGCTATCATTGATCATAGGTGCGTATAAATCGAAGGGGAGGTATGAGTATGAGAATAAGTTTGGTCAGCATATTCTTCGGGTTTATCTTTATTGCAGCTCTGGTCTCGAATGCGCAGGCACAGATGTGTGGCTGCCTGGGTGAAAAAGGCTGGAGCATGCAAGAAGGCGGCATGATGGGCGGAATGGGACACCACGACATGGGCATGATGCATGGCATGGGAGGCATGCAGGGTGGCGGAATGATGATGGGTGATGACCATCCCATGTGGAAACACCTGATGAGTCTCGGTCTCGATGATAAACAAAAAGATGCGATTAAGGCGATTCGCAGCAAGACGATGAAGGATATGATAAGAGCTATGGCGGATAAGCAGATCGCCGGCATCGAGCTTAAAGACCTCCTTGACAAGGACCCCGTGGACATGAAGTCAGTGGAGGCTTTGGTGAGAAAGAACGAGTCTCTCAAAACGGAGATGTTTCTCGCTCATCTCAAAGCACGTGAAGAGATTAAGTCCTTACTGACGCCCGATCAGAGGAAGCGGCTAAAGGAGATGATGGAAGCGGGTCACGGAGAAAGTTGCAGCATGATGGGTGGCGAGGCTGAGCACAAGGAGATGCCGATGCACGAGCATATGCACTGAGGGCGGCGGGGATGCCGTGCGAAGAGAAGAATAGATCCGGAGGGCATGACACTGCCCCGCAGCTTTGATGCGGCGGGGTTTCATGTGCGTCTGATTGAAATTGAGGACACGTGGGTGTTCTGCGGAATGCCGAGACCAGGGGAGAGGTGACGAATGCCGGTTGCAGCTTGTGGTGATGTGTCTTTCCTTATAAGTAAATACAGTCGCCATTTTTCGGTACGCGTACAGTTTCATGCGGAATCTTTGATGTGAAGCCTCCCTAAGCAACTTTTCGTGTTTGAGCTTCCCCGCGTAATCCTCGAAACTCACCATAAGTATCGCCTCTTGCCGCTCCTACTCGAAAAGCCTTGTGAATCACTCCACGTTGGAATATAGTATAGATATTGAGACACAAATCTACTCCACAGGAGGGGCGTCTATGGCAAAGGCAATGACGAAGGCTCAGTTGGTAGCAAAGATAGCGGAAAAGGCATCTCTTTCAAAGAAGGCAGCCGGTGAAATCTTGAACTTCCTCGCCGAGGTGGCATACAAGGAAGCCAAGAACTCGTTCACGTTTCCAGGGCTCGGCAAACTCGTACTCGTTCAGCGCAAAGCACGCATGGGCCGGAACCCTGCAACAGGGGAAGCCATCAAGATTCCCGCAAAGAAAGTTGTGAAATTCAGGGTTGCCAAAGCAGCCAAGGATGCAATCCTCGGCAAGAAAAAATAATTACACCATCATCCCGTTACCACTTCAAGCCCATTCGATTTTGAGTGGGCTTTTTTATTCACTGAGCCAGAACCGGACCCGACTTTCGAAAAACGGGACAGGTTGTCATCTTTGACCTTTTCCCCGAAAACGGTCTCGCCAAATAGCGGAGGGTTCTTATACTATAATCGCTACCTGGGGAGGAAGTAGCCATAGAAAAGACAATTGTGTTCGTGCGTGTAAACGAGTTAGCCTGCCTATTTTCTGATGTGTTGGATATGGTCTTTGAATAATGGCCTTCAAGCTTGTTGGAGTCGTTTTTTTCAACCTCATGATGTTTCAAGCAGGATTCGTCAGGCCGCTTCCCAAAATAGCCTCGTGCGTTGATGCCTGGGAATTACAGCATGCACGACAATCTGCTGCTCACCCATAAATCCCGCGTTTTTTTGTTTGACTCGGAAAACAGAACCGTACTATAATGAATCACTTTAATATCACATTTCCCCTTTTCGACTTACCGTCTTACATTCATCTATCTGTTGGGCTTAAGGAGGGCAGAAAACTCGACCCGAATCCCACGATAAATCAACCGGCAACTTACAGGGTAAAGAAATTAAAAGCGTAGCTGGAAGCAGAGGAACATTCAACGAATATCGTTGAAGCGCTCAGCCATGCACGCCGTCGTTTACGTTGCAAGGTCTTGCATCATAAGTACCGCAGAAAGGGGCATTCCTGGTCTTTTTGATCTTCAAAATTTCAAGGCAAAAGGAGGGCATCAAGCATGGCAACGGATTCTCGTGAAACAAAGGCAAATGCCGTTGATTTGCCGTCGAAGCCGGAGCAGATGGGCTGGAAGGAACTCTTCCTAAAAGAAGACTGGTGGGCGATCTATCTCGGGATCGGCATCGTGCTCATTGCGCTGGTCGCTTTCCTCAATGGAAGCACCTTCGTGAAGTCGCTCGCCATAAACCCCGGAGGATTAAAGTGGTCCTCCTTCAGCCAGTTGACGGACCACTTCCGCAGTAACATCCACTTGTACGCCCTCCAGTTGATTTCCTGGCTCATCATCTTCGGTGTTTCCACAAGGATCATGGGCATCAAGACAGCGAAGTTCATTCCATCCTTCATCGTTTTGTATGTGCTGTCCATCATCATGTTCTCGATCGGCGGGTGGGTGGACGCTCCGAAATATAATCTGGAGCCGCCGCTTGTTGCACTCATCATCGGGCTTTTGATCGCAAACCTCGTCCCCCTTCCCAAGTGGATGGATGCGGGCTTCCGCGTGGAGTACTACATCAAGACGGGGATCGTGCTGCTCGGGGCGACGTTCCCCATCGCATTGGTTGCCTCAGCAGGACCGGTTGCCCTGCTCCAGGCCACAATAATCTCCCTGGCGACATGTCTCACCATCTATTTTGTCGCAACGAAGGTGTTCGGCCTCGACAAAAGGCTTGCCTCCGTTATCGGCGTGGGAGGCGCGGTCTGCGGCGTTTCCGCGTCCATGGCCATCGCAAGCTCGGTCAAGGCGAAAAAGGAAGACCTCTATACGTCAGTAACGCTCGTGGTGGTGTGGGCCTTGATCATGATTTTCTTCATCCCCTTTGTCTCAAAGGCCCTCAATCTGAGCCCGGGAGACGCGGGCGCGTGGGTGGGGACGTCGGAGTTCGCTGATGCGGCCGGTTTCGCCGCAGCGAGCGCCTATGGCCGCATGGCCGGCAATGAGACTTCCGCCATCCAGGCATTCACTCTCATGAAGGTCATCGGAAGAGATATGTGGATCGGCATATGGTCATTCGTTTTCGCGCTTATTGCCTGCCTGAAGTGGGAAAAGGAGGAATGCGGCGTAAAGCCCAGCGCCATGGAAATCTGGTGGAGATTCCCCAAATTCGTAATCGGTTTCTTTGTGGCCTCGCTTTTCATGACCACGATTACGGCGGGCTACTCCGCCGCGGACTTCAACACACTCGTAAAACCGGGACTGATCTTGCCAATCGTTTCCCTCAGGTCCTGGGCATTCATCTTCTGTTTCCTCAGCATAGGGCTTACGACCCGCTTTAAGGACCTGAAAGCCGCCGGCTTGAAACCCTTCGGTGCCTTTACGATCGGGGTTGCAATCAATGTGGTACTCGGGTTCGTCCTGTCGGTTTTTGTCTTCGGTGGCTACTGGTCGAATCTCGGCAAGTAGTGCAAGCAAGGGGAACGTGCATTCGGAGGCGGTCATGCATGGCCGATGTGTCAGCTGCAGATTCTTCGCAAACGATCCCGCGCTGATTGAGGCAACCTTTCCCGGGTTGAACATACTCAGTTCAGCGTATGCATCCGTACGGTCCGATGCGGGGATATGCAGCCGGCATGAATTTTTTCTTTCTTCCTGGCACCGATGCGGGGATTTTGAGGATGCCGATAACGGGGAAGCGATTCGACCCCCAGCCGGGAAAAACCCCAAACCCCATCGGGTGGAGAATCAGTCTCAGGATCATCTTGCTGGGCATCCTCGTCTGGGTTAGCTACACGTTTCTCCTGGCGGGGCACTGATAAAAAGGGATGATGCAGAGATGTGATCGCCGGAGATGCCATCCAAGATCCGAACTGCACGCACAAATTTTATACCATTTCTGTCTTGGAAACGAGATTCAATGATCAAGTATCAGGCGGGTGGTGTTTGAGCTGGCCGGCTCACTTTTGTCTGGGTTTTCTCCGTTAGAGAGTACAATCGAAAGATTCCCGCCTCAAGCATATTTTATACGTCTGCATTCGTTCACTTATACGATGTAGTTAACTCTATAAGCTTAGCCCGCCACATGGCACATCGCAGGAATCTTCGAAGTTTTCCTACACCCGTCCGACAATCGCAGCAGAGTTCATATACCATAACTGCGGATTTACAGGAAACGCTGGCTCCAACTCCGCCATCATACTCATAGCACGGAGGCCGAGATGCCGGCAGGCGACGAGATTTCTGATGCGAAAGCGAGAATCCGGGTTTTTCACGATTTTGCGTGATGCCGGTCTTCAGGGGCCTGAAGAATTTATGATGCCGCAAGAGACTTTTTCAGCAGCCTCATTCCCGGGACGTGAAGGTGGACAGAATTTCCACCAGCGAGTCCACGGCATTCCCAAGGTTCTTCGAAGCCTTTGCAGCGTTTCTCCCGAGTCTCACGCTTGCCGGGATAAGCGTTGGCTTTGCGAGAAGGAGGCCCAGGGCCCGCGAAAAACGGTACCGGCCTGTCCCGTCTGTTACCGCGAGAAGCTCCGGAGGAATATCCTCATCGAGCCGGTCGGTGATCGCGCGTACCGCGAGAAAGGGCAGATGGTTCTGCTGCGAAAGCTTTGCGAGATAAAACGTTTCCATATCGCATACGGGGAAGGGGAGGTCCCCGGGAATCATCTTTTTGATTTTCGATTTCGTCATCATTTCCGAGAGGGTAATGATGCTTCCCTCCCTCGCGGCGGTCCTCTCGCAGAGCTCCTTCCCTAATCGTCTGCCGAGGGTGGAATCTGGGACGGCATCTTCCGGGAGATGTTCGCTCTGCCGCGTCCTCTCTGCCCTGATGAGGAGGGAGCGGAAAGACCACACAATATCCCCGATCCCAGCATCCTCGTACAGGGCGCCGCCGAACCCGACGGACATAACAATGTCAGGGCGGCGCTCCTGAAGCACGCGCCGGAAAGCGGTTTCCGTGTTTGCTGCGCCAATGCCGGTTTGTATTGCGATGATGTCACACGCCGGATGCTGCTTTCCCTGCAAGGAGGAGGGACAGTTCTCCGGATTCTGCGCACGCGGATGGTTTTTACGTATGTGCCTTAATTCCTGCGGAAAGGCCGCAAAGAGCGCCGCGATCATTTGGAGAAGGTGTACTTCCTTTCTTTGAGGATCGAGAGCGCGGTCTGATAGATCCCTTCCTGATCGAGAAGGTGCTTCTTCCTCAACTCGTCTTGCCGGCCCTGTTCGACGAATGTGTCGGAGATACCGCATCGCTTCACGTGTACGCCTTCTATTTCGCGGTCATGAAGCAGTTCGAGTACGGCGCTGCCGAAGCCCCCGGCAAGCACGTTCTCTTCAACCGTGACAACCCTTTTGGTCTCTGCCGCGACGGAGCAGATCAGTTGCGCGTCGAGCGGTTTGACGAACCGCGCGTTGACGACCGCCGCGCTGATGCCTTCCGCTTCGAGTAGCGTCGCCGCCGACAGGGCAGGAAGCACGGTATGGCCCAGAGCGATCAACGCGACGTCGCTCCCGTTTCGCAGGAGCTCGGCCTCTCCGATGTTGAAGGAACCGGGTGAACCGCCGTTGCCCGAGGGTCGCCCGGAGAGCCTTTTCACTTTTCCCCGTGGATACCGGATAGCGGCAGGCCCGTTGTGTTTCAGCGCCAAACCGAGCATGGCAACCAATTCTACGTCGTCCTTCGGGGCCATAACCACGAGGTTTGGAATGTGCCTGAGATAGGAAAGGTCAAAGAGTCCGTTATGCGTCGGCCCGTCCTCTCCCACCATCCCCGCCCGGTCGATCGCAAATACAACGTGAAGATTCTGCAGGCAGACGTCGTGAACGATCTGGTCATAGGCTCTCTGAAGAAAGGTGGAGTAGATCGCAACGACCGGCTTCAGCCCCTGTGTCGCGAGACCGGCGGCAAGTGTCACGGCGTGGGGCTCGGCGATGCCGACATCATAAAATCGTCCGGGATATTTTTCCGCAAACCGTTCGAGTCCGGTGCCTTCTTTCATCGCAGCCGAGATGGCGACGATCGAATCGTCGCCGGCCGCGCATTTCGTCAGGGCATTGCCGAACGCTTCCCCGAACGTCATCCCCGCTTCCGGAGCGCTTCGTCCCGTTTCCGGATCAAAGGGGCCGACCCCGTGATAAGCGGAGGGGTTTTCTTCGGAGAACCGGTATCCTTTGCCTTTTTTCGTGATTACATGAATCAGGGTGGGCGACGCCGCGTTTTTTATTCCCTCCAGGGTCACGATCAACTTCTGGATATCGTGTCCATCGACCGGGCCGACATAGTTAAATCCCAGTTCCTCGAAAAGTATTCCCGGCAGGAACAACCCCTTTAGCATCTCTTCCATCCTGTGGGCGGCCTTTGCGGCGTGTTCGCCTATCTTCGGCAGTCCGTCGAGAAATGTTTTTGTTTCCTGCTTGAACCGCTGATAAAACTTCCCCGTGATGATCCTGTTCAGATATGAGGAAAGGGCCCCGACGTTCGGCGATATGGACATCGCATTGTCGTTCAAGATCACGATCATGTCTTTTTTCCGCTGGCCCGCGTTATTCAGCCCTTCGAAGGCGAGCCCGGACGTCATCGCTCCGTCGCCGATCACGACGATAACCTTGCCGTGATCCCCGTTCATGTTCCGACCTTCGAGTATCCCCAGGGCCGCCGAAATCGAGGTGGAACTGTGCCCGGTGCCGAACACATCGTGCGCGCTTTCGTCGCGTCTCGGAAAACCCGAAAGGCCTCCTTTCTTTCTGAGCGTGGAAAAACGCCCGCTCCTTCCCGTCAGGAGTTTGTGGCAATAGGACTGGTGGCCCACATCCCATATGATCTTGTCTGTTGGCGAATTGAACACATAATGAAGACTGACCGTCAGCTCGACGACTCCGAGATTCGATGCCAAATGACCACCGTTTTGCGACACCCGGTCTATGACCGTCTGCCGGAGTCTTGCGGAGAGTTCCTTCAATTCATGGATCGAAAGTTCTTTTATGTCCGCCGGCGACGTGATAGATTCCGGAATCATCTCTTTCCTCCCGTAAAGCCGATTTCGCGCTGAGAGGGACTTTTTCTCCTCGTTTTGCAATACAGTTCTAAGTATAGCAGGGAAAAGGGAAACAGCGGGTTATTTTAGGAGAGAGGACTTGAGTCATGGCTTGATTTCTGATACCATAGACCTCTCAAGAGCGCAAGAGATCGCGGGTCAGGACAATCTCCGTTGACGTCCCGCGGCGCGGGACGCGAAGCGACATGAACATGATCAACTCGATACCGGCAATTCTTATTTTGCTTATTCTGTGTGCGGGAGGCTATCATCTTTTCTCTCTCTATTGCGCGTGGGAATTTTTCCGGAAGGAAAGAAGCGAGACCGCGCTTCCGCCTCACATCCCCGTATCGATTATCAAACCACTCAAGGGCATCGAACCCGAATTCGCGGAAAACCTCAGGACCTTTTGCGAGCAGGACTATCCCGAATATGAGATCGTGCTCGGATTTTCCGATTCCGCCGATGACGCTATCCCGCGGGTCAAGGAGATGGTTGATTCCCTTACCGATTGTAACGTCCGTACGGTCATCGGCACGGACCGTCCGCGTGTGAATCCGAAAGTGTCGAATCTCGAAGGGCTTGCGGAGTCGGCCCGGCACCCCATGCTCGCAATCAGCGACAGCGACATGAGAGTGGACCGATCCTATCTCGGCAGATGCATGGAGGAATACTTCAGCGACCGAAACGTCGGGCTGGTTACGTCTCTGTACAAGATCTCAAAGCCCGAATCAATCGGCGCCGCGCTGGAGTCCCTGACGATCGCGCTCGACTTCATTCCATCCGTGCTTGTCGCCCGGCGACTGGAAGGCGTGACGTTCGGATTAGGGGCATCTTTGGTGCTCTCGAAGAAGGCGCTGGAGGAGATTGGCGGCTTTGCCGCGGTCGGCGACTACCTTGCAGACGACTACCAGCTCGGCAACCGGCTGTGGAAGCGAGGGTATTCGATCGTTCTTTCCCGGTATGTCATCGAGAATGTTGCGGGTCCCATGAGCATCGCCGATTTCTGGAGGCACCAGCTCCGCTGGGCGCGGACCTACCGGGCGTCGAGACCGAAGGGGTTTGCCGGTTACGGCATTACGCACATGGTCCCTTTTTCCCTGCTCCTCCTCATCACGGAAGGTCCGACCGCCCTATCGCTGTCCGTACTCGGGTCTGCCGTCATGGTGCGGTATGGCCTTGCGTATGTGCTGCAAAGAAAGGTCATCCACTCACGGCAGTGGCTGAAATGGCTTGTGCTTGTGCCGATCAAGGACATCCTCGGCTTCGGTATCTGGGCTTGGAGCTTCACGAGCCGGAAAGTCCGCTGGCGGGGCAACGAGTATCGTATCATAAAAGACGGAAAGCTTCGGCAGACGGAGTAGCAGCAGGTCAGGTCTGCAAAGCGGGCCGCCGCCAAAAAAGCATTTTCATTCCGGCGCATAAACTATGCAATTCTCGGCCCCGTTGCTGTTGCTGATAATGTCCTTGCGCGTGTTTGGCTGCACCGCCATGCCGTACCCGTACCCCCTGAACAATGACCCATGGCAGATCATGCCAAGCTGCCTGAGGCCCACCTGTCAGGCTGGGGAGCGGTTCATTTGAAAAATATGTTGTCGATTTTATCAGGAACACACACATTGCAAACAGGGGGGCAATAGTGTCGATGAGAGATATTCAGTTTCTTCGGGTTAATCAGGAGTAACGGTGGTTCAATCTGGGCGCACAGATACGGGAAGTATGACGGACAGAAGAACGGTCGGAGGATTTAAATCCTCGACCGTACACAAAAACAGGGAGTCGATCGGAATGCCTCATAATCACCGTTTCTTCGTTCAAGGCATCACTACGTTTCTGCTCATGTCCTGTTTTGGCATAGCGGGCGTAGAATGCGTCTACGCCAATGAATTGCTGGCGGTCGCCTCTTCGCCGACAGAAACTGCAGCGGCTTCGGCGGGGGACAGTGGCGAATATCACACCCCTCTGGCGGGGGAGCCGTATCACACGGTGTTCATGGGGCAACCCATCGACGTTCCTGCCCAAGACCGTAGGAACGTATCAGCCCTTACCCTCGGCGCAACCTATTATACGCCGAGTCAGGGGGACACCGACGGTTCTCCCATTTTCGCCCTGTATTTTAAACGGGTATGGGATAAGTCACGGACACGGGATATCGTCAGCATTTTCATCAATGATCTTGAGTACGACCGGACACTCTGGAAGAATCTTGAATTGGTCACCCGTTTTGAAAACAACACGATCCCCGGTGGTCAGGCCGAGGTGTTGAATAACCAGTTAATCGATGCGACTTCCCAGGAATACGGTACAATCATGGCATCCATCGGGCCGGGTCTTCGGTTTAAGGTGGCTCCCTTCCAGGTCGATAACGATCTGAGGCTCCAGCTTTTAGCCCGGACTGGTTATTTTTACGACCACCGGGTGGCCGATACAGGGCCGAATATGGTACTGCCACCCGATACGATGCTGTATGGCGCGAAGCTGCGGGCTCGCTATGATGGCATGCGCCGCAACATCCTGGAACTTCCCCATCAAGGCATCGCTGCCGGCTTCGACTTGGATTTCACAAACCGGGATAAGTGGGCGGATTTTGGCTCACCCCCCAACGTTTTCACGAAGCATAACACCCAGGACTATACTCAGGCGAGCGGGTATGTCATGGCTGTCAGCAGCATCCCCGGCCTGTCCGAGAAAAACAAGATTGTGGTCAGTTACCATGGCGGCACGTCCGAAAAGAGCAGTGTTGATCGTTATAATGCATTCCGTATCAGCGGTGGTCCTCTTCCCGGCGAATCAGACGACCTCTCTCGAGTCGATTATCCCGGTACCATGTTCGGCTTGATTCCCGTGGCAAATTATAACATGGTGGCAGTGGAATGCCGGCGCGAGCTCACGTTCTTCATGTATCTTCACCTGCGCGGTACCTATATCGAGGCGTCCCGGTCCAGCATCGTCGGGACAAACCAGGTGGGATTCGTGACCAATTACGGAAAGAATGCCCTCATTGGCCTGGACACTGGCTTTTTATGGAATTCCGAGCTTTACCTGGCCTACGAGTGGGATTCCGGCTTCATCCGCAATGGCACGCCGGGCAGCGGTCTAATCCTCACCTGGAACAAGAGCTTATGACCGTCATCCGTTCGAGTCGGAGAGAACAAGCAGGACACTGCCGGCCGGTCATGGATGGACATGATTGAGCAAAAGAACCTTACAGGCGGTCCACGGAACTACATTCTATATAAGTTCCCTTCTTTTGGTCCGGCCCAACATTGTCGGCAGGGTGGACATCGGTTTTGGTAACGAGGGGACAGCTGTATTTGATGGTCTCAGCTACCCATTCCGAGTGAGCCGCTTTTTCTCGCGGAGCCCGGGAATGGGTCGTCCTATAAAACGGCAGCTGACGCGTGCTTTCTTATAAAATCAATAAGATGCTTCAATTTTTCATTAACCCGTTGGGCGATAAGGTAAACCGCCCTTAAGTTGGATAACTTGCTATAATATATTGTTTTTAAATGGTAAATTTATTTTCAACCGCTGAATGCAGGATTATGGATGACCGCGATAGAGTTGAGTGGTTTGTAAAATAATACTTTTGTTGCATTGATATTTTTAAAGAATAGAGCTATCGTTTTACTAATTGTGGGTGTGTGCGCGATGGAAACGAGCGGAAAATTTCGCTAATTGATTGACAAATCCATCCATTTTAAATAGAATTCCACTTCGAAAAGGAAATGATATCTGTTTTATGGAGAAACAGGAAGAGCGGATTGTCACGGTCGATGAAAATGACAATGTGATCGGCGAAGAGGCCAAGGAAAAGTGTCATGACGGGGGAGGGATCCTGCATCGTGGCTTTCTCGCCATGGTTCTCAATAATGCGGGGGAATTGCTGCTGACCCGAAGAAGCGACAAGAAGAGATTGTGGCCCGGGTTCTGGGACGGCACCGTCGCCAGCCATGTGTTCAGGGGAGAGGATTACGTACACGCTTCAATGCGGCGGTTAAGAGAGGAAATAGGGCTCGTGACCGACCAGGTGCGGTATACGTTCAAGTTCCGCTACAAAGCCGGCTATAACGGCGTCGGTACGGAGCATGAAATATGCGCCGTGACTATCGTCCGCGGCGTTGAAACGGACGGACTTTTTTACGACCGCAATGAGATATCGGAAGTCAGACTGGTGGATTTGAACGTATTGATGAAGGCAATCAAGAGGAACGGACATCTCTACACCCCGTGGCTCATTCTCGCGATGGAGCATATGGCCGGGGGATCGTTCGGCGGACATTAATTCCTGCGAGGAGGACGCTGCATGGCAATGTTTGTCGCGGATATTCTCCTCGTTTTTTACTCCAGGATGCCATACCGGGAAGAGTAACGGAGCGACTTGCTCAAGTCGGGCTTTAAAGGGGGGGAAATAAGGTGCGAACACTGCTTCTCAACCCGCCGTCGTACGCGGGGATTGACGGTGGGGCCGGTTCACGATATCAGGCGCGGCGTGAAATCCGCTCCTTCTGGTATCCTACGTGGCTGGCGTACCCGGCAGGCCTTATTTCGGAAAGCCGTCTCGTTGATGCTCCTGCCAATAGTTTAGGCAGGGATGAGGTGATCCGTCTCGCGAATGGATACGACTTAATTGTCATGAGTACCAGCACTCCGACCGTTTCTCATGATGTCGGGCTCGCCGGAGTGCTGAAGGAACACTATCCGCATGTCAAAATCGGACTTGTTGGCCCTCACCCGATGGTGCTTCCCGTGGAAACCATGATGATGTCGGAAGCCCTCGATTTCGTCACCACGGGAGAGTATGATTATACTCTTGCCGAAATCGCCGACGGAGTCCCGCTTGACCGCGTCAGGGGAATTGTCTTCCGCTCAAAGGGTAACCTGGTGCGTACGCCGGACAGATCGCTCATCGAGGATCTCGACGCGCTACCCTTTGTAAGCAGGATCTACGCGCGGGACCTCACGATTGAGAACTATTACAACGGCTACTTGCTGCATCCGTACGTTTCTCTTTATACCGGCCGCGGATGTCGCTCGCGGTGCACGTACTGCCTGTGGCCCCAGACGATCTCCGGGCATGCCTACCGGGTGAGAAGCGTGGAAAACGTGTATGATGAAATGGCCCTTGCCAGGCGGCTGTTCCCGCAGGTGAAGGAGTTTTTCTTTGACGATGACACGTTGACCCAGGATACGGCGAGGGCCGAAAAGCTTGCCCGGAGAATAAAACCGCTGGGGATGACATGGTCGTGCAATGCGCGGGCGAACGTCAAAAAGGAAACACTCAAGGTGATGAAAGAAAGCGGTTTGCGTTTGCTGACCGTGGGGTTTGAATCGGGCAACCAGAAAATACTCGACAACATGAAAAAAGGCATCCATCTCGGCCAGGCACGGGAATTTATGAAGGCGACAAAAGAGCTGGGCATTCGCGTCCACGGGGCCTTTATTCTGGGGCTGCCGGGTGAAACGAAAGAAACCATTGAAGAGACTGTTCGGTATGCGCTGGAGCTCGACCCCTACAGCATCCAAGTCTCTCTGGTGGCCCCCTATCCCGGAACCGAGATGTATGCGCAGGGACTCAAAGAGGGCTGGATCGTGCGGGCAGGTGAACAGCTGTTGAAAGACGGGATCCAGAACGCCGCCGTCTCCTACGAAGGACTTTCCCGGGAATATATTTTTGAGGCGGTGGAGCGTTTCTACCGCCGCTTCTATCTCAGACCCCGTCCGATCCTGAGGATCATGAAGGAAATGCTTCGCGACAGGCATGCATTTGTCCGCCGCGTGAGGGAAGGAGCGGAGTTTTTCTCGTTTATGGCAAGGCGGAAAGAGGTGGTCCAAACGTAATGGCGCGCGTTGAAAAAAAATACGCGGTCATCGTGGCTGATGATTTCGGCAGTTCCTCTTCAGTGAACCTCGCCGTCGCCGAAGCGTATGACAGGGGAATACTCACTGCGGCGAGCCTCATGGCGGGAGGGGCCGCCTTCGAGGAGGCCGTGGAGATAGCCCGGAAGCGAAGGGGCCTTTCCGTCGGGCTTCATGTGACACTCTGTGACGGAAGGGCCGTTCTGCCCTGTTCCGAAATCCCCGGTCTTGCTGATTCCCGCGGCCGTTTCGAAAACAGCCCCACAAGGGCCTGGATGAAATACCGCCGTGCCGGTCTTCTGGGCCAGCTCGACCGCGAAATCGAAGCGCAGTTCGAACGGTTGGAAAAGGCGGGTGTCCAGCCAACGCACATAGATGGCCACCACCACCTCCACATGCATCCCGCGATATTCGAGCTGCTTTGCAGGCATGCGTCACGGCGGGGGATTCGATGGGTCCGGATACCCCGTGAGCCCCTGTCCGTCCTGCTCCGTTTTCCCTCCTCCGGACGCGGCGCCATGCCCTTCATTGAATGGGCGGTTTTTGCGGTTTTGGGGAGAATGCATGGAAGAACAGCGCGCGAGTACGGACTGCGGTCCCTCGATGCTGTGTACGGGTTGGCGCGGACCGGGCAGTGCGACGAGCGGTACCTGCTGCACATTTTCGACCGGGCCGGCAGCTCCCTGGAAATTTTCCTGCACCCCGACGCCGCAACCGAGGCGGGACAGCGCGAACTAGAAGCCCTGACCTCCGGCGCGGCACGCGCCGCGCTCGCTGCACGCGGAGTGGTCTTTGCGGGATACCGGGAACTTTCCGCGGAGGCGGCTGTTCCGGACAGCGCTATGGAGAGCGTATGAAAACATATATCGTCGTTCTGATAGCCGCATTCTCCGCGGCAGTAGGCGAGTCCCTCCTGAGTTTCGGCATGAGGAGATACGGATCGTTGAACCTTGCGGAGCCGTCCCAATGGCTCGTACTGGTCTCTTCGGTAATCCTAAATCGCTACGTATTTCTGGGAGTCGTCTTTCTGGGCATTTTCTTTTTTCTCTATCTCGCCGCCCTCTCATGGGCGGACCTCAGTTTCATCCTGCCGCTGACCGCGGTGTCATACCTCTTCGCCGCGCTGCTGGCAAAGTTTTTCCTCAAGGAAGAGGTTTCATGGTATCGCTGGATCGGCACGATTGTCATTGTGATCGGCATCGCCATGGTAGCGTTCGGCGGCAAATCACGATCGGTCGTCCCCCTCCCGGACCTCCTCCCTGCGGATCCGCAGGGTATCACGGCAGGGCTGACGGAAGCTGACCGTCATTCCTGCGATTTTTTCGCTCAAAGAACTCCCAGCCTCGATAAGACGGCAATACGGGAAGAGGGGAAGCAATGAAGAGGCTATCCATCAACGAAAACGAAAAAAAACCGGATTACCGGAGAGGTTCCGGGGATGTGGCCGGCATTGTGTCTGAAATACAGGAAAACGAATCCCGTGCTTTCCCGGGGCGCTTGTCGTCTGCCAGACCGGTATCAGAAGCCGTGAGAAAAACATTGTCCTATTACCTTGACCAGCAGCACCCGGACGGGTACTGGTGGTACGAGCTGGAATCCAACGTCACTATGGTATCGGAGTACCTGATGCTCCTTCATTTCCTGGGGCTGCGGGACAAAGAACGGGACAGAAAGATCGTACACAACATTCTTCGAAACCAGCGGGCGGACGGGACATGGTCGCTGTTCTACGGGGGAAGAGGCGACCTCAGCACTACCGTTGAAGCGTATTGCGCCCTGAAACTGGCGGGTTTTTCCGCCGCCGATGAGCCGCTGATGAAGGCCAGAGAATTCATCCTCCGGGAGGGAGGAGTGGAGGCATCGAGAGTATTCACCAAAATATACCTCGCCCTTTTCAACCTCTACGACTGGCGGGCGATCCCTTCCATTCCCGTTGAGATCAATATGTTTCCTGCCTGGTTTCCTCTGAACATCTACAACTTCTCGAGCTGGGCGCGGTCCACGCTCGTGCCTCTGGCAATGGTCTGCACGTTCAAGCCCGTAAGGACATTGAACCCTGGCATGACGCTCCGGGAGCTGTACCAAGGACCGGCCAGGGTACCGCCGATTACGTCCGGCAAGCTGCCGAGCCTCTCGTGGAAGAGGATATTTATCGCCTTTGACAAGCTCATCAAGATGTACGAGCGCCTACCGTTCAAACCCTTTAGAAAGACGGCCCTTAAGAGGACTGAACAATGGATCCTCGACCACCAGGAGCCGACCGGAGACTGGGGGGGCATACAGCCCGCCATGATCAACTCGACCCTCGCGCTTGCTGCGATGGGGTATCCGAACACGGCGGAACCGGTACGAAAAGGGCTGGAAGCGCTGAAGAAATTTACCATCGAAAACGACCAGGAGCTCATTCTTCAATCATGCATCTCCCCCGTATGGGACACCGCTCTCACGTCCCTTGCGATGATCCACGCGGGAATGGACAAAAACCATCCGTCACTGAAAAAGGCATGCGCCTGGCTGGCTTCGAAACAGATTTTCCGGCGGGGCGATTGGAGTGTCAAAAAACCCTTACTCGAACCCGGCGGCTGGGCTTTCGAGTTCGAGAACAGCTGGTACCCCGATGTGGACGACTCCGCTGTCGTTCTTTTGCTCCTCAACAAATGCGTGGATGAGCATTCCGTCACACAGGAGAACCTCTCCCGGGGCCTGCGCTGGATCCTGGGGATGCAGGGAACAGATGGCGGGTGGGGCTCATTTGACGTGGACAACGACATGAAGATCCTGAACCAGCTTCTGTTCGGGGATTTGGAGGCCATGATAGACCCCAGCACACCCGACCTCACCGGGAGGGTCCTTGAGCTTCTTGGCTCGCTAGGATACGGTCGCTCGAACAACGTGGTCAGGCGTGCGACGGCGTTTCTTATGCGCACCCAGGAAAAAGAAGGCTCGTGGTGGGGACGGTGGGGCGTCAATCACCTCTACGGAACGAGCACCGTGCTGACAGGGCTGAAGGCGGTAGGAGAAGACATGTCGAGTCTGTACATCAGGAAGGCGGTGCAGTGGCTCAAATCGAAGCAGAACGCCGACGGGGGGTGGGGCGAGGACTGCGAATCCTACCGTCAATCCCCTTCAAACGCCTGCACGGAACGGAGCACCATCTCGCAGACCGCTTGGGCAATTATGGCTTTGATCGCCGCGGGCGAAGCAGACAGTAGAGAAGTCATGAACGGGATGACGTACCTTCTCAACAGGCAAAGGGCCGACGGCACGTGGGATGAGAAAGAGTTTACGGGCACGGGGTTTCCGAAGTACTTCTATCTCCGGTATCATAATTACCGGAATTGCTTTCCTCTGATGGCCTTCGGCAAGTATCTCTCCGCGCTCGGGAACGAGGCGGCCGGGCCATGAAGGTCCTTGTAACCGGCGCAACGGGCTTTATCGGATTTCACGTTGCAAAGATCCTGACCGAGAAGGGTTTTTACGTCAAGGCCCTGGTACGCGATGAAAACGCTGCGCCGACTCTCAAGGGGCTGGGCGTTGAACTGGTCAAAGGCGACATAAGGGATTTCGACGCGTGCCGTGATGCGCTCAAAGGATGCCGGCACCTGTATCACCTTGCGGCGGATTATCGGCTCTGGGTTCCCGACCCGGCCGTTATGTACGCGATTAATGTGCAGGGGACAAGGAACATCATGCGCGCCGCCCTGATGCGTTCTGTCGAAAAGGTAGTGTACACCAGCACCGTCGGCGTCCTTGCCGCGCGAGCGGACGGCGTGCCCTCGAATGAGGAATCGTCGGCCGATATCGGGGATATGGTTGGCCACTACAAAAAGTCCAAGTTCCTGGCTGAAGGCGAGGTGAGGCATTATATCGAACAGGGCCTTCCCGCCGTCATCGTCAACCCGTCCACGCCGGTCGGGCCTTTCGACAGAAAGCCCACCCCGACGGGGAAAATCATCGTCGATTTTGTGAACGGAAAGATCCCGGCATTCCTTGATACCGGCCTGAACTTTGTCGACGTTGAAGACGTGGCGGATGGCCATGCACTCGCTGCGCAGCATGGAAGGATCGGGCAGCGGTACATACTCGGCAACCGGAATATCACGCTGAGAGAATTCTTTGGAATCCTTGCGCGCATGACGGGGAAAAAGGCCCCGGCCATGCGGCTTCCTTATTTGCCGGTACTCATGGCCGCCTACGTTAACGAGGCCCTTTCCACATGGATAACCGGTAAGCAGCCTGCAATCCCGTTGACCGGTGTGAAGATGGCGAGAAAGTACATGTTTTTCGATTGTGCAAAGGCGGTCAAGGAGTTGCATCTGCCCCAGAGCCCCGTCGAGGGGGCAATAGAGAAAGCTATACGGTGGTTCGAACACAACGATTATATACAGGAGAGGATTTCTTGGCAGAGACAAGAACAAATCCGGCAGCATTGACGGAAAATCGGATAGACAGAAAACTCGGCGACGAATGGATGGACTGGAAAGGCGACGCCGACCCGCGGGAAGGGGAAATCAACGAAAGCCTTTCCACCTTCCTCTCTCTGGCATCAGGCGTTCTCATCATATTCATCATCCTGCTGCTCCTGGGATGGTTCATGGTGAAACCCCGGTTCCAGCAGTTGAGCCCGCTGCTTGAGAGGTACGTGGGATGGCTGATCGTCGGGTTCACGAGCTGTCTTGTGATCTCCACGATTCTTGAGGGCGTGCTGCTAAGGACATTTAAAAAGTCCTTGTTCCCCTATGGCTGGATTGAAAGGATCGTTGTCTCGCTGCTTCCGCAGACGATCTGGCTCGGAAAAAAGTTCGGCATCAGCAAGGACAGAATAGGGAATTCCTTTATCAAGATGCACAATTTCGTCACCATGAGCTTCGTCGGAAAGCTCAATGCCGGCCGGATCTTGATCCTGCTTCCGCGTTGCTTGAAAAGAGAGGCCCGGGCCCGATTGATGAGCAGATTGAACGGGAGTGATTATAAAGTCTACACCGCCGCCGGCGGCGAGGAGGCGCGGGAAGCAATCCGGCAGTATCATCCCACGACTATTCTTGCCATCGCCTGCGAGCGGGACCTGATGGGAGGCATCAAGGACGTCGCAGACAAGATTCCGGTGATCGCCATACCCAATAAGAGGCCCGAGGGGCCGTGTAAAAATACCGATTTTCTCCCGAGCGAGCTGGATGAGGCCCTTAGAGCTTTGGCGGCCGCACGGTCGTAACCGGAAAGGGAGCTGGCCGCAACGTCGGCAGCACGCAGGGTCAGGCACCGCTACACGGTGTCCTTGAGCAGAACTTCCCGTGCCGGATCATTCCAACATTCGAGGGTTCTTCATGCGCTTTCCCGTCAGCTTATATGCGTCGCTAACGTCATTTTTCGCGAAAAACGCCCTCACAGGCGTCAAGAGGTTCCCGCTCGTCCTCATGCTCGAGCCGACGCACCGCTGCAATCTTGCCTGCGCCGGCTGCGACAGGATACGGCTGTACGATCGCGAGCACACCGAAGACCTCACCCCCGACCAGTGCATCGACGCGGCCCTGGAATCACGCGCGCCGGTCGTGACGGTTACGGGAGGTGAACCGCTCTTGTACAAAGAATTGAAGCCTCTCGTTCAGGAACTGCTCCGGCTGAAACGGCACGTCTACCTCTGCTCGAACGGCATTCTTACCGGTACCTTTATCGAGGAGTTCACGCCGCACCCAAGGCTGACGCTTAATATTCATTTGGACGGGATGGAAGAGACGCATGACCGCATCACCGGTAAACCCGGAACGTTCAAAAAGGCGACCGCTTCGATCAAATTGGCGAAGCAAAAGGGCTTCCGTGTGAGCACCAATACGTCGGTGTACAAGAACTCCGACATCGGAGAGCTGGAGAGGCTGTTCGAAACCCTCAAAGGCCTTCGGGTAGACGGCATCCTGATGTCTCCGGCCTTCAATTATGAGCGGGTCGAAAACGATATCTTTCTCAGTCGAGAGGAGGCGAGGGAGAAATTCAGGCAGATGGATTTTTTCAAAAAATTCCCGTTCATCAGTTCCCCCCTCTACGTCGACTTTCTGAAAGGGAACAGGCACCTGCACTGCACTCCCTGGGGCAATCCGACGCGCAATCCGCTGGGTTGGAAATCACCCTGCTACCTCATCACCGATGCCTACTATCAGTCGTTCCGCGAATTGATGGAAAAGACCCCTTGGGACCGGTACGAGGCCGGAACCGATCCGCGGTGCCGGGACTGCATGGTCCACAGCGGCTATGAAGCGACCGTCCAGAGAATCGCCTTTTCCAGTCCGAAGGACTTCGTCAGGCTGGCCTTCTGGAACCTGGGAAAAACCTAAGGAGATTCGCGGCCATGCTTCTCCTCGACACGGTCCTCCTCAGGCCCTATGTGTTCGTCTTCCTTGCCGTTTACCTTGGCGGGTGCTCGCTGCACCTGGGACTGAAGAGGGCCCTCCTCTTCGCAGTCGCAGGATACGTTATCGCGTGGCTGTCGGAATTCTCGTCCATCCACAACGGCTTTCCCTACGGGCACTATTACTATCTTGACGGCACGAGGGGAAAAGAGATATGGGTCCTGGGCGTTCCGCTCATGGACTCGATCAGTTACGTCTTTCTTGCCTATGCGAGCTATTCCCTGGCGCTTCTCGTTTACTCGCCTCTGCGCCGCCTGAAATGGATGGTGTATGTTCTTGAGACAAAAAAAATAAGAGACTCCCTTCACGTGAGGATTCTCGGGGCGCTGCTGTTCGTCTACCTCGATATCATTATCGACCCTGTCGCTTTGCGGGGCGATCGCTGGTTTCTCGGCCGCATCTACGGCTACCCCGAACAAGGGGTCTATTTCGGCGTCCCTCTGTCAAATTTTATCGGATGGCTCGCAGTGGGCTTTTCAATGATCTACATCTTGCAAAAGATCGACCGGTACCTGCGGAGAAAAGGGGCCTCGGATCTTATCGGGTACAAATATCCCTGGCGATTCTTGATCGGTCCCGTCCTTTATTTCTGCGTGCTGTTCTTCAATTTATCAGTCACGTTCCTCATCCGGGAGCATATGCTGGGATGGGCGGGGATCTTCATCGTACTGCTGCCCGCGTTCCTCACGTACACGATCGTGAGGGGCAAGATTTCCCAGGAAAGTGCCGGGACGGCGCTGGCGGATCATTACAGGGATTTCCCCCAAGCGATGGCTGTGGATCTAGGAGGGGCGTGAAAGACGGCCGCGATATTCTCCCGCCCCGCAGGGCCCTTCCTTGCCTCTGGCGCCATGATCCAGGTTGAAATATGATAGTAGTTCGCGACCAACACCCTGTACCTGGCGATGTTTCCATTCTTTTTGCAGAACATAATGTTTGTTTGCCACAACCTGCATTCGCGGGCGTTATGCCCGTAAACGCTCATTGCAAACGGCACGGTAGAGGGGAACGTCGCATTGCGACATAAGATTTTTACAATTGACCTCATTACTGCCCTCCTTCTGTTCATGTCGCTATTTTTTTATCATGACGCACAAGCGGAGGACAAAGCTGCGGACCGTTTGGCTGAGGAAGGTCAAATCGTCGCGGGAGAGACGGGGAAACCTGATGAAGCTGTATTTTTACCAAGAGGTAACATTTTCAAACCGCTGATGGCTGACCCGAAGGAACTGCGCTTTTATCTCGGTTATCGACCCTACCAGGATGCTCATCAGTACCTCACTCAACCAACAGAAATCTTCGCCGGTAGCTTAGGGGACACGTTCGGATTGTATCGTTCCCTTAATAACAACGGAGGATACAGCTGGCAGGCCAACATCAGCGGAGGGATCTATGCCGAGTTTGATCTTAAAACCCCGTCCTTTTATCTTGTGGATACCGATTATTTTATCGGCTTTCCTTTCACTTTCCGGAACGGACCCGCATCATACCGGCTTAACTTTTATCACCAAAGCTCCCACATCGGAGATGAGTACTTGCTGCATTCCGGCATTACGCGAATCGAATATTCATATGAGGCGCTCAACTTCATAGCATCATATGAGTGGACAAAGTGGCGCATTTATTACGGTGGCGAAGTTGTGGTTCAGGTGGAGCCGAGCAATTATAAGCCGCTTACCGTACAAAGCGGCATGGAATATAACGGTGCCGGTAAATTCCTATTGGGGGGACGGCTCGTCGGAGGTTTGGACCTGAAATGCACGCAGGAGAACAATTGGCCCCTGAACGCATCGTTTAAAGCGGGCTTGCAATTCGACGGAACCGATTCGCGTGTTCGATCCCTCCGTTTCCTGCTTGAAGGCTACAATGGATATTCACCGTACGGCCAATTTTACAACAATCGAATGAGCTACGTCGGTCTTGGTATCACCTTTGAGTATGAGTAATTTATGAGGCCGGTAAAGAAGCCAGTAAGTCATCATGTTTAAAATCACCGGTTCATTTCAGTAAAATCCCAGAGAAAATAGAGTAACAGCTCTGCTTATTACGCTCGCGTCCCTGGTCTTGCGGATAAAGTATTTCATTATTATTCTTGACCACCGAATAGAACAGCGTTGGGTAGACGTGCAAGGTTTGCCGCCGGTGTGACTGCGAAACAAGCCTCCCTCTCGAAGAATACAGGTTCGTTTGTATGTCCCGAAACAACAAATCTCTCTCACATAAACTCCCCTGAAAGCAATCGTGTATTTCCGCTTTCCAGTGTTTAAAAACCGCTTGACTAAATTGATAGTCTGTGTTACTAAATAAAAATTCGTAACACCAGTTCAGGCACCATTGCATTTCATGAAACCGTTGTTTTATTTTCTTTATTGTATTGATGGGATTGTACCACGATGATCATCTTTGGATAAAAAGACAGCGCGGCGTGCTTGAGTGCAAAACAATACGGGAACATCAGAGGAGTGAGAAAAATGGAATGGCTTAGAGTCGCTATCGATTACGGAATCATGGGTTTACTGCTGCTCCTCAGTATTGTGGCCGTTGCAATAGCTGTTGAAAGACATCTTGTCTACAAGAATCTAAACTTAAGCCAGTATCCTGATATAAAAAGCCTGGAGATGGTGCTTACCGAGAAGCTACACTTCATCGCAACTATTGGAAGCAATGCTCCCTATATCGGGCTGCTCGGCACGGTGCTTGGGATTATGCTCACCTTTTATACCATGGGGAAAGAGGGCTTCATGGATTCAGGGAAGATCATGGTAGGCCTTTCCCTTGCCTTGAAGGCGACCGCTGCCGGATTGCTAGTCGCTATACCCTCAGTCGTACTTTACAACCTTCTGGTGAGGAGGGCGAAGGTCCTGATGATGCAATGGGAGATAAAAAATGGACGAGAAAGAGTTTGATTACATCAATGTCATTCCTCTTGTTGACGTGATGCTGGTGCTGCTCACTATCGTACTCACGACATCGACCTTCATCGCGACGGGGGCCATTCGGGTTGAACTCCCCCAGGCATCAAAAAGTCCGGCAGAAATATTAAAGACCCAGACCATTGAAATAGATGCGAGCGACAACGTCTATTTGAACGGCCGTCTTACAGCGCTCGATGAATTGAAGGTCTCATTGCAAGCTACGCCTAGAGAAACTCCACTTCTCATCAGGGCCGATCGCAATATCCGTCTGCAGGCGTTTGTAGACGTCCTTGACGTCGTTAAAAACCTCGAGTTTAAAAGGGTCAGCTTGCAGACACAAGAGATAAAATGATGAAGTACCAGCGTATCGGCTTACAGATATCTCTACTCATACACACCGTGGTCTTTATGATCGGCGTCGCATACAGCCACTTTTTGGTCTCGACGAGCGCACCTGTTCCTATCGAGATCGGAATTCTCTCCTGTCCTGAGCCTGCACCGGTTAAGGTCGCGCCGCAGCACAGGAACCAAGTACGCATGGTTAAAGAATCGATGAAGCCGGCTCAGCAGCCGGAAACACTCTCTCCGATGGCGGTGGCTGAGAGGCCGATAGTGAAGCAGGAAGTAACGGCATCACAGACAGTGACCGCCCCGCAGACAGGAACAGCTCCGCAGACAGGAGCGGGCGAATCTTTAAAAGCGAATCAAACCGCACCGACTGGTTCGATGGTCGGTCCCGCCTTTAATGCTGATTATCTTCATAATCCAAAACCCCTATACCCACTTCTCGCGCGACGGTTGAGGCTGGAAGGAACAGTTATCGTACGGGTGCTGGTTAACCCGGAGGGTAAGGCTGAAATCGTCCGCTTGGGAACGAGCGCCGGATCGAATGTGCTGGACCAGGCAGCATTAAATGCTGTGCAAGGGTGGTCTTTCATACCGGCGCAGCAGGGAGGGCTCCCGGTTTCCGCCTGGGTGGACGTTCCCATTCGTTTTCGCTTGACCGAGTGAAGCGACCCGAATCGCCGATTACAACTGAAAAGCTATGCCCAACATCCGGGAAGAGGCGTGATTGCAAAAAGGGATCAAGCTCCTTGTGAAAATTGCTATTGGCGTCTTGTTATTTTTTAGCGGGCATACAGCACCTCTCTTTGCCGGCGGAGTCCAGACTCTCAACACCGTAGAAGTGACCGGCTCCGCGGCCGAGGATTTAGTCGGCGCAGCGGATTCCGCTACCGAGGGAACTGTCCCGCCTCAACAGATCGAAGACCTGCCTGTATTACGGACCGGCGAATTTCTTGAAGAAGTTCCCGGTCTGATTGTCAGCCAGCACAGCGGCGAAGGCAAGGCGAACCAGTACTATTTGCGAGGGTTTAACCTCGATCACGGAACCGATTTGGCGACGACCGTGGCTGGCATGCCGATCAATATGCCGACCCACGCGCATGGGCAGGGGTATACGGACCTGAACTTCTTGATGCCGGAACTGCTGAGCGGCATCCAATACAGGAAAGGGCCGTACTACGCAGATCAAGGAGACTTTTCCGCTGCCGGCGCCGTCACCATGGATTACGTCAATGTGCTGGAACGCAATATTGCTGAAGTGGGCATAGGGAACGAAAACTATCGCCGGGCTTTGGTGGCCGGATCCCCGGAGCTTGCCGGGGGGCATCTGCTCTATGGTCTCGAAGCATACCATCATGACGGTCCCTGGGTTCACCCTGACGACTACAATAAATTCAATGGCGTGCTTCGCTACAGTCGTGGTGATGCGCAAAACGGCTACAGTATAACAGCTATGGGCTACAACGGAACCTGGAATGCCACGAACCAGGTCGCCATCCGCGCCATAGATGAAGGCCTGATCTCCCGTTATGGCTCCCTCGATCCCACGGATGCAGAAAATTCGTATCGATACAGCCTCTCCGTAGAAGGGCAACAAACATCGGAGAATTCGATTACCCGGGAAAACGCATACCTGATCAAGTATCAAATGAATTTGTGGAATAATTTTACGTATGATTTGGAAGATCAGGTCAACGGCGACCAGTTTCATCAGTCCGATAAGCGGATCATATCCGGCTTCAGTGTCAGCCAGGACTGGATAACGAAGCTGGCTGGTCACGATATGGTCAATACCGTAGGAGTGCAGGTACGCAATGATGACATCAGTCCGGTCGGACTGTACCATACCGTGGATCAACAACAGATTTCCGTAACAGAGCAGGACCATGTTATCCAGACCAGCGGAAGCGTTTATGTACAGAACCGCTTTCAATGGTCGGATAAATTCCGCAGCATAGCGGGGCTCCGCGGAGACGCTTACCGTTGGGACGTTACGGCGAATATTCCCCAGAATTCCGGCATTGCCCACGCCTCCCTCCTCGATCCTAAACTGAGCCTGATTTTCGGACCCTGGGAAAAGACAGAATTCTATATAAATGCTGGTCAAGGTTTCCACAGCAATGACGGACGGGGAACAACCATAACGGTGGACCCCCTGACCGGTGAGCCGACCAGCAAAGTCAGCCCCCTCGTGCGAGCTGAGGGGCTTGATATCGGGGCGAGAACAGCAGTCGTGCCCCATCTGCAAAGCGAGCTTACCTTTTGGGCACTCAATCTGGCCTCCGAGCTTGTCTTTGATGGCGACCACGGCGTAACCGAGCCGAGCTATGCGAGCCGGCGGTACGGCGTGGAATGGGCAAACTATTATAAGCCCACCTCCTGGTTCACCTTTGATGCGGACTTAGCCCTATCGCATGCGCGCTTTGTCGGTGATCCTGTCGGAAACCGCATTCCTGGTTCACCCGAAGGGGTAGCCTCTGCCGGAGCCTCGATTGACAGCATAGACGGCTATCTCGGCAGCCTGAAGGTGCGTTATTTCGGACCGCGTCCGCTTTATGATGACAACAGCGTCCGATCCAACGCGTCCACAATCGTGGACGCCCGGGTCGGCTATAAATTCACCAATAACTGGCGCCTATTCCTCGATGTTTTCAACCTGTTTAACGCAAAGGTCAGCGATATTGACTATTTTTACGTATCCCGGCTTCCGGGTGAGCCCCCTGCAGGCGTGGCGGATGTTTCCACTCATCCGGCGGATCCTCTGGAAGCTCGCCTTATACTTTCCATGGTTTTCTGATAGCCGGTTCAGGTGATACGCATAAGGTACGCTTTGCGCAGGGTATCGAAAATCGGAAAGGTATTCATCTAAAGAAAATGAGGTTATGATGGATTTCAGGAGGGATCCCGTGATAAAGTCTTTCACGATGCGGCTTGTTTATGCGATGCTTCTGCTCACGCTGGCGGCTTGTGGCGGCAAAGAACCAACAGAGAGTGGGCTGTTCGGCATTGTTTGGTCAGGTGCTCAAGCTCAATTCGTGGGAGTGGGAAGCGGCGGCATGATCCGCACCTCCCCCGACGGCATATCGTGGACATTCCAGAACTCCGGCACAACGGAGTCCCTGCTCAATATTGCATGGTCGGGAACACAATTTACGGCAGTGGGCAATCATGGGGTCATTCTCACTTCTCCCGACGGAGTAAAGTGGACCATGCAGACGTCAGGTACTACCAGTGATCTCTACGGTGTTGCCTGGTCCGGGTCGCGGTTCGCAACGGTGGGAGATGCCGGAGTTATTTTTACCTCACCGACGGGAACACAATGGACTCCGCAGACATCGGGCACTGCCGAGAATCTCTACGGCCTTGCCTCGTCCGGGACGCAGTTCGTTGCTGTCGGGGATGACGGCGTAATCCTCACCTCTCCAAACGCAATTGCCTGGACAGTACAGACGTCGGGCATTACCGGTCCCCTCGGTGGCATAATCTGGTCGGGGACACAATTCGTGGCAATAGGAAATAACGGTGCTATCCTTACCTCTCCCAATGGAGTGGCGTGGACATCTCAGACATCTGGAGTAACAAACGGCCTGAGCGGTATTGCCTGGTCCGGAACACAGTTCGTCACCGTAGGAGACACGGGAACCATCCTTACCTCCCCGAACGCTATAACATGGACGCCGCAGGCTTCGGGCACATCAAATTCCCTGTTTGGCGTTGTGTGGTCCGATACCCAATCTCAGTTTGTGGCCGTGGGATGGGGCAACATCATCCTTACATCCCCGGACGGGGTAAAGTGGACACAACGTTCTTAAGTGCTTGCGTTGGTGTGCGACCAGCGTTGACTGAGCAAGAATGAAGTTTATTGCAATCGACGCTCTCTTATAGAGAGTAGTTCCGGTATTTGAGGGCAATTTGCGGTATGTCAGCGATCATGATGTTTCCTCTTTTTCGCAGAGAGAAGGCCACGCGATTTGGATAAACGAAGTTACTCCTCAGAAGCGATCTCTTCGTTACAACCTCTTCGTCAATGTCTAACCATGAACTTTCCAACCTTCAACGTTTTTGGCCCGCCCTTGCCTTTGGCTCGGACATTTGATACTATTGATTCCCGTATAAGGGGCTTTCAGCGGGCATAGGCGAATCAATCCGGCATCCGCGATAAACCTCGCTGCCGATTAGCCCTTAATATCCCATGGTGTAGACGGGAGCAACTCTGCTTTTCTTCCCGTATTCGATAACATAAAACGCCGAATCGACATTATGGAATATCACGGGACCTTAGCCTAATTTCTCGGAGCGATGGATGCGCGATGCGATAGCCGTAACTGAGAGCAGGACCAAAGGCCAGAGACATCCCGCCGGGTTGTATGTTCTTTTTTTTACGGAAATGTGGGAAAGGTTTTCCTACTACGGGATGCGATCACTGCTTGTCTACTACATGATCAAGCACCTGCAATTCACGCAGGAACGGTCGTCCCGAATTTACGGGCTCTATACCGGGTTTGTCTACTTCACCCCGCTCTTCGGTGGCATGCTCGCGGACCGGCTCCTCGGGCAGCGCCGGACGGTGATCCTGGGAGGGGTGCTCATGGCCATTGGACATTTTTTGATGGCCTTCGAAAGCCTGTTCTTCCCGGCACTGGTGTTCCTGATCCTCGGCAATGGTCTCCTCAAGCCGAATATCTCAACGCAAGTCGGGGCGCTTTACCCTGCGGGCGACCATCGCCGCGATCGCGCGTTCAGCATTTTCTATATGGGAATCAATCTCGGTGCGTTCTTTTCACCTCTGGTTTGCGGAACCCTCGGCGAGAAAATCGGGTTCCACTGGGGCTTTGTCGCTGCCGGTGTCGGCATGGTCATCGGGCTTTTCGTCTATCTCTGGGGCCAGAAGCACCTTGCCCCCGATCTGATCACGCAGAAAAAGGATGCCAAACAGCAGAAGTCTTCAGAACCCATAACGCGTGAGGACTGGCTGAAGATTGGCGCAATCTTCGTCATGATGGCCCTGAGCATCGTTTTCTGGAGCGTATACGAGCAGCAGGGCAACACGATGGCGCTTTGGGCTGACGCCAATACAGACCGGATGATCTTCGGGTGGGAAATGCCGGCGTCATGGTTTCAATCTTTCAATCCGCTCATGATATTTATTTTCGTTCCGACGCTTAACCTGTTCTGGGGCTGGCAGGATCGCCGCGGAAAAGAACCTTCGAGCATCGCCAAGATGGGAATCGGCTGCATCCTGCTTGCTGCGGCTTTCCTGATCCTGATTCCGCCGGCCCGGGAACTGGCAGTCAACCCGAAGGCGAGCCTAGGGTGGTTGACAGCCTGCACGTTCGTGCTCACGCTCGGTGAAGTCTATCTTTCTCCGATCGGCCTCTCGCTGGTGACCAAAATCGCTCCCGCCCGAATCGTCTCCATGATGATGGGGGTATGGTTCCTCTCGAGCTTTTTCGGCAACTTCCTGTCGGGATATCTGGGAACGTTTTGGGGGAAGATGTCCAAAGAGAATTTTTTCCTGTTGATGTTCACCCTCTCCTTCGCGGCCGGCTTGGCGTTTTTTGCCCTCCTGAAGCCGTTGAAAAAAGCAATTGGAGAAGGCAAACAGGCCATCGCGGACGTGTGATTACGAAAAGGCAACACTCGGTCATACATCCGCGTTCATCACCACGCGCAAACAACAAAGAGTTTATTGTATGTCATGCTCAATATTACGGAATGTATCGAGCGGCATATTTTCGCTCCCACGAGAGGGCCCAATTTTTTACTCATGAAATTTTTCAGAAGTAGTTGCAATTAAGAACTATTTCAGTACAATGCCTAATAAATCCAATGGCCACGAATCACACACCAAAGGCGCTAAGAGAAGGCGCTCTCGCCGGGCATAAACTAATATGGGCCGGCATTTCAGGATTTCTTCTGCTCCTTGGTTTGCTCATGGCCGGACAGCGGTACATAGAATACAACCGTACCATTGCGAGCACCGAGGATCGCCTGATGGCGGAGGCGCGCGTTTTGGACGAGAATCTGGGCGCAAACCTGAGGTTCACCAACGTCTTATTGACCGACATCATCAGAATGCAGTACGGAGCATCCCGTACGAGCGCCGTTGAAATGAATGCATACCTGCGCCAACAGGCGAAGTTGTTCCCCGGCATCCGCACTCTTGTCATCGCCGACGCCCATGGCCACATTATTCGCACCAGCAGGGCAAAGATCATCGGATTTGATGCTAGCGGTCGTGATTACTTCAAAACGGCACTCACGGTCACCGATCCGGCACGGTTGATTATTTCACGGCCCTTTCAGTCGGTGCTCGGGACTTTCGTCGTAAACGTAACAAGGAAAGTGATGGGAAAGCGTGGAGAATTTCTCGGCATTGTCTCTGCAAGTCTTGACAAGGATTACTTTGATACCCTGCTCGGGTCGGTGCTGTACGCCCCCGATAATCGGGTGAGCCTCGTATATGAAGGCGGAGATGTTTTTATATCCCTTCCGGATACGCAGGCCGATTTTGCCGGGAAAAGCCTGTTTAAATCCGGATCCCTTTTTCTACGGCACCGGGAAAGCGGAAAGCAGGTCTCGATTCAACATGGCCGCTCCTCAATGCTGGGCGATCAACGCATCGCAGCGTTCATTACCTGCACACCTCCCGGTTTGCAGGTCGAACATCGGCTTGTCATATCGGTAAGCCGCGGCCTGGACGCTGTCCTGGCCCCCTGGCGAAGAGACACGGCCACACTAGTTGCGCTGTATGTTCTCCTGTGCGGGATCAGCTTCGCTGTCTCCGTTGTCATGATTCTCTACCGTGCGGAGCATAAAAAGGCGGAAGTGGAGCATCTAAAGCTGCGCCACCTTGAATCACTCGAGATTCTTGCCGGCGGGATGACCCATGATTTCAACAATCTCATAGCAGCCATCATCGGATTCGTCCAGATCGCAAAAAGCGAATCTCAGCCTGGGGACCTGGTACACACGACCATGACGGCGGCAATGAAAAATTGTCTCCATGCCAGAGAACTCAGTCAACGTCTCTTGACCTTTGCCACGGGAGGGGAGCACGCGAGAGTAATGAGGCCGATCACCGGAATCATAGAAGAGAGCGTGAAAGAGGTCCTGAAGGATACACCGCTCAGAGCGGAGTTGGATCTGCCGGAAAATCTTCAACCCGTCCCGATCGATGCGGAGCAGATGAGGCAGGTCTTTTTCAATCTCGTGGAGAACGCAAAAGAAGCAATGCCCGATGGAGGCGTCCTGAGCATTGAGGGAGAAAATATTCATCTTACCGAGAATGATGGTTTGCCGCTTCCAGCCGGGGATTACATTATCTTGACTTTGCAGGATACGGGCATCGGCATTAAGACGGAAAATATCCCGAGGATATTTAATCCCTATTTTTCGACGAAAGATACTTACAGCCAGAAAGGCCTGGGGCTGGGGCTGGCTGTCTGCTACTCTGTCATCAGAAGGCACGGTGGGCTTATTACGATTGACTCTCAGGTTGGAAAAGGTACAACCGTTGCTATTTATCTTCCCACGTTTGAATGAGATCTGAATCCACGATTATTTTGCCGGCGAAAGCGTGTGAGGATGTCCTGTTTCACAGGTAGCCGCGTCAAGCTCCCCTCAAACGGGAGAACTCCTTCCCCGGGGCATGTGAGCAGGATACGGTGACCGGCCAGTAATGCAAAAAAATAGGTTTTTGGATTTGGTGGTTGATGGCCGTAAAATTCGAATGCAAAGAATATTGAGGTCCCTGGTTGATATTTGTTCCCTCGAAAAGAGGTCATTGACGAATGACGTACAATTCAGGTTATCATATACGTCAGGAGGTGAATAATATGGCGACGAAACTTGCCCTGCGGCTCGACGAAACTGTAATTCGCAAAGCAAAGCGCGCTGCTCATATACGAGGTGTCAGCCTTTCCCAAATGGTGGCCGGTTACTTCCAAGCAGTATCCGATGGAAAAAAGAAGAAGACAGAAGCTACACCCGTTCTCGCGGAAATTTCTGGTGTGCTCGGCCCGAAGGCTGACGCGAAAAAGCTTATAGTAGGTTACCGGGAACGTATCGAAGAGAAATACCGATGAAAATCATCCTTTGCGATATTAACTTCATCCTGGATATTTTCCTCAATAGGGAGCCGTTCTATTCTCCTGCTGCACAGATCTTTCCCATGGTTGAGGCGAAGCAACTAGATGGGTATCTATGCGCGAACAGTTTTCCAATCCTCTTTTATATCCTTGTGAAAGAGCTAAAGCGGGACAAAGCAATGAAGATATTGGAAAAGGTGCGGATCGTCTTCCGAGTAGCTGCTGTAGATGAAAAAGTAATTGATTTGTCGCTTGCATCAGATTTTAGAGATTTCAAGGACGCAGTTCAATATTCTTCCGCGGTCAGTACGAAGGTAGATTGTCTCATCACTAGGAACAAGATTGATTATAGAGCCAGTGACCTTTCTATCATGACCCCGGAAGAATTTCTTGCAGCCGCCTCTATGGGATGATTCAACCCAATAGTCCGAATTTTAAAACGCTGGTACAGTTTCACAAAGTATCAAAATCAACCGGAAAATCCGGATACCCAAAAAATGAAGCGATGTTCGCGGCGAGGGGGGGAACAATGTCCAGTGCGTGATGGAAAAGAGTTTTTGAGTGCTTCGACAATGCTTCGACGGGCTCAGGAGTGCTCGCCTCGAAGTTACCTGCTAATCGACACATCTCACATGATATTCGCTTCTGAAAAAATCACACTTCAGGCAATGGTGTAGTTTATCATGAAACGTATCCTGTTTCTCGTCATTGCAGAGGGTCCCCAGTACAAGGGCGCACTGCCTTCCATCGGAAGGATATGCAGGGCAGAACTCACGACAACGGCATTTTTTAAAGTCCCAACAATACATGATTGAGCACGTCCTTTCTCCGAGAACGCTTTTGTGACTTCATCACTCGTTCTCCTGCACCCAACGCGTCCAATACCCTCTTTGGAATCCTCCAATCGAAAACAAAGCTAATATATTGATATTATTATGTATTATTTATGGTTGCCCTCATCTTGTAATGCTTGTCGCCCGGTCACCTCATATGGTCCGGAGCCGTTATTTTAGGATAGCACAATAAATTTAGTTTTTCAAGTTTTTGTTGTTTATTGGGGGGGGACGCCAGGACCAGGGCCAACCCATGTGGTCATTGTTGCGAGACAGGCGTTGCTGCAACCGGACTTGTTATCTTATTCATCACGCTAGGCTTGCACCGGCCATACTACCGCCGGTGCATGAAGACGTACACGGCACGATGGATAGCGAATCTGCCTGTAACACTGACCAGCTTCAGTTCTTCTATGCGAAAGTACGGATCAAAGAGTTCTCTGATCTCATTTTCAGAGGAGAAATAGAGAACAGTGCCCAGTCGCGTTTCCCTGTATTTCCCCGCGGCGCCGAATTGCGGATCCTTCTCGCTGAAGCAAAGGGACAGATAACTTGCTCCCGGATTGAGCTTTCTAGAAATGTTCTCAACATATTTCTTTCTTTCCTCCGGAAAGATATGGTGCAGAAGTTCCCAATCGTAGCCGAAGTCGAAAGTGCCCTCGACCTCTTTCAGGTCGCCAAGAACGTCAGACACGATAAAATTACTGTGCAACTCTTTCTTTCTGGCATTTTCCCTCGCGATCCCTATAGCCGTAGGAGAGATATCCACTCCGGTGACATTAAACCCCTTGCTACTGAGATAAAGCGCAGCGTGGCCGAGGCCGCACCCAAATTCGACAGCCGTACACGGTTGGACGCTTCCTTTGTCGATTAACTCGACGAGCGCGTCCGGTGGCGCCTCGGTATTCCAGGGGATCTGATCGGGAGACATCTTTCTGTATATCTCATCCATCTCAATCAGCATAGGCACCTCTTCTTTAATACGAATCCGAGAGTGGTAGTGATAATGCAGAAATACTCTATAACTACTTTTAAAGGATTCTTGTTCAGACGTCAACAATAATATTATGTATCCGCGTTGGCATTTTCTCTTGATTTTATGCTGTATTAACAGCCGATAAAATATTCAATGAACATCAGAGGAAACTCGGGATGAACTTTGGGGAGCCCGGCGCAAAGACCATGATCGTTTTCTAAATGCTGTTGGGTTTCACTCCATTCTAACCAACGCAGTACTGTTCACACAACAAACGGGCCGTGAGGGGCGCTAAAACCGCGCTATTCCCCCTGCATATGTTTTAACTATTATTTGGCATCTCCTCTTTATGAATCGCCGGTCCCATTCTTGCGGGTGGTTGATGATACTGATTTATTTTAAATGAAATGTAAGGTTCTGGTTGTGACGTATGATGGCGAATTCTTCCAGTATCATTCCATAGTTGCATCATCTTGAAACATCAATATTACATTTAGACTATTAGGGAGGGTGGTGCTATAATGTCGTAGAAAAATATGGCGAGGAGGAATTCAACATGTTTGAAGGACTTTTTCGGCCACTGCATCTGCTCTTAATTCTCTTAATTGTGTTAATAATTTTTGGAGCTGGAAGGCTACCGGAAATTGGCGAAGGACTGGGGAAAAGTATAAGGGCATTTAAGAAAGCCATTTCAGGCGAAGATGAACAAAAAGACAAGTCCAAGCCTGGAGAACACACAGACGATAAAAAGAGTCAATAGAAAGGGACCTCTGCTGAAATACTGACTGTTGATTCCTTCCGGTGACGGTCGACATTTGCGCCTTGTATACAGACGATGCTTCACATCGCAATTTGACAGAAAGATTGGATACAATGAGAAAGATAGTATCATGAATATCTCTGGGGGCTGTATGAATGGAGATGTATGTTTACCCGATAAATCGCAAATCGCGCGTGAGATTCTCGCGTATTTGACAAAGCACCCGGATGCACAGGAGACGTTGGATGGTATTGTGCAAGGCTGGCTTCTCGACCGGGGGAACAAGTATAAACAAACAATGGTACATGAAGTAGTGAAGGACCTTGTTTTAGAAGGAACGATTCTAGAGAATAAAATACCGGGTTCGCATGCGGTATACCGGCTTAACCTGGCCAAGCGGGATAGAATGAGAGAATTGATGAAAAAAAAGGGGAAAAAAGATCAGCCCCTCCGGTAAGTATCGGCAGTCGCATTTTATAAACCGCAATTCACTGCGAAACTTAATTATTCAGGTCCAATAATATATTAATTCCTTCTTTTCCGGGAAAGGAGGAACATCCCGAAACTGTTAACGTTTCCCTTTCTCGAACGTTATTAAGATATGAACCTGTACTCTCCGCTCGAAACCTAATAATATTATTAGATATTTTTGACTTTATCGGCTATACTTACAGAAGTGAAATAGGAAAACTTCTAAGCTGGAGTCTTGCATGATATTATTCGGTGTTTCTAACATGCTGAGTGACATCTATGAGTGTGTGAACTTGCAGGGCAAGAAGGTCACGAAGATTGTTCTGAATGTGCCGGAACTGAAGCGTGAGCGCACGAAAGACTTTGAAACACGGCTCAGTGAATTCCGTGAGCGGCCAGAGATCACGCCTTTAGAGGAGTTTACTCCTCAGAAAGGCGAAGAGTATTTCGTTGTGCCAACCACATCAAGAAAGTCCGCTCTGGTAGAATTCCTCAAGAGCAATTATCAGCTGCAGTTCTCGCAACTCATTCATCCGGCGGCATATGTTTCTCCCTTGGCGAAGATTGGACAAGGCGTCTTTATCGGCGCCAATAGTGTAATTAGCCCAGGATGTGATATCAAGGACTTCGTATTCATCAACCACGGAGTAACCGTGGGACACGACACGATCCTCCATGACTACGTGCGGTTGAATCCCGGATGCAACATTGCCGGCCACGTTGAGATATTTGACAATGCGATAGTTTGTCTTGGCGCCAACATCATAGAAGAACTCCTCATCGGGAAAGGGGCTGTGGTCGCTGCCGGAGCAGTCGTTATCAAGGATGTAGAAGAAAAAAACCTCGTTGCAGGCATTCCGGCGGTTGTGAAGAAAGTTTATAATAGACGTGCCAGTGACGTAGATTGATATGCAACCATCAAAAGAATAAGGCGCGGGACTTGACCGGAGTCACAACAAGGTTATTGGCCTCATAAGTCTTTCCCTTCGTCATTGCCGTCGCTGCGGATGCCGGCAAATCATCCGGTCGTTTATAAGCAATTAACAACCCGAATCTCTTGGCTGGTTCCATCATTGGGAACCGCACACGAAGAGGCGTTGATCGGACTGCCAAGGGTTGGTGCAGAAACGGAAATCCCGTTTGCAGTACGCATTGAAAGGCCCCGTCCTGAACGCGTTGCAATTGCATTCCTTTGAAACATACCAGGTTTCATTCTGTATTTTTTGGAATGCCCCCCTAAAGCCCCATTGCTGTTGTCGACATCTTCTCAATAGCATCAGAAGAATCTCAGCCAAGGTAATTCGCTATGTGAAAATTTAGTGTATTATAGTCATGTAGGATATTTACCCTGATGTTCAGCACAAGACAGATTTATCAAGGGATATCGACATATGAAACTTGCATAACCGCGGATACTTGACATACTTATAATCATGCGCTAGCTTTGAATCAAAGCGAAGGGGAATTTGCTTAAATATGCAAAACCTTTCGGTATGTCTCGAGGACGATTTTTGCGGACGCTCCAGTCAAAAAGAAGGCCGATTTTTACCCTGCAGTGCAATTCACGTCCCGCACTTCGTGGCGGTTACGTTTCTCGGAGATTGTATGCATCATGTTGTATGTTACATAATCCGCGGGTCATCTTCGGTTTTTTTGCTTGGATAGCCGAACCAGTATCATCATTAGCCGGAGTGAAATAATGAGCACGCCTCTCGAAAAAAAATCCACTTTGGAGGACATACGGAAACGATTTGACAGCGATGTTGACCGTTTCTCAAACCTCGAAACGGGCCAAGCTGCCACTGTCGATGCCTCGCTCGCAATGGATTTGATTGCCCAAGCTGCGGTCTCGTCCACTCCAAACATACGAAGGGTGCTTGATATCGGCTGTGGTGCTGGCAACAACACTCTCCGACTTCTTCAGTACGCATGTCCCTTTGATTGTGACCTCGTCGATTTGAGTCAAGCCATGCTCGAAAGGGCGCATGCCCGTATTGCAGCAGTCAATTCAGGTGAAATCAGAATGCTCCAGGGTGACTTTCGCTCTCTCGATTTACCGGACCAAAGATATGATGTCATCTTGGCAGCTGCCGTTTTACATCACTTGCGAGATGACCAAGACTGGGAACTGGCATTTCGCAAAATTTATAGGCTGACAGCCCCGGGGGGAAGTCTCTGGATAACGGATTTGGTATCTCACGAAAATGAGCCGGTCCAAAGAATGATGTGGGATCGGTATGGAGAATATTTATGTTCACGGGGAGGAGAAGAGTATAAAAATAAGGTATTTGCATACATCGACAAGGAAGACTCACCACGTTCGGTCACATATCAACTGGATTTGCTTCGGAGCGTTGGGTTCGACCATGTGGAGCTCTTACACAAGAACTCGTGCTTTGCGGCTTTTGGCGCCATGAAGAGTGACGAACCAGGGGCTGATGTCGGATGCCGCAAATAGCGCAGTCCTCTCCCTTTACTAAACGATTGTTGAAATTTATAAAAAAACGCACCTTTCATTCCGCAGTGGTCAGCCAGAGTTGCAGTTTAGCGGCTGGTATACTTTTGTCGCTGTATTAAAGGTGGCTCCCATGCTCGAGCAGCATGTATATTTCACTCGACAATCCTCGAAGAACGCAAAAATCCTCGAAGGCTAATTCACGGGGAAGGAGGCGCTATGCCAACTGAGCCGTATATGACCACTATCGCTAGAAATATCCAACTCTCTGTCGCCCCTGTTTTTCTTCTGACTGCTATCGGAACCACAATCGCTATCCTTGCGAATCGGTTAGGCCGCATTGTTGACCGGGCACGTGTCCTGGAAGAACGTATTGCTGCCGTGCCCGTGCAGGGAGGGGCTGCCATCCAAACAGAGCTCGCCACGCTGTCCCAACGTGCGAAACTCATGAATCTGGCAATCACATTGGGAACCGTATGCGCACTTTTCATTTGTATCATGATCGCTTCCATGTTTATTGGAGTGTTTCTCTCACTCGATCTTGCCGTATTTGTCGCTTTGCTTTTTGTGACGGCCATGCTCTTTTTTATAGGTGCTCTTTTGGCATTCTTACGTGAAGTCTTTGTCGCGGTCAAAGCACTACAAATTGGAATGAGGTAGGATGCTATGTGCCGCATCGTTGTAGGTAAAAATAGAGACGTGAGAACGAAGAAAGAAAGCGGGATACTACCCGAGGTATGCTCTAAGAGGGTGCGGCAGTCTGGATTGATACTTTTTTCATCTCCTTATAATCAATCAACAAATTACGCCTATGCTCAAGACGTCATGTATTTCGGCCCCCAGTCTTGAATCTGATGGGTTCGAAAAGGCCGCTGAGAATTGACCATGCCGAGAAAATCGAATCGTTATCTTATTGATACGGGACCTACAAAGGCCAAACAATTGTGGGCGTTTGTCGGAAATAAGGAAAGCTTTATCAATTTTGTCGGCTCAGAGCTTTTGTAAAAAATGTGCCCGGTGAAACGGGCCAACTGCTGATAGTTCGCGGCACAAGCATCGGACGGTCAGCCTCAAGACAGACGTGGAAAGCTTCCTCAGCAGGGACCATTTGCATCGTTACCAGGAGGAAGCACAGGCGATCGTTAACGATGCTCTGCAGCCGGGGATTCCGTTCAGGACAAGGATGGAGGGGAGCCAATGAACAAACAAGCACCCCACAACAAGCGAATCTACAGTCTTCTTCCTACGGGAGTCGAGGGGTTCGACTCCCTCGCCGAGCTTGCTCTGGATCTGCGCTGGTCGTGGAGTCATGCCGCCGATGAAGTTTGGCAACAGCTTGATCCCGATCTATGGGATCTCACGCACAATCCCTGGGCTGTCCTGCAAACGGTCTCCCGGGACCGGCTGCAGCGCGTGTCATCTGATCCTGTCTTTCGCAAAAGGGTCGAAGACCTTGTGCAGGCCGGGCGTCAGGCGGCGAAAGCCCCTGCGTGGTTTCAGCAAAAGCATCCGCAGGCTCCCCTTACCAGTGTCGCGTATTTCAGCATGGAATTTATGTTGAGTGAAGCGCTGCCCATCTACGCCGGCGGACTTGGCAATGTGGCCGGCGATCAGCTCAAATCGGCCAGTAATCTGGGTGTGCCGGTGGTCGGCGTGGGGCTGCTCTACCAGCAAGGTTATTTTCGACAGGTGCTCGACAAGGACGGAACGCAACAGGCCCTTTTCCCTTACAACGATCCCGGCCAATTGCCCATTACGCCGCTGCGCCAGGCGAACGGGGAATGGTTGCGGCTGAAACTCGACTTGCCCGGTTACCCGGTCTGGCTGCGCGCCTGGCAGGTCCAAGTTGGCCGAGCGCACATTTATCTGCTCGACAGCAATGACCTTGCTAACCTTCCGGCTCATCGCGGCATTACCAGCGAGCTTTACGGGGGCGGGCCGGAGTTGCGGCTGAAACAGGAGATCATGCTGGGGATCGGCGGCTGGCGCTTGCTCCGCGCGCTCGGCATTCAGCCGGAAGTCTGTCACCTGAATGAAGGACATGCGGCCTTCGTCATTTTGGAACGAACCAGGAGTTTCATGACCGAGACAGGGCAGCCGTTCGAAGTCGCACTGGCCGTTACGCGAGCAGGGAACCTCTTCACTACCCACACTGCGGTGGCCGCAGGCTTTGATCGCTTTGATCCAGCCCTCATCGGGCACTACCTCGGTGGTTATGCAGAGCAGAAACTCGGGATCCCCCTCCACGATCTGCTGGGCCTCGGCCGCCGAAACCGCGAAGACTCGTCGGAAAGCTTCAACATGGCCTATCTGGCCATCCGTGGAAGCGGGGCGGTCAATGGAGTGAGCCGCCTGCACGGGAAGGTAAGCCGGCACCTCTTTGCGCCTCTTTTTTCAAACTGGCCGCAAGACGAAGTGCCGGTCGGACATGTGACCAATGGAGTTCACATGCCGAGCTGGGACTCGGCGCTAGCCGACGATCTTTGGACGGAAGCATGTGGAAAAAAACGCTGGATGGGGACAACGGAAACCCTTGAGCAGGACATTCGTCGCGTCTCCGATACCAGGCTCTGGCAATTTCGCACCGACGCCAGCAAGTCTCTTGTTGAATACGCCCGCGAACGATTCTCTAAGCAACTGGCCGCCTCCGGGGCATCGCCCGAGGAGATTGACAATGCGAAGCGCCTATTTGATCCCAGCGCGTTGACGCTGGGCTTTGCTCGCCGCTTTGCAACCTACAAGAGGCCGAACCTGCTGCTGCACGATCAGGAACGACTGCTTCGTCTGTTAACCGATCCAGAGCGCCCGGTCCAACTCATCCTTGCCGGCAAAGCCCATCCGGCGGACCAGGAAGGGCAGGCCCTGATTCAGGAATGGACCCATTTTATCCGACGGCCCGAGGCGAGCCCCCATGTGATCTTCCTCAGTGACTATGACATGCTTCTAACCGAGCACCTGGTGCAGGGGGTAGATGTCTGGATCAACACGCCGCGACGTCCCTGGGAGGCCTGCGGAACGAGCGGCATGAAAGTGCTTGTCAATGGCGGCATCAATCTTTCGGAATTGGACGGCTGGTGGGCAGAAGCCTATACCCCTGAAGTGGGGTGGGCGTTGGGAGACGGCCAGGAACATGGCGACGATCCAGCCTGGGATGCTGTCGAAGCCGAAGCACTCTACGACCTGCTCGAACGCCAGGTGATTCCCGAGTTCTATACGCGCGACAAGGAGGGCGTCCCTACAACCTGGGTGGCGCGGATGCGTGAAAGTATGGCGTGTCTAACCCCCCGCTTCTCTGCCAACCGCTCGGTGCGCGAATACACTGAGCAACACTACCTCCCGGCAGCGATAGCCTATCGCAAACGAGCTGAAAATAAAGGGGCCGTGGGCAGACAGGTGGTTGATTGGCGGCATACGGTGGAGCAAAAATTTGCCACACTCCACTTCGGCGACGTGAAGATCGAGACCAACGGGAAGCAGCATGTATTCGAGGTTCAGGTCTACCTCAATGACCTCGACCCGGGGGCGGTGCGCGTCGAGCTTTATGCCGACGGCGTTCACGGTAGCGAGCCGGTGCGGCAGGAGATGAAGCGCATTGGGCAGCTGACGGGAGCGTCGGGCGGCCATGTTTACACTGCGGCGGTGTCTGCGGCCCGCCCGGCAACGGACTTTACGGCGAGGGTGATACCTTACTGCTCCGTCGTTGCGGTTCCCCTGGAAGCCGATTCGATTCTCTGGCAGCGGTGAATCAACTTCGATCGAAAGAAGGACGACGGAAGACAACCTATGAGAGAGCCAAAAAGACGGAAAAGGCCACCAGGCCGGATGCTGTTCGTGTCAGGCCAGGCCTCAGAAAAGGCGGAGGCGATCACTGATCGGACAACCCCGAACGCCCTCTACATGATCTATCGCGGGGGTATCTGAGCCTCCTGATGTTCAAGTTGGTTTGTTGTTACCTCTGGGAGCTCATACCCCTGGATAGGGAGTGAACTTTGCGTTCTTCATCCGACACGCGGGCGGCGTTCGGCTCGAGTTGTTTGATCAGCCAGAAGATGCCACGGCTGCCAGGGGGTTGTAAGCCGACAAGACCAATCTGTAGGAGAAGAGGTGGGAGGTGGAGCGAATCGTGCAGCCCTGATCATTCTCTGGAACACAAGCCATGACAGGGAAGCCATCCTGGGATCATGACTGAAAATTTCATACAATCTATCTATTGGCAGTCAATTCCATAATTGCCATTACCGCTTCACGGATACATCAACGCGCTTGTCAATGGAATAGATGGGATAGATTTTGAAATCCTTTACCCAGGGCTGTATAACGTAATAATCCGACCGGTGCCACATGAAAACCCATGGCGCATCCTGGATGACCCTTTCATCCGCCTGCCGGTAGAGGCGGTATCGCTGCCGTTCGTTCATGGTGTGTTGGGCGGTTTCGATCAAATGGTCAAGTTCGGGGTCCTCGCACCGCGTACGGTTGCCTCCGGCTCCGGCACTCCCGGAGTAGAAAAGGGGATACAGGAAATCCTCCGGATCAGGGTAATCGGCCCACCAGGAGAGCCAGAAAGCATCGGGTTCGCCTTCATTTATGGCCTGTTTGAACGCGCTCCAGTCCAGCTGGGTTATTTCAGCCTTGAGGCCAATATTCGCTAGATACCCCTGGATGACCGTGACGATATCGAGGACCTCCGGTTCGGCGGAGATGTAAATTTTGATCGTTGCACCCTTTACACCCGCTTGCCGAATCAATTCCCTTGCCTTCTGCGGATCATAGCCGTAGCCCTTCAAAGCCTGAGGAAGCACATTGTTCTTCCACAAGCCCGGCGGAATCGGTCCCACAGCCAGCACACCCCTTCGTTCAAAGATTGTGTTCAGAATGTGCTGCCGGTCTATGCCGTAATTGACCGCTTGCCTCACCCTGATGTCGTTAAAGGGCGGCCGTGTGCAGTTGAGCCCCAGGTAATAACTGTTCAGGCCCGGCCTGCCATACACGAGGTCGCGCCATGCAGGGTCCGTGGTGAAATGCCGGTACTCTGATGAGGGTATGAGCAGGACGTCGAGCCGCCCTGTTTCAAACTCCACCACCGCGGTAAGGTCCTCGGGTATGACGCGGTAATAAATGCCGTTCAGCCGGGACCGGCCCTCGAAATAGTCTTCACGGGATGTGAGTATGAGGTGCTGACCGTGTTTCCATTCTTGTAGCACGTAGGGCCCAGTACCCACGGGGTGGGTGCCGAAATCCTGACCGAGCCGCTCTACCTCCTCCCGGGGGATGATATAGGCTGTGGTCGTGGCAAGGAGCGACAGGAACGGACCGTAGGGCTTCTCAAGCGTGATCGTGAGCGTCTGATCGTTTACCACCCGGATGCCCGAAACATGCGCTGCTTTTCCGGCCATCACGTCTGCCGCCCCCTCGATCTTGTCGAGGACCCAGGTGAGGGGAGCCTTTGTCTGGGGCATGAGCACCCGCTCGAAGGAATACTTGACGTCTTGGGCCGTGACTCTCCGTCCGTTGCTGAACGCTACATCATAGCGGAGCCTGAAGCTATAAGTCAGTTGATCATCGGAAAGCTTCCACGCCTGGGCGATATCGGGGACAATGTCCAGATTCTCGTTAAAGCGGACCAGACCGTTAAAGAGTTTCGCGGCAATGCCGCCGCCTTGGACATCGGTGATAAGCGCGGGGTCGAGCGTGGTTGGATTGTTGTTCAGCCGGAGATAGAGGTAGTCGGGAAGACGGCCGTTGTCGGACCTGTGACAGCCGGAAAACAACGACGCAAGCAGGAATGCAAGGATGAGGCGGAAGAATACCGGACGCGCGGCAAGAATTCCCCCCCTTCTACTTTTTTGCAGTATTGACAAAGGCGGTGAACAGTTTTCTGGTATATCGATCATTGAGGGTTTTTTCCGGATGCCATTGAACGGCAATGAGAAAATGGTCCGCTCTCCGCTCAAAGGCCTCAATCACCTTGTCGTGGGCGACCGCCGAAAGATGGAGACCGCGGCCGGGGTTTTTCACACTCTGATGGTGAGAACTCCGCACGCGTATGCGTGAAGCGCCCATGATGCGCGCAAGCATCGTGCCTTCAAGAATGTCAACGAAATGGAATACTTTCTCTCCAGGCCGGGCCGGCCCATGCTGGATGGGGTCGGGTACCTGGAGGGAGATGTCCTGGTACAGTTTTCCGCCGAGAGCTACATTTACCAGCTGAGCTCCATAGCAGATAGCAAGAAGGGGCTTTCGCGCCTTTGCCACGGCTTTAAAAAGACTGATTTCGAACTTGATGCGTCCATCGGGAGATACCGTCAGACTCACGCCCGATAGGGGTTTTTCCCCGTAAAAGCGCGGATGGATGTCGTCGCCGCCGGTAAAGAGGAACCCATCCAAATGCCTGACCAGATCAGGGATGGAATCATCAATGCCAAGTATCGGCACGGGAATGCCGCCGGCTTGAACAACTGCCTTCCCGTAGTCCTGATCAAGGACGTTCATGTCACGTGCAGGCTGGGCATCGAGCAGCATCGTGATTCCGATTAACGGCTTCATCTGAATACCTCCCCAAGAGAAGTGCGCATACGCATGGCTACTTATAGCATATTTGAGGAGGCTTGTCAGTGTGAGATTATAATTTGAGATTTATTAAACGCAAATTATAAATTTCAATTTCCTGCTTCTGTAATTTTACGCATGCCTGCAGCGGCGTCGGTTGAGATCATCTGCGCTATCGCACTCCTCAGGAGGGAGCGTGAGCCTCGACGCTCAGACCTTAAACGTTCTTTAAGCCACCGTGTTTCGTGGACGGTTTTTCGAAGCGCCTGAGAGAAAATAAAGCCCCGGATCTCGGTACAAATGGGCTGAAACTACCGCATCAGCATTTCCAGCACGGCTTTTTGCGCATGCAGCCGGTTCTCGGCCTCGTCAAAAACAACGGATTGCGGCCCGTCGATGACATCTGCGGAAATTTCCTCGCTGCGGTGGGCGGGGAGGCAATGCATCACAATCGCCTTGGGATGTGCGGCCTTCATCAGCCTGGCATTCACCTGGTATCCCTTGAAAGCCTGCACGCGGACCGCGTGTTCGGCTTCCTGACCCATGCTTGCCCAGACGTCAGTATAAACGGCATCAGCATCCCTGGCCGCTTTGAGGGGATCGTTGACGATCGTGAGCTCCGATCCGGTCCGGGCCGCTTCCCGCTTCGCATTGCGCATGACCGCAGCGTCCGGCTCGTAGCCGTGGGGACAGCCAATAGAAATGTGCATGCCCGCCTTGACGCAGACCTCGATGAGTGAATTAGCGACGTTGTTGCCGTCGCCGATATAGGCAAGCTTCAGTCCTTTCAAGCGGCCTTTTTTTTCCCGGATGGTCATCATGTCGGCAAGCGCCTGGCAGGGGTGGTGGAGATCAGACAGGCCGTTGATAACGGGAATCGAGGCGTTGCGCGCCAGCTCTTCGACCGTGGACTGGGCAAAGGTGCGAATCATGATGCCGTCCAGGTAGCGGGAAAGCGTTCGCGCCGTGTCGGCAACGGGTTCGCCGCGGCCGAGTTGGAGATCATTGGACGACAGAAAGAGCGCCTGACCGCCGAGCTGATACATGCCGACCTCGAAGGATACCCGTGTTCTCGTCGAGGACTTTTCGAAGATCATGCCCAGGGATTTCCCCTTCAGCGTCTGGCGGGATTTGCCCTGGTGCTGCATTTTTTTGAGACCCGCGGCGCGTTCCAGGATTTTTTCGAGGTCCGTAGTGGTCAGATCTGCAATTGCCAGCATGTCTTTTTTCATCATTCTCTCCAAAACGGAAGAGGCGGCTGGATCAGCCGCCTTCGCAATTGTCATCCGTTTTCCGGTTTAGCGTTTTGCAAAAATTCCGCTGAGCACTTCCAGCAGCTTATCGATTTCTTCTTCGGTGATGACGAGGGGCGGCATGAACCGAAGGACCGTATCCATGGTGCAGTTGATGAGCATGCCTTCCTTCATGCATGTGGAGACAATGTCCCGGCACGGGAAATCCAGTTCCATGCCGGTCAGGAGGCCAAGGCCGCGAATGTCCTTCACAAAAGGGTACTTCTTCTTCAGGTTTACCAGGCCCTGAAGAAAATACCGACCGAGATGAGCGACGGCTGTAATGATGATGTCATCCTCGACCAGCGTTTCAAGCGCCGCGAGCGCCGCCGCGCAGGCTAGCGGATTGCCGCCGAAGGTGGAACCGTGCGTTCCCGGAGCCAGGGCCTCCGACGCTTTGTCGGTGGCCAGGAGCGCGCCAATAGGCATTCCCGCGCCCAAGCCCTTGGCAAGCATCATGACGTCCGGTGTAATGCCGGAATGTTCATAGGCGAACAGTTTGCCGGTCCGGCCCATGCCGGTCTGGATCTCATCGAGCATGAGCAAAATGCCGTGGCGGTCGCAGATCTCCCGGAGCCCTTTCAAATATCCGGCCGAAGGGACATTTACGCCGCCCTCGCCCTGGAGCGGCTCGACCAGGACAGCGCAGGTGTGATCATTGACGGCTTCCTCAACGGCGTTGAGGTCATTATAGGGAACGTATCGGAATCCGGGAACAACGGGTTCGAATCCCTTGTGGAACCGCTCTTGGGCCGTTGCCGCGAGGGCACCCAGTGTCCGGCCGTGAAAGGAACCCCGCATCGTGATGATTTCGTACCGATCTTGTTTTACTATCTCCCGTCCATAGCGGCGCGCAAGCTTGATGGCGGCCTCGACGGCCTCGGTGCCGGAATTGCAAAAGAAAGCCTTGTCCGCAAAGCAACGCCCCACGAGCGCCTTTGCCAGGTTGATCTGCGGCTCGTTATGAAAGTGGTTCGACACGTGCATCAACCGCTGGGCCTGTTTCTGGAGCGCAACGACGACGCGCGGATGGCAGTGCCCCAGATTGCAAACGGCCACGCCGGAAACGAAGTCGATATATTCCTTGCCATCGGAGTCGAAGACCCTCGTGCCCCGTCCCTTGACGAGGACCAGAGGCTGGCGGCTGTAGGTGTTCATGATGAATTTTTGAGAATCCGCGAGGAAATCGCCGGTAATCATGAAAGGGAAAGTAACATAACCGGCATGAAAAATCAAACGGAAATTCGATAAGATACAAAGAAATGAACCGGCTCAGGTGGCCGGAGGCAGAGGTGCAGGAAGGTTCGGCGGTTAAGCAGCCCGGTCACGGGTCGGTGTTCCGCGATCAAGGCCGGCCGCCATTCGTGCACCATGGGCGCGGAGAATGACGTGTCCCCCCAGACCAATTACGCCGGGCGGCCAGTCTGCGGTCGCACGCGACGTTCACGAGGACACATCAAGGGCCTGGGCAGTCCTTTTTACCGATGATGGTTTCCAGCGCCATGTGATGAGCACGAGGCCAGCCACGAGATTCATGGTCACCGGGTCGATGCTTGAAAGAAGCATGACCCGCTTGTTCCCGGGTCCGAGACGGTACAGAGGGCTCTAAAACACCGCGGTCACCACTATCACGAGGCCGATGTTTCATCGTAAGCGGAGCAGCAACGCAGATTCTGACAAGGTCCGTCATCGGACGTAGCTTCCCCCCAGGTAAAAAATCACTGCAGCGCGTATCGAATAGCGGTCCATTTTCCAGTCGTCGGGAAGCGGCGCGAACGGCGCTGACGCCCTGATTGAGCGGAGCGCTTCGTCGTCGAGGATTTTGTATCCCGACGATTGGAGAACCTCGAGGCCTCCCAGGGTCCCGTCCTTATTGATGTCGAATTTGATATACAGCGTGCCCTGGTACCCCGATACGGCCGCGAGCTCAGGATATTTGAGCATGCTCTCGATCTTGATCTTGAGCCAGCGGTTATAGGACATGAACTTGAATTCATCGGTGTCGAGTGTGACCGAATCATCACCGGGCTGTTTGTCCGGCATGCCCTTGCGTGCAAGCTCATCGATGTCGTTCTGGCTAAGAAAAGGGAGCTGCCCTGTTTCCCGACGCTTCGACACCATGCCAGTTTTTCCCTTGCCCGTCTCCCCGCCTGTCTCCGCGCCTCCGGGAACACCGGTTCCCGGTGAAGTCTTCGGCAGCTTCAGCTCTTCGCTCTCGCCGAATTTTTTCGGCAAGGGAACGGCGCCGGGAGGCAGCCGCTTCTCAGGAATGATGCGTTGCGGCGCCGGACGCGGAGGGGGAACGGGCGCCGGACGCGGAGGGGGAACGGGAGTCGGAGGCGGCGGAGGTGCGGGAGCCGGACGCGGCGGTTCGGGCCGTTGTACCGGCGGCAGTTGCCTCGTCTCCTGCGGCGGAAGGTTCACGATCCTGACCGGAGTAAAGGGCAGCTCCGTCAGAGCCGGCTTGATGAGGTAAAATGCCGCGATTATCAGCAGCGCATGAAGAGCGATGGAGGCGATAAGAAATTTCGTGAAATGTAAATGCCGGGGCATGAGCGTCACTTAAAAAAACTGGACGCGGATTTGCGCGGAAATTACGGATAAAGCTTGTGATACCTGATTTTTGAATCCGCACGTTCCGACTTTATCAGCGTCCAAATATTTTATTTCAGGTTTTTATTCGTGTTTAACCGTCTTCATCGGTGGTTACAAGATTTTTGTATCCGGTCCGCAACTTCCCGGAGCAGTTTCAGGATGGCCTCTGCCTTATCCGGCGTGAGACTGCCCATGCCGCAGGACGGCGTGATGAGGCATTGACGTAGTAGCACGTCCCGCTTGACGCCGTGGGACTCCAGCCGCTTCATGCCACTGTCGAGGTTCTCAAGGAGCTGATCCGCGGTTTCATGTCCGGTAAAGGATCCCGTTGGCACGATGCCCCAGGCCAGCGCTCCGCCGCGGTCGAGGAATTTCCTGATCTCTTCGGGATACAGCATTACCCTGTCCATGTATCCGAAAGCATCGAAGTTGATTATATCGACCCTCGTGTTGAACAACATGGGCCAGTCCGCATTGCCGCAGCAGTGGATGCCTGCGATTCCGCCCAACTCGTGGACCATGTCGATGATCTCGTTCAGTTTTTCAGCCACGACCTCCGACGAAACCGCAGAAAAGCCCGACCCGAGGGACTCCATGGCTGGCTCGTCGATGAAAATGATGACGGGTTTGCCGAACTGGCTGAATTCTTTGATCTGCCAGGCGGCCTTCATGGCAAGGCCCTTGACCACGGCGTCGAACAGAACGTCATTGTGGATGATGTCCCTGCCGGCGCTGTCCTTGAACGATATCCCCGCAGTGAGGGGACCGGTAATATGACCCTTGACGAACCGGGCGCGCGGGGGAAGCCCTTTTTGCAATGCGCGCAGAAGGGCATAAAACCCGGCTGCGTACTCTTCGGATATCCTGAAAAAAGCGTAGTCTTTCTCGATGTACCGCTCAAAGAATTTTTCAAGCTCCGGCGTAAGGTCGCCGGACGTATCGAAATAAAAACGTTTCTTCACATCGTCCAGCCGCAATCCGGGCAGTGATTCGCTATATTGCCCGTCCATGTGCTCGCGAAAGTCCTTTTGCGGAAGCTGGGGCCAGATCGGCGCTTCCGCGAGGTAGGAAATCGACAGTGCCGCGGCTTTATCCGGGTCCGTGATCGGCAGGCTGCCGATGCCGGTGGCTATGCAATTGAAGTTGTACGTCATGTTCTCCTGGTCCCTTTCGCCGCCGTGTCGCCGGTCTCATGTTGCTCCGAACACCTTGAGTGTATCAATAATTATATAGTTAAGTCCCGTAAAAAACAACTTAAAATGAGGTTTCAGCCCAGCTATAGGGAGGTTATTGTGGGGACCGTGACGATAATCTTCACGGATGGAAGAGAACCGGCGAGCGACTGAGCCCATTCTGTGCGGTCGAACCGCTTAAACGGGGGTCGGATACTTGCTTAAATTATAGAAAACCGGATTCCCTCCCTCCCTCATCACCGCAACAAAAGGATTATTGAATGCGTCGATACGGCGAGAGCCGCTCCTGTTTTGAGAACCGCTGTCAAGGCAGCTATTGTTCTGTTTGCCGCAGCTGATACGCAATTGCCTTTTCACCGTTTCCTCCCATGATACCCCGGCCTCGGTAGTGTTTTTCAGCAAGAATCTGCGCTGATTAATTCAGCGCAAGAGGACAGCCCGCTGTGCGCCTCCGGGCAGTCTGACGGGAAACATTATTCGGATTTGAATATTCACGTTATTAGTTGGCAGAATGCTGATAAGGTCTCCATACGGCGCGGCCGCAAGTAACAGCCGCAGCGAGGACCGAGGTGCATCTATGCATGAAAACGAAATCGGAATCCTACCATCGGCCACGCGAGTACAAGAGCGGCTCGGTGGGATTCTCCGTTTGGTCGGGGCGGCGAAGATCCGTTGCGGCCAGTTGCACGACCCATTGAATGCCGAAACGAACCATACTGCTCCTGATGTCTTTCCGCGTCTCGAAATTCCTGATATTTTCTTGACAACACGAGGTTTTTTTGTATAATAGCACTCTATTTTTCTTATCTTTCCCAGTTTTTCCAGGCAGGGGCAATCATTGACATTTCAAGAACTTATATTAACACTGCAGAATTTCTGGGCTTCAAAAGGCTGTGTTATCCATCAACCCTATGACACCGAGGTCGGCGCAGGGACATTTCATCCCGCCACATTCCTTCGCGTTCTCGGGCCGGAACCGTGGTATACAGCCTATGTCCAGCCCTCCCGCAGGCCGACCGACGGCCGCTACGGTGAAAACCCCAACCGCCTGCAGCACTATTACCAGTTCCAGGTAATTCTGAAGCCCCATCCTGAAAACATCCAGGACCTCTATCTCGAAAGCCTCGTAAAACTGGGAATCAATCCCCTGAAGCACGATATCCGCTTCGTGGAAGACGACTGGGAATCGCCCACCCTCGGTGCCTGGGGACTCGGATGGGAAGTCTGGCTCAACGGCATGGAAGTCACACAGTTTACTTACTTCCAGCAGGTAGGCGGAATCGATCTCAGGCCCATTTCCGCAGAGCTTACCTACGGGGTCGAACGGCTCGCCATGTACCTCCAGGGCGTGAACAATGTGTACGATCTCGAATGGACCAGAGGAGTCAAATACGGCGATATCCATTATGATACGGAAGTGCAGTTTTCTACATACAATTTCGAACTCTCGGACCGGGACATGCTGTTTCGCCAGTTCGAGTCTTACGAAAAAGAGTGTGAAAAGCTCATCAAGGCCAAGGTGGTGCTGCCGGCCTACGATTATTGCCTCAAATGCTCGCATACCTTCAACCTCCTCGACGCCGCCGGCGCAATCAGCGTGACGGAGCGCACGGGTTATATCGCCCGAGTGAGGAAGCTGGCGCGGCTCTGCGCCCATGCCTATCTGGCGCTGCGGGAGGAGAAGGGTTTCCCGATGTTGAAAAAGCAGTAGGCAGGCAGCGCAAGGAAGACTTCACAAAGCTTCGCTCCTCGCCGTTCAAGCAACGAATTCCGTTTTTGGGGTATATTTTGGCTAAAGAATTTTTATTGGAAATAGGCACCGAGGAGATCCCTTCGCGGTTCATCAACCCCGCCATCGAGAAGATGAAGGAACTTTTTTCCGCGCTTCTCCTGTCTGGCCGCGTTGCGTCCCGCGGAGAAATGAAGGCTTTCGGCACACCGCGTCGTCTTGTCCTGTACGTCCCGGACATGGATGAGCGCCAGGCAGATATTTCGAGGGAAGTCGTTGGTCCACCGAAGAAGGTCGCCTTCGACGCTTCGGGAAAACCGACCAGGGCTGCCATGGTTTTTGCCGAGAAGACCGGCGTCCCCGTTACAACGCTCACGGTCAGATCAACGGAAAAGGGCGAGTACCTCCTCGCCCACCTCGATGAAAAAGGCGGTGACACTGCCGAATGGCTCAGGCAGGTCCTGCCCGGTTTTATCCTTTCCATTCCCTTTCCGAAAACTATGCGCTGGATGGACAAGGACATTCGGTTTGCACGGCCGATCCACTGGCTGCTTGCGCTCTGGAGCGGCAGCGTAGTGGATTTCGATTTGAGCGGGATCAGGAGCTCCGGCCTCTCGCGGGGCCACCGGTTCATGAGTCCTGGCGCGTTTCTGGTCAGGGATTTCAAAGCCTATTCCTCTCAAGCAGAGCTGAATTTCGTGGTCATCGACCCTGAAGTGCGGAAACAGAGGATTATCAAACAGGCCCAGGAACTAGCCAGATCCATGAACGGATCGGTACTCGACGACCCTGGTCTTGTCGAGGAAGTAGCCAACCTCGTGGAATATCCCGTGGCGGTCATGGGGACCTTCAACAAGGATTATCTGCGGGTGCCGAAAGAAGTGCTGATAACGGCAATGCGCGAACATCAGCGCTATTTCAGCGTCATCGACGGGAGCGGAAACCTGCTGCCCTGTTTCATTACGATCAGCAACACCCGGGCCGAGGATATGGAGATCGTCCGCGCCGGGAACGAGCGCGTGCTCGCCGCGCGGCTGTCCGACGCGGCATATTTCTTCGACCATGATGTAAAACAGCCGCTTGCAGACCGCATCGAAGGGCTCAAGAAAGTCACCTATCAGGAAAAACTTGGATCGGTCTATGACAAAACCCAGCGCGTACGAGCGCTTTCCGGTTATCTTGCCGACCTGTTTGGCGCCGACAAAAAGGCAGCTCAGCGGGCGGCCGAACTTTGTAAAGCCGATCTCATAACGGGCGTAGTGGGAGAGTTCCCCAAGCTCCAGGGCGTGATGGGAAGGCACTATGCAATCAGTTCGGGTGAGGGCCGAAAGGTCGCCGATGCCATCCTCGAGCACTATCTTCCGCGCTATGCCGGGGACAAGCTGCCCGGCTCGCTGGAAGGCCTCTGCGTCGGCATTGCTGACCGCATCGATACCGTTACCGGCTGTTTCTCCGTCGGCCTCGTTCCCAGCGGGTCAGAGGACCCCTATGGCCTCCGCAGGCAGTCCGTGGCCATCCTGAACATGCTCCTCGATCGGGGCCTCCGTCTGTCGCTGGGGAGACTGGTCGCACAGGCAGGCAGGGGATTCGGCCTCAACGAGAACGACAAGGTCGCAACGGATACGCTCGACTTCCTGCGCCAACGCCTCGCGGGCATGCTCGCGTCCGAGGGTCTCCGTTCCGATGTGGTTGACGCCGCGCTTTCCATCGAGTTCGACGATCCGCTCATTGCTCGCGAAAAAGTGCGGGCCCTTGACGCGCTCAGGACGTCTGAAGATTACCAGCCGCTTGTCACGGCACTCAAGCGCGCAGGCAATATCCTGCCGAAGGGATTTAGCGGCGCCGTCAAAGAAGGCCTGTTGCAGCAGGACGCTGAGAAGAACCTTCATTCTGCGTTCATGAAGATCCGCGACCGGGTCCTGGATAAGACCGCCAGACTTGATTTCCGGGGCGCACTTGCGGACATTGCCTTGCTCAGAAAGCCTGTTGACGCCTTTTTCGACACAGTCATGGTGATGGATAAGGACTCAGCGGTGAAGGAAAACCGTCTGGCCCTGCTTGCCGGCATCACGGGCCTTTTCTCACGGATTGCCGATTTCTCGCGGCTGGTGCTGGGTTCGGAAGAAAAATAAAAGGGTTCAGCAATCAGGAGCGGGGAGTCGGGGCCGTTCCCGACTTTTGACTCCTGGTGACTGAATTCAGATGATACATACTCAGGGAGGATAATCATATGGCTACAGAGAAGAAATATATTTATTTTTTCGGCAGCGGAAAGGCTGATGGGAACGGGGCCATGAAGGACCTTCTCGGCGGTAAGGGAGCGGGCCTTGCCGAGATGACGAATGCTGGCGTTCCGGTTCCGCCGGGGTTCACCATCACCACCGAGGTCTGTAACCTGTTCTATGATCTCGGCAAGCGCGTGCCGGAAGGTCTCGACGGCGAGATGCGCGGCTACATGACGAGGGTTGAGGACGCCCTGGGCGGCAAGTATACCTTCGGCGACGTGAACCGGCCGCTGCTCGTCTCGGTCCGGTCAGGATCCAAGTTCTCCATGCCGGGCATGATGGACACGGTCCTGAACCTGGGGCTGAACGATAAAACCATAAACGGCCTCATCCGCATGTCCGGGAACGAGCGATTTGCCTGGGACGCGTACCGCCGTTTCATCCAGATGTTCGGCAACGTGGTGATGGGCATCGAAAAGGATCAGTTCGAGCACATCATCCACGAGGCCAAGAAAAAGAAAAGGGTGCACCTTGATCTCGAACTGACCGCCGAGGACCTGAAAGTCCTGGTCGCCAAGTTCAAGGTCAAAGTGAAGCAGATTGCGAAACGCGATTTCCCGCAGGACCCTTGGGAGCAACTGATAATGGCCCGGGACGCGGTCTTCGGCTCATGGAACAATCCCCGCGCCATCACCTACCGCAAGCTGAACGACATCCCCGGCAACCTCGGCACGGCCGTGAACGTGCAGTCCATGGTGTTCGGCAACATGGGCGAGACGTCGGCAACGGGCGTGGGCTTTACGCGCAATCCCTCGACGGGCACCAAGGAGTTCTACGGCGAGTACCTTACCAATGCCCAGGGCGAGGACGTGGTGGCCGGCATCCGTACGCCGCACCCCATCGCCGACCTCGAGAAGGAAATGCCCGCCGTGTACAAGCAGCTCCGCGAAACCACGACGATGCTTGAGAAACACTACCGCGACGTCCAGGACTTCGAGTTCACGGTCCAGGAAGGCACGCTCTTCATGCTCCAGACCCGCACGGGCAAACGCACCGCCCATGCGGCAGTCAAAATCGCCGTGGACATGGTGGGCGAGGGGCTGATCACGAAGGATGAGGCGGTGCTCCGCGTCGAGCCCGCGTCCCTCGACCAGCTGCTCCATCCCATCATCGACCCGAAGGCGAAAATCCAGGTGATCGCCAAGGGCCTCCCGGCGTCTCCGGGCGCCGCTTCGGGCAAGGTCGTCTTCACAGCCGACGAGGCGGTGAAACAGGCGAAGAAGGACAAGGTCATTCTCGTCAGACCGGAAACCACGCCCGACGACATCCACGGCATGGACGCGGCAAAGGGCATTCTCACAGCCCGCGGCGGCATGACCTCCCACGCGGCGGTTGTGGCGCGCGGCATGGGCAAGCCCTGCGTGGCGGGCTGCGAAACCATCAAGGTCGACCTCAAGGCAGAGAAATTCTCGGCCAACGGCGTGACTGTAAAACTCGGCGACTGGATCACCATCGACGGCGGTACCGGCCGCGTGATTCTCGGCAAGGTCCCGACCGTGGAGCCCACGGTGAGCGGGGATTTCGGCACGCTCATGAAATGGGCCGACGAAGTGCGCACCCTCGGCGTCCGCGCTAATGCGGACATCCCGCGCGACGCGAAAATGGCGATGCAGTTCGGCGCCGAAGGCATTGGTCTCTGCCGCACCGAACATATGTTCTTTGCCGCCGACCGGCTGCCCCATGTGCAGCAGATGATTTTGGCGGACACGACCGAGGGACGCGAAAAGGCCCTCGCCAAGCTCCTCCCCATGCAGCGATCCGACTTCAAGGGCCTCTTCGAAACCATGGGAGGGCTTCCGGTCACCATCCGCCTTCTCGATCCGCCGCTCCATGAATTCCTTCCGAAGCGCGAAGACCTTATGGTGGAAGTCGCAGTGATGCATGCGAAGAAGATGCCCAAGGCGTCGATCACCAAGAAGGAAAAATTGCTCCGGCGCGTCGAGGAGCTTCATGAACTGAACCCGATGCTGGGCCATCGCGGCTGCCGGCTCGGGATCGTGTATCCCGAGATCACGCGCATGCAGACCCGCGCTATCATCGAAGCTGCCTGCGACCTGGCCAGGAAGGGAAAGAAGGTCATCCCCGAAATCATGGTTCCGCTCGTTGGCATCAAGAAGGAGCTCCAGAACCAGAAGGAAATCATCAAATCCGTCGCCGAGGAAGTCATGAAGAAAAAAGGGGTGAAGATCGACTACCTGGTCGGCACCATGATCGAGCTTCCGCGCGCTTCCGTCATCGCCGACGAAATCGCGAAAGAGGCGGAATTCTTCTCCTTCGGCACCAACGATCTGACCCAGACCGCCTTTGGTTTCAGCCGCGATGACGCAGGCAAGTTCATCGGTTACTACACCGAGAACAACATCCTCGAAAAGGACCCCTTCCAGACCCTGGATCAGGAAGGCGTGGGCCAGCTGATCAAGATGGGCGTGACCAAAGGGCGCACCACCCGCCAGAACCTCAAGGTTGGAATCTGCGGTGAGCACGGTGGAGACCCCGCAAGCGTGGAGTTCTGCTTCAAAGCAGGCCTCAATTACGTGAGCTGTTCTCCCTTCCGCGTGCCGATAGCGCGGCTGGCTGCAGCACAGGCCAAGCTCAAGGAAAAAGGTGTGGGGGGGTCGGTTTCTAAATAGATAACGGTGCCATACCAGGGGAACGTGAGAAGGGCGGCCGGAAAAGGCCGCTCTTTTTTTTCAGGAATCAACAAGGGAAAGACGCTCGCTCGAACTGTCTCTTCAGGACTCCCGCTGAAGAGCACGGGGATACGAATAATGTCGTATGGCGCAGTGTGCCGGCGTGCTGTTTTGCGAATCGTTTCCCCGGGCAGTGATATACTTTTATTAGAGCGTCATCCCTGTAAGAGAGTACAGGAGGGGAGGTACGGATCCATGAAACAGTTCTCGTGCTCAAAGCTTGGAAACAAGTGCAATGTCGTGTTGACCGCCCCGACCGAGGAGCGGCTCGTGGAAATGGTTTCGCTCCATCTGCGTGAAGTCCACGGGTTGAAAGAGATTCCGCAGGACCTTATCGGCCGTATCAAACAGAACATGGTCAGCCCGTCGGTGACGGACGCGGCTTATGTCGTTGACCGCATTTTCGAGAAATACAACTGCAGCAGCGATCCGGCATGCACCTGGCGCTACATCGCCGAGGCGGAAATGATTCTGACGGGCGACCGAGCAGTCCATTCTCGTGAACTGAAAGCCGCCTGATGTAAACAGCGGATCAAGAAGAGTGCCGAAAAGAATGCCACCGCGAGTGAAGAAGGAGTGTGCCCAAAAAAAGGAGAACAACGAAAAAAATGGCCTTCCAGGGAAAAGGGGAAGGTCATTTTTTATGGAAAACCGTAAAAAAACAAAAAAATGTCTCTTGCATGATTCGTATTCATTCGTCCATGAAGCCTTAAAGAGGGATGGATATTCACGATTAATCTAGCCACCGCTACTATTCTCTTTTTCACTGCCATTTACACCCAGATGCTTTCTCTCTCGATTGGTCAGCAGATATCGCCTCAAGCATCCTCTCAGGACATTGAACAGGATGACCGATCAATTTTAAATTCACAACAAGAATTCAACAGCATCTCCCGTGAGCATGCTTGTTCGACCATGTTGACATGGAACTAAATCCGGCATATATTTATCACGAAGGCGGCGAATAATATGCCATGTTCAAAGCCAGAATTTTCCACTTTTGCCTGGACCAGTTTTTGGGGAACCCTCAATTATTGCAAAACCTCTCATTGCAAGTGGCTCTCTCAGGGGGGGAAGTTCATATGAAATCGGATAAGACCGGCGCCAAAATGAAGTTGGGCCCTTCCTTCCCCATCGTGGGCATCGGCGCATCGGCCGGTGGTCTCAACGCCCTCCATCGCTTTCTCGCTGTCCTCCCTCAGGATTTCGGCTTTGCCCTCGTTTTCATCCAGCACCTTTCCCCGAAACACAAAAGCCTCCTGCAGGAACTCTTGAGCGTTCGGCGTCCATCTCTGGTGATCCAGCAAATTTCCGACGGCCTGAAGATCCTGCCTGGACGACTTTACCTCGCTCCTCCAGGCAGGGAGGTCCGCCTGCGAAACGGCCTTTTTCAGACAACCGTACATCCCGAAGGTCTCATTCATCTTTCCATAGATGAATTTTTTTCCTCGCTCGCGAAGGATGCGGGCGCGCGGTCTATTGCCGTGATCTTCTCCGGCGCGGGGACCGACGGGGCCAGGGGTTGCAATGCCGTCCGGGCCGCAAGCGGAACCGTGTTCGTCCAGGACCCCCAAACAGCGGAATTTGACAGCATGCCGCTCGCGGCCATGGCAACGGGCCAGGCAGACGCCGTGCTCTCACCCGAAGACATTGCCGCTGAAATCCTCAAGTTCCAGGGGCTCGGCGAAGCCGCCGTGAACCGTGAGTACCCCATAACACCCGAAGAGTTTGACGATTTCTTCAGGCTCCTCCAGGAGAAGAGCGATTTGCGCTTCAACTATTACAAAAAAAGTGTGGTTGGCCGAAGAATCAGTAGACGCATGTACCTTCAAGGTTGCTCGGGGGCCAAAGAGTACCTGGACCTGCTCTCGACCAATGATGACGAGGCCGCACGTCTTGCGTCCGATTTCATGATCGGCGTCACCTCGTTCTTCCGGGACCGCGTGGCATGGAAGGCCTTGAACCGTGAGGTGGTCAGGAATATCGCGGCTGGTAACACTGACCTTCCCATACGAGTCTGGACGCCTGCCAGTGCTACGGGCGAAGAGGCCTACTCCATCGCCACCATGCTCCTTCACGAGCTCGAACTCGCCGGGAAAAAGCGGGACATCCAGGTCTTCGCGACGGATCTGAACGAAAGGGCACTGGAACGGGCCCGCGAGGGGAAGTATCCCGCAAGCATCGTCGCGGATGTGCCGCGGGAGTATATCCAGAAGTATTTTACGCCGGTCGATGCAGGCATGTCTCTCGTCGTCAATAAAAGCGTCAGGGAATGCGTGGTCTTCGCCAAGCAGGACCTGATGACCGACCCCCCGTTCTCCAAGCTCGACCTCATTATCTGCCGTAACTTCCTGATCTACCTGGAGCCCGAGGCCCAGGAGAAAAGCATCTCCCTTTTTCATTACGCGCTCAAAGAGGGCGGGTTCCTCTTCCTCGGGAACGCTGAAACCGTGGGCAGGAAGAGCAGGCTCTTTCAATCGATTGGCCACAAGCAGTGCCGCGTCTACCGGAAACTGGATGCGAAGCCTGCATCGAGACTGCCCCTGTCTGCCCCTCATGCGGTCGAGCGTCCGGCAGGAGCACCTGCAAGACAGGCGCAGCTGTCAGGGCGGAAACAGTCTTACACGGAAATCATCCAGGAAAAATTGCTTCAAGAATATGCACCAGCTGCCCTGGCCATAGACCAGAATTACGAGATCATCTATCATAACGGCCCCACGAATCGTTATCTCAGCCAGCCCCGTGGCGTGCCGACGCAGAACCTTCTGGAGCTTTTGCCCCAGGACCTCAGAAACAGGATCCGCGGGGCGGTCTACCAGTCGGGCCGCGAAGAAAAGCCGGTGGTCATTCGCACCAGCATGGCCGGAGACGATAACCGGAAACGACAGGTTTCTCTGCGGATCACAAAAATCGCGGAGAACCTGCATATCGTGGTTTTTCAGGAGAAGGGCGCTCGCTCACCGCAGGATGCTACCGAGCAAATTGATGCCACCGCCATCGAAGAGACTGCGATCCATCAGCTCGAAAGCGAGCTGTTGGCCACGCGCGCGGATATTCAGAGCCACATCGAGCAGTTAAAGTCGCTGAACGAAGAGCTCCAGTCCTCGAATGAGGAGTTGCAAGCCGCGAACGAGGAACTGGAAACCAGCAGGGAAGAACTCCAGTCGCTGAACGAAGAGCTGATTACCGTCAACGCTCAGCTCCAGGAAAAGATCGAGGAGCAGGATGCAACGAACAACGACCTGAACAACTTTCTCTCGAGCACCAACATCCCCACGATTTTTCTAGACACTCAGTTCCGCGTAAAGCGGTTCACTCCCGCCATGCTCAAGCTCATCAAGCTCATTCCCTCCGACCTCGGCCGCCCCATCAGTGACATGTTCCGGGAAAACCTTGGCCCCGACCTCATCTCCGACGCAGAGGCCGTCCTTGAAAGTCTTGTGCCCAGAAGGCGGGAGCTTGAGCTAGGTGACGCCTCGTATGTCCGCGCCGCGCTCCCGTACCGCACCGCCGAGAACCGCATCGAGGGAGTCGTCATCACGTATAGTAATGTCACCGAGCTGAAACGAGCTGAGGACCGCACACGGCACCTTGCCTCGTTCCCCCAACTCAATCCGAACCCGGTCATCGAGGTGGATACGTCTGGCAGCGTCATCTATGTCAATCCAGGCACAGAAAAGATTCTGGAAAGTCTGGGCATGGACAAGGGAGAGGCAACGGCATTCCTTCCAAAGGAACTGAAGGTCATCTTAAACGACCTCGCAAAAAGCAGTGAATCCTCCGTCTCCCGTGAGGTCACCGTCAAGGACAGGGTCTTCAGCGAGAGCATTCAACTCGTCCCGCAATTCAATGTCGCTCGACTTTATGCGTATGACATCACGAAGCGCAAGCGGGCCGAAGAGGCGCTGCGAAAAAATGAACTGATGGCCAGCGCGCTTATCAATGCCGCAGACGAGTCCATTTGGCTGTTCAGTCTCCAGGACGATATCCTTGCTGCCAACGCTACAGCAGCCCGGCGGTTTGGCATGAGTGTAGATGACATTGTCGGGAAAAAATGGACGGATTTTATCTCCAGCGAACTGGCGGCATCGCGTAAAAAAGTGGTTGAAGACGTTGTTCGTTCGGGCAGCCCGGTCCACTTCGAGGATGAGCGCAAGGGAATAATCTTCGACCATACTGCGTATCCCGTGCGCGACGAGACGGGGGAAATCATCGCTGTCGCTTTTTTCAGCCGTGACATCACCGAGCGCAAGCGGATGGAGGAGGCACTCCAGAACAGTGAGGAGCTTTTCCGCCTGGCCGTTGACAATATGCCGGTCGCCCTGGGAATCTACGATGCTGAACGCAGGTACAAGTTTGTTAATGCTGCTGGCCTCAAACGCATGGAAATCCCTCTCGAAGCCCTTGTCGGCCGCCGCATCGACGAGATGTACGACGAAGAGACGCTGAATGCCTTCTGGCCCTCGCTGATGCGGGCGTATGAAACCGGCGAGACGCAAACCGTCGAGTGTGCACTTAACTTGCCGACAGGCCGGTATGACCTCATTATCACCTTCGTTCCCATGCTGAAGGATGGCCAGGTCTACCAGGTCCTGAACTTCACCTTCGATATCACCGAGCGCAAGAAGGCGGAAGAGGCCCAGGGCCTTCTGGCGGCTATCGTTGAGAACGCCGAAGATGCAATCATCGGCAATGACCTGAACGGGATTATCCACACGTGGAATGTCGGAGCGGAGATTATCTTCGGGTACAAGGCGGAGGAAGTAATCGGCAAGCCTATTTCTCTCCTGGTGCCGCCAGGGCATGCTGACGAGGTTCCCGCAATTCTCGCAAGGATCAAACGGGGAGAAAATATCGAGAGCATCGAAGCCGAGCGCTTGCGGAAAGACGGAACGATTGTTCCTGTTTCCGTGAAATTTTCAGCCGTCAAGGACACAAGCGGCAGAATTATCGGTGCATCCAAGATTTCCCATGACATCACCGAACGGAAGCGGGCGCAGGAGGAGCGGGAAACAATGGTAGCATTCCTGCGTCTCATGAACGAGTGCCGGGGAACATCGGATCTGGTCCGGGCAGCAACGGAATTTTTCCAGCAGAGGTCAGGCTGCGATGCCGTGGGCATCAGGGTTCACGAAAAGGACGATTACCCCTATTTCGAGACACGAGGTTTTTCGGACGAGTTCGTTCAACTCGAGAGCAGGCTGTGCTCCTGTGACAGGGAGGGGAATCCCATCCTCGACAGCGCCGGGAATCCCGTCCTGGCCTGCATGTGCGGCAACGTGATCTGCGGAAGGTTCGATCCGTCGAAACCCTTTTTCACGAAGAGAGGCAGCTTCTGGACCAACAGCACGTCAGAGCTGCTTGCAGCCTCTGCAGAAGCGGATTGGCAGGCACGAACACGCAACCGGTGCAACGGCGAGGGATACGAGTCGGTTGCCTTGATCGGCCTGACGCTCGGAGAAGAACGATTGGGCCTCCTCCAGTTGAACGATAAACGAAAGGGACGGTTTACCCTCGCTACGATAACCTTGTGGGAGCGGCTGGCAGACTATCTTGCTGTGGCGCTGGCGAAGTTCCGCACCGACGAGGCGTTGAGGGCGAGCCAGGCTCGCTACCGGAACCTTTTTGAGACGATGAGCGAGGGTTGCTCGATCAACGAGATCGTCCTGGATGACACGGGGAAAGCCGTGGGGCTCCGCATTTTGGAGGTCAACCCGGCGTTCGAGCGCCATACGGGCCTGAAGGCCGCGGACATTGTCGGCCGGACCACGCTCGAGTTGTTTCCAACGGCTGAGCGCGTCTGGTTCGAACGATACGGAAAGGTGGCCCTCACCGGGGAGCCGGCGCACTTTGAGGAGTGGTTCGGGCCCCTGGGACGGGGCTTTGAAGTCAGCGTCTACCGGCCCGAACCCAACCGCATCGCCGTGGTGTTTTTCGACATCACCGAACGAAAGAAGGCCGAAGCGGACATCATGAAATTGAGCGAAAACATGGCGGCTAGGAACCTGGAGCTTGAATCCGTGAACAGGGAGCTCGATGCCTTCAACTATTCCGTCTCGCATGACTTGAGAGCGCCCCTTCGAACCGTATCGGGATTCTCCAAAATTATATATGAAGATTATGCGGACAAGCTCGATGCTCAGGGCAGGGACTATCTTGCCCGTATTAAAAGCGGCTCGGACCGGATGACGCACCTTATCGACGATCTCCTGCGGCTGTCGCGCATATCGCGCCAGGATATCGAGCGGATCGATTATGATCTGAGCAGCCTGGCTTCCGCTGTTATAAACAGCATCCGCGCAGCCGCTCCCCCGAGAGACGTTGAGACGGTTATTGCTGAGGGACTGCTCGCTGTGATTGATCCCAACCTGATGAAGATAGCGCTTACAAACCTGTTTGACAACGCCTGGAAATTTACTTCGAAGACCGAGAATGCGCACATTGAGTTCGGCGCCGTCGAAAAAGACGCGCAGACCGTTTACTTCGTCAAAGACAACGGCGCCGGGTTCGATCAAGCCTATGCCGAAAAGATGTTTCGACCCTTCCAGCGGCTCCATTCCGAAAAAGAGTTCGAGGGAACGGGAATCGGCCTCGCCATCGTCGAACGGATTATTCGCCGCCATGAAGGGAGAGTCTGGGCGGCGGGAGAAGTCGGAAACGGGGCGACGATTTATTTCACGCTGGGACAGAGAACAGGGACTGAGTGATGAAGTACAAATGAACTTTAGGAGAGCACGGTGCCGACATCTTCGTCACCCGTGAGCAGGCGCCGTTTGGCAGTCCTCATTTATGGGAGATCCTGGTGCAACCAACAATCCTCATCATCGATGACAACGAAGACGACGTCCTTCTCATGAAGTTCGCACTATCAAAGACGGGGCGGGATCTCGTGACAGAAGTCGCTTTGAGCGGAGAAGCCGGCCTCGCGCTTATCCGGGGAGGAACAACGCCGCCAAACCTGATCCTGCTCGATCTGAAAATGTCCGGGATGGACGGTATCGAGGTCTTGCGCAAGATCCGCGACGACCAGAGCTTGAGCGGCATTCCGGTGGTCATCGTCACACACTCCGATCTGGCATCAGACAAACAGGCCGCCCTCCAGGCGGGGGCAGATAGTTTTATGCACAAGGCACCAGACCTCGATCAATTCAAGAGGGATATTGAGCGCGTATTAGATACCTGGCTGCGTACGGATGCGCCTTCTGTGTGACGGAAACAATAGAATATTATGTTTTGACTCACAAGAGTTACTGGTCTCGACTCGTTGCAATTGCAGGCTGATGGATTCTGGATGAAATACAGGATGCTGTTTGATAAAATCAAAAGATGATACTCCTGAACGATGCGGCAGCCGTATCTGCTGGAAACGGAGGATTTCATCTCAATATGATTGTGGCACGAGCCTTGACAATATGTCGATTATCTTCTTTGCGGGGGAGCGTCAGCCCCGCGTTATAATACGACACATATGATGAGAAGGAGGCAAAGCCATGCTCAGAAAATTTTTTTTACACTCACGCTGGTTCTTCTTGTTTACACGGGAAATGCGGTATCGGGAGAGGCATCGGGCCTGGTCGTTGACAGCCGGTTCGTAAGTGATAAGCTCGATAAGCCGGGATGGGTAATGCTGGATGTACGATCAGGAGAGGAATACAGAGGTGGCCACATCCCGGGCTCTATAAATCTGGGCAACGTGGCGGCCAATGTCTTGCGCGATCCGACGCATCGGGCCTATACAATTATTCCTGCCATAGAGAAGTCGCTGGGCGATGCCGGCATCGGCGACGACAAACACATCATTGTTTACGGCGACGCTGAGGACGTATACGATAACGCCGTTGCGTTTTGGATTCTGGAATTTCTGGGGTGCAACAGTCCTCAGTTATCCTGTACTGTCCACTATTATGACGGCGGAATAGAACAGTGGGAAGCGTCTGGAGGAAAATTGATAGTCGAGGAGTCATCCCTTCCCAAAACGCAATTTAAGGCGCATGTGGTCGCCTCGCGCCTGGCCACGTCCGAAGAAGTGCTGCGAGTAGCAAAGAGGCAGACAAAAGCTGTTCTTATCGACGCGAGAACTGATGCTGAATACCATGGTTCGGATATCCGGGCTCTGCGGGGGGGGGCATATTCCTGGCGCGGTGAACATCAAGGTGCAGAAGAATTATGATGGGAAAGACTATAAGATGTTGCCGCTCTCCGAGTTAAATGCCTTGTATAAGGACATCTCAAAGAATGAGAGGGTCATCGCTTATTGCCAAACAGGAACGCGTGCGTCATATACCTATCTTGTTCTCCGCGTGCTCGGTTATGAAAACGTTTCCGACTACGACGACTCTTGGATAGTGTATGGAAGCAATGTGAACTATCCGGCTGAAGACGAGCAGTGGTTCAATTTTATACAGGTTAACAAGACTGCCAAGGAGGTCAGAGAGCTCAAACAGGAATTGAATGATTTGCAGCAGAAGTAACCGGGACATGCCCTCCTGTGTCCGCATTGACGTATGGTGGGAGGTGATCATCGAGCGGTAATTTTCTATACCATCGTCGTCTGCTCAAGGGCTTTATTTACGGGCTCGAGCGATTTCGCCCGATGTCCTCCCTTATTGGTTCGGCGACCTACAACTCCACCTTGGTTTTTTTCAAGGCCTCCAGCGCTGTTATCATATGCGGCTGGCTGATCGCGGCCCAACTGCCCATTGCGCTCCCGATAAGAAGTCCTATTCCCAACGCGATTACAACTCTCTTTATCATACTTCCTCCCTCCGAGCAATAGCGGGCCTCCCCAGCAGCGCAGAGCATGTACACTGATCTGCGTATTGTGCACTCGTCCGGGCACGACAGAGAGCGAAAAAAGAGGTTTCCCGAGCTTATCGAAAGCCTCTGAATACTACTACCACAGAGGCAACATATCGATTGTGGCAGAATCGTCCCTGATGCGCAGATCAACGATCTGTGGAATGGAGACGGATTTATACGACATGTTCGATGTCGACCAGCCGACCGCATCGATTCCATAGAGGCACCAGGGAGAGGAGTTGCGGGAGAACCGCCAAGCAGATTTGTTTTTGTATGCGTTTCGCCTGTGACAATCTGGCTATTAATGCCGATAGCGTCAACGATCATGCCTCCCTGAAAAGCCCCCCCGGTTTCAACCATGGGGATGTAAGCGGGAATTCTGATTTACTAGGCAAAGGTTCACACATATGCTATATTATTAGCACACGTGGCGACGATGAAGAAAACAACTCCGTCCTTTATCCATGAATTCCTGCTCAAAACAACGCCAAAAGACATGGCATCCCTTCTCGGCAACGATCCTTCCCTTGACGGGAGCAAGAAAACTGCCATTGCCGCAGCAGGAGTTTTTCCCAGACGGGACGATTGCAGGCTCGAGGCATCGCAGAAGTCGATGGAGAAATTCACTCTCGATTTCGCGATCCAGAAAGTTATCCTCAACGATGCTATGCAATGGATGAAGGAGCATTCGATTGAGGTAAAAGAACGCAGATGGTGAAACAGGATAACATCAAAGAGAGGGATAAACGATACATGCGTCTGGCGCTCCGCCTCGCCGAGAAGGCCAGGGGCCGGACGAGCCCGAACCCCATGGTCGGCGCCGTGGTCGTGAAAAACGGCAAGATCCTTGCAACGGGCTATCACAAAAAAGCGGGAGAGCACCATGCAGAAGCAATCGCGCTCCGGAAGGCCGGCAGGACAGCCAAAGGCGCGACACTCTATGTGACGCTCGAACCCTGTTCGCACACGAACAAGCGGACGCCCCCCTGTACGCCGCTCGTCGTTTCCAGCGGAATTAAACGGGTTGTTGTGGCAGCGATTGATCCAAACCCCCAAGTTTCCGGCAACGGCATCAGGGCCCTGCGGAAGGCCGGCGTCGAAGTTGTTGCCGGCGTTCTGGAAGCGGAGGCGAAGAAACTAAACGAGGCCTTCATCAAGCACATTACCTCCGGCATGCCTTTCGTCACGCTCAAGATTGCCCAGACGCTCGACGGTAAAATCGCGACAGCGGCGGGTGAGTCCCAGTGGATTACGGGCGAGGAAGCACGAAAGGAAGCCCACCGCCTGAGGGATTTTCATGATGCAATCCTGGTCGGCGTTAATACCGTCTTGAATGATGATCCTTCTCTGACCACGCGGATTGCCAGAGGGCGGGATCCTATCCGCATCATCGTCGATTCGAAACTGAGGACCCCGCCTTCCGCAAAAGTCATTACTCAGAAATCGCGGGCGAAAACCTACATTGCCACAATTCCGAGTGCATCCAAGGGCAAACTCATCCGGCTTCTGGATGCCGGCAGTGAAATAGTGCTGGCCAGGGAAAAGAACGGGAAGGTGGACCTGAAACAACTTCTGAAAATGCTCGGAACCTACGGCATCATGTCTGTTTTGATCGAAGGCGGGGCGGAGGTCAATGCTTCGGCACTGAAAGCGGGCCTCGTCGACAAGGTAGTGATGTTTATCGCGCCCGTGCTCATGACCGGCGCCGATTCCCTCTGCTCGATCGGTGGCAGGTCGCCGGTAAAATTGAAGCAATCCATAAAGCTCAACCATGTCTCTCTGCGGATGATAGGGCAGGACCTGATGCTTGAGGGGTATATTCGTCCGCAATTGGCCTGAGCCGAAGGTGCCGGGCGTTTATCCCTTCCTGTAATTCCGGGGCGACGGCCCGGAACCTACCGGGGCATTGCTTGCGGACAAAAAAACATTAAGAAATATGGCAATCTCATCCTATTTGCGTGAAGGCCGGATGTCCTGCAAGATATAGAATGCATTGAACGCCAAAAAAATGAGAGCGACGGACTGGATCAATGGCTTCATCCCAAACATCAGGAGCACTAACCCGACACCGGTTGCACCTATCTTCATCCCTGTTTTTACCGATTCGTTCTTCATGGTTCGTTCTCCTTGTCTTTGAATTTTTGTATGGTTGTTTTTTCAGCCTGTCGTTATTTGCCGCCGGCAATCGCTGTCTTTTCCGATGCATGCCCGCCCTCAAGCAACCTGCCGACGAGCCAGCCCGCGGTGGCCGTGGCTGTTATCATCGCGATGCCGGATACCATGACACCCACCAGCATGGACGCGAGCACGATCGCGCGTGATATGATCCCCGGATCCAGTGGAAGCCCGAAGACCATCCCGGCCAGTTTGATTCCCGCGGCGCCGCCCAGGAGGCTGCCGGGGAGAAGACCGAAGATTGCGAAGAGCACCATTCCTGCGCCTGCACCGATGTATGCTGTTTTCCTTGAAAGGGTGGTATTCATTTTGTTGTCCTCCTTTTCGTTCAGTCTTGCCCCCTGTATTGCAGATCGCGTGCCAAAATGCAACTGCTTGAATTTGCGGGAAACAGGGTGGCGCGAGTTTTTGCAGAGATGAGAAAGAGGG